>NZ_JBTLRO010000002.1:0-576719 GCF_054482815.1 Oceanobacillus sp. CAU 1775 | reverse complement strand
ATTTTGGGAACAAAACTTTCTATCCAATTCCTAACTTGTTCTTTTGTTGGTTCCAAATTAACAGTCATTATATATTTTTCTCCTTTACTCTGGTTTTTCTTATTCAACTATCCTGCCCCGTTACTTTAAGTACATTTTTTCACAATCTTTAATTTATTTTAACATATAAAACCAATTACCTTTGAAAAATAAGTTAACTTCTTAAAAATACCTATATTTTATTAAAAACGGTTATACAATTGGTCTACAAAGTAAGCTTATTTTAAACAACAACATAAAATTCACGCGCTGTATTAAGGTTTCTCCCAACAAACCGAACCCGTTAATTTAAAGCATCTATCCTTTTTAAAACGAAAGGTTAGATGCTATTTCATTTTGGGTTATAATGAAAGTATAGCATTTGTCAGAAGGAGTACGTATAGTGGAAATTCGTCTAAGCGAAAAGAAAATAATAGACCGTTGTGGCCTAGCTGCATTTAACCGTGGCAAGCAATTCTTCCATAAAGGAAACGTAAGCATGCTTATGGAGAGGGAAGATTTTTGTAAAGCGGTTGTCCATGGAATAGAAGATTTTCATGTAGAAATCCATAAGACCGATAATGGATTTAAATCATCATGTAGCTGTCCAACTCTTGCGTCTTTCTCAAAAGATTGTCAGCATATTGCTGCTGTTTTGCATCTGTTATTGGGAAGACAAACAAATGATATATTTGATGTCTTTCAAAATGAAAATATGGATAAATTCACAGCATTAACTTATTTTGAGACACGAAAGTTGTTAGATATCCAATTTATTATAAAAATTACCAAAGAAAATAATCTTGCCCTTTTGATTAAAATTGAAGGACAACAAGTAGATAATATAAATGTTTTTCTAAGATCCCTACATAGTGGAAAAAACTTTTATCAAGATGGTAAAGATCTCTATGACTTTAACAAACATTGTTTTTCAAAAGAATCCTCACTCGTTTTAGAAAAGTTAATTGCATATGATTCATATGGTACTCATGAAGGAAGCATCGTCATTCCTCCTTTGCTTTGGACTGATATTTTTCCTTTAATAGAAAGAAAGCCATTCGTTAACTATATGAACCACGAGAATCAATCAACCGAAATAATCGAAGAAAAATCAGTTCTCCCATTAAGGTTTTCCATTCATTCTATAGAAGCCAGAGCTCAGCTCAAAATAAATGGATTAGAAAAATTAACCCTGCTTCCTGGCTATGGTTTTGTTATATATGATGGGTTATTTTATCAATTGACAAGCGAAGCGATGAGGCAGTTAATCGATTTAAACAGCTTGCTTGATGAATATCATGCGCTATCCATCCCAGAGGATCAGCTTTTTTATTTTAGTGAGAAGATTATTCCTAAATTACAGGGATTTGGTGAGGTAAAAATCGCAAAGGAAATGTTAGAAAAGTTTGAGCTACCGGAGCTTAAAGCAAAACTATTCCTAGATAGAGTTAATCAGCGCCTACTTGCAAGTCTTGAGTTTCATTATGATTATTTTGTTATTCATCCTTCCGAGGAGACAGGGGATCAAAACTTCGCTATCAGGGATTATGAAAAAGAAAACCTCATCCTTGAGATGATGGAATCGGCTAAATTTTATCAAACCGACGGAGGTTATATTCTCCATAATGAAGAACTAGAATATGCATTTTTGATGGATGTGCTGCCGAATTTAGAAAAGCATGTGGAAATCTTTGCAACGACAGCTGTTAGAAATAGAATTTTACCACAACCAACAAAGCCTAAGATTAAAATTAAACAGCATAAAGATCGTTTAGATTGGCTAGAGTTTAAGTTTGAGATGGAAGGATTTGTTGAAAAAGAAATAAAAGAGATTCTGCAAGCAGTTGAAGAAAAGAGAAGGTATTATCGTTTGAAAAGTGGTGCTCTTTTATCATTAGAAACGAAGGAAATGAAAGAAATACATGACTTTTTACAGCAGGCTCCTTTTAAAGATGATGCTCCAGATGAATTTGAAACTACCGTGGTTGAAGGTTTAAAGCTAATTGATATTTTCACAGATGAATCGATGATGAATCCTGAAATTTCATTGAAGCGATTTTTCCAAAAGACTACAAATCCAAACATCCAGGAGATTCAGATTCCTGAAAACCTGAACGCTGAATTAAGGGATTATCAAAAGGTTGGACTCAACTGGATGAATACATTATCTTCCTATGGTTTTGGTGGGGTCTTAGCAGATGATATGGGACTTGGAAAAACTTTGCAGAGCATCGCTTATATTGCTTCAAGATTAACAGCTATTCGCGAAAATGATGAACAAATATTGATTGTTTGCCCATCTGCCGTGCTTTACCATTGGCAAAATGAGTGTAACCAGTTTCTTCCTGAGGCAACCGTTGCAATCATCGACGGTACGAAGGAAATACGTGGAGAAAAGCTTTCACATATTCGAAAGCATGATGTTATTATTACAACTTATACGATGCTTCGTTCAGATATTGACTGGTATAAAAAGTGGAAATTCAATACGATTTTCTATGATGAAGCACAGGCTTTTAAAAATCCTCGTACACAAACGGCAAGGGCTTTAAAGAAATTACAAGCGACGACAAGTTTTGCTCTAACAGGTACACCAATGGAAAATAATATTGATGAGCTATGGTCGATTTTCCATATTGTTTTCCCTGAATTATTTGGTAGCTATGAATCGTTTCGGCATTTGACAAAAAGAAAAATAAACCGGAGAATTCGTCCCTTTATGTTGCGACGAATGAAGCATCAGGTAGCAAATGAACTTCCAGAGAAGATTGAACAGGTGGAGGTTGTGGAACTATCCCCTGATCAGAAAAAGATCTATGCAGCATATTTAGCAAAGCTAAAGAAAGAAGAACTAAAACATTTAGACAAAGAAACGCTTGATAAAAATCGGATAAAGATTCTAGCAGGGCTTACAAGATTACGCCAAATCTGCTGTCATCCAAGTTTGTTTGTTGAAGATTATAATGGAAACTCAGCAAAACTAGAAAGACTTCTTTCAATCATTCAAGAAGCGAAAAGAACAAATCGACGCATCTTAATTTTTTCTCAGTTTACAAGTATGCTAAAAATCATTGCGCGTAATCTTGCCGAAACAGGAACATCCTTTTTCTATTTGGACGGGGCAACAGAATCACAGGAAAGACAGCGGTTATCGAAGAAGTTTAATGAAGGTGAAAAAGATATCTTCTTAATTTCTTTAAAAGCAGGGGGAACAGGCCTAAATTTAACAGGTGCAGATACTGTTATTTTATATGATTTATGGTGGAATCCAGCTGTTGAAGAGCAAGCGGCAGATAGGGCATATCGAATTGGGCAAAAAAATACAGTCCATGTCATCAAGTTAATTGCTAAAGGAACCATTGAAGAGAAAATGAATCAACTTCAAGAAAGAAAACGTAAATTAATTCGAGAGGTAATAGATTCCAATATTGATATAGCTAAAGGATTATCACTGACCGATATTAAAGAGATCTTTGCGGATTGAATCTAGCAAGTGTGTAGGTTATCAATTGATTAATGTTATAATCAAATGTAAATTAGCTGTATAGGGTATTTTTGCGAGAAGCGGATCTCATCTTATGTTTGCAAGAATATCAGATAAAATCGAGGAGGTAATACAATGACAGTAAAATCTTCAGAGGAAATTATGGAACTAACGGATAAATATGGTGCAAGGAATTACAATCCTTTACCGATTGTTGTTTCTGAAGCTGAGGGTGTTTGGGTAACAGATCCCGAAGGCAATAAATACATGGATATGTTAAGTGCTTATTCAGCAGTAAACCAAGGGCATCGTCACCCTAAAATTATTCAAGCGTTGAAGGAACAGGCGGATAAAGTCACTTTAACCTCTCGTGCATTTCATAACGATATTTTAGGTAAATGGACAGAACGAATTGCAAAATTAACGAATAAAGAAAAAGTACTTCCAATGAACACGGGAGTGGAAGCTGTAGAAACGGCAATTAAAGCAGCAAGACGTTGGGCGTATGAAGTAAAAGGCGTAGAAGATAACAAAGCAGAAATCATTGCTGCAAAAGGGAACTTCCATGGCCGTTCGATTAATGCGATTTCACTTTCAGACGATCCACTTGCGAAAAACAATTATGGCCCATTTGTTCCAGGGATTAAAAAAGTAGAGTATAACAATATCGAGGCAATTCGTGAAGCAATTACACCGAATACTGCTGGAATTATTGTCGAACCTATCCAAGGTGAAGCTGGAATTATTATTCCTTCTGAAGGCTATCTAAAAGCAATACGTGATCTATGTGATGAAAACAATATCTTATTTATTGCGGACGAAGTACAAACAGGATTAGCACGTACTGGTAAAATGTTTGCTTGTGAATGGGAAAATGTTGTCCCAGATATTTATGTAATGGGTAAAGCACTTGGCGGCGGTGTATTCCCAGTGTCAGCCATTGCAGCGAATAAAAATATTATGGATGTTTTCACACCTGGTTCGCATGGTTCAACATTTGGTGGAAATCCACTGGCATGTGCGGTTTCGATTGCATCGATTGATGTGTTAGAAGATGAGGATCTTGTAAACAAATCACTAGAATTAGGTGAGTATTTTGCGAGTGAACTTAGAAAGATTAATAATAAAGATTTCAAAGAAGTTCGTGCTCGTGGAATGTTTATCGGCGTAGAGTTTAATCATGCAGTTCGTGGGTATTGTGAAGAATTAAAAGAAGAAGGAATTCTTTGTAAAGAAACACATGATAACACGATTCGTTTTGCACCACCATTAGTTATTACGAAAGAAGACTTGGACTGGGCTTTAGAAAGAATTCATAAGGTGTTAAGTAAATAAACTACTACCCTCGGGATACAAATCATATACGATTTGTATCCCTTTTTTTATTTCTATGACTGTGTTACTCATGTTAATCTGACCATTCTTCAAATGTGTATAAATATTTTAAAGAATATGGAAGTATTATGTTTGAACCAATTAATGATGGTATTTTTTTTCGGAAATGTAATAGGTGTATTTTCCGAACGAAATATATAATACATTTTAAATATATCGCCAATAAAAGATAGAATTCACAAAGCATATGCTACTAAGTTAACGTACGAAAAAGACAAACAGCATTCAAAGAAATCGTGTACCTACTTACAGAAAGCTAAGCGTGATCACTTCTCGTGTGTGGCTTCTTTTACGTTGAATGGAAAGGAATATTATGGTATACTTTGTATAAATAAAGCATATACTAGTACCATTCTTTTTTAAAAAAGGTGGTGTGAGGATGTGTGAAAAGGAGGATAATGACATGCCGGAAACTAAAACAAGAGATTTGAACGAATCTCCTAATCAAAAGGAATTGGAGAAAATAGCCTCTACTGTTGATTTTGGCAAGTTACCTCAAAGAAAATCGTTGTCTATTGATAAAAACGGTGTAGTGGATATAGATTCATCACATGCAAACTATGAATATTGGTTGGGGAATGACGAATGAAAGTAGGTCATCTCTATGAGTTATATTTTAAATATGAAGAAGGGCAGGGAGGTAAAAAACGACCTGTCCTTATTCTTGTAATCAATAATGAACACGACATAGCAATCGGTTTAAAGATAACGAGCACGGGACCGACTGAAAATCACCCTAATCGGATAAAAATTGAAGACAGTCCAAATGCTAATCTATCCCCAAGTTCTCACGTTCAATACGATATATATGATAATTATGAAATAGTGAAGCTAAAATCTAGAGGTTATTTAAGTCAGCACGACTTCGCTAGAGTCGCTCGTATGTTTAAAAAATATCATAATGTATGATAAGTAACACTCTTCATAAGATGATGAGTGTTTTTTAGTCTCATCAATCATACTGTTTTAAAAAATAACTGGGGGCGTGTCTATGTCAAAGACAGGTAGTATACCATTAGATGAATGATTAAATGAAGTTCGGAATGTATGATTTTATAGTTAAAACATATAGGCCAAGGATCTTAAAAAATTATATCAAAAGTGATTAATAGAAGCTTTATGACATCGGCAGAAAACCTTAAGCTGAGTGTTTCAGTCCAATCAGTTAAGGAAATATAAAGGTAAAAGCTGAAATGGATGACTATTTAAAATTAGAATGTACGTTTGTAATTAATTCGTCACTCTTATTTATTTCATACATAAGTTATATTATAAAGCTCATAAAAACACCGTACATTACTTGTTATTTCATCCTACTTTTGATATAGTTGTACAAACAATTGAATATCTCTTATTTTATATACATTAAAGTAAGGTAGAGGTTGCAAAGGTCATGAGTACTTATGGGGAGGATAGTGAGATCCGTTAATCCATTTGAAAAGGGGGCTTTGCCGAAGCAGAAGAAGACTCATTCATTCTAACTGCTGGGTCTGTATCGAATAGGTGCAGGGCTGTCATATAGTAAACTATATGGGGTGCTATCAAGCAAAGAACATGAGAAACGTTCTATTAGCAATAGCGGCCATAATCGTTATTGCTTTTTTATATTTCTCGAAGTTATTAAAAATTCTAGATATTGAGCAAGTAATGTGTTGAGCCACATCCGGCTCCAGCGCCCAACGACTATCAAACTTCGCGCTCCTCCAATCGATAAGTCAACATCGGCTCCTAACGTCGCCGTGTTTCCTTTATCTCAAAAGAAAAGGGAAGTTCAACTAAAACCGCGACATCACGTCGCAACGTCGAACCACCCCACGTCCTGTGGGGCGCAGTTTGTACGTCGCTGAACGGGCGCTTACGCCTTAGATAATTAATCTTGAAAGGGAAGTGAATAAAATGGATTTCGGAAAAATATTAACAGCAATGGTTACTCCATTTGATGCACAAGGAGAAATAGATTATCCAGCAACATCTCAGTTAATTGAACATTTAATTGCGAATGGTTCAGATGGTGTCGTTGTATCAGGAACAACAGGTGAATCGCCTACATTAACAGATAAAGAGAAAGTAGAACTTTTTAAATATGTCGTAAAAGAAGTTAACGGTAGAATCTCAGTTTTAGCTGGAACGGGATCAAATAATACAAGAGGGTCGATTGAATTAACAAGAGCGGCAGAAAATGCTGGTGTTGATGGAATCATGCTTGTTGTACCTTATTACAATAAACCATCTCAGGAAGGGTTATACGCGCATTTCACTGCGATTGCTAAAAGCACGAGCCTCCCAGTAATGCTTTATAATATCCCAAGTAGATCTGCAGTAAATATGACACCGGAAACGATTATCCGTCTTTCCCAAATCGAAAATATCGTTTCTGTGAAAGAATCAAGTGGAGATCTTGACGCGGCAGCAAAAATCATTCAAGAAACAGATGATTCGTTTAGTGTTTATAGTGGTGACGATGGGATGACAATCCCAATGCTAGCAATTGGAGGAAATGGTGTTGTTTCTGTAGCTGCACATGTAATTGGAAATGATATGCAAACAATGGTACAAAGCTTTATAGCAGGTGATGTGAAGAAAGCGGCAAGCATCCACCGTGCTATTTTACCAGTTGTGCAAGCAATCTTCAGCGCACCAAGTCCAACGCCTGTAAAAGCTGCTTTAGATTATCTAGAGGTTCCTGTCGGTGGGGTTCGTTTACCATTACTAGCTTTAACAGACAAAGAAAAATTAGCCGTAGTGGAAGTTTTAGAAAGCTATTTAGCAGATAATAAAATAAATATTTAAATCTCGATTTATAAGAAAACCACGTTGCATATTGCTATGACGTGGTTTTTTGCTGTTTGTTTTCCAGTGAAATCTAATTGTAACCTCATCATAATATCCCTGTTATTAAGTCATGTTATACTTCTCCCTACACATAATTTTATACATAGAAGCGGAGGAAAATGAGTGCGTAATAAATTAACGACCCTAATCTTAATTGCTTCTGTCTTAATGATAAGTGGATTTTTTCCAAAACTGAGCTTTGCAGAAAGCACGGATGACTTACAAGATATCCAAAAAGAAAGACAAGCAATTCAGCAAAACCTTTCTGCAGAAGAACAGAAGCTGAAGCAATTACTAGACGAAATGAAACAATTAGATGAGCAAGTAGAGACCTTACATATACAAGTTGAACAAAAGCAAGAAGCAGTAAATAAAATCACGACAGAAATCGATGAAACAGTTGAAGAAATATCAGAACTACAACTTGAAATCAAACGTTTAGAAGAGAGTATTGCGGATCGTTTTGAATTATTAAAAACGAGAGCGGCTTCCTATCAGCAATCAGGTGGTGGGATTAATTTTCTAGAGGTATTATTTGGATCACAGAGTTTCGGTGATTTTATTAGTCGCTTAACAGCCGTAAATCAGATTGCTGATTCGGATGCAAGGTTAATGGAGCAGCTTGACGAGGATATCAAGCTTGTTGAAACCCATCAGTTAACAACAGTAGAAAAACTTAACGAATTAAATGCGATGTATGATGATCAGCAGGAACAACTCGTAGCCTTGAATGCTGAGAAAGAACAACAAGAAAATAGTAAAAAGAAATTGAGTAATATCCAGCAAGAAATCATTGCTTATATGAGTGACCTTGAAACGAAAGATAAAAGCTTACAAACAATGGAGCAGGAAGTCAAAGACGAAATAGCAGCTGCCAAAGCTGAAAAAGCGAGAGTAGCAGAAGAAAAAGCGAAAGAAGCTGAAGCAAGAGAACTTGCGAAAGCCGAGGAAAAGAAGAAACAATCTAATCTGGTCCAAGTCGCTAAGAAGCAAGAAAAAACGCAAGTTCAGTCTCCAGCACCTAAAAAGAACAAGGAAGTAAATGAGAAAGAGCAAGTTAAAAATTCATTTACTGTTACATCTACAGCTTATACTGCCAACTGTGCAGGTTGTAGTGGGATAACAAGTACGGGTATTAATTTAAATAAGAATCCAAATCAAAAAGTGATTGCTGTTGATCCATCGGTAATTCCATTGGGTTCTGTCGTATATGTTGAAGGATATGGATATGCAATTGCAGGAGATACAGGCGGCGCGATTCGAGGAAATAAAATCGATGTTTTTGTAAAAACAAAAGCAGAAGCGCTGAACTGGGGAGTCCGAACAGTTCGCGTAACAATACAATAATTCAAATGAAAACCAGTATATGATCTAATCTAATGAGTTTACTTTGCGAGGTGCAATATCATAAATTGGACCATAGTTCAGAAGTTAATTCACATGATTTTTACAAATGATTTCAGAGTATAAAAAATGGAGCTTAGGGAATTAAATTCTCTAAGCTTCATTTTTTTATAATTGTTTGTTTCGTTAAAGCACCCGTTAGCTGATGAGTATCTTTATGAATTTGTAGTGAATTTTAATGTTTATCACCTAAGATTATAATGTTTATATTCCATCTTGGATGCATAACTAAATTATTGTTTTCATCAAACTCTAAAGCCAAATGAATTTCATCATCTTCAGTGGTGAGAATAGCCATTCTTTTATTTTCAATATCTATATACGGTTTTAAACTTTCTACCATTTCTATTTTCCAATCAAAAAAGTTCAACATCTCACCTCCAAATCCCTACCTATATCTATGTTATATATAAGTGTATTTCACCAATTTTTCTTCCACTAACCTGCCCCGTTAGCACAATATTTTCAAAAGGTAAGTACGTTAATCCTTCTTAAATAATCGCACGCGTTTGTTAAAAGATAAATCATTTCTTTTCCTTTATTTCCTTTAACAATTCAATTATTTCTTCATTTTGTTTATATCCCTTCTTTAGTGTTGCTTCTATCGCTAAAAGGGTAAATAATATCACAATAAAACCAATCAAAAATAACAAATAAAACTCCCCCATTTTTTCTATTCATTCTTCAACTTAACTGCTCCTTTAGTGAAAAAGCGGCTGTCCTTATTGAACAATCGGACCTGTTACTTTAAGAGTATTAATTTACTAAGATTCTTTATACGATACAAAGAAAGGGGTTAATAGTGAACCTAAAATTAATATGATTAATCCTACTCCCAGAGTCATTAATATATTGCTAAAAGGTGAAAGAAAATGACCGAATATAAGAAACGGTAAAATAGTAAAAGAAACGAAAATGATCCTACCAGTAATAGTGATTTTATGTATAGCTCCACATTGCTCGCATTTAATCGGTTTATAAGTCCACCAGAAAGATTTATAGATTGCACTCCAGTTAAATTTCTCATTACAGCTCTCGCATTTTTGCAAACAAAAACCTCCACTTATTATTTAAATCTCACACCCGTTAGCGTAAATAAAACTATTACAGTAATTCAAAAGCTGGATAATCTGGTTTCACCATATTTTGATGAACTTTCCCATACTCTTTATCTGGATTACTTACTTCACCGTTTATGTATATTTCCCTTATTACATTTTCTTTCGATTTTGGTTTCCCATAATCAAATCTTAAAAATTCAACATAAGTAGAATCTTCTATAATTAGTTCATTATTTTTAAACATAATGTGATTTGGATTCCAAACTCTTATTGTTTCACTAGTATCGAATTTAATATCAAGAATTTCATCTTTATAAATACATTCCAATATCTTATGGTAATTATCATAAGGTCTACCAAACCATTCACCAAAAATACGTATAGTGCCTCCAGGTTTTTCTTCCAGACTATTTATTAAATTAGTAAGTTTCTTTGGATCCAAAAAAGCACCTCCATGCCATAATCCTTTCTTCAACTAAACTGCTTTGTTAGTGAAAAAAGCTACTGCACCCACTTGAAGAATCACACCCTATAACTGAAGAACATTCATCAAGAATAACGTTGTACCAAATATTAGAGAACTTACTAATATCCATACTGTTTGTACTGTCGCGAAAGCCACTACTGTACTAATGTTCTTTATACTGGCTATATTCTTAGAAACTTTTAAGTTGAACGGAGCAAAATAGAAGGAAAATAGAAACCCTCCTGATAATGAAATACAGAAGTAAATAATTACATAGTTTGAAGTAAATTCTGCAATTAAACTTCCGACTACAAAAAATGGAATTCCAGCCCAAACAAAAAATGTCACAGCTAATAATACCATTGCCATAACAACCAACATAAAGTTTCTTTTAAACACGTCTAAATAATTATGAAGATATAAGTTCAATGCTACCACTCCTTGGTTCTTAAAGTAATGCAGCCTTTAGTTAAATTGTATCATTTTCACCCTTAAACTTTTTAATTCCTTCTCTAAGTAATCTAATCGTCTATGAATTCGATAAATAATTGGAAGATAAGCAATCGCAACAATGATTAGCCAACCCATTTATAACACCCCATGCTCTTTATTTAACAAATTTGTCCAGTCACTTTAATATATTCGACAAAAAAAGCGTTAAACCTTCTTTGATTAACGCAACCTTTAGTTAAAGTGTGTTTAGGAAGAGATTAAAACTCTAAAAGTCAGATAAGCAAGCAACAAAGAAACGATTAAGAGAATCGAACCATACATCATTTGTGGAAAGCTACTTTTACTCTTTGTATATGCAAAAAGCAGTGCGTACCAAATAAGAAGTAAAAATACAGATATAACGGACAATATTGGTAACAACATTGTTGCCATAAGTAAACTATAAACTATAAACTATAAAAATCCCTGAAAGGAACATACTAACAAATGTCCAATTCTTAGACGGTCTAACGGATTGTACCTCATTTGAACGTAAACCAAGAAATCCTCGCATGTAGGCAAAATTCCACCCTACACTTAAAATAAAAGGAATAGTTAAACTAAATAAAGTAATCCCTTCAGTAAATCCTATTCCAAATATTGTAAAAAAGGATAGGATACCGAGGATAATAAGGCCAATGAAAAACCCAATATGAATAAGTGCTACTTTCACAATAATCACCTTCTTCTTTAGGATTATAAATAGTTAAACCACACAAAAAAGATAAAGACATCTTCAGGATTCTGCCCCTTTAATGAATTCAACCAGAAAGGGTACTTTTCCTCCTTCAAGGATTGCACCCAATAGCTTAAGTGTATACTTAAATATCATAAGCAATTAAAGTGTAAACTAGAGGAATAACAAGAGCCAAACTTAAACAAGTAATTGCTGCTAATCTTGACTGTCTAATTACTCTTTTATCACCATCTTGTAAGCTTTCTATAAAATTAAGGGTACAAGCGAAACATAAAATCAATAGAAACACTGTAATAAAGCTTATCCAAATTAAATTCAAATTTTCTTCCCCCTCGACTATTCAACAATTGCACCCTTTTGTTTAACTATAAGCAATATAATTCAACCAGTTTGCAACTAGTATAATTAGCGCAAGAACCCCATATATAAGTATTTTTATCTTTCTTTTACGTTTATTAATTTCAGTATCAATAACCATAGCTATAACCATTCCTAGACATAAGAAAGGGACGATCAACTTTTCATCTATTCTACCAATAACTTTAAAAGTCAATACTAAAAAAACTGCAGTGATTAGTGGATAAATCCAGATATGTTTCTTGGCTTTAGGCACTTAAATCTCCCCTTCACATATTCTAACGACTTTAAATAATCCATCTTCCACAAAACTGCCAATTTGTTTAATTAAAACTACACGGCGACTATATTATATAACAATAAAAATATCGCAGTGAATTCTATTTTGAATGTCACTGCGATGTTGTTTGTGAATATTTGGTTTGCCCCTCTGAAGTAAACCCGTTAGATCTAAACTAATTTTTGACCACAATTAGAGCAGAAGTTACCGCCGCCTGTTTTTGTTCCGCAATTTGGACAGAAGTTTGGCTTTTCTCCTGATGTATTTTCTGTAGCAGCTTGTTGTGTGTTATTCTGTTGATTTTGCTGCTGTTGGTTTTGTTGTTGATTTTGGTTGTTCGCGCCGTTCATGTTATTCATCATTTCTTTGGCAACATTCATGCCCATCATCATTCCAACCATGTCAGAGGCTGTCCCGCTACTTTGAACTTTTCCAGAAGACATGCCATCCGTCATCTCTATTTGTTGATACTTACCTACATCGCCAACCATCCCATGCGACGCTGATTTTGTAATCATATCTTGGATTTCTTTTGGATAGTTAAAGCTCATTACGTTAAATCCAGTAATCGTCATGCCGAGATCAAATATTTCCATATCCAGGTCTTCTTTAATACCTTTAGATATTTCAAAGGAATTCGCCTGAAGATTAAACATATCTTTACCTTCTCGAGTAATCCACTTCATTAATAATTGGTCAAGAATAGCTATAATACGTAGTCTCACATCTTCCACGAGGTAAGATTTTTTTACACCTGCAATATTATCTATAAGTTTTACATAATCTTTTACTCTAAAGTTCACTGTTCCGTTTGCCCTTACTGGAATTCCACCAGGGAGAGCAGGGGATGGGGAAGGGATGTTAATTGCATTTCTTGTACCCCATTTCACAGTGAATTCCTTTGTGTTGACAAAAAGAACTTCCACACGCAAACCACTATTAAAACCGAATTTGAAACCTTTCAAAGTCGATAGAAAAGGAATGATTTGTGACTCAATATTGTACTCGCCATCATCCTCGAAAATCCCTTCAATCTTTCCATTGTTAATGAAAATAGCATCTTGACCAGGGCGAATCATCAGTCTACTACCTTTTTTAATTTCACGATTGGACCATTTCCAAAAAATCATATCATCTCTAAATTCTTCCCATTCTACAACGTCTGCTAATTGATTTCTAAAAAAAGACATATAGGTATCCGTCCTTTCGGGTTAATTTTTTCTTATATAGGAAATTATAAAATTTCTATGGTGTGGATATTGTCAGAGGACGAGCCACGCTTACACCTTTGATCTTAGAATCCTCCTCGGCTTCCGCTATGAGAGCGACCAGCACTGCTTATGCCGCCACCGCCCATACGTCCGCCTCCACCGCCACTACTATTATTAGATGGTTTTTTCTTTCTTGTTACGGTTTTGCGTAAGTAACGATCATGCTGAGAAACAATTCTTGTATTTTGTTGGTCTAGATATGTTCTTGCATTAACCGTCACACGTCCACCAGAGTTAAATGCCATAATAAATACAACAATAAATGCTAAAACAAGAGCTGCGCCTAATTGCACGAATGTATTGAAGAATAGAGATTCAGGATTAACTCCAGGTCGGATATTTAAATACTCGTCAGATTTAGCAAAGAAATGTTCAAAAGCATCATAGTAATTTCCATTACTTAAATCACTCGTAATTTGATTTCTAATTTGATCCAATCTGGCGTCATCTAAATATTCTTTACCAATACCGAAACCTGCTAAATAAACCTCTCTATTTTGCATATCCATTGTTAGAACAGCCATATTGTCTTCCGAACGATTAAATTCTTTAGCTAGTTCATCGGTAAAATCTTGCATATACGTCGTGACCATTCTACCTTCAGTATCATTTGTCGTAATAATAATAAAATCTGTCTGCCATTCATCAAAATATGCTGAGGCTTGTGCTTCTAATTCTTGGACTTCGGCATCTGTTAATAAGTTTGCTTCATCATAAATTCTCTGTACATCTGCAAAAACTGGAGCAGTAGTTATAAATATAAACATAATTACCAGTAAGCTACTTGCGAATAGTTTTTTCAAAACAGGATGCCACCTCCTGAAACAATATACGTAATTATTTTCATCAGGATAAAGGTACTTCCAGCAATTCCACCAAACCATGCTGCTATTTTACCCATACTTAGTGGTGGCTTTCCAACAACTTTTCCTGTTTGGCCATTCATCGCAAAGATATGTTCAGCCTTATCATAGTCATAGTATAACATCCAGACAGGGAGGAGGACATAAAGACTTTTTGCATTTTTCGTGTGAATATCTCTATTTTTATAGTTTACTGATGTATACCCACTAATCGTAGAACGAATGTAATTATCAATCGAACCACTCATCTTTTCTTGGACACGAGGGAGTAATTCCTTGTCATCATAATTATATTTTTCAGCAATATATCCAGCAAGATAAGGTGTTTTAAAATCTTTGAAACTACCATAATCATAAGGTTCTAGCTTATCCATTAGCTCATCATCCATTTTTTCAGATGCATCTGCTGGTACTCTTGAGAAATTGATATCCAAATCACGATAAACATCATAAAATTTTGTCTCTGTATAAATATAATCTCCACGAGAATAGGTGCGGACTTTCGTTCCTACAGCACTAATTTTTGCTTTACTGTTTAAATCATATACCCAAAAAGGTACATACATACCAGTGATTTCTTTAATTCGATTTGCTGTCATAAATCCTCTAGGTGTTAATCGTCCGTTCCTACACCACTTTTTAAATGCTTCAATTGCTTGTTCTTTATTGATGGTGAAAGGGATGACAAGGGAAGGGGCTAATATTCCTGATACCCGATCTGCAAGTACGACGGCCGCGCCACAAAAACTACATTTTGTTGCCGTAGTGTCGGCATCTGTGACAAGGACAGCACCACAATTATTACAATGGTATTCTTTTGCTTCATCTTCTTCAAAAACCGTTTCTATAAATTCGTCTGAAAAACTTTCAATATTGTCTTGTCGTCCACAATTTCCACATGAGAGTTTCCCAGATTCACTATCAAATGACATGTCACTTCCACAGTTAGGACATTTATAATGTATAACCATATCTATTCCCTCCAATCACTGGTTTACTAAATCTTATTCTTTTTTAGTATTTAATTTAGCAATTTCTTCATCAATGGAAAGTTCATGTTCCGAATGAACCACATTGTTGCGTAGTTCTGCCAGTGCCTCGGCTTCGTCTAATTTAAAATTAAGTTCTTCTTCATAGCTAGAGAATCCAGAATTAGAGGAGCTTCTAAAAGCATTGTTCATCAGGCTTTGTTTTTCAAGTTCAGCTGACTTATCTAGAATGGTAGCAGCTCTTGTTTCTAATTGAGCAACATCCATTGCTAGTTTATCTTCGAGTAGTTGCATTTGTTTAACTTCTATAGCCAAGTTATTATATGTAGCTAATAGTTTTTGTTTTTTATCTTCATGCTCTTGTTTCTCATCAAGGAAAGCTTGTGCTTTTAAATCATCTCCATTTTCAGCAGCCTTTTCACTAAAACGCTGAAACTTATTAATGTTTTCATTGCACTCGTCCAATTCTCTTTTTGCTCTTTTTGCATCTGCTTTAAGTGCGTTATTTTCAGATTGTAAGGTTCTTAGATTTAAATTCACTTCACGAATCGTTTCCTTTATCGCTTTTTCAGGATCTTTTGCGCGGTCGATAACAGAATTAATATTTGCTCGCATTAAATTTGTAAATCTAGATAAAATCCCCATCATAGTTCCTCCTCAAAAATACATATTAATTTTAATTTTAGCTTATATACTTATACTGTACAAATCGGTCAAAAGTTTCATTTTCTATTATTATCCCATATATATCTGCAAAGTGTTTGTAATTATTTTGTAACCTGTTCTTAAGATTAACTTAGGTAAAAAACGGTAATACCTGATAGTGAAAGCTAAAAAGAAAGGAATGAAAAATAATGAAGAAAACATTAAAAGGCGCTGCTGCGATTTTCTTATTATCAGGATTCCTTGTAGCTTGTGCTGACGGCGAAGACCCTGATGTACCAGTAAATCCTGATGTCCCTAACGAACAAATGCCTGGGGATGAAGACACTGGTGAAGATTCAGGTATGTAAGCAAAACCAAGACACTTAAAACTGAATAAAATAAATTAACAAGACAGTTGATGTACTACTTCCCTTAGTTTGAATGGAGTAGACATCAATTGTCTTTTTTTATAGAAAACATTTTGTTGATACTGCACCGATTAAATAAAGAAAAACTAATTGAGCTTCGGAAATATACGGAGACTCCAGCGGGATGGAAGGCAACGGTGAGACCCCGCAAGTCGCTTGCGACTGAGGAGGCTCACCAGCCGCACGCGGAAAGCGTAGTATATTTCCGAAGCGGGTTTATTCTCATAACAAACTGGAACTTTAACAGAGTAAATGAAAAGTAATTTATTCTCAGAGGATTGACATAATGCGAATTTTTGTTATATACTTTATTCAACAAAGTTGAACAAAGCTACACTAAATTGAGTACTGTAATTATAACTATTATATTTTTTTCATTCACTTTGTAAGCGTTGTCAAAATTGTGGAATACAATAACATGCAAAGGAGGGGTTAGGATGAGAGAATTACCGAAAGAAGTTATCATTAAAGAGGTAGGTCCCCGTGATGGACTACAAAATGAACAAGAATGGATTTCGACTGAGAATAAAATAGCGTGGATTAATATGCTATCAAACACTGGTGTAAAAGAAATCGAGTATTCTTCATTTGTTAATCCAAAAATGATCCCAGCTCTCGCAGATGCAAGAGAAGTTGGTAAACGTATTATTCGCAACCCAGACGTATTATATTCTGCTCTCGTTCCGAATATGAAAGGACTCGAATTCGCTTTAGAAGCAGGAATCGACGGAGCTTCTGTGTTCATGTCAGCGAGTGAAATGCATAATCAAAAAAATATAAATAAAACAATTGATGGAACATATCCTATACTTGAAGAAGTAATTAAAGAAGCAAAAAATGCAGAAAAGCGTGTAACTGGCTATATATCTACCGTCTTTGCTTGCCCATATGAAGGAAAAATTTCGCCAGATCAAGTTTTAAGAGTGTGTGATCGACTATTTGAGGCAGGAGTAGATGATTTATCACTAGGCGATACGATTGGTACAGCAGTGCCAAGCGAAGTAGAAAATTTATTAGAAGTTGTGATGAAGTACTTCCCGAAGGATAAACTTATTCTTCATTTCCATGATACTCGTGGAATGGCAATTGCTAATATCATGACAGCATTACATTATGGAATTACAAGATTTGATAGCACGGTTGGTGGACTTGGTGGTTGTCCATATGCACCGGGTGCTGCAGGGAATGTAGACACAAATGACGTGCTTTATTTACTCCATGGATTAGGAGTTAAAACAGGTATTGATGAGCGTAAAATGCAAGAGGCAGGATTTTATATTGAAAGTAAATTAGGAAAGAAACTTCCAAGTCGTTCCTTAGCATATCTTTCAAATGCATAATTCAATTTTACACCATACTTTCTTAAGTGAAAGTATGGTGTTTTTGTTGCTTTCGGCGAAGCGTTTCTTGACTTGAAACAAGCGCTAACTTATGATTAAAAACAGACATAAGTTTATTAGTGAAAGGAATGAATATCCATAGACCTTCTAAGTATCGGAAAAAAAGTGAAACAAATTCGTTTACGAAAGAAATTAACCCAGCAGCAAGTTGCTGATCAATGTCAAATATCGAAAAGTATGCTTTCTAAAATAGAAAATGGGCAAACAGCATCTGCTGTTGCGACATTATCCAAAATAAGTGAAGTATTAGAAGTCCCATTATCATGGGTGCTCGATGAGAAAACAGATGAAGATCTTGTTCTTCAAAAAAAGGCGCAGCGACAATCACGACTTGGTGATGATAATATGGGTTATTCATACGAATTACTTGCCAATCGTTCGTTTTACAGTGGGGTAGAACCAACTATCGTCCATGTTACACCTAAGGACAGCAACCAACGAAAAGAGGGCTATACGCACTCACAAGATGAATTTATATTTATCTTGGAAGGAACGATAATTTTATTTTATGATGGAAAAGAATATCGTATGGAAAGAGGCGACAGTGCTTATTTCCAAGGCCATAAACCTCATTTATTTATGCCAGTCGATAATACCGAAGCAAAAGTATTAACCTTATTTATTGATAGAGATTAAAAAAATGGTTCGCAGTAGGTAGCTACTGGAACCATTTTTTATTCTTTACTCCGCTATAACTTGTTCTGTTTCAACTTTTGTTTCAGCTGGTTGCTGAGGTTCAAAGGCTTTGTTGTTTATTGCATTTTTCCCAGAAATATTTTCTAGTAAATCTTTTACATCAATTCCTGATGTTTCTTTCAACGATTCTTGAAGGGTAGCCATTAAATTGGTGGCATAGCTCGATACTTTATTAGCACCGCCATTGCTACCGCCACCCCCAGTGTCAACGACTGTAATTTTATCAATATTGCCTAGTGGACGAGCAACTTCCTTCGCGTACTCTGGAAGCATCTTCATTACCATATCTAGGACAGCTGCTTGACCGAACTGCTCGAATGCTTCTGCAATTTTCTCCTTAGCTTCAGCTTCTGCGAGACCTTTAAGACGTATGATTTCTGCCTCGGATTCACCTTGTGCTCTCAAGGAATCAGCTTTTGCAAGACCATCTACACGTACCTGTTCAGCCTCAGCTTGTGCTTGCGCTTCAATACGATACTTATTCGCATCAGCTTCAGCAAATTGTTTTGCCTTATCAGCTATCGCAGACTGTTCTACTGCATAACGATCCGCATCGGCTTTCTTTTTAACTTCTGAGTCATATTGTTTTTCTCGACGTTGAATTTCTTTTTCTTCTAATTCAATTTGCTTTTGACGTTCGATAATTTTAATTTGCATTTCTTGTTCTGTAACTTGCTGTTTTGCACGGGCCGTTTCATAATCATAAGCTTGGTCGGCTCGAGCTCTCGCAATATCTTGCTCTCTACGATATTCCGCTGTTTTTAATTGGTTTTCTTTTTCTGCTTCCGCAATTTCAGTCGCACGTTCAAGCTCTGCCTTTTGTGCATCCTTTGCAGCTTCAGCACGTTTAATTCGTGTTTCTTTATCCGCGTCAGCTGTCGCAATGTCAGCATCACGCTTCACTTGTGCAATTCGTGGTTTACCTAATGATTCTAGATAACCATTCTTATCACGCACTTCTTTAATCGTGAATGAAACAATGATTAATCCCATTTTCGCAAGATCCTGTGAAGCAACGCGTTGAACTTCTTGGGAAAACTTATCACGGTTTTTATAAATTTCTTCAACGGTCATAGAGCCTAGTATGGAACGGAGATGTCCTTCCAATACTTCTTTTGCTTCGTTTTCACGGTCATCTCTTGATTTACCAAGAAATTGTTCCGCTGCTGTTGCGATTTCATCAATGGATCCACCAATTTTAATAATCGCTGTTCCATCGGCCATCACTGGAACCCCTTGTTCTGTATACACTTCTGGTGTTGATACTTCGAGTTTACTAGATAATAGACTTAATGGACTTGCTTGTTGGAAGACTGGTAGTACAAAAGTTCCTCCACCACGAATAATTTTAATTCTATTACCAGATTCATCTGTATGTACATTCTTTCCTCCAAGATAACTTCCGGTAACAATTAATGCTTCATCTGGTCCTGCCGTACGGTATTTTGATGTGAAAATAGCAATGAATGCAATAACTAAGAAAGCGACAATACCGATTACAATCCAGACAGATAAACTAAATGCTTCTAACATAACTTTTCCCCCTTGTAGATATTTTTTATATTAATAACCCTCCTTGAAGAGTTGATTAATCAGTGTAAGTATCTAATTCATTTTCATATGGTACGACGTAAAGCACACCATTCTTAACTTCGATAACAAGTACTTGTTTTCCTTCTAGAATAGCTTGGTTCTCATAGCTTGCTGCAGGTTTAGAAATGGTTCCGCTATAGCTACGGATTATAATTTCTCCAAAACCATTTTCAGGGATTGGAATAATAATCTTTCCTACTCGTCCTTTTAAAGAATCTTCGGTATAACTTAGGGATTCTTCCGCTGATGCCATGGGGAGGAATACAAAAAGGTTCAAACATGTGTCTAGAATGAAGGCAATAATGATAGAAATTAAAGCAACTACTAATATTGGAAGTGAAGTTGTAATTTCTAAAATATAAGCAGTAGCCGAAAAGAAAGTAATAAATGCTAAGATAAGTGCTGGGTTAAGAAATGGACTTATTTCACCGAATCCTTCTAAGAAATCTCCAAAAAATAAATAGAGGATGGTAAGGATGCCCGAAAGTATAAGCATAAATAAATACATATTTTCTAAAGTTGTTCCAAATATATCCACTGACATTCTCCTTTCTGACTTCATACGAGTCAATTTCATAATTACCAAAAATCTCTATCTCATTCTACAGATAGTTAAAAACGGTTTAATTTAACTATCTGTAGAATGAGATAGACTAAAAATAGGAATTATGAAATTGATACATATAAACATTAATATATATACGGATAAAGTCAATAATAAGTTTCAATTTAATAAAAATATTTACAATAATTATATATTGACAATGAATGGAAGTTAACATATATTATGTGTAACGATATATCGCGTAACATAATAGTGGAGGGTGAGCAAATGAGCAAAAAGGTAGAAAATCCAATGACAGAAGCAATGTATTATATTTTACTTGCTTTAAAAGAACCCTTACATGGATATGCAATTATGGAAAAAATAGAAGAAATCTCTAATGGAAGAATTGATATGGGACCGGGCACGCTGTACGGTGTGTTGAAAAGATTAGAGAAAGATAATTATATAGACCTTGAGGAGTCTGATGGAAGAAGAAAAGTTTATAAAATGAATGCAGTGGGAGAAAGAGCATTAACTGCAGAATATAAACGGTTAGCAAGTATGGTTGAAGAGGGGAAGTTCTTTGTAGAAGGGGGAGAGGTGTAAATGGCTAAAAAGAAAAGAGTGCGTCACGTATGGCTTGGTGAATGGCATGTCGAAGAACTTGAAGCGTGGTTTGAAGACATGATTAAACAAGGATGGAAGCTAGAAAAAATTAATCTTGGCTTCGCGACTTTTGTAAAAACAAAACCTGAAGAACGTAGGTATCGTATAGAAATTGCTAATAAAAATGATGAAATTGAAAGTGATCGGATACACCTTTACGATGATGCAGGCTGGGATTATATTACAAATGAGAATTTTTTGTATGTATTTTTAGAAAGAGAACCAAATACTGCAAAAGAAATTCATTCCGATCCTGTCATGCAAGCGGAAACGATAGAAATATTAAAGAAAAGTCTCTTTCGACGTGGAATAGGATTGTTTTTAGCAACCACATTTATGTTAGCACTGGTACTTTTTTCTGTGCGTGACATTACAAGTTATTATATATTAAGTGATAATTTCTTATTCCCTCTTATGATTATACTGATTTATTTACCATTATCCTTATATCATCTTTATGGAATTTTTCATATTTCTTCTTTAGTAAAACGAGTGAGAAGTGGAGATGGCTTTCGACATCAGAAGCCGTATCGGGCAAAAGTAAACTGGATTCGCTTTTGGAGTATAGCGCTTTTCTCAACATTTATTTTCATATTCGGTTACTCCGTGTATCTAGATATATTTGTAAATGATTATGATGGAAGAGATGCAATACCTTCAGGGGAACTAACAGTAATTAGTCTAGCTGAAATAGAAAATGTTAGCCGTGATGAGGTGACATATAAACCTCATGAAAATAGAAGGCTGCACAATCATTACCGGGAAGAAGTTGGCCTTATCGCGCCAAATCAATATTACCTACGTGAAACATTTGTCATTCCTGGCAAAAATCCTCTTGATTACTCCGAGGATTATGAACCAACTCTAGATTCTAGAAGATATGAAACGATCTCTGTGTTGGCAGCAAAATATCTTGTAGAGGCTCTAGTTGAGGAGAAGATGTATAGAGGGTTGGAATATCAGACCAGCCGGAACTTGCCTTTTGACGAAGTTTGGTTGGACGAAGGAGATAATCATATAACAATGGTCGCTAGAGTTGGAAATGTTGTTTATGATATAGATTATCATGGGTGGCAGTCTAATAGAGTATTATTTGAGAAATTAGAGGAACATGTGGAAAAGGAAGCGTCGTAATTAAGTATATAATCACGAGAGGAAGTGTATGCCATGCAATTCATAGTTCAAGAAGATTGTGGTAATGCACCAAGAAAGTTTATTCTTCGCGATTTGTTTCTAGCTATAGTAGAAAGAGATAATGAAAATATTCTTGAGATTGTAGCGGAAGATTTGATTTATGAAGAAGTTGGAAAAGGGCAGTATGAAGGTGTTCCAGCATTACTTGAGAGAGTTGATGAAATGGTGTCTAATGACATAGATACATTGGAATTAATTCAAATTATTACCCACGGAAAAACGGCAGCAGTCAATGGAAGGTTAGTAACGGTAGATCAAAAGGAGATTCATTTTGCGACGATTGTGATGTTTGCCAGTGCCGGAAAGCAAGCAAAGGTTAAGAAAATGACAAGTTATATTATTGAGATTTGATCGGAATCCTGATATATCTCTCTAAATCCTGATATATTTCTACAAATCCTGATATGGACACAAGATATGCTGATATCGACACATATTATCCTGATATCCGAAATTCTTTATATGAATTAAATAAAAAATAGAGCACAGACGTTATTAAAGCGTCTGTGCTCATTCTCATTGCCATAAATTCCAAGGATATTCTTGCGGTGGTGCGCTGTGAACGCGAATTTCTTCTTTTTTAGTCGGATGCTCAATCACTATCGTTTCTGACCACAATGCAATTTGTTGCCCTGGTTTATTTACTTTTACTCCATACCTCTGATCACCATATAAAGGGAAACCTCGAGACGCAAATTGAACTCGGATTTGATGAGGTCTTCCAGTGATAAGATTAATGGAAACCAAACTCAAATCATCTTTTGTACCAAGCACTTCATATTCTAAAATTGCTTTCTTCGCGTCTTTTTGATTTGGTCCTGTAATGCGAACCATATTTTTCTGCTTATCTTTTACGAGATAGTCTTCCAGGCGATCAATCGTTTTCGTCGGTTTTCCACGAACAATAGCTAAATACTTTTTCTCCATTTTATTTCTACGAATGACATCTGAAAGTCGCGACGCTGCTTTTGAAGTTTTCGCAAAAACCATTACACCACCAACAGGTCGATCAAGACGGTGCACAAGTCCAACATAGACATTGCCTGGTTTATTAAATCTTTCTTTAATATCTGCTTTAACCATATTTAACAAATCCAAATCCTGTGATTCATCTTCTTGAACAGGAATATTGACTGGCTTTTCAATAAATATTAAATGATTATCTTCATATAAAACCGTTAACTTCATGGAATAGCTCCTTTACTTGCTTTGGTTTATTTATTATAGCATAGAGGAGCAGAGTAGTTCGGTTAGGGGGGGCCAAGTCCGTATAGTAAAAATAGGATATTATATGAAACTAATTCTTTTTAAGAGTAGGAAAGTATAGATTCAAATAGATATTTGGTATAATTAGTAGTAAGAAACCTATTGATATAAGGGAGTGTATTCTATGCAATGGAAAGAGGTTAGAAAAATTTACCCAGATAAATGGGTTGTTTTCGAGGCTATTGGTGCACACTCAGATAATAACTATAGAATAGTAGATGATATTGCTGTTATTGATTGCTTTACAGACTCAATGGAAGCATTTCATAGACATGCTGAATTACACAAACAAAACCCAAATCGTGAATTATATTTTTTTCATACATCCAGAAAGATTCTTGATATTGAAGAAGTAAATTGGACTGGACTCAAAAAAACATGGTGAATATTATAGAGAAATTCGAATTACCATTTATAGAGGTTATAGTAAAATTCCGAGGCAGACAAATTATATTAAACAACGTATTAATTGATACTGGCTCTGCTGGTACAATATTTAACGTTAATAAGCTAGAAGAAATAGGTGTTAAGCCAGAAGCTAACGACGTTACACGAACCATACGTGGCGTTGGCGGACTCGAATTTGTTTATACTAAAAACATCGACCAAATAGTTATATCAGAAAATATAAAGACAAATAATTTTCTTGTTGAATTAGGATCAATGGATTATGGTTTAGATATAGACGGGATAATTGGCTATGATTTCATGAAGAAAGCTGAGCTGGTTATAGATTTAAAAACCTTTCACATTACTAATTAACTTCTTAAACTTATCTAAAAATCTCTTGTAATTAAATTATACTAATTTGATTGCTACTATCCTTGCTTTAATTTTAGGATAGTTTTTTTATGGAGATTTAAAAGGTTTGTTTTTATAAAAGTTATTAAACCAAACACAACCGTAACATTAAAATCGGTGTGCATTTTTTAAGAAGGATATATACCTTTCTTGTTGAATATATAAAGATAGGGAATTTTGTAGAATGGAACAAAACGAGGTTTTTATTATGCGAGATAGAGGTTCGGTAGTAATAGTAGAAGAACATAAGGTAGCGCTCATTCAAAGAATTAAAGATGGGTCTGTTTACTATGTTTTTCCTGGTGGTGGTATAGAAATTGGAGAAACACCAGAAGAAGCAGCAAAAAGAGAAGCATTTGAGGAACTAGGAGTAGAAGTAAAAATTAAGGAGTGTATATCTAAAGTTAATTTTAATGGAATTCAATACTATTTTTTATCTGAAATCATTAGTGGAACGTTAGGAACTGGCCAAGGTGAAGAATACAAGGACATGGATGTAAAAACTCATATGCCAATCTGGATGGACATAAATAAGTTATTGTCACTAGAAGTCATACCAAAAGAAGTTGCGTTTAAGGTTCAGGGTTTATTTAAGTAACTGGTTAATACTTATAATTACAATATTAGTACAGAACATTGAAATTTTGAGGTGGGTTAGTAAAAAGAATTTCTATAAGGGAGTTTTAACATGGTAAAGCAATGGGGTTTTTCATATCTTTTTTGCAATGATTTAGAGAAAATGAAGGCCTTTTATTCGGATATCCTTCAGTTAGAACTCACCCGGGATAATGAAGATTCAATTGCTTATAAAATTGGTGATCATCAACTAAGTATTAGTTACAACAAAGAATTTAATCCTCCTTCAAGCAAGTTTTCCATTCAACCAGGGTGGGAAGGTGGAACCGTGCCTAGGACAAGCTGGTCTTTAGAGTGTGAAAAAGGAGATTTCAAAATCGTTGTAGATAATTTGTTAAAAAATGATATGCCGAAATATTTTATCGAGCCCGTCTGGAAAGGGTACTGGAGTTTTCCTGTATTAGATCCTATGAATAATACAATTGAGATTACTTGTACGGAAGAGAATATTTACTTCTAGAGGAGAGAAAAACCAACTAATAACTGCAATACACAATCTGGTGCGCTAATCTCAAATGGATTAGCGCACTTTTAATTGAATGAAGTATAAGTAGGAAATGTCATTATTTGCTATTCATTTTATAGCTATACAAGAGGAAACTATCTAATAATCTGAACTCTGGAGTGGTAATTATGAAAAAGTCTATAATTTCTTTACTGATCGTCTTAACAATAGTCCTTTCTTGGAACGCGCCAACTTCTGCTCAAATAGAAGACCCATTTCCAACAGAAGATTTAAAAGAGCTTATGGTTAAAGATATATTGATGCTTTTGTTAGGAATAGAAATAGAAAAAGCAGTTAGCGATTATTACTCTAATTATTTAACTGAATCACCAATGGTCTACCCATATCAAATTGATATAGTTCATATAGAAAGAGTGGATGGATTTCGTAGTTTTCATTTTTTACTTACACTAGAACTCACTCCAGTTGTAGGTCCGCATATATCGGTAGGAAAAGATAGGCTGACATTTGAAATAACACCTACAATTCCTGGACAAATTAAATTAAATAAATATGAACATCTTGAGACACATGAACTCCCGCCACACTGGCAAAACATAATAAAAAGAAAATAACATATTACAGAAATGATGGGTGCGCTCCTTAAAGAAGGAATCGCACTTTATTTGTTGAATGAATACTATAAGAGGATTTATTAAAGACCAAATGGAGTAGTGGTTTCGAGAACACCAGAAGAGTTAGCTCGTTTTATTGAACTAGGAATCGTCAGAGCAACAACTTCATTATATTGAACTGTTTCTAAAAGTTGAACACTACCCATAAGTTGAAAAAGATGAGAAGGTAGGAGTACGCATATGAGAAAAACGTCTAAAATAGGAATAGTACTTGCTATTTTAGGTGTGGCGGTTTTTGTGTTTGGTATTTATTTATTGATGAATGATGATGGGAGCTTTATTACTGCTCTTGCTATTCCATTTATGTTTTTAGGCTTGTTAATAGGATGGGTATCCATCCTTTTTATAAGTAAATTTAGTAAAAATGGTTTTCATTTAAATAATTTCATCGTATTATTCATGTTGTTCGCCTTTAATGGGATGGCTTTATTTGGAGCTGCATTTAGCAATACAATAGAATCTGAATATATTTTTACAGTAGGGCTTGCGTTTGTCATCTGGGGAATCTTTTATTCTCTTCAATTTATACGTTCTACGAAAGTATCGAGAACTTCTTGGTTTATTATTATGGTAGTATTTTTATTTTTTTGGCAAACAGGTCTTGGATTTAAAATCGGTGAAATGATTTTCTAGCTTGAGAACTAAGAATAAAGATTATATAGATTCATACAAAAAGGAGCTTAACTTTCTAAGCTCCTTTCTTAATACCTTACGTTCGATCCCAGAATCTTTGTTTAGCAATCGCCTGAATAAAGTCTCTAGCAAACTGTGGATTATTATCTGAAAAAACGACACCGCTCATATTATTTTGATTGGATGTTTTAAAATAATTTCTTGCTCCACTTGCAATTCCAATTGGCTTAAAATATTTATAAGCATTTTTAAAATAAGCTTGCATTTCTTGATTCATCAACGCTTGCCTTTTAACAACCCCACCGACAAGGTACACACTATCGTAGAGAATTGGATAAGTTGTAGTAAAGTTTTCATCAACTTTAAGTCGCGTTCCATCTGAGGCAGTTACATAGCCTAAGTTTTCACTAATAATTGTGTAAAAAACATGATTTGCTTTGAATTGATTTAATACATTATTTACTTCATCTGCATTAAATCCATCCCCAATCACAACTCCAACTTTCTGTGTAGCAGCAAGGAATGGGGTGGTCATCTGACTTAGGGAAGGATATTTTGGCACATCAGGTAATTCGCGTTTGGCGGGCTTGTTGACGCCAACTCTTTCTGCAACAACGCAGGCCATGTCATAATCTACATTTGCCCACATTTCCACGTTTTGTTGTCTTACCGATTCACTTTTTGCTTTAGCAATATGAAACCCTAATGTCTCTGTTAAATCTTGTTGTTCAATTTTTGATAAACTCTTGAAAAACATTCTCGCTTGTGTGAAATGATCGTTGAAAGAGTCACTTGGAACTTCGCGGGTCACATGACCTGAAACTTCTTCAGGATAATTAACATAGCCGCCTTCTTCAAAGCTCGATTCCGCTGGCGTATTTTCTGCGAGCGAATTATTATGATAGTGAACACTGTCAACGTCGATACGGTCACGTTTTACACTGTCACGGAGGTTGAAGTTCTTTTCATTAATGGATTGGTTAACAGGAATGTTATTTATGTTGGCAGTGTGTTGTCTATATAATTCAGTATCACGATAGGCAAATGCTCTACCTTGTAAAACAGGATCATTTGTAAAGTCGATACCAGGGACGACATGTGCTGGGTCAAAAACAGATTGTTCTGATTCAGCAAAAAAGTTATCTACAAGACTATTCAGTGTCATAGTTCCAATAGTTTCTACTGGAATTACTTCTTCTGGCCATAACTTTGTATCATCGAGAATATCAAAATCATAATTAAATTCATCTTCTTCATTAATTAGCTGTACACCAAGTTCATATTCTGGGTATACGCCTTTTTGGATTGCTTCAATAATATCTCTTCTGTGAAAATCTGGATCCACACCACCGATTAGATTTGCTTCATCAAGCAGGAGGGAGTGTACGCCGAGTTTAGGTGTCCATTTAAAACGAACAAAAGTTGATTTTCCTTCTGCATTAATAAACCGGAAAGTATTTATCGGCCAACCAGCCATCATGCGCCAGCTTCTTGGACGGCCACGCATGGACATCAGCCACATGACCATATGTGCGGATTCTTGGTTATTTGCCACGTAATCCCAAAAATTATTATGTGCTGTGGTTGCTTGGGGAACGTCCGTCTTTGGATTTGGTTTAGCTGCATGTGTGACATCCATAAATTTCATTGCATCGGCTAAAAGGAATACTGGAAATTGGAGGGATAATGAATCATAGTTTCCTTCGTCTGTGTAAAATTTCACTGCAAAACCTCGAATATCAACTGCAGTATCTTTTGAACCTTTACTACCTACAAAAGTAGAAAAACGAACAACAACTGGTGTTTTTCTTCCAGCTTCCTGAAGAAAATGCGCTTTAGTTAATCCTTTTAAAGATTTACTTGCTACAAAATCTCCATACACATTAAATCCTCTGGCATGTACAACTTTCTCTGGAATTCTTTCTCGGTTAAAATGGGACTGCTTTTTATAAAAGTGAAAGTCTTCAAATAGTAGTGGACCACGCCTGCCTGCCCGAAGTGTTTGCTGTGTATTCGATACTTTAACACCATAATCTTCCGTCATTTTTTTCCCGGGGCCAGTGTTTTTATGCCGATACTTTTCTAATTGCTCATCCTTTTTATTCCTCTTACTTCTTTCCTCGTTTTTGTCTTTATCCACTTTATCACCATTCCTAATTCTTTAATATTATCCAGTTATATATGTATGCTGACTGCTAAAGAATTAGAATGAAAAACTCCAGGAAAGTACGTTGCTCTCCATAAGGGGAGGTGCCGTATTTCCTGGAGCTTTATAAGTTATTCATCATATACATAGCGATCTCTACCGACGAAGAGACCGAAAATGGTGAGGATAACAATTGTGATTAAGATTGCAATGATTGGTATATCCCAGTTTCCAGATAAATCAAAGAGGAAACCGATAAATATAGGACCAATCGCAGCGAGCACATAACCAACGGATTGAGCCATTCCAGAGAGATCTGCTGCGTCTTCAGATGTACGCGCACGTTTTCCAAGTAAGGTTAGTGCGAGAGCAAAAATTCCTGAGAGTGGAATTCCAATGAATATTGAACTGATTACAATGATTGTAAAGTTATTACTAATTAAAATTCCTATATATCCGATGATATTTAACACTGCTAGAATCATAATAATTCCTTTTTGCGATTTCATTTTATCCGCAAGCACCGGAACGGCAAAGCTAGCAGGTAGTCCAATGATTTGTGTGAACGAAAGCATCCATCCAGCCGTTTCCATCGATAAACCTTTATCAAATAAAATTTCTGGAAGCCAAGAAATCGTCACATAGAACAAGAAGGACTGTAAACCCATGAACATAGCCATCTGCCACGCTAATTTTGAGCGCCAGATCCCTTTTTTGGGTGTAGAGGGAGCGTAGCGGATTTGCTCTTTTTCCTCGGTGTTTTTTACTGCTTTTGCTCGTAGGTAACTCCACATGATGATAGCAAGAATAGCCGGAATAACCCAGATGATTAAGGCGATTTGCCAACCGAATTCAAAGCGTTCTTCGATAGGAATACTTATCCCAGAAGCTGTAGCAGCTACGATTCCCATCGTTGTTGAATAAATACTCGTCATGAGCCCTACTTTTAAAGGGAATTTATCCTTAATTAATCCAGGTAAAAGAACATTAAGAATGGCAATTCCAATACCAGCTAGAAAAGTCCCACCAAAGAGTAAAAAAGTGAAAGAGAAGGGACGAATACTCATACCAATGAATAATAAAATTAATCCGAGTAACATGGCACCCTCGTACGAATAACGATTACCTAATTTCGCTGCGAATGGTGACATTACCGCGAATGCAATTAACGGAAGACTTGTTAATAACCCAGCAGCTCCATTCGATAGTCCGACTTCATCACGAATAATCCCAAGTAGTGGACCTACAGATGTAATTGCTGGTCGTAAATTAAAAGAAATCGCAATAATACCTGCGATTAGAAAAAATTTATAAAATCGTGCTGTTTGTTCCATATCATTATTAATTTTCATAGATGCCACCTCTATTTTCTATTCTATCGGATTTTATTCAAAAAAAGAAGTCTACCCCCTTGGGTGATAGTAAATTAAATATATTCTTGATTCATCGTTTCTGATTTAAGTGGGGGAGATTCTACTATCGGCCGTTAAAAATTTATATGCAGGATTTGTTGGCCGATAGATGCTCTTTATCGGCCAACAAAAATCGAGAAGTAGAATTTGTTGACCGATAGACGCCCTTTATCGGCTCCCAAAACTCGAGAAGCAGAATTTGATGACCGATAGACGCTTTTTATCGGCTACCAAAACTCGAGAAGCCGAATTTGTTGACCGATAGACGCCTTTTATCGGCTACCGAAAATCAAGAAGTAGAATTTGTCGGCCGATAGACTTCCTTTATCGGCTACCAAAACTCAAGAAGTAGAATTTGTCGGCCGATAGACTTCCTTTATCGGCTACCAAAACTCAAGAAGTAGAATTTGTTGACCGATAGACGCTCTGTATCGGCTATCAAAACTCGATAAGTAGAATTTGTTGACCGATAGACGCTTTTTATCGGCTATCAAAACTCGAGAAACAGAATTTGTCGACCGATAGACGCTCTTTATCGGTCGCTAAAACCGCGACAGCCAAATTAGCAACCGATAACCACATTTTGTCGGTCACTAAAACCGCGACAGCCAAATTAGCAACCGATAACCACATTTTATCGGTCGCTAAAACATTAACAGCCAAATTAACAACCGATAACCACATTTTGTCGGTCGCTAAAACCGCGACAGCCAAATTAGCAACCGATACCCGCATTTTATCGGTCACTAAAATCGTGACAGCTAAATTAGCGACCGATATCCACATTTTATTGGTCGCTAAAACCGTGACAGCCAAATTAACAACCGATAACCGCATTCTATCGATCATCAAAAAGCATAATCCATAAAATTGTCGGTCGATAAATAAATTAAACTTCAAACGGGATTTTCATTCAATCATACAATCCGATAAACCAACCCTAATCAAAATAATTTTGGATATATAAGGAATTTAATTATAAAACAGTTTATACTAGAGGAAAGGTATAGACAGGTATTCTATCGTATGAATGAAATAGTTGAAACTAATATTCAGTATTAACCGTATTAGTAATATACAAACAAAGTGGAGGGGTTCATGATGAAGAAAAGCTTATTGGTGCTAGCGATTTTATTGACAGCATTTTTAGCCGCTTGTGGTGGAAGTGAAGATGCAAAAGAAGTTTATAATAAAGCAGTAGAAGCTAGTGAGAACGCTGAAAGTGCAGAGATTGACTTAACAATTAACCAGACAATGACAGGTGAGCCAATGATGGGCGAGCTACAGATGGATATGGATATGCAAGTTGCCGTTACAATGGATCCAATTGCAATGCATCAAAAAGGAAATATTTCAATGGATCTTCAAGGCGTACCAATGGATACAGAAATGGAAATGTATATGATAGAGGATGTAATTTATATGCAAGATTCCATGTCCAAGACTTGGTTAAAACTTGATGCATCTACAATGCCAGCAGAGTTTGCTAATGTTGATCAAGCACCGAACGAACAATTAGATTTACTTGCATCATTTGTTGATGATGTAGAATTTATTGAAGAAGATGATGTGTATATTTATAAGTTTGAAGGTGAAGGGGATGAAATAGAAGATTTCACCCAAAAACTAGTCGCAGGCAATCTGAATAATGATACTTTCACAGAGCTGGGCGTTGACGTTGAAGAGCTTTTCGCCGAAATGACGATTCACTCGATTTACTATGAACTGCATATTGATAAATCAAGCTACGATACGAAAAAGGTTATCACAAACATAGACATCGAGCTTCCAATTGATGCAGACGATAACGCGATGCGCATCTATCAAGAAATGACCGCAGAGTATATCGGAATTGACACCATTGACCAAATCGAAGTACCACAAGAAGTCATTGATTCCGCACAGGAAATGTAAATCATAAATAAAAACTGTTAGCCAAAATATGGCTAACAGTTTTTATTTTGCCCTGTAATATTGGATGATAGCACATGAACTGCTATAATATAGAAGGCATATTATAAACATATAGATTTTAACGTGTGAAACGGGGGAATACCAATGGAAACAACTACATTAAGATGGGGAACAGCATTAGAATTGCGTCAACTGCTCAACGAACTAGTTAGTTGGAAGAGTATTACACTATCAGAAGGTGAAAAGCAGTTCCCAAGTAAGTTACATGCCAAATTACTTGACCTTGACTACTTCCAAGCGCATCAAGATCAGCTTGCCCTACATGATACAACACTTAGAAGAAAGTTTTTGACTGCATTATACAAACATCCAGAAGCGACACAAACAGTTGTGTTAATCAGTCATTTCGATACAGTAAACACAGAAGAATACGGTAACCTAGAAGCATTAGCAACACAGCCAGAAGAACTCACAAAAATACTTGCAGATCATACGCAGGAATTACCTAAAGAGGTTTTAAAAGATCTTGAATCTGGTGAGTATTTATTTGGCCGTGGGACAATGGATATGAAGATGGGATTAGTTACCCATATGCACCTCGTGGAAAAAGCAATCGCCGAAGAATGGAAATTAAATCTTTTATTATTAACCGTTCCAGATGAAGAGGTAAACTCTGCAGGAATGCGTGATGCCGCACCAGTTCTTTTAGAATTGAAAAAAACGTATAGCCTTGATTATAAACTTTTCTTAAATAGTGAACCTGTATTTAGTCAAGAACCAAATGATAAAACATATTATATTTATTCAGGGACAATTGGAAAAATCCTTCCAGCCGCATTGTTTTATGGAAAAGAAACCCATGCGGGAGAACCACTAAGTGGCATGACTTCTCCATATATCGCGTCATTTTTGACGAAGAAAATGGAATGGAATGACACTTTCCAAGAGACGGTTTATGGTGAAACGACACCACTTCCAGTTACCTTACAACAAACAGATTTGCGTTTGAACTATTCGACTCAAACACCATATCGTTCATCCGCTTTATATAATATATTTGTGATGCAGCGAACAGCTTCAGAGGTGTTTGACCTATTTGAAAAAGTAGCAGAAGAAGCTGCAGACGAATGTAATGCACATTACCTCGATGTTTGTCAGAAGCATAAGGTAGAACCAATTGGTAAAGTTAAAGTCATTCGGTACAAAGAGTTAGTTGACTATGCTATTCGCAAATTTGGAAAAGAATTTGTTGAAGAAGTTAAAGCGGATATCCAATTCAATGATGAATGGGATGAACGCGAAAAGTCACTTCGAATCACTGATAAGCTTATGATTGAATGTCAGGAATTAGCTCCTGCCATCATCATTCTTTTTGCACCACCATACTACCCAGCGATTAACTCAACTGGAACTGAGCTAGCAGAGTATATTACAGACTTTGTAAAAGAAAAAGCAAAGAGAACATTTGATTTGCAAACAGAACGCGTTCATTTCTTTAATGGAATTTGCGACCTTAGCTATGTGAACTTTGACGATGACCAAGAAGGCTGGACGTCTTATGAAGAAAACACACCTGTTTGGGGAGAAAGCTATCATATTCCATTTGAAGAAATGGGAGAACTAAAAGCTCCGGTTTACAATATTGGACCATTTGGACATGATGCTCATAAACGAACCGAACGCGTGCATATTAAAAATGCTTTTGAAGAAACACCAGCAATCATTGAAGATTTACTTCGTGATTTGATGAAAAAGTGGGATTAATTTAATCGTTTCGTTGTGCCGCGATTCGTAGTATAATAAAAGTTGGAGGTGAAAGGGATGGGGATAGCAAATATTGGTATACCTGGTTTGATTTTAATAGTAGTACTAGCTTTAATTATCTTTGGCCCAAAGAAACTTCCTGAGATTGGTAAAGCTGCAGGCGAAACATTAAAAGTTTTTAAAACATCTGTTAGTGAAACAACAGATGAAAAAGAAGAAGATAAGAAGTTAGAAGAGAATAAAGAGGATAAGTTGTAAGAAAACTATTTATCTTTATATAAAAAAGCTCTAGTCTGAATAAATCAGATTAGAGCTTTTACTTATTGTAGGGAGTGATATAATTCTTCAATTTTACTGTTTTCCACAGGGCGACTGAAGAAGTATCCTTGACCTTCATGACACTCTTGTTGCTGTAAGTATTTAAATTGCGTCATGTTTTCGATACCTTCAGCAATCACACGAAATTGTAAGTTTTTGCCCATATCAATAATGGTATTTACTATAATTTCACCATCATGATCAAGATCATCAATAAAGGACTTATCAATTTTCAACGTATCAATTGGCAGTCGTTTTAAATAACTTAAAGAAGAGTAGCCTGTACCAAAATCATCAATGGAAACTTTGACACCAAGTTTTTGCAGTTCACCTAATTTTTTAGCTGAATCTTTGATATCAATAAGTGTGCCTTCTGTAATTTCAATTTCAAGATAAGAGGCATCAAGCTCTGCTTCGTTTAAAATTTCATTTAGATTAACCACGAAGTCAGGATCTCTAAACTGAACCGGTGAGACATTTACTGTTACTCGTTGTAAGAATATACCTTGTTCTTGCCAGCTTTTCATTTGTTCACAAACCGTTTTCAATACCCATTTACCTACTGGGATAATTAGTCTCGTTTTTTCTAGAATTGGAATGAACTCTGCTGGTGAAATATTGCCGATAGACTCGTTGTTCCAGCGTAATAGAGATTCAACACCAACAATTTTATGTGTTTTTAAATTGATTAGTGGCTGATAAACCAATGAATATTCATCATTGCTCAAAGCATTGCGGATTTCAAGTTCAATTTTATAATTTCTTTCCATTTCAAGGCTTTGGTTCTTCGTACTTACATGATACTGATTACCGCCATTTCTCTTAGCATGATACATAGCAGTGTCTGCTTCTTTAATCAATTCTTCAATTATTTCAAAAAAATTCATTTCTGTTTCAGCTGTATTCCTCGAACTAATTCCAATGCTTGCGGTCATAATTAATTCAACATTGCTAATTGGAATTGGCTCGCGAATCACTTCAAGAACTTGATCGATAAGTTGTTTTAGCTCATCTTGCTCTTTATCTTCCAAAATGATAACAAATTCTTCGCCACCAATACGGAAAATATCTACGCAATCTTGAAGAGAGCTCTGTAAGCGTTCAGCAGTTGTGATAAGAACTTTATCCCCAATGTCATGGCTAAAGTTGTCATTAATTACTTTAAAACGATCGAGATCTATGTACATCACTGTTATTTTTTTATGAATTTGCTTCGGTTGTTCCTCTGCCCATTTTTTAATACGGTTGCGGTTAGGCAGTTTTGTAAGCGGATCTGAATAGGCCATTTCCTTAATAAGCGATTCATATTTCTTTCGCTCAGTTATTTCTTTTTGAAAAGTAATATATTGATAAGTAGCCCCGTCTTCGTTTTCAAACGGAACAATCGTGGTATCACACCAGTAATAAGAGCCGTCTTGCTTTTGAGACTTTAGCTCTCCTTGCCAGGTATCACCAGTTCGAATCACTTCCAAAACATGATCAAATGAATATTCGGGATTATTTGCTGTATAAATCTTTTCAAACGATTCGTCAAGCAACTCTTCCAAACTATAATTTGATATATTACAAAAACTCTCATTAGCAAATTGGATTCTTCCATTGGAGTCCAAAATAAGAATCATTGTTGTTTTGTCTAGTGCTTTTTCAATATTTTTCATTGTTTCAGCTGTTATTGCATGGTTAGCGGCTTTATTCATCTGACTTATCTCGCCCTTCGAATGACTCACTTTTTATTCGACCAACTATCTAGTCCAATTATACTATACACGAAAATAATAGTCTGTGACAAAAAAATGACTCTATTTTTTAAAATTGGATATATAAAAATTTCATATTGTTAAGAGGATAATACCCGCTTCGGAAATATACTTCGCTTTCCGCGGGCGGCTCACTGTTGCCGTGCGTTACGCTTGAGTCTTTGTATATTTCCGAAGCTTATTTTTGCTCTTTTTATTTCTTAATTGATAAAATACCGTCAATAAACTTTAACATATTCCTTTAATTACTAGTTATTGGATCTGGGTAGTCGTACCCTTTTTCGTCTACTTCTACTTTGATCATCACTTGATCTTCAAGGGGTTTGTCTGATCCATCGCGTTCTGCGGAAACAATTTTATCAACTGTTTCGAGTCCTTCAATGACTTTTCCAAAGCCCGCATAATCACCATCTAAATGTGGGGAAGGGTCTGTCATAATGAAAAATTGTGAACCTGCAGAATCGGGAGACTGTGAGCGAGCCATCGAAAGGACACCACGTTCATGTACGAGCGTATTTTCAAATCCATTGGAATTGAACTCACCAGCTATTGAATAACCAGGGCCGCCTGTTCCAATACCGTCTGGATCGCCACCTTGAATCATGAACCCTGGAATAACTCTATGGAAAATTAGTCCATCATAAAATCCATCGTTTACTAAAGAAATAAAGTTTGCAACAGTATTTGGTGCAATCTCAGGGTAGAGTTCCACAACAATCGGATCGCTATCTTTTATCTCTATTGTAACGATTGGGTTTTCCCCTACGTCACTTGGGTATGCTGTTGTCTCGTTTGTTTCCTCACTTGTATTTTCGTCTGTTTGTTGACTATCATTATCTTGCCCGCCACCGCAAGCAGCTAAAAGAAGCAAAAGTGCTAGTGTTATAAATCCTAATAATCTCTTCATTTCTTTCATTCCTTTCTACCTTGGTTCGAACGTTCCCATTATAGCACGTTACCTCCAATGATAAAAAGTAAAATTAAGCATAATGTCCACCGATTTTTTTGCTGCGTTCAATCATAATTCCAGCATCTGTATAACTTGAGGCTCTTAGTATGGACGAAGAACCATATTTATCACGAATAGAATCCATCACATAGCCAATATCATTTTTCTTCACACGGTCTTCGAATAAATCAAGTTGAACATCGTCTTGGTCATAAAGATTTCCGAGTGTAACATAGACATGACGTATTTTACTCTGCCCGTCATAGAACTTCCAGAAAAGCTGCATGCAAACGTTATACATATCTAATGTAATATTTGTTGGCCGTTCAATACTAAAGGAGCGGGAAAAACCGCCAGCTGAATGCGAGTCTTTGGAATAGGAAATTCCTAAATGAATGGTTTTCCCAGCTTTGTTTGCTGTACGTGCTCGGCGACAAGCTTCTTCACAAAGTTCTAGGATTGCAGTTGCAACTTCTTCTTTTGAGTAGTCACGAAGTAAAGAAATTCCGTGACCAAAACCTTTTTGCTCTGTTTTTGTAAAATCACCATAGATTGGACTGAGATCAATTCCCCATGCATGCCAATAAAGCTGTTCTCCCATAATCCCAAAGCGTTTTTTAATTTGATTAAAATCATAGCGAGCAAGCTGTCCAAGCGTAACAATCCCCATTCGGTTTAAATTATTTTTCATGCGATTTCCTATTCCCCAGATTTTCTCAACAGGGAAGGGCCAGAGTTTTTCTTCTACATCTTCGTAGGTGCATTCCGCAATCCCAACTTTTTTCGAATGTAGATCCATAACGACTTTGGCAAGAAATTTATTATCTCCAATTCCGATAGATGCTGTAAGCCCAAAATTATCGAGAATTTCAGCTTTAATTTTTTTAGCGATTTCTTGACGACTACCGAAAAGCTTTTCTAAACCATTGACAGTTACCCAGACTTCATCCACAGAATACTGGTGAATCGCTTCTGTCGGAGCAAAGTTATTAATTAGCTTGGTAATTTCTACAGAAACATGTAAATAATCCGCCATATGTGCAGGAACGGCATATATTTCGGGATCATTTGGCAACTCAAAGTAACGACTCACATTACTAATTCCATATCGTTCCTTGAGAGCAGGAGAAGCAGCAAGCACAATACTTCCTGGACGCTTCAAATCCCCAACCACCGCAAGCATCACTTTCATTGGGTCAAGCCCAAGCTTCATCGCCTCCACACTCGCATAGAAAGAACGCATATCAATACAAAGAATATCGTTTCGCGGATAAATAGAGTAATCCATTTCGATTCACCACCATAAATAGAATGTATGTTCTACTATAATACGCTTTTCTGGATTAATCAATTCATTGAAGTTTCAATTTATTTATGCTTTACTTTTATATAAACAAGAGAATGGGAGGAGAGCTTTAAAATGAAAGTATCTTATCATGGACATTCCGTTGTAAAAATTGAAACAGATAATCATACGATTTTAATTGATCCATTTATTACTGGAAATGAGGCTTGTGATCTTGATGCAAGCACAATCAAAGCCGACGTCATTTTATTAACGCATGCTCATAATGATCATGTGGGAGATACATTTGATATTGCAAAAAGAAATGATGCGCTAGTTGTTGCACCATTTGAACTCGCAGAATATCTTGGTGACAAGGGGCTGCGAAGTCATCCAATGTCGATAGGCGGTTCGCGTGAATTTGAGTTTGGTAAGGTGAAATTTACCCAAGCCTTCCACGGTTCTTCGTTTACAGAAGAAAATGGCAATGTCGTTTATGGAGGCATGCCAGCAGGAATCCTCTTCACGGCAAATGGAAAAATAATTTATCATGTAGGAGACACCGCATTATTTACCGATTTAAAAATGTATGGTGACATGAATGAAATTGATGTGGCCTTTATCCCAATCGGGGACAACTTTACGATGGGACCAGAAGATGCACTTGTTGCGGCGGAATGGATTAATGCGAAAGTGAGTGTACCTATTCATTACAATACATTCCCAGTGATTGAACAAGATGCTGACAAGTGGGCAAATGAAGTAAAGGTTGGAGAAGGCCGAGCATTAAAACCAGGTGAAGTAATTGAATTATAATTGAGAGATTAATAAAATCTGTCTAGCTCTTATACGGGAGCAGGCAGATTTTTTTGATAAATAAATAACAACTATAAAACTTTTTACCTATAATGTCGATAATTATAGTATAATAGCATTGGTTATTTTTATTGATAGAAGGAGTGCAGAAATTGGAGATTTTTATCATTATCTTTTTCTTTTTATTTGGAGTAACTTTCGGCTCTTTTTATAATGTGGTCGGCTTACGTTCGCCGAAAAATGAAACCTTCACGAATGACCGCTCTTATTGCCCGATCTGTAAAAAAACACTCGCTTGGTATGAACTGATTCCAGTACTTTCGTATGTTTTACAAAGAGGAAGATGTCGCGGGTGTAAGAAAAAAATCTCGATCATCTATCCACTCGTTGAAGGGATGACCGGAGTTCTATTCGCTTTTAGTTATTACATATTTGGTTTTCAGTGGGAATTGGCAGTAGCATTATTACTCGTTTCCATGCTGATGATTATTCTTGTTTCTGATTTAACCTATATGATCATCCAAAATAAAGTCCTTTTATTTTTTCTTCCATTTTTCATCATCTTACGCGTATTATCGCCACTTGATCCATGGTGGTCACCGATTGTCGGTGGAGTCGGAGCCTTTCTTTTACTAGCGCTAATTATTATTGTTAGTCGCGGAGGTATGGGAGCAGGAGATATGAAGTTATTCGGAGTCTTAGGAATTGTACTCGGATTCAAGCTGGTATTTTTGGCTTTCTTCTTAGCTTGTCTGATTGGCGCAGTTATCGGTATTTTGTTGATGGCATTTAAAGTTGTTAAACGACAGCAAGCAATTCCATTTGGTCCATATATTGTGATCGCTGCTCTGTTAAGTTATTTTTATGGAGATGCAATGTTGGATTGGTATTTTACCCTTTTCCTGTAATTGGAAATTAGTTTCTTAAAATCATTAGTAAACGATAAAAACTTCAAGAAAACATAAAATTATTTCATTGACAGCAATCTAGTTAATTGTTACTATTTACCTAAGTTAATAACACTACAAAGTGAGTAATGAAATACAATCTTATTTGGGCGCCTTGGATTGTATGGAGCTAGTGGCGCAACCGACCTTCGTATGAATTATTTATGTATAATTATGGAAGGTTTTTCTTATGCCATTTTTAACAATAACTAAGCAAAAAAGCTCATTTATCTATAAAGAAATATGAAATGCATAGTAACAAAGAATCATAGAAAACTTAACATAACAAAGAGAAAAACGTATAGAGAGTTGGGGGATCATCGTGAATAAAATAAAAAGACTACGAAATATTTTCATATTGACCATTGTACTGTTGGTTTCTTTAATACTTCCTACTTACGTTTTTGCCAGTAAAGTTTCAGATGGATCTGGAGTTGCGGGAATCCCTCTAGAAAACATGACAATGGAAGAAGCGCGACAAGAATTGCAAACGACAATTGATGTTTGGCAATCAGGTGAGGCGCTCGAAGCCATACACGAACAAGAAATATTAGAAATCCCCCGTGATATTTTCCAATTTGATATCGAATTAACACTCACGCAGTTAGAAGAAAAGATGAAACGACACTGGTCAAACTTCTTTATGAAACCAAAAAATGTGCAACAAGAATTAATTGTAAGTTTAGCACCTGGTGCAATTGAAATGTTAGATTGGCCAGCGAGTATTGATATTGAAGCGACATTGAATTACGCATTACTACAAGCAAGCAACCTTACGGAAAACTCCGTATCACTGGTTTACATAGAAGGTGCGATGTTAGAAGAAGTAGAGATTGCTTCTGTCAGTTTAGAAATTCCAGAGGCATCTGAATCTACTATTGAATACCTAATTGAAAATCTAAATGGACAAATCATTGAACCGGATAGCCTTTATTCATTCCTTGAGGCAAATGCTTTACCAAATGGAGCGGCAAATGGTGAAATCGAAATGAGTTTTGTAGCGTCAGGGCTATACGAACTCGCTTTACAAACAGATTTAGCAATCATTGAACGTCATCAACAAGATCAAGTTACAAGCTACGCAGAACCCGGACTAGATGCAAAAGTTAATCGAGAAGAAAACCTTGATTTACGTTTATACCACACAAATAATTTTTCCTACACCATACTTGCGAAAATTGACGAAGGACGTGTCGAACTTTCACTAGAAGCACCAAGCACAGCATTCATTTCTGATTACTCACTTGAAAATGAAAAAGAAGTGAAGCCACGAAAGATTTATCGTTATAATAGAAATCTTGGGCCTGGAGAAGAAGTCGTAATTCAAGAACCAGCAAATGGTGTGCAAATTGAAGTATACCGATTGGTAAGAACTGAAGACGAGGAAAGTGTAGAAAGAAAATTAGTATCGAGAGACTTTTATAAGCCAATACATGAGATTATTGAGACTTCGGTGGAGACGGAAGAAAGTGTTGAGGAAACGCCTGAAGATGTAAATGAAAGTACGACAATAATCGATGAAGTAAATAATATTCAATTAACATGCGAAGAAGATCCAACTCAATGTAATGAAGAAGGTACTGTTTTACTTCCGTTATTCTTAAGTTGTATGGAAGAAAGAGTAGCATTATCTTCTGCAACAGATGAAATAAACAATGCAACAGCACTGCCTGGTGCTTGTGACTTACTAGTGTTTTATTTATCTTACATGCAAGAAGATAATGATTTAATTGCACCAGACCTTGAATTTAATGAAGATATTGATGAAGAAATAGCTGATTTCAATGACGAACAGCAAGAAGAGGTGAAGTAGATGGCGAGAAAGCGCTTAGGAGACTTACTTGTCGATGCAGGACTCATTACAGAGGAGCAATTAAGTAATACGCTCGCTGAAAAATCAGCAGAAGAAAAATTAGGAGATGCGCTCCTTCGAGAAGGATACATCACCGAACAGCAACTCATTGAAGTATTAGAATTCCAACTCGGGATTCCGCATATTAACATTTTGCAATACTCTATCGAACAAGAAGTCATTCAACTGATCCCAAGAACACTAGCAAAACGCCATCAAGTCTTGCCTTTTCAAATCGATGGAAATAAATTGTATGTGGCAATGGCTGATCCAATGGATTACTTTGCTATTGAAGAACTGCGAATGGCTACCGGCTTTCAGATTGTTCCTGGAATTGCAACAAAAGATGCACTTTACCGTTCGATAACGAAATACTATGACTTACAAGAATCGATTGAAGAAGTGCTCGAAGATTATTCAGGGGAAGAAGATATCGAAGAAGCAGGGATCACAGATGATGACTCACCAATTGTACGAATGGTGAACCAAATCATCGCCAATGCCGTCGTATCACGTGCAAGTGATATTCACTTTGACCCGCAAGAAACAGAAGTGCTCGTTCGTTACCGCGTGGACGGGATGTTAAAAACAGAGCGTTCTTTACCAAAGTATATGCAAAATACTTTGATTGCACGGATTAAAATTATGGCTGATTTAAATATTACCGAGAATCGTTTACCACAAGATGGTCGAATTAAGATGACAGTGAATTATAAACCGATTGACTTACGAATTTCTAGTCTTCCAGCAGTTCATGGTGAGAAAATTGTTATGCGAATCCTTGATTTAGGAAGCTCTTTAAGTCGGTTAGACAAATTAGGCTTCTCAGATGAGAATTTAGAAACGTTTAATCGTTTAATTAACCAACCAAATGGACTTGTACTTGTTACTGGTCCCACTGGATCAGGTAAATCATCAACATTATATGCTGCTCTAAATCATTTAAACCGCGAAGAAGTTAATATTATTACAATCGAGGACCCTGTGGAATATCAATTACAAGGGATTAACCAAGTACAAGCCCGTGAAGAAATTGGTATGACCTTTGCTAGTGGACTGCGTTCGATTTTACGTCAAGATCCAGATATTGTCATGATTGGTGAAATTCGTGACCAAGAGACAGGGCAAATAGCAATTCGTGCTTCGTTAACTGGTCATTTAGTATTAAGTACGCTACATACGAACAGCGCAGTTGCTACGATTACACGTTTAATTGATATGGGTGTGGCACCATTTTTAATTACTTCTTCTTTATCAGGTGTATTGGCGCAACGACTTGTTCGCAGAGTATGCCGTGATTGTGGTGTTTACACGCCACCAACAGAAGCAGAAATGAAAATGTTTGCAGATGCGAATGTCGCAGTCGAAAACTTAAGAAAAGGCAGAGGATGTTCAAGCTGTAATAATACAGGCTATCGTGGTCGAATCGCAATTCATGAGCTCTTAACGATTGATGATGAAATTAATCGTCTCGTTATGCAAGAAGCGAGTTACGTCGATTTATATCGTTATGTTAAAGATTCAGGAATGAAATTTTTATTGCATGATGGATTAGAGAAAGTAGCCCAAGGTTTCACTACGTTAGAAGAAGTATTTCGCGTCGCAACTGTCGAATAGAAGGTGGAATGTATACATGCTGATTGATCATTTACTCCAAATTGCTTATGAGAAAAAAGCATCGGACTTACACATTACGGTAGACTCTCCACCAATTTTAAGAATTAATGGAAGTCTTATACCAGAAGGTGATGAAGTTTTACAATCAAAAGACACAGAAGAAATGGCCAAGCATATTGTCTCAGAAGCACAGTGGGAAGAGTTCTTAGAAAAAGGGGAAATAGACTTATCCTATGAGCTTGACTATGTTTCTCGTTTCCGGGTTAATATTTACCGACAAAAGTATAATGTCGCTATCGTATTCCGAGTTATTCCGAGTAGAATCCTGACATTAAAGCAATTGAATATGCCGTCGATTCTTCAAGATATGGCGGAAAAGCCACAAGGACTCTTTCTCGTAACTGGCCCAACAGGTTCAGGTAAATCGACGACACTTGCTGCAATGATTGACTATATTAATCGCCGAGAAAAGAAACATATTATTACATTAGAGGACCCGATTGAGTATGAGCACACTCACCGCCAATCGATTGTCAATCAAAGGGAAGTCGGTACAGATACTTCAGGATTTGCAACTGGCTTACGCTCCGCACTGCGTCAAGATCCAGACGTTATTCTCGTTGGGGAGATGCGTGACCATGAAACAATTTCTACTGCAATTACCGCAGCAGAAACAGGACATCTTGTTTTAGCAACGTTGCACACAAGTAGTGCGTCACAAACGATTAACCGAATTATAGACGTATTCCCGCCACATCAACAAGGACAAATCAGGACACAATTATCCATGGTGCTTATCGGTATTTTATCACAACGACTTATACCGACGATTGATGAAACAGGAAGAGTAGCAGCAACTGAAGTGCTCGTCAATCTCCCGTCAATTGCGAATTTAATTCGTAATGAAAAGATTGAGCAGCTGAATAATATCCTGCAAACAAGTCGGTCATCCGGGATGCATACATTGGAAATGTCTTTAAAAGAGCTTGTTGGCAGTGGAAAGATTGATCCAGAACAAATCGAGATTCATAGTGAGAACTTAGGTGAATTTTAATGGCAGTCTTTAAGTATGTCGGGAGAACAGCAAAAGGAACAATGAAAAAAGGAACGATTGAAAGTGGAACGAAAAGCCAAGCAATCAATGAATTAAAGAAAAAAGGTATTCGACCACGAGAAATCGAAGAGACACAACCTACTATCTTTAACAAAGACCTTTCTATTGGTGGAAGTTCTATTAAAAATGACGACTTTGTTATTTATTGTCGCCAGTTCGCAACGTTAATTCGGGCTGGTGTGTCGATTGTTGATTCTACCAATATATTAGCCGAACAGACAGATAGTAAAGGACTAAAAAAAGTCTTACTACAAGTAGAAGAAAACTTACGAGACGGTTTATCTTTATCAAACGCAGCAAAAAAACATCCGAAAGCTTTCCCGCCGTTATTTGTTAATATGGTTCGTGCTGGTGAAGCAACAGGTGAAATGGATGCGACACTCGAACGCCTCGCAAGTCATTATGAAAAACAGAACACGTTAACAAAGAAAGTGCAATCCACATTAAGTTATCCAGCTGTCTTACTCATTGTAATTGCCGCTGTTGTCGTATTTCTTATGGTATACATAGTGCCACAATTTGTTTCGACATTTGAATCAATGGGAGCTGAGTTACCAGCGATTACAAGAATGGTCATGGCAATTAGTAGTTTTACAGCGTCCTATTGGTACTTAATTATTCTTGTTTTAGCCTTAGCAATTGGTAGCTTTGTTTATTTATTTAAAAAGAATGAGAGATTCAGGTATACGGTCTATGTCGGATTACTGCGCATGCCGATATTCGGTAAGCTCATTCAAAAAGCAGCGATTGCACAAATGACAAGAACACTTTCTTCTTTATTTGCAAGCTCTGTTCCAATCTTACAAGCACTAGAGATAGTTGAAAAAGTCGTTAGTAATTTAGTGATTCGTAAAGTCGTTAAAGAAGCAGCTGAGAATTTAGAAGAGGGAAGACCATTATCACAACCAATTATTCAAAGCTGGGTCTTTCCACCACTTGTTGGACAAATGATTGCCATCGGAGAACAAACCGGACAACTCGACTTTATGCTAGGAAAAGTTGCTGATTTTTATGAAGAAGATGTCGATAGAACTGTCGATTCCTTGAAGTCATTAATCGAACCGTTAATGATTGTCATACTAGCAGGAGTTGTCGGTTTAATCGTAATAGCAATTATGGTACCAATGTTTTCTATCTACGATCAGCTATAAAATCTATACTTTTTAGGGGGGTGGTATACAGACAAGAAACGATTTAAAGAGACGTATTCGTTTGGTGAGTAAAATGTAATGATTATAAATTTCAGGAGGAAAACAGATGAAAAAGATGATGAAGAGATGGATGGAGAACTTTAAGAAAGATGAGCGGGGGTTAACGCTTGTTGAGCTTTTAGCGGTAGTTGTTATTCTTGCGATTGTTGGTTTAATTGCATTTGTGTCAATTGGGAACGTGATTGATAATTCGAAAAAAGATGCCCATATTGCGAACGCAACACAAATGATAAGTGCTGCTGAATTGTATGAAGCGAGCGGGAATTCGATTGATGATTTGACAAGTCCTGTAAACGCTACTGATTTAGATACTGTCAATGCCAATGATTTGATTGATCCGTGGAATAATGAAGTAACTGGAGAAGATGGGTATAACTTTACAATAACTGCTACTGGTGAGGGCGCAGAAAGAGAGATTTTGGTTACGGGTGAACATGATAATTGCGCTGCATTTACCACAGCTAAAACAAGAGCGGAGTTAGCTGCTGAGGGTAGAACTGTTTGTGATGATTAAAAGCCATAGGGACAGGACCCTTATCCCACTTGTAATGTAATATATAGCGATACTCAGCTTTTTTAGGGCTGGGTATTGCTACCTTATTGAATTGCAATTCTTTTCATAAGCTTCATCATATTTTAAGGTAGGATTATGAAAGGAATTGAAGGTTTTTTATTTAATCTTTTTTCATTCTCTAATAATTTAAATTATGGGTTTCTTTTATATAGTTTTGAATGTTGTAGGAGAAAGTACTGCTAATCCAAGAGGAGGATTTTTATGAAAAACATCATGGAAAATCAAATGGAAAATTTCAAGAAAGACGAACGTGGAATGACGCTTGTTGAGTTATTAGCAGTTGTCGTTATTTTAGTAATTGTCGGTTTAATTGCTTTTGTTGCAATTGGGAATGTCATTGAAAACTCAAGAAAAGACGCTCATATTTCTAATGCCTTGCAAGTGATTAATGCTGCCGAGTTGTATGAAGCTAGTGGTAGTGAAATATCTAAAATAATCAACGCAACAGAGCTTAACACATTAAACCCTGCTAATTTAGTTAACCCATGGGATAATTCGAAAACGGGTGTAAATAAAGCGTATGATTTTCAATTGCAAAAAAATGACAATGATACTATTGAGATTACAGCTGCAGCAACTTCAGGTGCTCCTGTTGAATGTACATTCAATCGTTATTATTCTAAGATTGAATTAATAGACCAAGGAAGAAAACTTTGTAAAAATTAATTGTTAAATATTTTGAATAGGTCGTCCAGAAAGGTGTTGTCTTATGTTTTCTTTTAAAAAACAAAATAGTGTCATTCATTTATTTATAGAAGATCATATATTACGAATCGTTGAAACGAATGGCCGTGAATTGAAGGTGGGTAAAATTTGTGATGAAATTGTTTTACCTAACAATGTTATTGAAAACGGGCGCATTGTCGATGAGTTGGAATTTTTCCAGTTTATGAAAGATGTTGTCCAGCAGTATGGACTGAAAAATAAATCGGTACGCTTTAATGTGCCAAATGCGATGGTTATTATGCGCCAAATCGAAGTGCCGACAAATTATCAAGGAAAGAAAGAGATCTTAGAATTTATTGAAATGGAAATAGGGAAAAGCATTCACTTTCCATTTAGAGACCCAATTATTGATTTCCCAAATCCAGAGGGTCAGGAGGATTCACTAACAAATGAAAACCGTTTAGTAACAATATTCGCAGCGCCGGGAGACGAGATGCGAAAATATACGGAAGTGTTTCATGATGTGAATTTAAAACCAATCTCAGCAGATGTTGGGATATTAGGTGTTTATCGTTATTTAAATTATCACCATCAATTAAATGCTGATGATGTGTATTTAGTAGTTGAATTCAATGTGGGTTCCATTCACTTAGGAATTTTCCATCAGCACCGTTTAGAGTTTTTGCGTTATCAAGACTTAGATATGGAGCTTGATATTAGTGACATTGATCCAGAGACGAACCAACGTAAGTGGAAGTTCTCGGATGATAAAATGATGGTGTCAGGGATGATGGAAGATGAAGTCACTGAACTGGAGCGAATAATGAATTTTTATCGTTTTTCATTACACCGAGGAGAGAAGCAAGTAACTGATATTGCTTTCCTAGGTGATTATCCATTTCTTGACGAGATAGAAGCAAGTATCCGTAACCGTTACGAAGAAATAACGGTCACGAAACTGGAAATTAAAACGGCTAGAAGTAAAAGCGATGAAAGAATAGAGAATTCCTTTATCCCCGCACTTGGTCTAGCGATTAGAGGAGGTTTAAAAGATGCTTCCAGAAGTTAACCTCCTGCCAAAAATAGAACGAACAGAATCAAGATTGTACACCGTCTTTTTGATTGGACTTATTTTATTTTTAATCACTCTCGGTATTTTCATTTATTTTTATATATCTATAACGAATCAACTAAATGCGACAGAACAGCGTGTCGCAACATTAGAATCAGAAAAGCAAATATTGGAAGCGAATTACAATACGCATCTAGCTGATGAAACAGGGCCGTCCTTCAGTGAAGCAGTTGCTTATATAGCGGAACATCGCTTGCCCACGTCGCGACTTGTCGATGAATATATTACGCTTTTACCTGATCATGCATATTTAAGTAATTATAACTTTGACTATACGACTGTATCGATTCAAACGCAATTTGAAACAATTGATGATACATCACTTTATGTTGCGAATCTTACTGAATCAGAACTATTAGACAAGGTTATTATTGAACAAGTGTCTACGTTTGAAGTAGGGGACGGCGGGATGAGTGAAGAAGAGGCCGGAGTACTGTACGATACGATTCCCCGCTATGATGTCAGCTATTCAATGGAAGTAAATCAAGAAAAACTTGCAGGAGAGGAAGAACATAATGAACCAGCTATTTCAGGAGAATAGAAACGCTTTTCTTTTACTATTAGCATTATTATTTATTCTCCTCGCTGCTGTTTATTTTTTCTTTTACCGACCGCATGCAGATGAACTAGCTCAAAAGATGAGGCAAGAAGAAGCATTAACAGAAGAAATTGCCCTTTTAAAAACAAGGATAGCAGGAATAAGTGAGGATGACTCAGCTGATATCGGAGAAGTCGAGCGGATGCTCTTAGAAAGAAATATTCCCCGAGAAGCTGAATTAGATCAATTTTTATTGTCGTTAAATGAAATCGAACTATTGAGTAATAGTAGAATCGAATCGATGTCATTTGGCTATGATGGAAGCTTGCCAAACCGATTTGAACCAGTACCAGATGCAAATCAAGATGATGTAGGACAAGTACAAGCACACTTAGAAACTACAGAAGAAAGAGAAGACCGCTTAGCAGCGATTGAAGCAGAAAAAGTAGCTGAAACGGAAAGAGAAACTGGCGAAACTCAAGAAGTGGGAGGAACAACGACATTTGCGATGGCGGAATTACCAGAGGGGCTAGAACCGATTGTTGTCAGTCTCGATGTTTTATCACCAGATTATGAACATTTCCAGCTCTTCTTACAAGAAATTGAGAAACAAGAGCGCATCATGATTGTGCCGAGCTTATCCTTTGATAAACCTGCGGAGAATGAACTCATCTTTGCAGAAAACCCAGATGAAACGATAAGTGTGACAGTGGATGTGATGACGTTTTATTATGAGGGGTAAATAATAGAGAAAGGAAGAAAGCCAATGAAGAGGCTGTTTAATCGTCAAGAAGGTATGACACTCGTTGAAGTACTCGCAGCGATGACAATTCTAGGAATTGTGTTCGTTGGCTTTCTTACTATTTTCCCGAGAATGACTGAGGTAAACTTACAGACAGAGAAAAGATTAGAAGTGATGAACTTGGCACGAGTGGAGTTGAATGAATTAAAGCAAGAAAGTGGGAAATCTTTTATTTTAACGGAATACGGAGAACCTGTAGATTCTCTTGGAGACTATGACAATGAAAAACGTAATATTTTTACAAGAACAGTAGTTACAAATGGTAAAGAATATGAATATGAATTAATTTATTATGAAAGGGCTTATTATAAAGCTGAAGTACGCAATGAGGATGATTCACCAGTTGAAGGGTTGGATGATTTATTTTTGATTCATGTCTTGATAAAGGATGGAGACCAAGCAATCAGTGAAACATTTGGACTTATACCCCATGAAATTGTTGCTACAACTTATTAATTGCAATACATCACTTAAAGGGAGGCAAGCTAGTTGTTGAAAAATGAAAAAGGTATTACGCTTGTTGAGCTTCTTGCAGCCCTTGTCATTTCCTTATTTGTTGCAGGTATTGTATATTCAGTTGTTATTTTTTCGATGAATTATAACAAAGTCGAGACAACAAAAACAAGTTTGCAGCAAGAAGCGAATTATATTATCACTGAGTTACAACGAATACACAGACATAATCCATCCTATATCTTAATAGTAAATTCTAATCATATTAAGGTGCGAGAGTACGACGAAGATAGCAAAGAATTCTCTGGCGATCGAACTTTAAGTGACAAATATACATATAAACTAGGTGAAACTGAAACAGAAGTCATTCTTCAAGTGTTTCCAGCTGGTCAAAATAAAAGGGCAACAAATGAAATAAACATACTGGAGGACATTGAACCTGATATCGTGATTAGAGACGTAAAGCTTAGTGATTTTACTATAATTGATGAAGAAGTAGGAGTCGACCTTAGCGTGACAACAGTATTAACAAGGTATTAAGGAACGGAGGGAATCAGATGAATGAATTGAAGAATGAAAAAGGTTATGTATTGATTATCGTTCTTTTTGTTATCGTACTTGTCATAGGTTTTGCCTCTTCTTTTATGTCTAATGCAGTTACGCATACGAAGCAAGAAGAAATGGTGGATCGTAATCACTTGACGGTGAATACGGCTGAGGCTGGTGTTGATTACTATTCAACTATCTTGAATAGTATTTACTTAGAAACTATACCTGAATTAGACGAATTTATTGATAAAGAAATTACAAAGATAGTTGAAAAAACAGAAGAAAGTGAAAAAAAAATTGAGATTGATATTGTAACAGAAAGTAAAAGAATACAAGATGCTCTGGGGGAGAAATTAGCAGCGATATTACATGAAGCAACAAAGCCACAATCTTTTTTTAATAATAATAATAAAAATTCTATGAAAACAATTGAACCGTATGAATTTACTCTAAATAAACTTGAATCAGATAAATTATTTATTATTCAATATGATGACTCTCTTAGTCAAGTTGAAGTTTTAGGAAATATTCTCGGGAAGAATACAAGTATGGAAACCAATGAAGTACAAGAACTTACATTCCAACAATTTTTTGAAATACCTAACCTTGAAAATGAAATTTCTCAAGCTTTAGGAAGATTGGTTGGTCAAAGTATACCAAGAGTAATTGAACCAATAGATCCGATTTGTGTAGTAACGAGCACTTATGAAACATTAAAAAACAAAGAGTATATTAATAGTGATGTTTGTGTAAAAGGTAATATGACAGGGAAGAACAACCTTAACATTGATAGTGGAGCTACTTTATATGTTAAAAAGAGATTGCAAGGTGAGGGATCGGGTTTAAGTATAAAAATTGATGAAGTATCAAAGGCATATATATTAGAAAACTCTTCAAACATCAAGAATGTTGAAGTAATAGACGAATCCGAACTATTTATAGGAAGTGATTTAAAATTCAGTAATAATAATCCTACTTTTAAAGTGGATGGGAAGTCTAAAGTATATATAGGGGGAAGTCTAATAGATGCAAGTAATACAAAATTTATAGATGGATCAGAGGTCAGTATTGTAGGTGATTTTAAATCTTCTAATAATAACCCTACTTTTACTATAAACCAATCAAATTTTTATTTAGGCGGAAGTTTAACAAATGCAAGTAAGACAGAGATTACTCTGTATTCAAAAGTAAACATATTGGGCAATGTAACATTAGCTAATAATAACCCTACTTTTACAATCTCTCAATCAGAATTTCATTTAGAAAAAAATCTCTCGAATGCAAGTAATACAGAATTTAAAGATAACTCAAAAATAAGTATTTTAGGGGATTTAACATTAACTAATAATAATCCCAATTTAACAATTCAGGATTCTCATTTTTTTTTAGGTGGTAACCTAGTAAACGCTGGAAGTATTAAACTAAATAAAAATTCAAAAGTTTGTTTAGCTGGTAATTTACATTTTACTAAGAATTTAGACATAAAAAAGGATACTCTTTTCATGTTAGAAGGTAAGAAAATTTATAAGGGTAATAATCTGAAGCATGCAAAAGTAGTATCAATAGATGAAGTTCAAAGATTATCTACAATCAAAGAATTACAGGAAATATGCGGTTTGTCAATTAAAGCAGGAGATTCAAAAGTAAACTGGGATAAAGACAAAGATGTGGAAGTAGAATATTAGAGCAAGGTTATATTTATTTTTTCTTTACTTTAGTAGCTGTAATTTCAATTGTCCAGCATCACATGAAATTATAATAAGTTTTCAGGATATAAGCATTATTCTTTTATGTGGAGACAGGTATTAAATTCAGCAGATTCGATTCTAAATTGTTAGAAAGTATCTTGTTTAATAAAATTTCACTCTCAAAGTTACCAGGTTTTAAACCGCTACGAACAGAAACCAAATAATCTGTTCGCTTTTCTTTTTTCATTTTCTTATCTCGAAAAATTTTCACTAAAAAGTTAAATTGCCTAAATGGATATACAATATAATTATAAATAGGTTTAAAAATGAGCTATTTTCTTAAAAAATGCAATTTTTTTTAACCATTTTAATTGATAATTGTAGAATTTGATAAAAGTAATTTGAGTAAATTATTCTAAAGAAGGATTTTATAAATATAAACAGGTTAATGATTCGTTTTCTCTGGAGAAAAATTATATTTCTGTGCGGTGAAACAGAGGGGAATTCTTTATTTATTTGGTATTCTCCTTCTTTTCACAGCCTAGATTATTTCACTTAACAATGAAAAACTAGTAATTCAATTTTAATATATCTTCACTTCAAACGTTCTCACACTATCTTCTATATCATATACATAAACTAAAACCCAAAACCCCAAAGGAGGCACCCACCCATGCACTTCCCAACCCTAAGAATCCTACTCGCTCTATTATTTCTCTATTTCGCCTGGCCTGCGTTCATTACAGCGATTGGTACAGTTGAAATTATTTTCTGGTCCGTCTGGTTTTTGTTTTTATTTCTTGTAATCGGCGGAAACTTAGCGAATCTTTTACAAATCATTAACCCACCAGTTATGGAACAGGAATTTGAAAAAGTGAAACAACATGTAAAACATTGAGTTATCTTCTTAAAATCTGTATAATTATCATTAAGTGATGATGTAGTACAGATGAAGGAAGGTTAAAAAATGGCAACGAAGCATGAACAAATTTTGCAACATATTCTGTCTTTGGAAGTTGGGCAAAAGATTTCTGTTCGTCAGATTGCAAAAGATTTAAATGTAAGTGATGGTACAGCATATAGAGCGATAAAAGAAGCGGAGAATCAGGGGCTTGTTACTTCAATTGAACGTGTTGGAACGATTCGGATTGAGAAAAAGAAAAAAGAGAATTTCGAGCGACTCACGTTTGCTGAAGTTGTAAATATTATTGATGGACATGTTCTTGGTGGTCGAGATGGTCTTCATAAGACACTGAGTAAGTTTCTTATTGGTGCGATGGAAATTGACGCGATGATGCGTTATACAGAAGCTGGATCTTTACTAATCGTTGGTAACCGAGTAAAAGCACATGAAGAGGCTTTAAAAGCTGGTGCAGCGGTATTAATAACTGGTGGTTTTGATACGGAAGAAAAGAATAAAATACTAGCAGATGAAAATGAATTACCAATTATATCAACGGAATACGATACATTTACTGTAGCTTCGATGATTAACCGAGCCATTTATGATCAGCTGATTAAAAAAGAAGTAATCCTTGTTGGAGATATTAAAACTCCGCTAGAGGAAACGTATTATTTAGAGACGAAAGATACGGTGAAAGACTGGTATGTTTTAAATGAGGAATCAAAGCACTCAAGGTTTCCTATTGTCGATGATAAAATGAAAGTGATTGGGATGGTTTCCTCAAAGGACATTGTCGGACAACCTGAAAACACTGTGATTGATAAAGTGATGAGTAGGAAGCCACATTATGTGCAACCTCAATCTTCACTTGCCTATGCTTCTCATATGATGGTTTGGGAAGGTGTCGAGCTGTTACCAGTGCTTGATGATTCTCGTATGTTAACGGGTGTCGTGTCAAGGCAGGACGTCTTAAAAGCAATGCAGCAGGTCCAAAGACAGCCGCAAGTTGGTGAAACAATTAATGATATCATTACAAGGAATTTAACGAGTGCTGAAGATAACCCTGAAGTATTTGAGACAGTTATTGTTCCGCAAATGACAAATCATTTAGGTACACTTGGTCATGGAGTTTTTTCAGCGTTAATTATTGAAGCAAGTAACCGTCTACTCATTGATAAAAAGAAAGCTGGCATCTCTGTTGAAAATATTACGGTTTATTTTAATAAACCAGTACAGATGGATAGCTTGATTCGTATCAAACCGAAGATTCTTGATGCTGGTAGATTATATGTAAAAATTAGTGTCGATGTCTATTTTGAAAAACAGATTATTGGTAATGGATTAATCATGGCACAATTGATAAATAGATAATAAAAAATGCACCTTCATCACGGTGGAAAATCCATCATGAAGGTGCATTGTTTTTTTAATCAGCGGGATTAATGCGACGATATTCTTTACGATAATGTCTTGCTTCACCAGAACCGCGATAAATTTGCATTCCAGCAAGAAGTAAGAATAAAATACCGATGATAAGTGATAGCGTTGTTTGATAAGCGACATATTGATTAATTGCGAATGCTAGGACAAAGATTCCGAGACAAACTCTCGATTTTCCGTTAAAATATTTTTGCGTGAGGATATCTTTGCTTTTAACAATAGCAACCTTATAATATACATAGAGCGCAATTGATACGATCATAATAAATGTTAGTATTATCATTTTATCTCTCCTAAATTGATTCAAGCTTATGTACCACTCTCTATTGTAACGTGTTTGATTAGATATTGCTAGAACGGAATAACTTATAAGGAAGAATGAGGCGATCCAATGATACAGTTAGAAATTATTGAAGCAATTAAACAGTACGACACCATTATTATCCACCGACATGTTCGGCCAGATCCTGATGCACTAGGTTCACAAGGTGGGCTAAAGGAGATTATTCAAGCTACATTCCCAGAGAAAAAAGTTTATAGTGTTGGGATAGATGATCCTGAATTTGAATTTTTAGTAAAAATGGATCAAATTGAAGATGAAGTTTATAAGGGAGCATTAGTCATCACTTGTGATACAGCAAATACGGCAAGAGTTGATGATCAGCGTTTTACCCATGGGGATAAAGTAATTAAAATTGACCATCACCCAAATGTGGATGCTTATGGTGATTTACGCTGGGTAAATACAGATGCAAGTTCAACAAGTGAAATGATTTATGAATTATTTTTGGTTGGAAAAGAGCATGGCCTTGAGTTAACTGCTGCGGGTGCACGCTTAATTTATGCAGGTATTGTTGGAGATACTGGTCGTTTCTTATTCCCAAGCACGACTAAAAAGACATTCCAATATGCCTCAGAATTAGTTACCTATGACTTTGACCGAACAGCTTTATACCGCGATCTTTATAGCGAAGATATGAATGTATTACGTTTACGTGGTTATATTTTACAGGAGTTTGAAATGCTTGAGTCGGGGTTATGTGCCGTGAAGTTGACGAAAGAATTATTAGAAAAATTCCAAGTGACTGCGGATGAATCTAGTCAACTTGTTGGGGTTTTTGGAGATGTAAAAGGAATTAAAGCATGGGTGTTTTTCGTTGAGGAAGATGACTTAATTCGTGTTCGTGTTCGTTCAAAAGGTCCAATCATTAATGAAATTGCCGCAAAATATAATGGTGGGGGACATCCGCTTGCTTCTGGAGCAACTGTATATAGTTGGGATGAAGTTGAGCGCATGATTAATGATTTAGATAAAGCTTGTCGTCTACATAGCTAGATGATAAGTAAATGAATGCTTTTAACGCTAGATGCTGATATATCTTAAAAAATGCTGATATGTTCCCGTCACATCCTGATATTGTCACAACTTATCCTGATATAGACACAAATTATACTGATATCTACCATCCAAATTTTAAAAATAAATAAACCAGGCATTAGCACCTGGTTTATTGCATGTATTGATCTTGTTCTCCTGTAGGGATGATCCAGCACCCTGCAGGAGTTTTGTCAAAATAGACTTGCAGGTTTTCTTTCGCAACGCCTTCTTCAAGTAATTGAATAAGCCTTTCCGACTCTGCGAAAGCATTGTTTCCATTTTTTAAGCTTTCCATTTTCTGATTGAAAAGTGTTCTATTTGTAATTACCATGATAAACGCCTCCTATGTTTTCATATCGTATGGGATTTTCCAAAAAAGGTACCAGTTGATTACATGAATAATTATTTATTATATTCTATCCATCTTTAAATGCCTCTAATCTATTCAAAACCAAATGTCACAAATTGTTCAATTTAGTTTAACAATTTCGTTTCAAGTTTGAGTTTTAAAATGGGGGAAATGGTTGTTCTTTTTAATGTGAATTGGTATGTTCTACTATCAAGGGTAAATGTCCGATTCTCAAGAGCGGCAACAAGTAGTTCATCACTTGCGGATAGCACGGTAATCTCGATGCCTATCAAATGATTAATTTCTTGCTTGATGAGACTTTTCAGCTGCGATTCGAGTAATGTGTTATTTTTAAATGCATCCGTATTCATAAAAATGATTTCAATTTCTTGTACAGTTGAAGGTGCGCTTCGATCATCCTGGTCTTGAAGTAAAGCTTTATTTTGATTTTTTAAATCACTAATCATTTCTTCCATTTTAATATTTTCAAGGATTAATTCCTCATACATGGCACCTTGCATATAAACGAGGACCACGTAAGCAACAATTCCACCTACAAGCATTCCGACGAAAAATCTTTGCCAAGCAGTCTGTCTATGGTAAGGGGGGATATGCATTAGGAAAGTCCTTTCTGCGTAAACCAGTAAATGAGCGTGATACCGACTTTTACTCCGCCCATTGCAGAGAGAATTAAGAGGGCTTGTTTTAACAAATCGAAAGGCGTGCCATCAAACAATCCGCGCTCGACCGTTGCGATTGCGTCAAAAGTTCCTCCGATTGCAGCGACAATTGCCCAAATGCGGAGGCGATCTGCAAGTTTTGCCATTGCTGAAAGGGGAGAGTCTCCCGTCGCAAAGTCACCAATGCTACCGATGACAGAGCCGCCAATGATAACACCGAATGCAATAAAGAAACAATGAATAAATGCAGCGAAAAATCGTTCTTCCATTTCAACAACCCCTTTGCTTGTCCTCCACTTCTAACCTATGAAAAAAGATGAGCAAATATCACAATTGCTAATAATTTGCCCAATCCGTATGCATGTTCCTATATCCTTGATATAATAGAAAATACAGAAAGAAGGTGGGATTATGTCATATACACATTTACAAGTGAGAAGTGGCTTTAGTTTGATGAATAGTACGATTACGATAAAAAAATTAGTTGCTAAAGCGCGTGAACTTAACTTCTCCGCGCTTGCCCTAACAGATGAGCAAGTGTTATATGGGGTCATTCCATTTTATAAAGCATGTAAACAAGCAAACATTAAACCGATTATTGGAATGATAATAAATATAACGAACGAAAATAATGACGAGAGTAACAGGCTCGTTCTTTTGGCAAAAAACCACACCGGATATAAATCCTTGGTTAAATTAAGTACAAAACTTCAAGTCGAGAAAAAGCCCGGCATTATGCTTGAAGAACTCAAGAATAATGTGGATGGTCTTATCGGAATACTGCCAGCCACTGACCCAGAACTTACAAGGAAACTTGATACAGATACATTTGCCAATGTTAATGATTACATAAATACGTATGAGACTTTATTTGCTGCGGATGACTTTTATATTGGAATTGAAAAAGAAAATCATACAACAATGAAGCTAAAACAATATTGCGAGATATATCCATCACAAGTAACCGCACTATCAGATGTACATTATCTCGAAGAAAGAGATGTATATAGCTTTGATTGTTTACGAGCAATGGATCAAGGAAACGTTTGGAAAATGCAGCTTTCAGATCCTACATATAACAATAAGCATTTGAAAACAGAGGAAGAAATTGAAGTCTTACTAGGTGGATTTTGGCCTGAAGCAATTAAAGAAACGGAAAAAATCAAAGAAAAGTGTAACTTGGAATTTGATTTTTCAAAAAAACTTTTGCCGCGTTTCCCGTTACCAGATGAAAAAAATGCGCATGAGTTTTTAAAAGAACAATGTTATTCAGCGCTGGAAGAGAAATATCCGAATCAAACAGAAGAAGTAAAAAATCGTGTAGCTTATGAGTTATCAACAATAGAAACGATGGAGTTTAGTGATTACTTCTTAATTATTGCGGACATCATTGCCTTTGCAAAAAAAGAAGGAATCATGGTTGGTCCTGGTAGGGGATCATCTGCAGGATCGATTGTCGCGTATTTATTAGGAATAACGGATGTAGATCCGATCGCATACAACCTTTTATTTGAAAGATTTTTAAATCCAGAACGGCAGACAATGCCAGATATCGATATCGATTTTTCCGATGAACGACGAGATGAGGTAATTGCGTACGTGAAGGAAAAATATGGAAGCGAGCATGTTGCCCAAATTGTAACGTTTGGAACATTTGCTGCGAGATCTCTCGTACGTGAACTAATCAAAACCTTAGAAGTCGCTCCTGAAGATGCGCGCTTTATTTTAAAAGAATTGCCAACCCAATCTAGTGGAGCCCTTGTCGATATGGTGAAGGAATCAAAAGAGCTGACAGATTATATTAAGCAGTCTCAAAAGCTTAAAGCATTATTTACAATTGCTGTTAAATTAGAAGGAATCCCGCGGCATATTTCCACACATGCGGCAGGTGTCGTGATAAGTGAGCTGCCGTTAATCGAACATGTGCCATTAACAGTAGGAGCGAATGAAACAGCATTAACACAGTTTGCGATGAATGATTTAGAATCAATCGGATTATTGAAAATGGACTTTCTAGGCTTAAGAAACTTATCACTAATCGAAAGAATCATGAAATCAATTTATCTATCAGGCAAACGTCGATTCAACCTAGATGAGATTCCAGTCAATGATGAGAAAACCTTTGCCATGCTTCGCCAAGGAAGGGCAAACGGAGTTTTTCAATTGGAATCACAAGGGATGCAGCGTGTCTTAAAAGAACTGCAACCAACAGGTTTTGAAGATATTGTCGCCGTGAACGCACTTTATCGTCCAGGTCCAATGGATTTTATTCCAACGTATATAAATAGGAAGCATGGCCGAGAACCAGTTGCTTATCCACATCAAGATTTAGCGGTTATTTTGGAAAAAACCTATGGCGTTCTTGTGTATCAAGAACAAATCATGGAAATTGCGAAAGTGATTGCTGGTTATTCCCTTGGAAAAGCGGATATTTTACGACGAGCAGTTAGTAAAAAGAACAAAGAAGTGATGGCAGAGGAACGTGAAGGTTTTATTCGCGGATGTATGGCAAATGGTTATACAGAAAAAGTGGCAGAAGAAATATTCAGCTGGATTGTGCGTTTTTCTAATTATGGTTTCCCAAGAAGTCATGCGGTCGCGTACAGTAAAATTTCCTATCAGCTGAGCTATTTAAAAGCGAATTACCCAGCGAACTTTTTTGCGGAATTAATCAGTTCGAGTCGCAATCAACAAGAGAAAATAAATCTTTATGTAAGTGAAATGAATGAAACGAATATTGACTTACTTCCACCATCAATTAATAAAAGTATTGGAATATATAAGGTGGAAAATGATGGTCTTCGCATGGGCTTTTACTCCATCAAAGGTGTTGGCCGAGATGCTGTAGCTGAAATTATCCGAGCACGTGGCAATAACAAGTTCAAAAACATTTTTGATTTTTGCTTAAGGGTTTCTAATAAGATAATTAAAAGAGGAACAATGGAGCAATTAATTATGGCTGGCGCATTTGATGAAACCTATGCAAATAGAGCAAGCTTACTCGCTTCATTAGACCAAGCACTAAATCAAGGCGAGCTATTCCGAGAGTTTAGTGAGCAATCAAGTCTATTCTATGACCAAATTGAATTGGAAGAGCAATATGTTGAGATTGAAGATTTTACGATTGCGAAAAAACTGCAAGACGAAAAAGACCTTCTAGGCATGTATGTTTCTAGTCATCCATTAGAAAATTATCGCGAAGGTTTAAGAAGAAGTGGTTTTGTTTCCATAGCTGACACTAAAGAATTAGTTGGAAGAAAACATGTAAATGGTGCAGTTATCGTTCAGGAAATAAAGCAAATTCGGACGAAGCGTGGAGATCAAATGGCATTTCTAACATTAGCAGATGAAAATTCTACGATTGATGCAGTACTTTTCCCAGACCTTTACCGGGAAGAAAAGCGCTGGTTAGAAGAAGAAATGCTCATTTTTATTAAAGGAAAAATTGAAATGAGAAATGACCGGTTACAGTGGGTCATTGATAAAGTAGAACCCTTTGATGAAGCGCGACTCGAAGAAGAAGCGGAAAAGATAATATTTATTAAATCAACAAAAGAAACAAATGCAAATGCATTAGAATTCATAGGTTCTGTTGCGAAAGCGCATCCTGGAAATGTTCCGATCATCTTATATGATGAAGAAACGAAACAATCTTATAAGTTGGCTACAAACTATTATTTGCATTCAAATACAGAAGCTTTAAACAAGCTTAAAAATTTATTTGGTAAAGAAAATGTTGTTCAACAAAAGAGATAATTCACATCTATGCTTTACAGAAATTCAAGTTTTGTTATAATATAGAGGTTATCGGTGGTCAGACCACTAAGGGATGAGAATTTATAAAGAAATGTTGATAAAACAAAAAGGGAGAGAAATTCTATAATGGCTAGCCTTAGAGATGAAGCATTACATATGCATAAAGTGAATCAAGGCAAATTATCCGTACAATCGAAAGTTCCAGTAAATAATGCGAAAGATTTAAGTTTAGCATATTCACCTGGAGTTGCAGAGCCGTGTAAAGAAATTCACGACCGTACGTCGAAAGTATATGACTATACAATGAAGGGCAACATGGTTGCTGTTGTTACTGATGGTTCAGCAGTTCTTGGTTTAGGAAATATTGGACCTGAAGCGTCATTACCAGTAATGGAAGGGAAAGCAGTTCTATTTAAAGCATTTGCTGGAGTTGATGCTTTTCCAATCTGTTTAAATACAAATGATGTTGATCAAATTGTAAATACAGTTAAATTAATGGAGCCTACTTTTGGTGGCGTGAACTTAGAAGATATTGCAGCACCAAACTGCTTTATTATTGAAGAAAGATTAAAAGACGAAACAAATATACCAATCTTTCATGATGACCAACACGGTACAGCAATTGTTACTGTTGCAGGTTTAATTAATTCTTTGAAATTAGTAGGAAAGAGCTTTAAGAATATTAAAGTTGTTTTAAGTGGAGCTGGAGCAGCTGGTATCGCGATTACCCGTTTATTAGAGAGCTTCGGTGTTCGCAATATGGTTATGTGTGATTCTAGAGGGGCTATTTATGAAGGCCGTCCTTACGGGATGAATGAAGTAAAAGAAATGGTTGCTAAAATTACGAACTTAGATCACGAACAAGGCGAGTTAGAAGATGTGCTAGAAGGTGCAGACGTGTTTATTGGTGTGTCTGTAGCTGGCGCACTTACGAAAGAAATGGTCGGAAAAATGAATAAAGACCCTATTATTTTTGCTATGGCGAATCCTGAACCTGAAATTATGCCAGATTTGGCAAAAGAAGCAGGAGCGAGAATTATTGGGACAGGGCGTTCTGATTTCCCTAACCAGGTAAATAATGTTTTAGCTTTCCCTGGAATTTTCCGTGGAGCACTTGATGTTCGCGCAACTAGAATTAATGAAAAAATGAAAGTCGCAGCTGCAGAAGCAATTGCTTCCTTGATTACAGAAGAAGAGCTTCATGAGGATTATGTAATTCCTGGTCCATTTGATGACCGCGTTGCTCCAATCGTTGCGAAAAGTGTTGCTAAGACTGCAATGGAAACAGGGGTAGCAAGAATTACTGTTGATCCTGAGGAAGTTGCTGAAAAAACAAGACAGTTAACAAAATAATAGGCTAGAAAACTTGAGTTACAGAAGGGATAGAATCGAAAAGTGTCAGATTCACCTAAGCCAAAAGTATACCAAGGTGTTCTTCAAGAAATCAGGAGCTATATTCGTAATCAACAGCTAAAACCAGGGGATAAACTGCCTTCAGAAAGAGAGCTTGCAGAGAAGCTCCAGGCAGGTAGATCCTCTGTGAGAGAAGCATTACGTGCACTCGAATTATTAGGTTTGATAGAAACGAAGCATGGGGAAGGAACCTTCTTAAGAAATTATCGATCCTTACAATCTGTGGAATTATTATCATCTTTTATTTTACTTGAAGATCGGACAAAAGAAGAGTTAATTGAAACCAAACTCCTCCTTGAAAAAGAAGGAACAAAACTGGCACTCCATCATATCGATGAAAATACATTTAACGAACTAGAAAAATGTATTGATGATAAGAAAAGTCCAGAAAAAATTCACACGAAATTTTATAATATACTTTTAAAAAACGCAGAAAACCAATTATTATTTAAAATTTGGATGCTAATGGAAGAATTTTCATTAGCAATTTATAAAACAAATTATGAAACTACATTTTATAGAAAACTTGTTGAGATCTTAAGAAATAGGGATTTCTCTGCAATAGAAGTAATATATGAAAAACAAGTACAAGCAGCTAGAGAAGATTAATTCATTTTAAAGACGAATTTTGACAATTTTTTTAAAGAAGTTCCTTTATAATGATTCTCATAGTGAAAGTACTACAGTCATATGTTGCTAGAGAAGGAGGTATTAACTTGCTAAAAGATCTATTTGGCAAGCGCAAGAAATACGCATCAATACCGAGTGAACAAGGAAAATTAGATGTTCCAGAAGGTCTGATGCAAAAATGTGTAGGATGTAATAAAATATTTTACCGTAAAGAAATGAAGAAAACATTAAATGTTTGTACGAATTGTGGATATCATCATCCATTAACTGGATGGGAACGAATTGATAGTTTATTTGATGAGGGATCTTTTACCGAATGGGATGAAAATATTACATCTTCAAATCCATTAGACTTCCCTGATTATATGGAAAAGCTCGAGAAGGACCGTAAAAAAACAGGACTTAACGAAGGTGTTGTCACTGGAAAAGGTACAATTAACGGATACGAAACAGCCTTTGCTGTCATGGACTCGTCATTTAGAATGGGAAGTATGGGGTCAGCGATGGGTGAAAAAATTGCACGTGCAGTTGAAAATGCCCGCAAAGAATCTATTCCATTTATTATTTTCACAGCATCTGGAGGAGCACGTATGCAAGAGGGTGTTCTAAGTCTGATGCAAATGGCTAAAACATCAATCGCGATTAAACGTTTTAGTGATGCTGGCGGATTTATGATTTCTGTGATGACACACCCGACAACAGGTGGTGTATCTGCAAGCTTTGCTTCGATTGGTGACTATAATTTTGCCGAACCTGGTGCTTTAATTGGTTTTGCAGGACGTAGAATTATTGAACAAACAATTCGCGAGAAACTTCCGAATGACTTCCAAACAGCAGAGTTTCAAATGAAACACGGACAGTTAGACAAAGTAATTCATCGTCAAGATATGAAAAAAACACTAACAACCTTGCTGAAGATTCATGTGAAGGGCAGGGAGGTATAAGATGAAACATATATTAGAGTTTGAAAAACCAGTCGTTAATTTAAAAGCAAAAATCGCTGAGCTAAAAGAATTTACAAAGGACAGCGACATCGATTTAACAGATGAAATCACTACCTTGGAAGAAAGACTAAAGGTTCTTGCTGATGATGTCTATGGAAACTTAAAGCCATGGGATCGTGTGCAAATGGCACGTCATCCAGAACGTCCAACGACACTTGATTATGTCGAAAGAATATTTACAGACTTCATCGAGTTTCATGGCGATCGCTTCTTTGGTGATGATGAAGCAATTGTATCAGGTGTTGCTTTTTATAAAGACAAGCCTGTTACTATAATTGGTCATCAACGAGGAAAAGATACAAAAGAAAATATTCGTCGTAACTTTGGTATGCCACACCCTGAAGGATATCGCAAAGCCTTAAGACATATGAAGCAAGCAGAGAAGTTTAACCGACCGATCATTTGCTTTATTGATACAAAGGGCGCGTATCCAGGAAAAGCTGCCGAAGAAAGAGGACAAAGTGAAGCTATCGCAAAGAATTTACTTGAGATGGCTGGGTTAACAGTTCCAATTATTTGTATTGTAATTGGTGAAGGTGGAAGTGGTGGAGCACTTGCACTTGGTGTTGGTGATCATATTCATATGCTTGAAAACTCGACATACTCGGTAATTTCTCCAGAAGGTGCAGCAGCACTTTTATGGAAAGATTCCACACAAGCTAAGCGAGCTGCTGAAACGATGGGCATTACTTCATATGAACTGAAAAAGCTCCAAGTCATTGACGAAATTATTCCAGAACCACGTGGCGGTGCACATCGTGATGTTGAAGAACAAGCGAAATTCATCGACAACATCATTTCACAATCGCTTCGTACGCTAACAAAACATAACAAAGAAGACTTGTTAGAAAAACGCTGGGAAAAATACAAAGCAATCGGCGATTATACTATATTATAAGATTTTACTTGGAAGGTTTTGAGTATGTGTAACACATGCTCAAAACCTTTTTTGATAATCCCATACATTACAAGGTATATCTTGACAGTCGATATAAAATATCAACTTAATTAATATAATTCGGTGCATTTCAGATACTGGAAAACTATGAAAACATTTTGTGAATAAAAGCAAAACTAAGCGGAAGGAAAAACGTACGAAGACTCCAACGGGAAAAGCATGAGGTGAAGACCCCGCAGCGAAGCGAGGAGGCTGAGGCCATGCCCGTGGAAAGCGCAGTACGTTTTTCCTGGAGTGGCGGTTACACTTAATCTTACTTAAACTGCAGAACTCTAAATGGAAAGATTTTATATTAGATTAAAAAATGATTATTAATTGCTATTTCACTCACTTTTATTTATCTTTAATATATGAGGTTTTTATGAAACAGAGAAATGAAAATGTATAGTACAGTAATAATAACAATAAAAATCACAGGAAAATACAAAACAAATTTGGGGTGGAAAGATGAAGCGAATTGGTGTGCTGACAAGCGGCGGTGATGCTCCAGGAATGAATGCAGCTATCCGTGCAGTTGTTAGGAAGGGAATTTACCATGACCTCGAAGTTTATGGAATTGAATATGGATTCCAAGGGCTCATGCAAGGCCAAATTAAATTGATGGATATTGGTTCGGTTGGAGATGTCGTCCAACGCGGAGGCACAATCCTATATTCTGCCAGAAGTGATGATTTTAAAACAGAAGAAGGACAAAATAAAGCAATCGAGCAATTAAAGAAGTTTGATATAGAAGGTCTCGTTATTATCGGCGGCGATGGTAGTTTTCGCGGAGCAGAGGCGTTAACGAAATTAGGCTACCCATGTATTGGAGTTCCGGGCACAATTGATAACGATATTAATGGTACAGATTTCACCATTGGCTTTGATACAGCCTTAAATACGATCATTGAAGCGATAGATAAAATACGTGATACCGCGACATCTCATGAAAGAACCTATATTATAGAAGTGATGGGAAGAGATGCAGGAGATCTTGCACTTTGGGCTGGACTAGCTGGTGGTGCAGAAAGTATCTTGATTCCAGAGAAAAAAGAGAACTTCCAACATATTGTCGACCGGTTAAAGCGCGGGCATGAACGTGGTAAAAAACACAGTATCATCCTTTTAGCTGAAGGTGTTGGTAGCGGATTTGATTTTAGTAAACAAATTGAAGAAGCGACACAGCTGGAAACGCGTGTAACAGTGTTAGGTTATATCCAAAGAGGTGGTTCACCAACTGCAGCAGACCGTGTACTAGCAAGCCGTTTAGGTGCAAGAGCTGTTGAATTATTACTTTCAGGTAAAGCTGGAAGAATGGTTGGGATTGAGCATAATCAACTTGTTGACTACGGAATCGGTGAGATTTTTGAAAAAGAAATGACAGTTAATAATGACATGTATAATTTATCTAAAGAACTATCCATCTAATGGAAAACTTAAGGAGGAAGACATTTGAGAAACACAAAGATTGTATGTACGATTGGACCAGCTTCTGAATCAATTGAAACACTAGAAAGACTAATTGACGCTGGTATGAACGTAGCGCGTTTAAACTTCTCGCACGGAGATTATGAAGAACATGGTGCTCGTATAAAAAATATTCGCGAGGCAGCAAAAAAGAAAGATGTTAACGTCGCAATTCTACTCGATACAAAAGGCCCAGAAATTCGAACAGGTCAATTTATCAATGGCGAAGATGAAATCAAACAAAATAGCACAGTATATCTTTCAATGAAAGAAATACAAGGAAATGCTGAACGTTTTTCAATTACTTATCCAGGTTTAATTAATGACGTCGAAATTGGTGCGAAAATTTTACTTGATGATGGTTTAATTGAATTAGAAGTAACGGAGATAGATAAAGAAAATGAAGAAATCGTTACCATCGCATTAAACGGTGGGCCTATTAAAAATAAAAAAGGTGTGAACGTTCCAAACGTTGCTTTAAATCTTCCAGGCATGACTGAAAAGGATAGAGAAGATATTATATTTGGAATTGAAAGTAAGGTTGATTTTATTGCACCTTCATTTATTCGAAGAGCTTCAGATGTCCTGGAAATTCGCCAAGTACTTGAAGCAAATAACGGAGAAAAAATCCATATCATTCCGAAGATAGAAAATAAAGAAGGAATCGAACGCATCGACGAAATCCTTGAAATCAGTGATGGTTTAATGGTTGCGCGTGGAGATCTTGGAGTGGAAATTCCTCCCGAGGATGTACCACTTGCTCAAAAGCTATTAATCAAAAAGTGTAACATTGCTGGAAAACCAGTTATTACAGCAACACAAATGCTTGATTCCATGCAACGTAACCCAAGGCCAACAAGAGCAGAAGCGTCAGATGTGGCGAATGCTATTTTCGATGGGACAGATGCAGTGATGCTTTCTGGTGAAACTGCTGCAGGTCAATATCCTGTAGAATCTGTACAAACAATGGGGAATATAGCATTAAAAGCGGAATCAGCATTAGAGCATAAAAGTATTTTAAGTGAAAGATCGAAAACAGTAAATATGACAATTACAGAAGCGATTAGTCAGTCAGTAACGCATACTGCAATGAATATTGATGTGGAAACAATTATTACACCAACAGAGAGTGGACATACAGCAAGAATGATTTCAAAATATCGTCCAAAGGCGTCTATCCTTGCTGTAACTTTTGATGAACTCGTTAATCGACAGCTAGCACTCGTATGGGGGGTACACGCTGTACTTGGCAGAGAGACAGCATCAACGGATGAAATGCTTGATCTATCGATTGAAAAAGGTCTTTCTACTGGAATTTGTAAGCATGGAAGTAGAGTAATTATTACCGCAGGCGTGCCTGTTGGAGAAAGTGGGACGACGAATCTAATGAAAGTGCATATTATTGGAGATATTATTGCAAAAGGTCAAGGAATTGGTCGCGCAAGTGTTTATGGTAAAGCTGTCATTGCAAGAAATGGGAAAGAAGCAATTGAAAAAATGCAACCTGGAGATATCCTTGTCACACAAGGAACCGACAGAGACATGATGAAAGCAATTGAAATTGCTGGAGGCCTTATTACGATTGAAGGCGGATTGACTTCTCATGCTGCAGTTGTTGGATTAAGTTTAGGAATTCCAGCAATCGTTGGAGTCGATAATGCTTTTGAAGCCATTAAAGATGGGGAAGATATAACTATTGATGGATCAAAAGGAGATATTTATAAAGGGCATGCTAGTGTCCTATAAGAAATAAAATCTAGAGATAATCAGTGTACTTTGTAACCAACACTGATTATCTCCATGTATTAAAGGAGGCTAGGTTATGCGTCTATTTATAATCGGAATTCTTGTATTTATTTTAATAGAAATTGGCCTGCTTATATGGATAGGTAGTCAAATTGGCGTATTCGCTGTACTTTCGATTATTATACTAACTGCTGGGCTAGGAATTATTTTTGGTAGAAAGCAAGGGTTTCAAACATGGAATAATGCCATGCAAGCGATTAATCAACGTCAGGCACCAGCTCGTGCATTTATAGATGGGATTTGTATTTTTCTAGGGGCCGGATTACTAATCGCACCAGGTTTTATTTCAGATATCATCGGTATATTATTATTAATTCCATTTACTAGAAACCTATTCAAACTTTCGATTGCAAAAATGCTTGATAAAATGGTAAACCGTGGCGTAGTCATCTATCGCCGCTATTAATTATTTCATAATATAACGATAGACAGCATGGAAAACACCAGCCTGCTGCATGCTTTTAATAAAGACAAGAATAAACGGCGCAAACAATAAGCCTACCACTCCCCATATTTTAAAACCTAAAAACACAGCAATGAGCCATGCCAATGGGTGAATTCCCATGCTCATGGATAACACTTTTGGCTCAATTAGTTGTCGAGTGATAATAACAATTGCATAGATAATAGCTAGTCCAATTGTTAGGGCATAGTTACCAGTTAAGAAAGTATAAAAAATCCATGGGATGAATAATAGGCCTGTCCCTAAATAAGGTATTAAATCAATCAGCAGCATAAAGAAACCAATCGTCAATGCATGATCAACTTTTAAAATGAATAATCCACTTAATATAATAAAAAATGAAATAGAGACAAGAATTACTTGTGCTTTCACATATCCAGTCATCGCTTTTTTAAAATAATGACTTAAATTATCTCTAAGCTGGTGAAGTTTTTTAGGAGTTAGAGACGTTGCCATCTTTTTCATGTTAGGAAAGTCCGCTGAAATGATTATGCTTGCTAGGAAAATAAAGACGAATAATGTTAAGAATTGAGGCAACTTCGTTATCAAATCAGGGATTGAAAATAAAAGTTCCTGAAAGAAAGAGCCAATGAAATTCGCGATTTGGTTAAATAGGTCTGTCATATATTGTTGAATCATCATTTGCTCAGATGCATCAAGTTGATTAAATAAAATCAAAATATCTTCATAGATTGGAATGATAACCGAATGAAGATAGTGATCAAGAATTTCGCCAAACGTTTTCAGCTGGTTTGGTAGTCTTTCAGCTAAATAGGTTATTCCTTCGTATAGTTCTGTAAGCGTTAATACGGATAGAGTAATCAGAGAGAAAATGAACCCAAGTAAAATGGCAATACTCGCTAGTGGACGAGGGAATTTCAAATTTTTTATTAAAAAAGAAACTCCAGGCTCCATACATATTGCAATAATTATTGCGATTACTAGAGGTAGCGTGTAAGAAATTGTAGAAGTAATCAGGAAATAAACTAGAACAATTAGTGCAAAAACAGTGAATAACTTAAGATATTTTGTTAAAATTGGAGTAATCAGTCATTCCCCCTAACATTCATCTATTATTCATTTACATATGATTTAAATAACGGTTTTAGACTAGAATTTAATTAATTCATCCTAATTTCATGTATTTAGTTGGTTTCGATTCACTTTAGTTGAATAATGCTCTATAATGGATTCTGGGGAAGACAATATTAAAGATTACTAATGTAAGAAATTTATATAATTAGTAAAAGGGCTATAAATGCTTGTGTTTATTGAAATGTAAACGCTATATATTATTCATTAATATTGTCGAAATTTGATTTTACTATAAAAGAACAAAGAAGGAGAGAGAGTTATTATGACTACAACAAAGGGGCTTGAAGGAATTGTAGCAGCTCAATCATCAATTAGTTCAATCATTGATGACCAGTTAACATATGTGGGTATTCCGATTGATGATTTAGCAGAGAATGCTAGTTTTGAAGAGATTGTGTATCTACTATGGAATCTAGAACTTCCGAATAAAACAGAGCTAGAGAAAATTCGTAAACAATTAGCTGAAGAAATGAAGATTTCCGATAACTTAATTAACCATATTAAATCTTATAAAATGGATACGTTACATCCGATGGCAGCGTTACGTACAGCAGTATCATTCATAGGTATCTTTGATCCACAGCCAACAGATATGGAAAAAGAAGCAAATTATGATCGTGCGATTCGTATCCAAGCACAAATTGGTTCCATCGTTGCAGCTTTTGCAAGAATTCGTAAAGGATTAGAGCCAGTTCAACCAAAACCAGAATATAGCTATGCTGAAAACTTCCTATATATGCTGAATGATAAAGAACCAGAAGCGATTGAAGTTGAAGCAATTGATAAAGCATTAGTACTACATGCAGACCATGAATTAAACGCATCTACTTTTACTGCACGAGTATGTGTAGCAACATTATCAGATATGTATTCAGGGATCACAGCAGCAATTGGTGCTTTAAAAGGACCACTTCATGGTGGGGCGAATGAAGCTGTGATGAAGATGCTTACTGAAATTGGAGAAGTTGACAATGCTATTCCTTACGTGGAAGAAAAGCTTGCCAATAAAGAAAAAATCATGGGTATGGGACACCGTGTATATAAAACAGGGGACCCACGCGCAAAGCATCTTAAGAAAATGTCTGAAGAACTAACAAAGCTAGTTAATGAAGAAAAATGGTATGAAATGTCCGTAAAGATTGAGGACTACATTACAGAACATAAAGGTCTTATTGCTAACGTTGACTTTTATAGTGCTTCTGTATACCATAGTTTAGGGATTGATCATGACTTATTTACGCCAATTTTCGCTGTCAGCCGTACATCAGGATGGATTGCACATATTTTAGAGCAATACGAAAATAATCGCCTTATCCGTCCACGTGCTGAATATGTTGGACCAACACATGTAAAATATGTTCCACTTGAAGACCGTGCGTAATTAAGATACAGATATAGATATTGGAATAGCTGGAAAATCTCCAGCTATTCTTCATGAAAAAATAGGAGGTAGTTTTAATGAGTCAGGGAGAGAAAATTGTTGTAGAGAATGGACAGATGAATGTTCCAAACAACCCAATCGTACCATTTATCGAAGGGGATGGAACTGGTCCAGATATTTGGAATGCTGCTGTACGAGTAATCGATGCTGCAGTTGAAAAAGCATTTAATGGTGAGAAAAAAATTGAATGGTTAGAAGTTTATGCTGGTGAAAAAGCATTCAATAAATTTGGAGAGTGGCTTCCAAAAGAAACACTTGAAAAAATTGATGAATATAAAATCGCAATCAAAGGTCCTCTTACAACACCAATTGGTGGAGGCTTCCGTTCATTGAACGTAGCATTACGTCAAGAGCTAGACCTATATACTTGCTTACGTCCAGTACGTTACTTTGAAGGTGTTCCTTCTCCAGTTAAACGTCCTGAAGATGTAGACATGGCAATTTTCCGTGAGAACACTGAAGATATCTATGCAGGTATCGAGTGGGAAAAAGGCACAGATGACGTGAAGAAAGTAATTAACTTCCTACAAAATGAAATGAATGTAAAAAATATCCGCTTCCCAGAAACTTCTGGTATTGGAATCAAACCAGTTTCTGAAGAAGGAACAAAACGTCTTGTACGTTCTGCAATTGAATATGCATTAACTGAAAATCGTCGAAATGTTACACTTGTACATAAAGGTAACATCATGAAGTTTACTGAAGGTGCATTTAAGCAGTGGGGTTACGAAGTTGCTGAAGAAGAATTCGGTGATAAAGTATTCACATGGGCTGAGTATGATCGCATTGTTGAAGCTGACGGTAAAGACGCTGCAAACAAAGCACAAGACGAAGCATTAGCTTCTGGTAAAATTCTTGTGAAGGATGCAATTGCTGACATCTTCTTACAACAGATCTTAACTCGTCCAAAAGAGTTTGATGTTGTTGCAACAATGAACCTTAACGGTGACTATATTTCTGATGCACTTGCTGCACAAGTAGGTGGAATCGGAATCGCTCCTGGAGCAAACATTAACTATGATACAGGTCATGCAATCTTTGAAGCAACACATGGTACAGCTCCAAAGTATGCAGGTCTAGACAAAGTTAACCCATCATCAGTTATTCTATCTGCAGTTCTAATGCTTGAGCATTTAGGCTGGAGAGAAGCTGGAGATTTAATCACAGCATCAATGGACAAAACAATCGCATCAAAAGTAGTAACATACGACTTCGCACGTCTAATGGACGGCGCAACAGAAGTGAAATGTTCAGAGTTCGCCGACGAACTAATCAAAAACCTATAATTCAAAACCAAACCATTATTTCCCTTACTATGAGGGAGATAATGGTTTTTTATATTTTGATTCAGCATGTCCAACTATCAATTGGAAGTCCGTAGCCCCGATGCACATTCGCGCATCCTAAGGCGTCTGATGAGCCTCCTCGGGCTATCGCTCTCCGGGGTCTCATCTAAGACTCTAATCCCACAGGAGTCTTCGGTGCATCGGGGCTACTCCCTGCAAATATTTAAATTATGCTATTTGAATCTATTTTTGTAAATACACACCATAATTGAAAGTGAAGTTGTTAATAATCTCATGCACTTATTATATTAGGTAAAAATATGCAATAAAATTATTTAGCAAGACTCAGCGGAAGGAAAAACGTACGGAGACTCCTACGGGAAAAGCATGAGGTGAAGACCCCGGAGGAGGTGGTTTTCCTCCGAGGAGGCTGAGGCCATGCCCGTGGAAAGCGGAGTACGTTTTTCCTGGAGCGATGGTTAAGCTCAATCTAATTTGAACTGCGGAACTCGAATGACATACAATGCTCTTATATAAACTAATCAACTATGTATAAATCATTGATAAGTTACTGTAAATATTATTAAGATTTCTTAATAATAAGTTAATCATTATCGAAAAAGGCTTGAAAGTGGTAAGATAGAATAGTATCAGTAGAGAAATTGTACTTAGAGGAGACGAATGCAATGAGCCAAAAAGTATTAATCGTTGACGATGAAAAATCAATAGTAACATTATTAAAATACAACCTTGAAAAAGCAGGATTTACAACAGATGAAGCATACGATGGCTTAGAAGGCTTAAGCAAAGGAGAAACAAATCAATACGATTTAATTATCCTTGATCTGATGTTGCCTAAATTAGATGGAATTGAAGTATGTAAACAACTTAGACAAAATAAAATTGAAACACCAATCCTTATGCTAACAGCGAAAGATGAAGAGTTTGATAAAGTACTAGGTCTTGAATTAGGTGCGGATGATTACTTAACGAAACCATTCAGTCCTAAAGAAGTAATTGCTAGAATCAAAGCAATCTTAAGAAGATCCATTAAATCCAATGAAACAAACTTTAGTAAATTAAAAATTGGTGACTTAATCATTTTCCCTGAAAGATATGAAGCTGAGATGAATGGAAAAACCATCGCATTTACTCGTAAAGAATTTGAACTACTATACTTCTTGGCGAAAAACAAAGGAAAAGTTATTTCGCGTGATCAATTATTAAGTGGAGTCTGGGATTATGACTTTGTTGGAGATACGAGAATAGTAGATGTGCATATTAGCCATTTACGAGATAAAGTTGAACCAGATACGAAGAACCCAAAATACATTAAAACAATTAGAGGACTTGGCTATAAAATTGAGGAGCCTGTCTGATGAATAGTTTCATCCCCAAACCACTTGTAAGATATGTCTTCAATATTGCCATAATATTATTGGTTGCGGGCTTTATTATTTCTACATTTACCGAGGATCTTATCCTTTTAAGTGCGGTATTGCTAATTGTATTTATTTTTATCATCATCCTTATGAAAAGAATTTATCTTGAATATATTAAACCACTTGATGCTGCCTCAGAAACAATTGAAGCAATCATAAATAAAAACTATCAAGCAAGATTTCATGCAACAACAAATAAAAAAACGCTACATTTAAGCAATAAAATTAATCAGTTAGCTCGTGAATTAACAGATGCCTCTATACAAGAGCAAATGCAATCTGAACAGCTATCGACTCTGATTGATAATACAGAAAGTGGATTAGTTTTATTAGATGAAAGAGGATATATTCATCTGGTGAATCGTAAGTTCCTTAAACTCTTTGGTAAAACTGAAAAAGATTATGTTGGAAATCTTTATTATAAAGTAATCAATAATGAAATTCTGCAACAAACCATTCAGGAAGTATTCCTTTATGAAGATTCCGTACGAAAAGGTTTTAGTCATTATATAGGAATTGAAAAACTATTTATTGAAATTTCGGTAGCGCCAATTATTAATGAAAAGAAGTTGTTAAAGGGTGCAGTAATTGCTCTGCATGATATTACAGAATTAAAGAAATTAGAAATGATGCGTAAGGATTTTGTTGCGAATGTTTCTCATGAACTTAGAACACCAATTACATCTATCAAAGGATTCTCTGAAACTTTATTAGATGGAGATCTAGAAGATAAAGAAATTACCACACAATTCTTAGAGATTATTTATAATGAAAGTGCTCGATTACAAACAATTATCGAGGATTTACTTGCGCTTTCTAAACTTGAAAGTGAAAACTTCCAACTCGTTCTAAATAAATTTCCTGCAGTGGAATTTGTGGAAAGTATCATTCCTTCTTTAAATTATAATGCAATTGAAAAAGGAATCACCTTAACAACTCACATAGAAGATATTGAAATTAAAGCTGACAAGGAAAGACTTGCGCAAGTAGTAGTAAATCTTGTAGCTAATGCGATTGTCTATAGTCAAGAAGACGGCACTGTTACGTTGAAAATATCAGAAAAAGATAATCAAGTAGAAATTGTTGTTTCGGATGAAGGAATTGGGATATCAGAAAAAGATTTACCACGAATCTTTGAACGCTTTTATCGCGTGGATAAAGCGAGGGCCCGTGATTCAGGTGGAACAGGGCTTGGACTTGCGATTGTAAAACATATCATTGAAGTGCATGATGGAGAAATTCAGATTGAAAGTGAAGTAAATAATGGAACAAAAATCACAGTATTACTACCAAAATAAGTTAGTGTTATTTATCAAGAGCGCAGGACTCAAAATCCTGGGCTCTATTATTTTTTGTTTTCATGGCAAGGAATGATAAAATGAATGTATGAACTTTGAAGCGGAGGAATTTGGATGTCTAATAAATTAGTTTTGATTGATGGAAATAGTATTATTTACCGAGCGTTTTTTGCTTTACCTTTACTGAACAATGATAAAGGTGTGTACACGAATGCCGTTTATGGGTTTACTACGATGTTGCTTCGAATTCTTGAAGAAGAGAAACCAACGCATTTGCTTGTAGCTTTTGATGCGGGTAAAACGACGTTTCGTCATGAAACATATAAAGAATACAAAGGCGGTCGTCAAAAAACGCCACCTGAATTATCGGAGCAATTCCCGCTTGTAAGAGAGCTACTTGATGCTTTTAATATCAAACATTATGAGCTTCCTCAATATGAAGCAGATGATATCATTGGAACACTTTCCAAACAAGGAAACAATGAAAACTGGGAAGTGACGGTCATTTCTGGAGATAAAGATATGCTGCAGTTAATATCGGATAGTGTAACAGTTAGTGTGACCAAAAAAGGAATTAGCGAAGTTGAAAAATATACACCAACATATTTGAAAGAAAAACTAGAATTAGCACCTGAACAAATTATCGATATGAAGGCATTAATGGGAGATAGCTCAGATAATATTCCTGGTGTGCCAGGTGTAGGTGAAAAGACTGCGATAAAATTATTGAAGCAGTATACAACACTTGAAGCAGTATATGAAAATTTAGATGAAATTAGTGGCAAAAAACTAAAAGAGAATTTAACGAACCATAAAGAAGATGCATTCATGAGTAAGGAATTAGTGACGATTAATCGAGACTCACCAATTGAGATTTCCGTGGATGAAATTACGTACGAAGGATATGAACAAAACAGTGTGACAAGTATTTTTAAAGATTTAGGTTTTGTCTCCTTGTTAAGTAAAATTTCTGGGACAGAAGATAGTGAATCTGAAGAGACAGTGGAAATGGAAAAGATTGATATCGAGATTGTCTCTACGATTAAAAAAGAAATGTTAGCTGACGAGACCTCAATCGTTGTCGAATTATTAGAAGAAAATTACCATACAGCACCTATTATAGGGATTGCTGTGGCTGATGATAAAAATCGACTTTTCATACCTTTAGATGTTGCTCTTCAGTCTGCTGAATTTAAAGCATGGGCAGAGGATCCAACAAAGAAGAAGTCAGTATTCGATGCGAAGAAAACATTAGTTGCTCTGAAAAGAAATGGAATCGAAATGAAGGGTATCGAATTTGATATGTTTTTAGCTTCCTATTTATTAAATCCTTCCGAAAACAACCATGATATACCTGCAATCGGAAACCGTTTAGGGTATACAAATGTTCTTTTCGATGAAGAAGTTTATGGTAAAGGTGCGAAGCTAAAAGTTCCTGAAGAGAGTGTACTTGCAGATCATGTCGTTCGAAAAGCAATTGCACTTCATGAGCTAAAAGAAAATATGATTGAGGAATTACATGCAAATGAGCAATATGAGCTTTTGACAACACTAGAAATGCCGCTTGCTTTAATTTTAGGGAAAATGGAGCATCGAGGAGTGCTTGTGGATAAGTCAACATTAGAAGAAATGGGTGTTGATTTAAAAGAGCGATTAGATAAGTTAGTAAGTGAAATACATGAACTTGCAGGTGAGGAATTTAATATTAACTCACCAAAACAACTTGGCCCAATTTTATTTGAAAATCTTGGCTTACGCGTGATTAAAAAGACAAAGACCGGCTACTCAACAGCAGCTGACGTTTTAGAACAGTTGCAAAATGATCATGAAATCATTCCGAAAATCTTACTTTATCGCCAACTTGGAAAACTTCAATCAACTTATATTGAAGGACTATTAAAAGTGGTTCACCCAGAAACAAGTAAGATTCATACAAGATTTAATCAAGCATTAACACAGACAGGAAGATTAAGCTCGGTAGATCCGAACCTACAAAATATTCCTATCCGGTTAGAAGAAGGTAGAAAGATTCGTCGTGCATTCGTACCTTCAGAAAAAGACTGGTTAATTTTCGCTGCAGATTATTCGCAAATTGAACTACGTGTACTTGCACATATTGCGAATGATAAAGGATTGGTCGATGCATTTAATAATGATATGGATATCCATACGAAAACAGCAATGGATGTTTTTCATGTGAAAGAAGACGAAGTTACATCGGAAATGCGTAGACAAGCGAAGGCGGTTAACTTTGGAATTGTATATGGAATCAGTGATTACGGACTTTCACAAAACCTTGGGATTACAAGAAAAGAAGCAAAACAATTTATCGATCGTTATTTCGAGAGTTACCCAGGTGTAAAAGAGTATATGGATGATATTGTTTATCAAGCAAAACAACAAGGATATGTAACAACCATAATGAATCGTAGAAGATACCTACCAGAAATTACGAGTCGTAACTTTAACCTAAGAAGCTTTGCTGAGCGTACTGCAATGAACACGCCGATTCAAGGAAGTGCAGCTGATATTATTAAGCAGGCGATGATTGATTTAAATGAACAGCTTGAGAGCGAAAACCTCCAAGCAAGAATTTTACTGCAAGTACATGATGAATTGATCATTGAAGCACCAAAAGAAGAGCTCGAACAATTAATTAAAATTGTACCAGCAACAATGGAGTCAACAGTTGAATTAAATGTTCCACTTAAAGTAGACGTTGAATACGGACCAAGCTGGTTTGATGCAAAATAAGGAGATAAAGAAATGCCAGAATTACCTGAGGTAGAAACAATTAGAAGAACATTAGAGCATCTTATATTAGAGAAAGAGATAAAAGATGTAGAAGTATTTTGGGGAAAAATAATAAAAGAACCAGATGATACAGAGAAGTTTAAGCATTTACTTATCGGACAAACTATCCGAGCGTTAAAACGTAGAGGAAAGTTTCTATTATTTTATTTAGATGATTATGTGCTCGTCTCTCACCTTCGAATGGAAGGGAAGTACAGTGTCCATCCGAATGGGGATGAAATCAAGAAACATACACATGTTATTTTTACCTTCACAGATGGGGAAGAGCTCCGTTATAATGATGTTCGTAAATTTGGTACGATGCATGTTTATCCGATTGGAAAAGAAATGCAAACAAACCCATTGAAAACATTAGGTCCAGAACCATTTGATACAGCATTTAGTTTTAATTATTTTAAAGAAAGACTAAAAAAGACAGAACGGCTCATAAAAGCTGTTCTGCTTGATCAGACAGTTGTCACAGGTTTAGGGAATATCTATGTCGATGAAACGCTATTTAAAGCAGGCGTCCATCCACTGAGACGTGCGAATACATTGAACGATTCGGAAATTCAAGCGATTCAAGAGGCAGCTGTACTTACGCTTACCGAAGCTGTTGAACTTGGTGGAACAACGATTCGGTCTTACGTAAACTCGGCAGGTGATATGGGAATGTTCCAGCAAGAGCTATTTGTTTATGGGCAACAAGAAAAACCTTGTAAGAATTGTGGTGGGTCTATTACGAAAATGAAAGTTGCCGGTCGTGGAACTCATATTTGTGAGAGTTGTCAGCCGTTTTAAGGAGGGATAATCATGAGTTTAATCATTGGGTTAACAGGTAGTATTGCTACTGGAAAAAGTACGGTATCCGCCATGTTCGAATCCTTCAACATACCAGTAATTGATGCGGATAAAATTGCCAGGGAAGTAGTAAACCCTGGTGAACCAGCATCTAACGAAATAAGAAATACATTTGGCGCGGAAGTTTTTCATGAAGATGGAACCTTAAACAGAGAGCGCCTTGGTCAAATTATTTTTGCTGATCAAAGTAAGCGAAGCGAATTAAATGCTATCATTCATCCAGCCATTCGAAAAAGAATGTTAGAAAAGAAAGACGCATTACTTGAGAGTGGTGAAGAATGTATCGTTTTTGATATTCCATTACTGTTTGAAAGTAAGCTAGAGCACTTTGTAGATAAAATTATCGTTGTAAGTATTGATGAAAAAACTCAATTATCACGTTTAATGGCTCGTGATACTTTTACAGAAGAAGAAGCAAAACAACGAATAGCATCCCAAATGCCTGTTTCAGACAAAGAAAAATTAGCAGATGCCGTCATAAACAATAATGGCACCAAAGAAGAAAGCCATAATCAATTAACAAAAATCCTCCAAGAATGGGATGTTAAATTTTAGTCAGGATAAAATTATCAAAGTGTAACACATCATAGCCTAAATGTGTTATACTAATTAAGGAATTTAACTAACTAGTATAACGTTAATGGGAGGAATTAGGTAATTATGGTTAAGACTCGTATTGCTATTAATGGATTTGGACGAATTGGAAGAATGGTCTTTCGTCAGGCTGTATTAAATAATAACTTTGAGGTTGTAGCTATTAACGCACGATATCCTTTTGAAACACTTGCTCATTTAATAAAGTACGATAGTGTTCATGGTATTTTTGATGGAGAAGTAAATGTACATGGTGAAGGAATCGAAATCAATGGACATGTTGTAAAAGTAGTAAATTCTCGTGAACCAGAAAAACTACCTTGGAAACAATTAAATATAGATGTTGTTGTTGAAGCAACTGGTAAATTTACAACAAATGATACAGCAGGACTTCACTTAGAAGCAGGAGCTAAAAAAGTTGTTATTACTGCACCAGGAAAAGATATTGATAAGACAATTGTTCTCGGTGTGAATGATGAAGAATATGATGGAGATCTACACCACGTCATCTCAAATGCTTCATGTACAACGAACTGCTTAGCACCTGTCGCAAAAGTTTTAGATGACAACTTTAAAATTATTAATGGTCTAATGACTACTGTCCATGCATTTACGACAGACCAGAATAACCTAGATAATCCACATAAAGATTTACGTCGTGCACGTAGTAACGGACAATCGATTATTCCAACATCTACTGGAGCAGCGAAAGCACTTGGCCTTGTATTACCTCACCTAAATGGTAAATTACATGGCATGGCTTTACGTGTACCTACACCAGATGTATCGCTTGTAGATTTAGTTGTAGACGTTGAAAAATCTGTTACTGTTGAAGATGTTAATAATGCCTTCAAAGAAGCAGCTGAAACAACTCATAAAGGAATTATCAGATACTCTGATGAACCACTTGTTTCAATCGATTATACAACGACAGAAGAATCTGCAATTATCGATGGATTGTCAACCATCGTAATGGAAGACAACAAAATCAAAGTCATTGCTTGGTATGATAACGAGTGGGGCTACTCAGCACGTGTACTAGATTTAGTTAAACTAGTCGGAGAATCAATTAAAAGTAAAGAAACAGTATAAACTTATATAATTAACAAAGGCCAGCTTGGGTAAATTCAAGCTGGCCTTGTTTTTAGTTACAATCTGAATGAAGCTGTTTTATTCTTGAATTAGATGTATTACGTAAAACATGTTAAAATATACTGTACAATTATTATATAACTAATCCTAAAAATACATATACACTGTCAGACATCACATCGTATGTGAAAATAGAGGTGGAACACAATGAGATGCCCTAATTGTCAATATAAAAATACAAAAGTTACGGATTCAAGACCAATAGAAGAAGGCAAAGCGATCCGTCGCCGAAGAGAATGTGAAAAATGTGGCCAACGCTTTACGACATTTGAAAGAATGGAAGAAATTCCGTTAATCGTTGTAAAGAAAGACGGGATGCGCCAAGAGTTTTCTCGTGAAAAATTAACACGAGGAATTATTCGTGCTTGTGAAAAAAGACCAGTTCCAATTGAAACAATTGAAGATATTGCATTAGAAGTAGAAAAAGAATTAAGAGGCTCCGGTGCTTCTGAAGTAGATTCGAAAGCAGTAGGCGAACTTGTGATGGAAAGGTTATCGAAAGTGGACGAGGTCGCATACGTGCGCTTTGCTTCCGTCTATCGTCAGTTTAAGGACGTCTCTGTGTTTCTAGATGAACTAAAAGATTTAATTAATACAGACAAACAAGAAAAAGAACAGAAATAATAAAGGATGTGTAAAGCTTGAACCCTATCGGTAAATTATTGCCTGTTGACGGTTATTTTGTCGAATTAAGAAATCCGTTACCAACGAATTATTTACAGTCCTTAACACATCTGTATCAGCCATTAATTGGTTCCGAGGCATTAATGCTCTATCAAACACTTTTAAATGATATTCTGCTACAAGAGGAATCCCCTCAAACACATCATACATTAATGAATTATCTTATTCTTCCACTCGATCAAATTTATGAAGCTAGAATTAAATTAGAGGGAATGGGCCTTTTAAAAACATATAAAAAAGAATCCCAAGAAATAGATATCTATACGTATGTTTTAGAACCACCATTTGATCCGAAGAGCTTTTTTAAAGAAGCGATGTTTACTACCCTCTTATACAATCATATAGGAGAACAGAAATTTCGTAAGTTGCAGAACTTTTATATGGCAAAGGAAACGAACCATAGAGGCGATAATATCACAGTAGCATTCCAAGAAGTATTCCAAACTTTTAAACCGAATAAAGATACTTTAGCCGAGTCGTTTGAACCAGAAGTAAAAGAAGAACCAGCACAAAAACAAGAATTTAAATGGCTTGAACAAATGTTAAAGCAAAGGAAGATCCCAGTTAGGCGTGTTTTAACGGAAACAAATAAGAAATTAATTTCACAAATGATTCAATTATATGATCTGGAAAGTTATGAAATTGACGATGCATTGCTTTGGGCATTGTCAGAAGAAAACGATTTAGATACAGAAGAATTCAAACAAGCTTGCCATGATTTATTTAAGGCAAAAAATAATAATAAGGCTTTAAGATTAACAAACAAGACGCCTAAGCCTGCTAATACGCAAATAAATACCCCTCCAAAGTCGAAAGAGGAAGCATTAATTCAAAAATTAGAATCGATCTCTCCGAAAGAATTATTAGAAGATTTATCTAGTGGAGGAATGGCTTCAGCGCAGGACATGAAATTAATTGAGGAGATCATGTTGACGCAAGGATTACCGGCCCCTGTGATGAACGTACTTATTCATTACTGTTTACTTCAGACGAATATGAAGCTAACAAAGAATTTCGTAGGTACAATCGCTGGTCAATGGTCACGTGCTAAACTTAAAACAGCGAAAGAAGCAATGGAATTTGCTAAGAAGGAAAAAGAAAACTACGAAAAAGCTAAAACAAATAAAAGACCATATCAACAAAAGTCAGCATCAAAAGATATTGTGCCTGATTGGTTTAAAGAGGGGAAGCATTTACAAGGCAAGCCTCAAGAAACAAAGCAGGACGTAAGTATTGAAGAACAACAAAGGTTAGCACATCTAATGAAACAGTATTCAGAAGGAAACTAAAACCAATCTTTTAGAGGATGAATGAAATGAAACCAATCCAATCTAACTTAAAATCATGGATGTCTCAAAGTGAAAGTTTTAAAGAAAACTATACTCGAATGCGTGAAGAATTACTTGCGGATAAAGAAATCAAGGAATTCCTTTCCCATCATCCTGAATTAACACAAGAAGAAATAAATAAAGGCCTTATTAAGCTTTATGAGTATAAAACACAATCGAAACAATGTGATAAATGTGAATCTTATGGTGGCTGCCAAAACATGATTCAAGGTTATTCACCGATCTTACAAGTCGTGCATAATGAAATTCATATTCGCTACGAAAAATGTCATAGTAGAAAAATGTACGAAAAAGAACAAGAACAACAAAAATTAGTAAGAAGCTTATATATGCCAAAGGAAATTTTAAATGCAAGACTCAGCGATATTGACAGTGACCAACAAAGAACAGAAGTATTGGTTAAAGTTTATGAGTTTTTGAATCAAGCCAAAACTTCCTTACCATCAAAAGGACTGTATTTACATGGGATCTTTGGAGTTGGAAAGACCTTCCTACTTGGTGCACTTGCTAATGAATTGAAAAAGTTCAATGTATCTTCAACTTTAATCTATATGCCTGAGTTTGTAAGAGAAATTAAAGCATCATTTAAAGACGACTCTGTAAACGAAAAAATAGATTTGTTTAAAACTGCCGATATTTTAATGCTAGATGATATTGGAGCAGAATCGCAATCTGCTTGGTTCAGGGATGAAATCTTAAGCTCTATTTTACAGTATCGTATGATGGAAGGCTTACCAGTTTTCTTCACATCAAACCTGACATTAGAACAAATGGAAGATCACTTAGCTTCTACGAGAAGTGGTACGGAAAAGTTGAAGGCAGGAAGAATCATCCAAAGAATTCAACAAGTAAGTGAAATAGTGCATGTTCCAGGATATAATCGCAGAAAATAAATGACGAAAAACTTTTAAGTGAGAGTACTCGCTTAAAAGTTTTTTTATTTTGCTCACTAGTTTAACCAGTTTTATCATTAATCAGTTGGACATCCCATATAATATAACAGTTTGTTGAAGATGAGGGTGATGCAATTGCTGGAGATTTATTTTGAAACTGACAAGGAGGTTATACATTTTTGTGAGAATCTTTTTCAACAGAACAAACAGCTTTCGGTTAATTGGAGCATAAATGAAAAGTGGGGGAACAGGATACAAGTCGATTTTGAAGCTTTTAATGAATTGAAGTATCAAGCGGTTGCGGATTCTTTTGTAAATGTCTATTTAAATTTTTATTTCAGTAGCGTACTTATCGAAATTATAAAGGATAAATATTATTTTTCAGACAAGCATGTGATTCAACATATCCATGAACTCGCGGAGTGGATTATTACTGGGGAGGATGCAGATAGTATCATGATTCGCCAAAGAAAGCATCCGATTCAATTGCTGCGAGCAATCTTTTTAATGCATATACGCAATACAACGACATTACATTTCGATTCCATCGTAAAATTCGGTATGAAGATTTTTAAAGAAGAACTTATTCATTATGTTGGCTTGGCAATCGATGAATTTAAAAGGGAAGAGGAACACCAGTCATTTATACAGACATTAAGAGAATTTATTAAAAAGAAGGAAAGCACCGTTCCTTTGATTCATGTATTAGAAGGAGAAAATTTTAATTATTTTAATGAACAAGGGAGACCATTTTCAAAAACAGAGTTAATAACTAGAATAAAAAAAGATCCGCTAATATTATTTGGTCTTTCCCAGAAAGAATGGAATCTTACCCCACTGATTGCATTAGCTCCAGATCGAATAAATTTGTATGTACACGACCCGTCTCATCCAAAAATACAGACGGTGATTAATGTGTTTCAGGAAAGAGTTGCCATTCGAATGTATGATGAGTTTCCGTTTTCTTTTGTTAATGAAATTTAATACTGTACAAGTCCAATTTAAAGATACTTGCATTTTCAAAAATGGCGCGTTATAATACTTGTAATAAATAGTATGAAAAGTAATGAGAAGGACAATATTATTTGATTTACTGTATAGAGAAGAGAGGAAAGTATTAGCTGAAAGCTTTCCATATGCAGCCAAATAATTACCACCTTTGAACTCTTCTTTTGAACTTAAGTAAATTGAAGCGTATAATCTGCGTTAAAGATTTGAGCCAATTTTATTGGAAATCTAGGGTGGAACCACGTGATAGAAATATACCGTCCCTTTGCAGAAATGCAGAGGAACGGTTTTTTTGATTTTAAAATAAAAGGAGTTGTATTCAAATGGCAGCAGAATTAACATTTGTATTCCCAGATGGGGCAGAGAAGAATTTTCCTGAGGGGGTAACTGGTGAAGAGATTGCAGGTTCGATTTCTTCAGGATTAAAGAAACAAGCATTAGCAATTAAACTAGATGGCGAACAAGTAGATTTACGTAGAGAACTTCATCAGGGTGGTAAAATTGAGATTATTACATATCGAGATGAAGAAGGGGTAGACCTTTTACGTCACTCATCCGCTCACTTACTAGCGCAAGCTGTAAAACGTTTATATGGTGATGTGAAGTTTGGTGTAGGTCCTGTAATAGAAGAAGGATTCTACTATGACATGGACATGGAGCATAAATTAACTCCCGAAGATTTACCTAAGATTGAAAAAGAAATGAAAAGAATTATTGATGAAAGCTTAGAAATAAAAAGAGTTGAAGTTACGCGTGAGGAAGCAATTAAACGTTTTAAAGAAATCGGCGATGATTTAAAAATAGAATTAATTGAAGCAATTCCTGAAGGCGAACAAGTTACTATTTATGAGCAAGGGGAGTTTTTCGATTTATGTCGAGGAATCCATGTACCAGCTACAAGTAAAATTAAAGCCTTTAAATTATTAAGCATTTCAGGAGCATACTGGCGTGGCGATAGTGATAATCAACAGCTACAACGTATTTATGGAACTGCTTTTGAAAAGAAATCACAGTTAGATGAGCATTTAGTAATTTTAGAAGAAAGAAAAGAACGCGACCATCGTAAATTAGGTAAGGAATTAGAATTATTTACTGTCTCGCAAAAAGTAGGGCAAGGGTTACCATTATGGTTACCTAAAGGTGCAACGATTCGTCGTCTAATCGAAAGATATATTGTTGATTTAGAAGAAAAGTTAGGTTACGACCATGTTTATACACCTGTTTTAGGAAGTAAAGATTTATACCAAACGAGTGGTCACTGGGATCATTACCAGGATGACATGTTCCCACCAATGGAAATGGATAATGAAACACTCGTCCTTCGTCCAATGAACTGTCCGCATCATATGATGGTGTTTAAAAACCAACTATGGAGCTACCGTCAAATGCCTGTACGTATTGCCGAGTTAGGCACAATGCACCGTTATGAGATGAGTGGAGCACTTGCTGGACTACAGAGAGTACGTGGCATGACATTGAATGATGCACATATCTTTGCTAGACCTGATCAATTAAAAGATGAATTCAAGCGTGTTGTTGAATTAATTCAGCATGTTTATAAAGATTTTGGAATCGAAAATTATAGCTTCAGACTTTCTTATCGTGATCCAGAAGATAAGGAAAAATACATTGACAATGATGAAATGTGGGAAATGACGCAAAGTCAGTTAAAGGAAACAATGGAAGAGCTAGCATTAGATTATGTTGAAGCAGAAGGGGAAGCAGCTTTCTACGGACCAAAACTTGATATTCAAGTTAAAACAGCCTTAGGAAAAGAAGAGACGCTATCTACTGTTCAATTAGACGTATTACTTCCAGAACGTTTTGATTTAACGTATATCGGTGAGGATGGGAAAGAACACCGTCCAATCGTTATTCACCGTGGGGTTGTTTCAACGATGGAAAGATTTGTTGCTTTCCTAATTGAAGAATATAAAGGGGCTTTCCCAACTTGGCTTTCACCTGTCCAAGTAAAAGTAATCCCAGTTTCACCACAAGTACATCTTGACTATGCACAAAAAGTTGCGGACGAGCTTCGTTTACAAGGAATCCGTATTGAGATTGATGAGCGCGATGAGAAAATTGGCTATAAGATCCGTCAAGCACAAACAGAAAAAGTTCCATTCTCTCTCGTATTAGGAGATAAGGAAATAGAAGAAGGTGCTGTAACATATCGTCGTTACGGTGAAAAAGAAACAACAGCTGTCTCACTTGATGACTTTAAACAGTTATTAAAAGAAGAAGTTGAAAACAAATCTTTAAATAAATAAGAAAAATATCAGCGAACATATCCGTTCGCTGATTTTTATATGTATTCTCATGTTGGCTTTTGTGTAGCGTGAAATTGAAAGATTTAGTATGATAGTATGGAGTCAATTGTTATTGGAGGATAAAAGTATATGACTGGTTCATTTAGTTTAGTCTTAGATTTCGTAGTCGAGAATTACGGTGTACAAAACGCTTTTTGGATTATGTATGGAATTAACGTTGTTCTGTCTGCAATTGCTTATAAACTTGGATTTGCTAGAAAGTTGAGTATTGGTAAAAGCATACTCGTATACATATTGCTGATTTTAGGTACATCCATTACAACATTATTTAGTATCCTAATGTTGCCAATGACAGAAAGTCTAATCATTATCGTAATTGTATTAGCAATTTACCGTTCAAGAATGTATTTCCAAAGAAAAGAAAATAACGCCTCTTAAGGCGTTATTTTTGTTAGTGGCTATTTTAAAGCTAGTTAATTAGTACACAAACCATACTTAACTTTAAAAAAACTGTATTTAAATATATTCTTCATCATTTTTATGTTCTTCATACAATTTAAATTTACCAGTAGCATGACGAGCATGTGTTTTTTGGGCAATTCTTTCTTCACATTCCGTGCAGAGATACATGTATGTGCGTCGATTTCTCAATCGTTTTGCTTGAAAAGAACCATCTCGCAATTCATCTACCTTATCACAAATCGTACACTTCACCTGCATAACTTCACCTCAAAACATTCAAGATTATTATTTAGTATACCACAATTGAAACAAGCCTATCGATAAATAAAAACGAGATGTAAATTCTGACATGCTAAAATATAATTTCTATCCTTGATGTGCTCCGACTTCTCTAAGCATATAATCAAAAGTAAAATTAAAAGGTTTGATTTGAGGCGGAAGGGGAAGATTAAAGATATCAAATAGGAAAGGATGAAGATTTGATGAGAAAGCGCAGTATTGTTACTGCTGTAGGCGCAGGTGTCATTGGGGCTAGTGCAGCAAGTTATTTTTTAATGAATGAGAATCAAAAAGAAAAAGTAAAAGATAAATTTAGTAATATGACAAATATGTTCTCTAATGGCGATGTTGCTACTACATTTGAAAAAGCAGGGAAGCCCGATCAATTAGAAAGTCGAGACATCGCAGATTTAGAAAACGCGAAAATGGTCTCTGAGGGCTCTCAGTTTGGAGTGCAATATTATAACGAAAATGATGTCAACGAGGAATATAATTAATTTTTAATATAAAAATCCCTTGCTTCTTTTATCTAGAAGCAAGGGATTTTCTACTTTTTAAAAGACTACTCATTTGTTTGCTGAGCTTCATTCAATGACTCGTTACCATCTTCCATGGCATCGTCCATCTTCTCATCATTACCGATTTGTTCATCGTCTGGCACAGGGTATTCAGGCATATACCTACCAACAATTGCAGCGAGTTCTTCAATAATTCCCTGAACAGGTTGACCCTGTCTCATTTTTTCATTCATCCCATTAATTCTAGCCATGAAATCTGCATCTGCCACTACAATCGCTGATTTACCATAGGGATCATGGTATAAAGCTTCAGATACAGTATATTTTATAGAACCAGCACGGCCTCGGTCAACATCTTCTTCAAGATCAATTGCCACGACAGTATAGGGACCAGCAACAAGAGCAGATGCATTGTTTACATCAGGAACCTTTGAAGCGACATTCGCTAAATGTTGGGCGATTTCCGAATTACTGTAGGCAGCTTCTCCACGTTCTGCTGTGTTTTCAACTTGCATGAAACGATTATTATCTGACTGTTCTCCTTGGTTAGTTGAAGTATTATCCGTTTGCTGACAACCAACAAGAAAGAACAAAACAAAAAGAAAGAAGCCAAGTTTACGAATATGCATATTACATTCCTCCTCAATCTAGCTAGTGTTCATATGTTTTGCAAAGAGGAGTAAAAATATTCATTGGCTTCTATCATAGATTTAGTTAATAACAATTTTAGTGACAAATTTAATTGGAGCTTCTTTATTTGAACCATCTTTCATGTAAACATGTACTGGACCATCTTCTTTTAATGGCTTTCCTTTCCATGCAAATAATAAATATGTATGATAAAGATCTTTTAATGAGATTGTTTCTTCTTCACCATTTGTTTTAACAAGTGTAGCACTTACAGCATCTTCTTTAATTTCAGCTCTATCTAGATAAGTATCAAGTGAAATCACATACGAATTCTCAAGAATTTCTTTCCCATCAACTTTAGATATAGGCTTATTTCCATTTGTTGCTTGGAAAACCTCTTTATTATAGCGTGATGCAGAACTGAAGTTAGGTTCTTCTACTGTATTTTCAGATGGATTATTAAAAGCATCTTCAAATTTAATTTTTCTATCATCAAATATCCAAACTGTTGGATCTAACGTGATAGAGTACTTTACATTACCAGTTATAGGTACGATCATTTTATTTCCTCCGCTTCCTCTTTGTTTCTATCTACTAACTACAATCTACATCATAGCAAACTTAAAAAGAAAATTCATCTATCCAAATTCTATTATTATATTTGCTTTTTTTTGGCTGTAGAGATAATATGTAAGAAAGAGTCTTTCTATTGGAGGGGATATATTTGATTCCTGAGGTGACTGTTAATCATCGCGAAAGAGCCCACGCCCTTCTTAAGGCTGACGCTGAGAAAATTTTGCGGCTAATAGAAGTTCAAATTGAGAATTTAACAATGCCACAATGTCCGGTTTATGAAGATGTTTTGGATACTCAAATGTATGGTCTCTCACGTGAGATTGATTTTGCGATACGCTTGAACTTAATTAGTGAAAATGAAGGTAAAGCACTTCTAGATAATCTAGAAAATAAGCTTAATATATTGCATGAAGCAAATCAAAGATCATTATAAGGTTCGCTTATTAAATGATTTGATTTGGTTACGTAGTTAAAACTTTGCCTGCTTTATTTGGCAAGGTTTTTTTGTTATACATGAATGTCCACGTTAAAATGAGATAAGTAGAATATTTCATCATTATGCTATACTAATTACACAAATGTGTTATACTAATGAAAAAATATTACTCTTTCCCAATCTTTAAAATCTATATTGGAGAGAAAAAAGATGATACAGAAACTAAAATATTATGATTACACGCTGATTATTACACCTTTAATTCTAACCGGATTTGGACTTGTGATGATTTATAGTGCAAGTATGGTTACTGCGGTGATGGAGGGGGCAGATAGTACCTACTACCTAAAGAGACAAGCCATGTGGTTTGGCGTTGGTATTGTAGGCTTTACTATTACATGTCTCATACCTTACCAATTTTATCAAAGGTATATTAAATTGATTATCCTCTTTGTCATTGGATCACTTGCAGCTGTTATGATTTTTGGGACTGAAGTAAATAATGCGAAATCATGGCTGAGTCTTGGTCCATTTCGATTTCAGCCTGCTGAGTTAGCAAAAATAGGCTTGATTTTATATCTGGCTTCCGTTTATTCTAAAAAGCAAAATTATTTAAGTAGTTTTGGTACAGGGGTATTGCCTCCGCTCGTTATGACTGGAATTATCATAGGTTTTGTCGTATTACAGCCAGACATTGGTACAGCAGCAATAATATTTTTAATCGCTTGTTCTGTTATTTTTAGTTCAGGTATACGTTTTAAACATTTATCTTTTCTTATCGCAGCAGGTGTAGCTATCTTAATCTTGGCTATCCCATACATGGTTACCGATGAACGTATCTCACGTTTTACTGGTGCTTATCAGCCGTTTGCTACTCCCGATTCTGATGGTTATCAACTAATTCAATCCTATGTTGCGATTGGAGTAGGTGGTTTGACAGGGGAAGGGCTGGGGCAAAGTGTACAGAAACTTGGCTATTTAACGCAAGCTTACACCGATTTTATTATGGCCATCGTGGCAGAAGAGTTAGGTTTTATAGGTGTGGCAATTGTCATTGGTCTTATTGCAGTAATTGTTTTACGTGGAATTTTTATTTCAAGAAAGTGTCAGGACAGTTTTGGGGCACTGCTTGCAATTGGAATTTCATCGATGGTAGGTATTCAAGCATTTATTAATCTTGGTTCAATTAGCGGACTTCTTCCTATTACAGGGGTTACTTTACCATTTATTAGTTATGGGGGAACTTCCTTACTCGTTTTACTTATATCAATGGGTATCCTTAATAATATTGCGATGTCCGTAAGAAAGAGGGAACTAGAATCTGTTGATTCTGATGAAATAAATCCAAAGTATCGAAAAACAAATAGAAGAGGTGCAAACTATGACAAAGCTAAATCGTATTAAAAAAGTATTAGTGGCGAATAGAGGGGAGATCGCCATTCGAGTTTTCCGTGCTTGTACAGAATTAGGTATTCGCACGGTGGCTGTCTACTCCAAGGAAGATTCTAGTTCTTACCATCGATTTAAAGCAGATGAAGCATATTTAATTGGCGAGGGAAAAAAGCCAATTGATGCATACTTAGATATTGAAGGCATGATTGAATTAGCAAAACAAAAAGGTATAGATGCGATTCATCCTGGATACGGATTTTTATCTGAGAATATTGATTTTGCGAAGCGTTGTGAAGAAGAAGGGATTATCTTTATTGGACCTAAGAGTGAACACTTGAATATGTTTGGAGACAAAGTAAAAGCTCGTGAACAAGCAGTTAAAGCAAATATTCCAGTGATACCAGGTAGTGGGGCTGTACATAGTATTGAAGAAGTCCTGGCATTTGGTGAAGAACATGGCTACCCGATTATTATTAAAGCAACACTTGGCGGTGGTGGCCGAGGAATGCGGATTGTTCAATCGGCTGAAGAAGTACAAGAAGCGTATACACGGGCAAAGTCAGAAGCAAAAGCTGCTTTTGGTGACGATGAGATTTACTTAGAGAGACTTATTCAAAATCCGAAACATATTGAAGTGCAAATTCTAGGGGATAGCTACGGAAACATTGTTCATTTATATGAACGAGATTGTTCTGTCCAACGTAGGCATCAGAAGCTTATTGAGGTTGCTCCCAGCCTTTCATTATCTGAAGATTTGAGAAACAAAGTCTGTGATGCAGCATTAGATTTAATGAACAATGTAAATTATGTGAATGCTGGTACAGTCGAGTTTTTAGTTGCAGATGACGAATTTTATTTCATTGAAGTAAATCCAAGAGTTCAAGTCGAACACACAATTACGGAAATGATTACAGGTATTGATATTGTTCAATCACAAATTTTTATAGCAGACGGCTACCAGTTACATGATGAAGTTATTCAAATTCCACAACAATCAGAGATTCCAATTGATGGGTACGCTATTCAATCTAGGATAACGACAGAAGATCCATTAAATGATTTTATGCCAGACACTGGTAGAATCATGGCTTATCGTACAGGTGGCGGTTTTGGTGTAAGGCTTGACGCAGGTAATGGCTACCAAGGGTCAGTAATTACGCCACATTATGATTCATTACTTGTAAAAGTTTCTACATGGGGTAGAACTTATGAGCAGGCAATGAATAAGATGGTACGTAACTTGAAAGAGTTTAGAATTCGTGGAATAAAAACGAATGTCCACTTTTTAGAAAATGTTATTTTACATGATAAATTCATTTCAGCTGAATATGACACTACTTTTATTGATAAAACACCTGAGCTATTTGTATTTCCAAAGAGTAAAGACCGTGGAACAAAGATGCTTACTTATATTGGTGATATAACAATAAATGGAGTAGAGGGCGCACGTAAAAAGGCGAAACCAGACTTTAATAAATTGATTATTCCTAACATAAACAGTCGCGAACCTTTTCCTAAAGGAACGAAACAAATTTTAGATGAACAAGGTCCAGATGCTGTAGCAGAATGGGTGAAAAGTCAAAAAGAGGTATTGCTAACAGATACAACTTTCCGTGACGCTCATCAATCCTTACTAGCAACCCGAATTAGAACGAAAGATTTAGTGGAAATTGCAGAGCCAACAGCAAGATTACAACCCGACCTATTTTCTGTAGAGATGTGGGGAGGAGCGACATTTGATGTTGCTTACCGCTTCCTAAAAGAAGATCCGTGGGTTCGATTAGAAAAAATGCGTGAGCGTATGCCAAACGTACTTTTCCAAATGTTACTTCGAGCGAGCAATGCTGTAGGTTATAAAAATTATCCAGATAATTTAATTGAAAAGTTCGTTGAAAAGAGTGCGACCTCAGGCATAGATGTATTCCGCATTTTTGATAGTCTGAACTGGTTCGAGGGGATGACATTAGCAATCGATGCTGTCCGTAATAATAATAAAATTGCAGAAGCAGCGATGTGTTATACAGGAAATATGCTTGATAAAGGTCGAGGGAAGTACGATTTGGATTACTACCTAAAACTTGCAAAAGACTTAGAGGGTGCAGGCGCACATATTTTAGCAATTAAAGATATGGCTGGATTACTTAAGCCAGAAGCTGCCTATCAATTAATCTCGAGTTTAAAAGAAACCGTCGATCTTCCAATCCATCTCCACACACATGATACGAGTGGAAACGGAATCTATATGTATGCAAGAGCAATTGAAGCTGGCGTAGACATTGTGGATATTGCAAATAGTCCTTTAGCGGGTATGACTTCTCAGCCAAGTGGTCAAACATTATTCCATGCGCTAGAAGGTAAAGAACGTCAGCCGAAAATGGATATTGAAGCTGTCGAAGAGCTTTCTCATTACTGGGAAGGAATTAGAGAATATTACCAGGACTTTGAAAGTGGAATGGTTTCTCCTCATACAGAGATTTACCATCATGAAATGCCTGGTGGACAATATAGTAACTTACAACAACAAGCAAAAGCTGTCGGACTAGGTGAACGCTGGAATGAAGTGAAACAGACTTTCAGACTTGTGAATGATATGTTTGGTGACATTGTAAAAGTAACACCTTCATCAAAAGTTGTTGGGGACATGGCATTGTTTATGGTTCAAAACAATTTAACAGAAGAAGATATCTATAATGATGGAATGAAAATAGATTTCCCTGAATCTGTGATTGAATTTGCTCAAGGTCAGATTGGCCAGCCATATCAAGGCTTCCCTGAAAAGTTACAAAAGGTAATTTTAAAAGATAAGACGCCAATAACGGTACGCCCAGGAGAGTTATTAGAACCTATCGAATTTGCAGCTCTTAAAGAAGAATTGCAGGAAAAGATGGACGACCCTGTAACAGAAGAAGACCTTATTGCTTATGCGCTATATCCAAAAGTATTCTTGGATTACCAAGAGTTTAAGAATGAGTTTGGTGAAATGTCGTACTTAGATACACCGACATTCTTCTATGGCATGCGTCTTCATGAACAAATTGAGGTTGTAATAGAAGAAGGGAAGACATTAATTGTAAACCTTGAATCCATTTCAGAACCAAAACCTGATGGAACAAGAGTTATCTATTTTGAATTAAATGGACAAACACGTGAAATTGTAATTAAAGATAAAAATATCCAATCATCTGTTGCTTTCAGACCTAAAATCGAAAAAGGGAATGAAAAACAAATCGGAGCAACTATGCCAGGTACAGTCCTTGCTGTAAACTGTCAGAAAGGTGACGAAGTGAAAAAAGGTGACCATCTCTTAACAACAGAAGCAATGAAAATGGAAACTTCGATTCAAGCACCATTTGATGGAGTTATTAAAGATATTCATGTGAAAGCAGGTTCACTAATAGAAGTAGATGATATTTTAATAGAGTTTGAATAAAAAAACATCGCAGTGTGCGCAACACTGCGATGTTTTTGCGTATTTATTTGTTCATTTTCTCCTGATAGGCACTTCGGTAAGAAATTAATAAGTAGTAACTTAGCATTCCGAAGTATAATGAAATAACGAATGCATGCATCAATGCGACGAATAAGTTTAATAAAGTGAAAATGATTAGCGCTCCGAAGATAACTTGTAATGAAATTAAGCCTGCAGTTATCATCCAACCGTTATACATTACTTTAGAATCTCGGTAGTTTTTGGCAACTTTTATGAAAAATAGTATCGTCCAAATAAATAAAATTGCAGCTGACAGTCGGTGTCCCATTTGAATCCATTGTTCCATACTATAGCTTGCGAAATTCAGTGGATCGCTATTTGTACAAAACGGCCAATCTGCACATACTAGGTTTGATTCTGTGTGTCTTACAAGAGCTCCAGTATATACAACTACAAATGTATAAATAGAGAGTGCGACAATTTCAATTCGGTGTTTCTTTTGTATAAAGACAGCTTCCGTGTTCAGTTTCTTATCTGTCTCAAACACGAGTAGCATGAGTATAAATACAGTTGCAAAAGATATAAGTGATATACCAAAATGCGATGCTAGGATGAAATCGGACTGTCCCCACATTACTGCGGCAGCACCAATTAATGCTTGTAGAAACAGTACAAACACGGAGGTTATTGCTAGGAATTTAACTTCTCGGATATGTCCCATATGTCTCCATGCTAAGATTGCTAAAGCTACTACGATGATACTAACTCCACCAGTTACTAGGCGGTGACTTAACTCGATAACCATTTCAAAGGTAAATTCAGATGGGATCAGTTGTCCTTCACATAATGGCCAGCTGTCTCCACAACCATCCTCTGAACCAGTTTTTGTTACTAATGCTCCCCCGAGTAGAACAAAAAGCATACTGATTGTCGCAACAACTGACAACCATTTTAAATGTTTAATCATATTTATTATAGCCTCACTTTTTTGTTGAAAAAAAATAAAAAATAATTCTTTCTCTCTAATAGTTTATATTAATATCAAACAGAGTAATTTTGCAAAGAAATGTTACCTAAAAAGCGCGTTTGACACACAATTGTAATAGTATCATGTTTATCTAAGGTTTTCACTATGTAAATAGTAAAAAAAACTTGCATTGTTGCAATTAGTTTGCTAGAACTAATATAGAGACAGCTGTGTTGTACGAGGAAAACGCCAAAGAATATTCCCTTTATTTATACTTAATAGTCATTATTAATAATAAATTTTAATAACTATCCATTAATAATTGTTATAAGATTCAATAGAATATTCATTTGTTCCGTGTTACAATATAGAAGTAATTGTGGGATAGTTTGCGCTTTAACTGCGTGTAGACTATTCAATAGTTATACATGTCTTTTTTGTTTGGTAAAGGGGGGAAATAAATGAATGAAGTGGAAACGCCACCTACACAGATAGTCGGTGATTCCGTGGTTACAGCCAAAAAAAGTATCTCATCCTTACTAAGTGAAGTGAAAGCATTAATTAAAATTGGTATTGTTACTTCAAATTTAATTACACTTGCTGCAGGATTTTGGTTAGCAATCTACATAACGAACTCCTCCTTTATGGCTCACTTTGATACATTTTTACTGACAGTTCTTGGAAGTAGCTTGGTAATTGCAGGCGGAGCAATATTGAATAACTGGTATGATGTAGATATTGATCCAAAGATGAGTAGAACGAACTTAAGACCAACTGTTACTGGTTACTTTACATTGAAATCAGTCTTAGTTGCTGGTATTGTTACTACTGTGCTTGGAATAGGACTTTTATTATTTACTACGGTCTATGCTGCATTATTTGCTTTCATTGGCTGGTTTGTATATGTCGTACTTTATACAATGTGGTCAAAGAGAAGATATACATTGAATACTATAGTTGGGTGCTTCTCAGGAGCAATGCCACCATTAATCGGTTGGTTTGCCGTATATCCTGAATGGCATGTCGTGCCAATAGGGTTGTTTTTAATTATGTTTATTTGGCAGACACCTCACTTCCTTGCATTAGCAATGAAGAAAACAAAAGAATATAAAGCGGCTGGAGTACCAATGCTACCAGTAGTACATGGTTTTGAATTTACAAAAAGACAAATCATTGTCTATGTAGCATGTTTAATGCCATTACCGTTTTTATTAATTTCTTTAGGTACAACATTTGTAGTTGTAGCAACAATCTTAAATATTGGCTGGTTAACTTTAGCGTTTACGGGAATGTTTACAAAGAGTGATTTAAAATGGGCGAATAAGATTTTTGTTTACTCACTTAATTACTTGGTTATCCTGTTTCCACTAATGGTAATCGTTACCTTACCAATATTTAACTAACTATTGTCCTTAAATAAATCTAAAAATATATAAGGAATTAACAACGAGAAAGAGAGGTATAAACACATGAGAGGTTGGATGGGAAAAATTAAAGCAACTTTGCTTTTAGGTTTTATAGCTATCCTGTTATCAGCTTGTGGAAAAGAAAACTTAACTGCACTTTCTCCAAAGGGATATGGTGCTGAAAGTTCTATGGATATTATTATCCTAACCACTTTAGTTATGCTTGGAGTGTTTGTGGTTGTTATGGTGATTTACACAATCGTGTTGATCCGTTTCCGTCACAAAGAAGGGGATAATGAGATTCCTGAGCAAGTTGAAGGAAGTAAAACATTAGAGACTGTTTGGACAGTTATTCCAATAATTCTTGTTTTCATTATGGGTATTCCAACAGTAATTTACACATTTGACTTAGCGGATACATCAGAGGCTAGTTCTTCAATCAATATTGATGTTACTGGTAACCAATATTGGTGGCATTTTGAATATGCAGATGAAGAGGTAGTAACGAGTCAGGACTTATATATCCCGACTGGTGAAAAAGTTTTCTTAAACATGCTTTCTTCTGACGTTATTCACTCATTCTGGGTACCAACAATTTCCGGTAAAATGGACGTTAACCCAGAGAACGTAAATACAATGTTCATTGAAGCATATGAAGAGGGAGTTTACTGGGGTAAATGTGCGGAGCTTTGTGGTCCGAGTCACTCATTAATGGACTTTAAAGTAATCGCAGTTAGCCCTGAGAAGTATGAACAGTGGATTTCTGACATGCAAAGTGTTGACCCTGAAGAAGTTCCAGCTGATGCTGTAGCTGCAGACGGTCAAGAGTTATTCCAAAATAATTGTGCGATGTGTCACGCAATTGGATCATCTCCAGCTGCTATTGGACCAAACCTTACAAACTTTGGAGATCGTACTCATTTTGCTGGTTACTTAGAGCCTTCAAAAGAAAAGTTAGTTGAGTGGATTATGGATCCAGAGTCACTTAAACCTGGAAACTTAATGACTGACATGTATACAGTTACTGAAGATGAAGCTGATAAAATTGCAGAGTACTTAATGCAACTACAGCCATCTGATATTACTCCTGAAAGTGCTGGAGGACTTATTGATTAACTAAAAATATTGGGATGAAAGACGGAAGAGGGAGGTTAATACTTTGAGTATAACTGCTACTCAAAAAAGAAGCTTCGGTGCTGCGTTGTGGGATTATCTTACAACTGTTGACCATAAGAAAATTGGTCAGATGTACTTAGCCGGTGGGGGATTATTCTTCCTAATCGGTGGTTTAGAAGCTGTTATTATTCGTATACAATTACTTGAACCAGAAAACGACTTTGTTTCAGCTGGATTGTTTAACGAGATGATTACAATGCATGGAACGACAATGATATTCTTTGCAGCCATGCCGCTCGTACTCGGTCTCATGAACTTTATAATGCCTTTACAGATTGCCGCGCGTGACGTAGCATATCCATTCTTGAACGCATTAGGATTTTGGTTATTCCTTTTCGGAGGAATTGTTTTAAACGTAAGTTGGTTCACTGGTGCACCTGATGCAGGGTGGACGAACTATGCTCCACTTTCGCTCCAGTCGCCTGGGCATGGTGTTGACTATTATGTAATGGGTCTTCAACTGGCCGGTGCTGGTACATTAATGAGTGGTATTAACTTTATTGCCACGATTCTATTAATGCGTGGTCCTGGTGTAACTTATATGAGAATGCCTTTATTCTCATGGACTACATTAGTAACAAGTATTCTAATTATATTTGCATTCCCTGCATTCACGGTTGCTTTATTCTTAATGCAATTTGACCGGATGTTTGGTTCTGCATTCTTTGATATTGCCCTTGGTGGTAACTCCATTTTATGGCAGCACTTATTCTGGCTATTTGGTCACCCTGAGGTTTATATCTTAATCTTACCTGCGTTTGGGGTATTTAGTGAAATTTTCCCAACGTTTTCTAGAAAGAGATTATTCGGTTACACAGCAATGGTATTTGCTACATTCCTGATTGCTTTCCTAGGATTCATGGTTTGGGCTCACCATATGTTTACCGTTGGTTTAGGTCCTGTTGCTAACGCGATCTTCGCTATCGGTACAATGGCAATCGCCGTTCCGACCGGTATTAAGATATTCAACTGGCTCCTCACCATGTGGGGCGGTAAGGTTCGAATTACTGCGTCGATGCTTTGGGCATTAGGCTTTATTCCATCATTTACAATTGGTGGTATGACTGGAGTTATGTTAGGAGCAACAGTTGCTGACTTCCAGTATCATGACACATACTTTGTTATTGCTCACTTCCACTATGTTATTGTTGGGGGTACTGTGTTCGGAATTTTAGCTGGTCTTACTTACTGGTGGCCACTAATGTTCAACCGTGTTTTAAATGAAAAATTAGGTAAATGGGCATTCTGGTTCTTCTTTGCCGGATTCCATATGACATTCTTTATTCAGCATTTCCTAGGTCTAATGGGTATGCCACGTCGTTACTGGGTATTCCTTGAAAACCAGGGCTTAGACATGGGTAACTTTATTAGTACAATTGGAGCATTCTTGATGACGATTGGTGTATTAATCTTCGCTTATAACATGTTCTATTCATGGAAGAAGTATGATCAAGCACCACGTGATCCATGGGATGGTAGAACATTAGAGTGGACATTACCATCACCAATTCCATTCTATAACTTTAAACAATTACCACTTGTACGTGGTCTAGATCCATTATGGATTGAAAAAACAGAGGGTGACGGAAAAATGAAGCCGGCTGAGCCTTTACAGGATATTCATATGCCGAATAATTCATTCCTTCCATTCCTAATGACAGTTGGATTTACGGTAGCAGCCTTTGGATTTATCTACCAGCTAGATGGTCCAGTCGGACGAATCTTAATCTATATTGGTATGGCATTTGCAATTGGTTGTATGGTTGTTCGTTCACTGAAAGACGATCATGGCTACCATGTTACCAAAGAAGAACTTGAAAGGGAGGAAGGGTAATATGAGTCACGAACAAGAATTTCACATTGATCCGGCGAATTTACCTGAAGATCCTTCGAAAGTTATTCCTGAAGGTAAATATAAGCATTTAGGTGTTTGGCTCTTTATTGGAGCAGAGTCGGTTTTATTCGCAGCGTTATTTGGAACATATTTAGCTTTAAAGAATTCAACTGCTGGTGGTCCAACTACCCAAGATCTATACGGTCTTGAGCTTGTATTCTTAATGACACTACTTCTTTTAACAAGTTCGTTAACGAGTGTGTATGCTATTTACCATATGAAGAATAATAACTTTAAGAAGATGCAATTGTGGTTTGGAATTACAGGACTATTAGGTCTTGGATTCCTAGCTTGTGAAATTTACGAGTTTGCACATTACATCAGCGACTTTGGTTTCACATTTAGATCTTCATCGTTTGGTTCGGCATTCTATGCATTAGTAGGATTCCACGGCGGACACGTAGTATTTGGTCTATCTTGGTTAATCACATTAATGGTTAGAAACGCTAAACGTGGATTGTCAACATATAATGCACCGAAGTATAATTCTTTTGCGCTATACTGGCACTTCATTGACGTTGTATGGGTATTTATCTTCACGGTTGTATATCTAATGGGGATGGTGAGTTAATTTATGACAGAGAATACTTCTTCAAATAAAATTAATTCGTACCGTAAACAGGCAAATAAAGATGAAATGAAGAAAATGATTATTAGCTTTGGTTTAATGATTGCATTTACTGTAATTGCTTTCGCTCTTGTAGGCGCAGGGCAGTTAGATGGAATGTTTGCAATTCCATTACTATTAATCATGGCAGTTGTGCAAGTTGGTTACCAATTCTTTTACTTCATGCATTTGAAAGACAAAGGACATCAAGAAATTGCCGCTGTTGTATACGGTGCGGTCTGGGTTACATTCTTAGTAATGTTAGCTTTAGGTGTAATTACTTGGTGGTAAAATAGTTATAAAAAAGATCGGGTATCTTGCCCGATCTTTTTTATGGTTTTTTACTCATATTGTCATATTTAATTAAGGTTTCTGACGAAAAATAGGTTATAATGTTAAGATAGTCCAAATAGTTGGAGTGATTATTATGTGGTTGGAATTACAGATATTTGGTTTTAGAGCTCTATGGAGTCCATACTTTTTAGCGTTTTGTATTATATTAGCTCTTATTTATTATTTAATGACTGGGCCCTATCGTCATAAATTTGGTGGTGGAAATGAAGAACCGCCAACAGTAAAGCAGCATTTGTTTATTTATATTGGTTTATTTTTACTTTATGTAGTGAAAGGTTCACCTGTTGATCTTCTTTCACATATCATGTTGACTGCTCATATGACACAGATGGCAATCTTTTTATTGCTGTTTCCTATCCTTATTATCAAGGGTATTCCTTTATGGATATGGGAAAAAATTGTTTATGCACCAATTATTAAGCCGATTGTCTTATTACTGACGAAGCCGCTTATTTCGTTACTATTATTTAATGGATTGTTTTCGGTTTACCATATTCCAGCAGTTTTTGACTTTTCTAAGTCTGCACCGCTATGGCATTTTATTATCCATGCTATTCTTTTATTAGCCGCATTTAATGTGTTTTTACCATTGTTATTACCATTTAAAGAGATTAATACGATGTCTCCGATGATGAAAATTGGTTATATTTTTGCGAATGGAGTATTGATTACGCCAGCGTGTGCGTTAATCATCTTTGCTAGTGAACCACTTTATAGTGCTTATTCAGAAGAAGGTGCTTGGTTACAGGCTTTAGCACTTTGTGTTCCGGGAGATATTCTTTCAGGGATAACTATTCCACTTTCAGGTCCTGAAGTATTTTCACCATTAAGCACGGTAATTGATCAACAGTTTGGTGGAATTATTATGAAAGTCCTTCAAGAGATAATTTATATTGTTCTTCTTACAACGACTTTCTTTAAATGGTTTAATTCAAAAGGTCGAGAAATAGATCCAATCTCAGATCCATTTCCTGCTGATACAAAAGCATAATAATTATTAATTTAATAGATGTAGATAGAGAGGGAGTATGAGAAATGCCTTTATTACCTACACTTAGTACATTTTTCATTTTACTAAGTGCTATACTCGTAGCAATCGGTTGGAGACTAGTTGTGAAGAAAAAGTATAAAGCACATAAAAAGACGATGTTGGCTGCGGCTATTAGTGCAATACTTTTCTTCATCATTTATATGTCAAGAACAATCTTTGCTGGTAATACAAGCTTCGGTGGTCCTGATGATTTAAAGATATATTACACGGTGTTTTTAGTTTTCCACATTATATTAGCGACAACAGGAGCTGTATTTGGTTTGGTAACGCTCCGGTTGGCATTAAAAAGAAATATAACGAAACATGAGAAAATCGGTCCGGTTACTAGTGTTATTTGGTTCTTTACTGCGATAACTGGGGTAAAGGTCTATCTTCTGTTATATGTATTTTTTGATGGTGGGGAAACAACGAGTTTACTTAAAGCAATATTTGGATTCTAATATTAAAGTGATAGGTATGAAATATACTCTATCACTTTTTGTTTTATTAAAATAGGCGCTGATAAAGCTTAATGTTGTTTTGAGGAAAAAACCGCTTCGGAAATATACTTCGCGCATCCTAAGGCGGCTGGTGAGCTTCCTCGTACGTATTGCGTACTGCGGGATCTCACCTAAGCCTTTCCCGCAGGAGTCTCCGTAAATTTCCGAAGCTCAATTTCCACTTCTTCTTTCTTATTGGTTGATATATAAACAAAAAGCTTTAACATAGCCTAAAAATAAAAAGTCAGCTACCAAAGAGAGTAGCTGACTTCATTTTTTATTCTGTGTGAGCAATTGGTTTTAAATCATTTGCAAGGCCTGTAAGTAGGGTCTGTGCGCGTTCTACTAATGATTCAGGGAAGTTCTCTTCTTCACCGTATTCTACTCCATGAGGGTAGTAATGCTTTCCTAATAATGGAGTTAATAATTTAACTACTGCATTTCTACTATCAACATCTCCACGAAGTGCGTAGCCTTGTACACGGATATAATATGTAATATTTTTTTCATTCGTATCAATTCTGTAATCATATGTTACTCTTTCATAATCCCATGATTCACCTAGGATAAATGCATGTTGACCAGTAATTTTGTTTAGTGGTGCAACATCGATTACTAAATCATCAATACCTGTGTTCTCAATTCTCATTTATTTCACTCCTAATTTATGTCCTCGTAGATTAATCATAGTATGAAAATCATTATTTTGCAACGAAAAACTTAATTAGCTAGCTTTTTTATGAATGAAAATATTATATTGATTCTATCTGAATTTTAGAAGAATAGATATTAAATATAGAGAGCAATAGGAATAAAAAATTATTAATACGTTGATTACATTATGAGCTTTCGTTTTAAATATAACAAAGAATAGATTATAATATTAGCTAAATTGGAGGCAGTTTATATGCGAAAAATTCGAAACTTACTTGTTATAACGATTATAGGTTTGGTTGGACTCTATCTTTGGAATCAGTCAGAGGTAGACTTTCAAGGTGTTATACAAAGCGAAGTCATTGAAAAAATGAATGATCTCCAATCAAAAACTTCTCCAGACTCTAATTTTTATAAAGTTCCTTTAGAAGGGGATGTCTATGAGTGGATGGGGAGTACAGAAGAAGAGTTAATTCAAACGTATGGTGAACCTGTCCGAGTAGACAGGAGTGCCTATGGTTATGAGTGGTTCGTGTACACGGATCATGCGGAGAACTATATCCAATTTGGTGTGGAGGATGGAGAAATTAAAACAATTTATGCGATCGGTGATGAATATGCCATCGATCCAATAGCCATTGGACAAAGTTATGAACAAATAAATGAAGTTTTCAATTTTGAAGATCAAGTAAGCTATTCAAAGGGATTGGCTTCATATAGTTTTAAAATGACAACTGATGACATGAAACGCCGTCCATTAGTGAAAATAAATGATGATAATTTTCTGCAGTTATATTTTGATACATTTACAAACGAACTGTCTTCTGTCAGAGTTTTAGCGGCAGATGTATTGTTAAAACAAAGACCATATGAAATATCTTATCGTGGTACGCTTCCAGATCCATTAACTTTTTCAGATAAAGAGTGGGAACAAATCGAAGCGGGGATGGAGCAACAAATATTTGATATTAGTAATGTGATTCGAACGCGCTTTAACCGATCGCTTTTTGAGTGGGACAGTGAAGTGAGTGAAGTTGCATTTAATCATAGTAAAGACATGAATAACAATAATTATTTTTCACATTATAGTCAGAACGGAGATGGCTTAAAAGAGCGTTTAGAGGTGACTGGACTGTTTTACATCGCTGCAGGTGAAAATATAGCTGCACAGTATCCAGACGCGCCTTCCGCTGTTGAGGGATGGTTAAACAGTGAAGGGCATAGAGAAGCACTCTTAACTGAAGAATACACACATTTAGGTGTTGGTGTCTACCGCTATTATTACACACAGAATTTCCTAGCAAAACCAATTTAATCTTTTGTATGTTGTAAGCTGAGTCATATGGGCATGAGTTTTATAGTGATGAACGCTTGGGTTGTTTTCGCATATTTTATTATAGAATAGAAATATGAGAAAACGAGGTGAGGCACAATGAGTGAAAAAGAACTACAGCCAGAAATCATGCGTTTCAAAGAATTTATCAATCGACATCCCAATCTGATCAAAGAAATTCGGAAAAATGGTAGGAGCTGGCAAGACGTTTATGAACAGTGGACAATACTTGGACCGGAAGATATTCACTGGGAACAATATAAAGATTCAACGGAAGAGAATAAATCAAGTGCTGGCCAAGAATCCTTTAAACTAGATTTGAAGCCTGAATTAATAAAACAAGTTATAAAATATGCAGAAACATTGGATATAAATAAACTTCAGGATCAAGTGCAGCAATTAAGTAAAACGATTTCTACCGTTCAAGAAATTGTTGGTCAATACCAAAGCTCAGGGAAGAGACCTCAAGAAAGAGAACGTCCTTTTTCTTGGATACATGATTAGAGGGGATTAAAATGGACGCAACCACACTTCAGTTTTTATCAAATAATCCAAAGTTATTAGAGTTTATTCGACATGAGCCTTATTGGTATCGATATTTATCCAGAGATGGTTTAAAAAGAGTTAATGAACTTGAGAGGGAAGCAAAAGTGTTTTATGGAAAAACATTAGCCCAACGAATGGATCGTGTAAATAATCAACTAGAAATGGCATCAATGCTAATAAATATGGCTGATTTATTAAAAGATTAATGTATTATATTTTATTCCTCGGCTTTAAGTGATATGATATTAGTGGAGGTGCTATAAATGATTGCTTCAATGGAATATGTAACAATTCTAGATTTTACTGAACAATTAGGGCAAATGGTTCTTCATTCCGATGTAATGAATGACTACCAGCAAAAGAAGTTGGCTTTAGAACAAGATGAAGAAGCACAACAGCTGATTAAAGCCTTTACTAATATAAAAGAACATTATGATGATATTCAACGGTTTGGAAAGTACCACCCTGATTATCAGTCGATTATGAAAGATGTTCGTCTAAAAAAACGTGCGATGGATATGCATGATACTGTCGCAGAATTTAAAATAGCAGAACGTAATCTACAAAATTTACTTGATGAAATAAGTGAATATATTGCAGGCAGTGTAAGTGATGGAATTAAAGTACCTAAAGAGGGTGCGGCACTATCTGACAGTGGCTGCGGTTGTGGCAGTGGCGGTAGTTGTGGTTGTGCATCGTAAAAAAACTGGCTTATTATTGAAAGAAGGTGTGGCTATTGGTAGGTCGTCAAGGACTTGTTGTCTGGTTCCAGCATATGAAAAACCTTAAACATATAAAACGTTATGGTAACTTAATTTATGTATCTAAAAAATTAAAATACGCCCTTATTTATGTTGATCAAGAAACGATTGATGCTACTGAGAAGAAGATATTAAAGCACTCCTTCGTATCAAAAGTCGATCGTTCACATAAACCGTTTATTCAAACAAACTTCGAAAACGCAAAACCAGACGAAGCTAAGAAATACGATTATAGAATGGGTATTTAGTTTTAAGTTAATGGCTCTGTTGATGCACATAACAACATTGAGCAATGACATATTCATTTTAAAAAAGAGAAAGCCTGCAGATAAAATTCTGCAGGCTCTTTTTGTTTTCGATCGAAAACAAAAAGACAAAGGGAGAGGAGAAACCAGAGTAAAACCTATGGGGAAGAATAAGTATACTCTGTTTTGAATCAACCTTACTAACGCTTAGTTGAATCATTATGCTATTATATACAAAGAAATAAATATTATACTAAAATTTCTCAAGTGGATTTCTAAATACTAATCTTTATGTTAGGATTATGTCGAGATGTCTGAAATCGAGGTGAATTTATGCGAATTATAGCGGGTTCGCTTAAGGGACAATCATTGAAAGCAGTTCCTGGCGATGCAACAAGACCTACAACAGATAAAATAAAAGAAGCAGTATTTCAAGTTCTTGGTCCATATTTCGAAGGAGGTATGGCACTAGATTTATTTGCTGGTAGTGGGTCACTTGGGATTGAAGCACTAAGTCGCGGAATAGAGCAAGTGATTTTTGTAGATAAGCAAGGAAAAGCAATACATACCATTAAAGAAAACTTGAAAAAGGTAAAGCAAGAAGATAAAACTGAGGTATTTAGAACGGATGCGAAACGTGCGTTGAAAGCGGTTGCTAAGCGAGAACTAAGCTTTCAACTAATTCTTCTTGATCCGCCATATAACACAATAAAGTTTAAAGAACTTCTTGAATTCATAGTCGTAAATGATCTATTGGACACTGATGGTCTCATTTATTGTGAACATGATCCTTCTGAAGATTTACCTGAGGAAATGGAATCACTATCGATTCTAAAAAAAGAAAAATACAGTAACACAATAGCAATAACAATTTATCAACTACAGCGTAAAGGAGTAATATTATGACAAAGTTAGCAATTGTTCCAGGTAGCTTTGATCCATTTACAAATGGACATCTTGATATCGTCGAAAGAGGGGCACAAATATTTGATGAAATATACGTTACCGTTTTTAATAACGAATCGAAAACACCCTTGTTCACAGTAGACGAACGTGTTCAACTTATTAAAGACTCAACCAAGCACTTACCAAATATAAAAGTAGATTCTTCAGACTTTCTACTAGTGGATTATGCCGTTAAAAAGAATGCATCCGCTGTACTTCGTGGTCTTAGAGCAGTAAGTGACTTTGAATACGAAATGCAAATTACATCAATGAATAGAAAGCTTCAGCCAGATATCGAAACATTATTCATCATGACTAATAATCAATATTCCTTCTTAAGCTCGAGTATGGTAAAAGAAGCAGCAAAATACAACGGAAACATTAGCGGCTTAGTACCTGATGTTGTCGAAAATGCCTTAAAAGAAAAATTTAATCATCTATAAAATAGTAATATATTTATGAAAAGGTTAACTAGGAATCTCTAGTTAACCTTTTATTATGGACAAAAACTTATCAAAATCACTTGGTAAATAAGAAACTTAAAATAGAACATATAATAAGTTAGCTCCATTAATTTCAACATACATAATCTGAACACTCTTCTATTTATCTATTTTCTGGTTTCTTTTAAACAATAAAATAGCAACTCCCACACCTAAGCAAGCAATAGTAATAAACATCCCTTTTTCTAATAATAAATACATCATCTCTTGCCAAAATGACATGTCGTAATTGTGAAAGGCTGTAATATCTTCAGCTTTGATTTCTGATCTGGAAACGTACAAAGGTTGATAAAAAATATACGTTAAAACACTAGCAATCAATCCATGCATGATTCTTGCAAAAAAATAAGGATAAAAACGTATATCTGTTTTAGCTAGAATACTCGCTACTTGTGCTTGAATAGAAAAACCATTAAAGCCTAAAATAAAACTCACTAATATCGCTTGATATAATATCGAATCTGTAGTTAATTCGGAGAGCAGTGTGGCTCCTAAAGTAATTTCAAATAAACCAGAGAAGAATGCTTCAGATAAATGAACGGGTATTCCAAAGGGTAAGAAAAGAATACCAATAACTTGTCCAAGTATTACCGAAATTTTAACTAGATGGAGTAGTTGTGTAATTACAGAGAAAAGTATAATAAATCCACCTACCATAACAAGTGTTTTTATTGATTCTAACACTGCATCCCCTAGTATCTCTCCAAAATGTCGTTTATCTTTCATTCTTGTTTTATGCATGCTTTGAAATGCAATAGAAAAGTTATTTTTCCCCGTTTTATTTTTTGATGCAGAGGTAGGTTTGTCCACATTTCTTCCATGAAAACGCATGATAATGCCTACAATCATATTACTCGCGTAGTGGCAGAAAGCGAGGAGTAATCCAAGTATTGGGTCGTGAAAAAGCCCGATTGAGACAGCACCGAAAATAAATAATGGGCTAGAGTTATTAGTAAAAGAAACAAGTCTCTCTGCTTCTATTTGGGATATCTGTTTTTCTTGACGTAACCTAGCAGCTATCTTTGCACCTGTCGGATAGCCACTTGCCATTCCCATCATCCAACCAAAGCTTCCGACCCCTGGTACATTGAATAACGGTCGCATAATAGGCTCGAATAGGACACCAAGAAACTTAACCACTCCAAAGGCAAGTAATAATTCTGCAGTGATAAAAAATGGTAGTAAAGATGGAAAGACGACTTCTGACCACATAAATAAGCCCCGGAGACTAGCAGATAGTGCTTCGTCAGGGTAATATATTAACAAAATAGTTAATAGGATGGTTATACTGGATAAAAATATCGTTTTAAAAAATGGATTCAATTGTACGCCCCCTATGATATATGAGCCCTGTTCTGTACAAGTGATTGTATTAGGTGTAAAATAATGCTAGTCTTTTTACAAAAGCTACCTGTATTTATTGAAGGAAGGAGTCATGCAAGTAATGAAAATATCGAAAACTAGAATTATAACTTACATAGTAATTATTTTTATTGCATACTTTCTCGGAACATATCAACTACCTTACTATATTCAAAAACCGGGAAATACAGAACCATTAAACCCAATTGTAGAAGTTGAAGAATCATTTACTAGTGCTGGAGAAATGCATCTCGTAACAGTCAGTGGTTTACAAGCGACACCGATTCATTATCTACTTGCCATGGTTCTTCCACATAATGATATTAATCCGATCCATGAAGTTTTTCCTGAAGGAATTTCTCCTGACGATTATATGCATGCACAGCTTCAAGTGATGGAAAGCTCGCAGGAAGCTTCACTCGTTGTAGCATATGAAGCTGCTGAAAAGGATATTCAAATTGAGTATGTTGGCGTCTACGTAGTGAGCGTTGTTGATGACATGCCTGCAGATGGCAAGCTTGAAATGGGAGATCGCATTATAAATATTGATGGTATAGACATTAAAGAATCGACGGATTTAATAAATTATATTGATACTAAAAATGCTGGAGATACAATTGAAATTGAATTTTTGAGAGAAGAAGAGATACAACAGACAGAAATCACATTAGAAACATTTGCGAATGACCCTGATAAAGTAGGGATTGGAATAACACTTGTAACAGATCGTGAGGTTACAGTCGATCCTGCTGTAACATTTTCAAGTGGTAATATTGGTGGGCCAAGTGCAGGTTTAATGTTTTCTTTAGAAATCTATGATCAATTATTAGAAGAAGATATTACAAAAGGCTATCATATTGCTGGTACTGGTGAAGTTGATTATGAAGGAAATGTTTATCGTATCGGCGGGGTTGATAAAAAAATTGTAGCAGCTGATAAAGAAGGAATGGATATCTTCTTTGTTCCATTTGAAGATGGGGCAGCGGATTCTAACTATGAAGTTGCCATTCAAACCGCTGAAGAAATTGGAACGGATATGGAAATCGTCGGGGTAGACTCCTTTGCGGATGCATTAAATTATCTAGAAGAGCTTCCTGAAAAGAAATAACAATAAAAATAGGACATGGGTAGGCGCAATTGCTTATCCACGTCCTATTTTTAAATTATTATTGGTCCCCTTAATTCTCTGTTCATAGCTTTTATCCGTTCTTCTGGGGGAAGAATGCTGTAGTATGCTGATGTTGCTTTTTCTTCTAGTTGCAACATTGGATGCATGTGCTTGGACAAAGAGGTTATAAGTGGAACTTCTATATCTTTTTTCTGTTGATTTAAAAATTCCCGGCCATTTTTTGTCATACCAAGTAAACGTATATATGGGATTTGTATCTCCTCATCAAGAAAAGGGGAAATATCTTTCGTTTTTGTATTTGTAAGTAAATGAACGAACATGCGTTGAATTCTTGTCCATGTGTAACGCTTTGTCTTAATTGCTGTAATCCACTCATTCATATTTTTTACTGTTTTCGCAGTACGCTTTACACGAAATTCTAAACCTTCAACCATTCCATGTATTTCCCGTAGTTCTTCTGGGGACATTATTTGTACGCGATAATGAAGTAATGGGAAATACTGTTCCCATTCATGCCATAGGGATGTTTCTTCTTTATAGGAATCCATTTGCATTATCGTAGATTCAGGTAAAGCGGCAATAGCTTTTTCAGTAAGGATATGACTTTCTAATATTTCTTTTCGAATACTGGTTGCACTAGCAATTCTGTTCGTAATTTCAGAATCATGGTAATGATTATTTTGTCTTTTTATTGTTAGGGCTTCAATATTTAAATCGCTGTCTAGTATGGTTTTTACATAACTAAACCCGAGCACATTATTAGGCTGTGATAAATCAAACGCTTCATTTGTCAGTCCAATTTCTTGATACGCGTGCATGCTCGCTTCAGGGAACGACAAGCCCTTATCAAGTTGCAACTTTAGTTCACTTTCGTAGATTTCTTTTTTATCTTTCATTTGATAATAAGAATCAATGAATGGTTTAATCTCTCCAGATTCACTACCGAAGCAAATGCTTGAGACACCAATTTTGTCCAATGTATGTACGGCTCCATAAGCAAAGTGGTTACTATGTTGGACGGCAAAAGTATAGGGGAGTTCTAAAACGATATCCACACCAGCTAATAAAGCTGCTTTCGCACGGAAAAATTTATCGATTATTGCTGGTTCTCCTCGTTGAAGGAAGTTTCCGCTCATCACAGCAATAACACAATCTGCTTGTGAAATTTCTTTCGCTTTTTCATTATGATAAGCGTGTCCATTATGAAAAGGATTGTATTCAACAATTAAGCCACAGGTACGCATTCGTTTCAGCTCCTAGTGTTTATGTGGTATTATTGTATCAAATAATATTAATGCATGTACAACATATAATATAATTTATAATGAATAGAAAGGAAGCTAACAAGGTAAATCTAAACGCTGTAAAGAAAAGATGTTGACAAAAGTGCATTTTTCTTTTAAAATTACTCTTGTTGCCTAGAGGTGATAATTATGAAATTAACTGTCGCTCAAATCCGTAAAAGTAGTTTTACAAAACCAATGGAAATTGAAGACGTTGTAGATGTTTCAGATTTAGCAACTATGAACAATGATATTCGCCAAATAGATGAAGCGCAAGTTCATGCTACATTCCATGTAGATAATGAAGAAATTATTGCAGCCTTAAAGATAAAAGGTGAAATGATTTTGCCTTGTGCAAGAACACTAGTTGATGTCCCATATCCTTACCATATTGAGGTAAGTGAAATCTTTTCTACTTCACCTAATTTATCAAATGAAGATGAAGAAGATGAGGTACATGTGATTGAAGGGGATGTCATTGATTTAAAGCCTATAATCTTGGAAAACATCTTGTTGGAAATTCCTTTCCGTGTGTTTACTGAGGAAGTAAATCCAGAAGGTGCAGCTCCAACAGAAGGTGAAGGCTGGCAGTTTGTTCAACAGGAAACGAAAGAAAAGACGATTGATCCACGTTTAAAAAAATTGGAGTCTTTACTTGAAAATAAAAAAGAAGAAAATGAATAATACGTATTTTTCATTTCTTTGAAGGAGGTGTAGGGTCATGGCAGTACCTAAGCGTAAAACATCTAAAAAGGTTAAAAACCAACGTCGTACTCATAAGAAATTAGAAGTACCTGGCATGGTAGAATGTTCAAATTGTGGGGAGTTAACAAAATCACACCACGTTTGTAAAGCATGTGGAAATTATGATGGGAAAGAAGTTGTTAGCAACTAATTTCAACTCAGTTAATAGCAAGAGAGTCTAAAACATATTCGTTATGTTATAGGCTCTCTTTTTCATTAACAAATAGAGTAAATCACTATGAAGTTTTCTAGCCTATAAGATATTGTTTGTCTAAGTATTAAAAGATTGAGATAATGATTTAAAAATAGGTATATTAAATAGAGAAATTTGTTAATGGATGGGGGAGTATGAATGGAAAAGGTTGTTACATATGAGTTGAATGATCAAGGGTATGGGATTATCAGGTTAAATCGTGCTGATAAACGAAATGCAATATCCAAAGAAATGGTTATACTTTTAGAAAAATATATAGATGAAGCTATGAATCAAGAAATAAAATTCCTTGTTCTAACTGCGAGTGAGGGAGAATATTTCTGTGCAGGTGGTGACTTAAATAACTTGCATGGAGATTTGTCTCCTGATGAAGCTTTTGCTGATCTGAGCGCGATGAAAAATGTTTTAGAAAAAATCGTGAAATTTCCAGTTCCAGTTATCGCACTTTTGAATGGAAACGCACTTGGTGGTGGGTGTGAACTTGCTACAGCTTGTGATATTCGAATTGCTAAAGAAGGTACTTCATTTGGATTTATCCAGAGTAAGATTGGGATATTACCAGGTTGGGGTGGTGGTGCGATTCTTTATGAAAAAGTTGCGAAGAGTTTTGCGCTTGATTGGTTAATGCGAGGAGATCTTTATAAAGCAAATGAATTATTGGAAAAAGGTTGGTTGCACCATGTCATCCGAGCAGAAGAATGGGACGACCAAGAGCAAATTCTAAAAGCCTATACTCAGAAATCAATAAAGCAAATGCATCTATTAAAAAAGCAATATCAGACGAATATTAAGATGGATGAATTACTTTTACGAATGGATGAAGAACTTCGAGGTACTGCAGACCTATGGGATAGTCCTGAACATAAGACCGCAGTACAAAACTTTTTAGCAAGAAAAAAGTAAACTCTATTCTATCAATCCTCCTTATTGCATACATTGATAGCAAAGCGATGAGGAGGATTGCGATGAAAGAAACGAGACAAGATGCTTGGACAAAAGAAGAAGATCTGTTACTAGCAGAAACCGTTTTACAATATATAAAAAATGGAAAAACCCAGCTCGAAGCTTTCAAAAGTGTTGCTAATAAATTGACGCGTACCCCAGCAGCTTGCGGATTCAGGTGGAACGCTACCATTCGTAAGCAATATGAAGCTGGAATTCAAGAAGCGAAAGAAGAGAGAAAGCAAGCAAGTAATCAAGCTTTACGTTTGTTAAAGGATGAAGATACGAACAGCCAGGATGTTATCGAGTCAGCTATTCGTTTGTTAGAAAAGATGAAAGTTGATCGTGCGCTACCAGAAGAACAAAAGGAAGATGAGAAAGACCAAGAAATGCTTCGTAACTTGGAGAAAGAAAATTCAAGACTTAAAGATGAATTGAATCGTTATCAAAATGCCTGGAGAGAAATGGGAAAGTTATGGCATTGGGTAAATAATGTGGAGAAAGAACAAGGATAAATATAAAACAGTGAGGCTAATGTTGAGCCACACTGTTTTAATTTTGGTAGGAACCTATAAAATTTGAACTTTATGGATAACTCTTCTTGACAAGAATAGCCACGTCCGGCTCCAGCGCCCAACGACTATCAAACTTCGCACTCCTCCAATCGATAAGTCAACATCGGCTCGTACCTCGCCGTGTTTCCTTTATCTCAAAAGAGAAGGGAAGTTCAACTAAAACCGCGACATCACGTCGCAACGTTGAACCACCCCACGTCCTGTGGGGCGCAGTTTGTACGTCGCTGAACGGGCGCTTGCGCCTTTGTTCTAGTCATTTATTATTCATCTATATTAGTTGTTGTTTCTTTTACACCTTCAGGAAGCCAAATCAATGGATTCTCACCGAGATCTCGTTCCATAACATATTGTGCTTTTTGGAAGCCCATCTTTTCCCAGAAGCTATGCGAGTTAATTCTAGGGCTTGTTTTAATAGGTAAGTTAAAACTCTTCGCAAAATCTACCATTACTTTTCCATAGCCTTGACCTTGATAATTAGGAAGAACTTCTAACTTCCATATCGTTAAGTAATCCTGAGATGGTTCGAAATAATAATCATATTTTTCCTTCACTTCATACAAACTCATTCTGGCTATGAGACTTTCACCGATATAAATGCCGTAAAAAGGTGATTTACTATCATTTTCAATAAAGTTATTTTGTAAATCATCTAACATGGATAGTTCCTGATTGCCATACTCTTTAAAGCGCTTAAACTTCTCTAACGTTTTATAATTGATTAATAGGTTTTCTACTTTCACATTATTCATCTTTCTGCCCCCTAATTATTTATCATGATATATGTATCCGTATTTCCTATCTTGCTTTAAATAATCCCCTCCCAATTATAACCCAATCTCATGGTTTTTTAAAATTTGAAAATAATAACTAGCTGGATTAATTAAATGGATACTAATAGCTATAAATTTGATACAATAGTACCAAAAGTAAAGATATAATAGATAAATAATGGTTTTGTTAAATTATATAGTTGAGATTCATTCCTCACTAGATTAGAAGACTAAATGAAGCTTCGGAAATATACGAAGACTCCTGCGGGATGGAAGGCAACGGTGAGACCCCGCAGTGCGCAAAGCGCGCGAGGAGGCTCACCAGCCGCCCGCGGAAAGCGTAGTATATTTCCGAAGCGGGTCTATCCTCATAACAATAAGAAGTTTTGACATAACCTAAATAATAAATAGAGATTTGTATAAGTGATATTCTCATAAAAGGGGAAAGCGAATGATGCTTGATATTGTTTCAAAGTTATTAGCATTTTTTATTACGGCACCTTTATTTTCTAGTATAATCGTATATTTCATCAGCATGACTATAGAGCGAAATAAATGGAAAGCGATACATCGCGTGGTTAATTGGACAACCATTTTTTACGTTATCGCTGTATTAATGATGCTACAAATGATTTTCGACCGTAATTTTATTGGGATAGCGATTATTGTTCTTCTCACCATTTTAACAATTATTGTAGTTGTACAATGGAAAAAAGACCGAGACATTCAGTTTTTATCTGCCTTTAAGTTATTACTTAGGGTTTCATTTTTATTGTTTTTCGTGCTTTATGGATGCCTAATGATTATAGGAATTATTATTCAGCTAGTTGGATAAACAGATTAAGTGATTAAATGAGATATATTCTGTACAATACATAAAGGAATCAACAACTGTAAAAGGGGAAATACTTAATGCGAATCGACGCTGTGAATATTAAAAAAGAAAATATTCTTATAGCCGATTATCGAAAGGGAGAAGAACGAGCAATGCAGTTCTTTGATTATCAACCATTCGAATCGTTAAAAGATAGAGCTATAGAATTAAATAAAAGAAATTTTAAACGTGAAGAACTTACAAAAGTTTTATTAAAAAGCAACCAAAAGTGGGGGGCTTCTTCTTCTACATTAGAAAATATTGAGTTACTGAAACAAAAGGAAACAATAGCAATCGTCGGAGGCCAACAAGCTGGTTTACTGACTGGTCCGCTGTACTCCATTAATAAAGTAATTTCAATCATTCAATTTGCAAAGCAACAAGAAGAAGAACTTCAAGTGCCTGTCGTACCGATTTTTTGGATTGCTGGAGAAGATCATGATTATGAGGAAATTAATCATGTCTATATGCCTGACAAAACAGAACTCAAAAAAATGAAGCTTAAACAGTCACTTTACAAAAAAGCTCCGATATCACAAGTAGAACTTGATAAAGAAATTTGTGAGAAATGGCTTCAAGATCTTTTCTTACAATTAGATGAAACGAAGTACTCAAAAGAATTATTTGAAATGCTGAAAAAACATCTACAACACTCAAGCAGCTTCACTGACTTTTTCGCAAAAATTATATTTGAGATTTTTCAAGAAGAAGGTATCATCCTGATTGATTCAGCGGATGAAAATGTGCGAGCGTTAGAAAGTGAATACTTCATTCAGCTTATCGAAAATCAACAGAAGATAAGCAATGAGGTTGTGGAAGCCTGTAGTCAACTGAAAGAATACAATTATCCCATTCATTTGGATGCGGCACTAGAAGATGGGCATTTATTTTATCATTTAGATGGTGAGAGAATCCTATTAGAACGTGATGCGGATGGTAAATGGATTGGAAAGCAAAACGAAATAATGCTAACAACAAACGAATTATTAACTGTTGCAAAGGAATCTCCAGCAAAGTTAAGTAATAACGTTGTGACAAGACCATTGATGCAGGAAATGCTTCTTCCAACACTTGCATTCATTGGGGGCCCAGGAGAAATAAGCTATTGGGCTGCACTGAAGAAAGCATTCCATACATTAGATTTGAATATGCCACCAGTTATACCTAGATTATCCTATACATTTTTAACGGATAAAGTTAATAAAGCGTTAGAGATGACAAAAATAAATGTGGAAACAGCAGTAAACGAAGGGGTAAGTGAGCAAAGGAAGACATGGCTCGAAAGCAAACAAAGTCCTGATATTGCTGAATTAGCAGAAGTACTTAAACAAACGATAGATAAAGCGCATCAACCAATGCGAGAAGTAGCGTCGGAAATTAGGGACGACGTAAAGCAACTTTCAGAAAAGAACTTAGAATATATTCATCGCGAAGTCGATTTTCTGCGTGATCGAATGATGCAAGCGTTAGAGTTTAAATTTGAAAAGGAATTATCTCAATTTGATCTTATCCAACAATCGCTAAGGCCTGAAGATGGCCTTCAAGAACGCAAGTGGAATCCACTTCCATTTTTAAATCGATACGGCAACGGTTACCTAGCAAATGTTATTAACCATCCCGTTTCATTTAAAGAAAACCATTACGTTGTTTATCTATAATATATTTAACTTTATTTCTTAGGTGGGATTTCCCCCCCACCATCTACCACAATTTAGTAAATGATAAGAAAAGCCATTAAACATTGATTTAATGGCTTTTCTTTTTTTGTTTTTTAAGGTTTTTTATGAAAAACAAAGAAACTAAAAAATTAATGATAAATTTAGTGGTGGAGAGTGGTGGATTGTGGTAATATTAATATTACGAAAGTGGTGAGAACTAAATGTTTATGGGAGAGTACAAGCATAACGTTGATATCAAAGGAAGAATGATCGTTCCAGCGAAGTTTCGTGATGGACTTGGCGATGTCTTTGTTGTGACTCGAGGACTCGATAAATGTTTGTTCGCATATCCACAAGAAGAATGGAAAGTAATCGAAAATAAATTAAAACAATTACCACTTACAAAAAAAGATGCAAGAGCATTTACAAGGTTTTTCTTTTCAGGTGCAATTGAATGTGAAGTGGATAAACAGGGAAGAATAAATATTCCACAGAACTTGAGAAGTTATGCGGAGTTAGAAAAAGAATGTGTAGTTATAGGTGTTTCAGAGCGAGTAGAAATTTGGGCAAATACGAAGTGGGATGATTATGTAGAGGACTCAGAAGAATCCTTTGCAGATATCGCAGAAAATCTCATGGACTTTGATATCTAAATATGAAGGGGAACACCCTTCATACATAGAACATCATTAATAAGTAAAGAACTTATATAGCAATCAATTCATAATTGTGAAGGTGGTGGAGATTTGTTTGAGCATTATAGTGTATTGAAAGAAGAAACAATAAATGGATTAAACATTAAACCTGATGGTACATATATCGACTGCACCGTGGGTGGTGGCGGCCACTCGTATGAAATTGCTTCACGTCTTCACGAAAATGGATTACTGATTGCATTTGATCAGGATAAAGATGCTTTAGAAGCAGCAAAAGAAAGACTAAAAGAATATGAAGATCGAATTCTTTTTATTCATGCTAACTTTAGACAAATTGAAGCAGAGATTGAAAAGCATGAAATAAAGCACATCGATGGTATTCTCTTTGACCTAGGTGTATCTTCCCCACAGTTAGATCGTGGCGATCGAGGTTTTAGTTATCAACATGATGCCAGGCTTGATATGAGAATGAATCAAGATAGTGAATTAACAGCATATGAAATTGTTAATGAATGGCCTTATGCAAGACTTGTATCAATCTTTTTCCAATACGGGGAAGAGAAGTTTTCCAAACAAATCGCAAGAAAGATTGAAGAGCATCGAAAACTTACACCTATTGAGACGACATTTGAACTTGTCGAGATCATTAAAGAAGGTATTCCAGCAGCTGCCAGACGTAAAGGTGGGCATCCTGCAAAACGAATTTTCCAAGCATTGCGTATAGCTGTCAATGATGAGCTTCAAGCATTCAATGATGCATTGCAGCAAGCGGCGAGAATTGTAGGAATTGACGGGCGAGTAGTCGTAATCACTTTTCACTCTTTAGAAGACAGATTATGTAAGCAAGCTTTCAAAAAGTGGAGTACACCGAAGAAAACCCCAAGAAATCTACCGGTTATCCCCGAGGGACATGAGGCACCATTTGAACTAGTAACTCGAAAACCGATTATAGCAAATGAATCTGAACTAGAAGAGAATCGACGTTCTCGTTCAGCGAAATTAAGAATAGCAGAGAAAAAAAGAGTTTGGAATGACGAATTTGTATTTGAGGAAGGATGGAGAAAATAATGAATGCGAATCAAGCAAGGAGCTTTCAAACAGCACCTAGTCCAAATCAGGCACCTAAAAAAGTACGTGTAACAGTCAAAAAACAAGGTTGGATCACAAAAGGCGAGAAGGTAATTTATTCTATTGTTGCTGCAATCATTATAATTTCTTGCGTTTTTATGGTATCCTTATCTTCATCAACAGATGCAATAAATCGTGAATTACAAAGTCTAGAAAGAACTGTTGAACAGAAAATTATCTCCAATGAAAGCCTAGCATTTGAAGTGAAAGAGTTATCTAGACCTGAAAGAATTATTTCTATTGCAGAAAGTAATGGTTTAAAAATTCAAAATGCTGAAGTGAGACAAGCACAGGTTACAGACAGAGAGTAAGGAGCAATATATATGAGGAAAAATAAAACGACTCATATGATGGCTGGAATTTTTATCATTCTTTTTTCAATATTATTTTTAGTATTAACAGGCAGGTTTGTATATATCCAAGCGACTGGTGAAGTGAATAATGTATCTTTAGAGGAATGGGCAGAGCAAAAACGCACTTCCTCTTATTCTATTGGAGCAGAACGCGGAAAAATTTATGACAAGAACGGTATGATTCTTGCCTATGATCGACCTACTTATAGAGTATATGCAATTCTCGATGAAGCCTATTCTGATAATTCCACAGAGCCTAAACATGTTGTCGATCCAGCAGAGACAGCTGAAGAATTAGCTAAATATATTGATTTAGAAGCAAGTGATATTATACAAACGATAGAAAATGGATTGAATGCAAAACCAAAACCACGCTTTCAGGTAGAGTTTGGGAAAGCCGGAAGACAGCTGACTCAAAGTGAAAAAGAAGAAATTGAACAAGCAGATATTCCTGGTATTTACTTTGAAGAAGAATCATTACGTTACTATCCAAATGGTGTGTTCGCTTCGCATATTATCGGTTTTGCTAGAGATGAGATTATAGAGACCGAAAACGGAGAGAAAGTAGAGTTGACGGGTATTACAGGAATGGAAAGAGAAATGAATGAGATTTTACGAGGAAAAGATGGATTTATTTCCTTCCAAAGAGATATATATAATACGAGATTACTTGATCCGAAAGAAGTTATTCAAGAGCCTGAAGATGGTGATGATGTATATCTAACATTAGATCAAAAAATCCAAACACTTCTTGATGAAGCACTTTCAACGGTCCAAGCAGATTATAATCCGGAAAAAATGACCGGAATTGTGATGAGTGCAAAAACAGGAGAAGTTTTAGCGATGAGTAGTCGTCCGAGCTTTAACCCAAATAACCCTGCGAACGTAGAAAATTGGTACAATGACGTTATTTCCGCACCTGTTGAGCCTGGTTCTACTGTTAAGATGTTTACTTGGGCTGCTGCAATTGAAGAGGGCGTATATAATGGCAGTGAAGGCTTTATGTCAGGGAGATATAATGTCAATGAGCGAATTGCACCAATACGTGACCATAATCGAGATGGATGGGGAGTTATTTCATTCGACGAAGGGTTCGAGCGTTCATCTAACGTAGCAGCATCTAAACTTGTTTGGGAAAAAATTGGTGCTGATAGATTCCTAGATTATATTCATGCATTTGATTTTGATAAAGAAACAGGGATCGATTTACCTGGTGAAATTGCTGGAAGTGTTCTTTATAACTGGCCAAGAGAAAAGCTCTCAGCAGCTTTTGGACAAGGGAGTACTGTAACACCAATACAAATGATGAAAGCAGCTACAGCTATCGCAAATGATGGTGTGATGCTACAACCTTATGTGATTAATAAAATTGTTGATCCTTCAACCAATGAAGTTATTGAGCAAAAAGAACCAACTGCGGTATCCGAGCCAATATCAAGTAAAACGGCAGAGGAAACAAGGGAACTTCTTCGTAGAGCTGTTGAAGGAGATTATGCTACAGGTAAGAGCTTCCGTCTAGAAAGTTATTCTCTTGGCGGGAAAACTGGAACTGCAGAAATTCCTAATCCAGATGGTGGAGGTTATTTTACAGGTAGAGAAGAGTTACTATTTTCTTTCCTTGGTATGGCCCCGATTGAAGATCCAGAATTAATTATATTTGTATCTGTACAAAAACCTGAATTAGAGCCAACACAGTATGGCTCGCAACCTGTATCGTTTATCGTGCGAAATGTGATGGAAAATAGTTTGCATTATTTAAACATTGATCCAGATCAAGAAGCAGATTCGACGATAGAAAAAGTGAAAATACCAAAATTACTCCAACAAAATACAGATGAAGTTAGCGATAAACTGAAACAAGCAGGCATTAAATATACAGTCGTAGGAAATGGAAAGAAAATTATAGATGCGAACGTTGCGGAAGGACAATCTGTTTTCCCGAATACAAGAGTTATTCTTTTAACAGATGAACCTACGATGCCAAATATTATGAACTGGTCACAGCGAGATGTGGTTCAGTTTGCAAGTATGCTAGAATTGCAGCTCGAAACTTTCGGAAATGGCTATGTTGCTGTTCAAGGGACAAAAGAGGGAACACCAATTAAAAAAGGTGACTATCTCGTGATAGAATTAATGCTCCCAAATGAAGAAGAACCAGTAACAGAAGAAAATGAAGATGAAGGTGTAGAGCAGGAAGAACAAGAAACAGAATCCGAAGAGTAATGATTCAAAACAGTGTTCTATTCGTTTTTTAATACTCATATAGTTGATACAAGCTTAACTTTATAGGGAGTGCGTATATGAAACAGGTATCAACTATTACAGTTAGAAAACGAATTGTCACTGTTTTTCTCTTTGTTCTTTTTGTGTTTCTTATTATTATTTTACGTTTGGGATATGTTCAATTTTTTATAGGCACCGAACTTAGTGAACGTGCAACTGATTTATGGACAAGAGATATCGTCTTTGCCCCAGAACGAGGGAATATCCTTGATAGAAATGGGGACAAGCTTGCTGAAAATGTGACTGCACCGACTGTTGTCGTCGTTCCTAGACAAATAAGTGAGGCGCAAGATACGGCGGAAAAGCTTGCAACCATACTTCAAGCTCCAGTAGATAAAGTCTATGAAACGATTACCAAAAATGAATCAAGTGTTACCATTCGTCCGCAAGGGATTAAGATTGATTCGACAGCTGAAAAAGCAATTCGAAATTTAAATCTTCCAGGTGTTTACTTAGCGAAGGATTCTAAACGACATTATCCACATGGAAGATATCTTTCTCATGTATTAGGTTTTACAGGGATTGACAGTCAAGGTTTGATGGGCCTAGAGCGTTATTATGACGACAAATTAAATGGTGCAAATGGTAGTCTTTCTTTTTACTCGGATGCAAAGGGTGGCAGGTTAGATATATTGGCTGATGTATACCACCCACCAAAGGATGGCCTACATTTAAAAACTACCATCCATTCACAAGTACAAGCAATTATGGAAAGAGAGCTAGATTTGGCTTTATCTAAATATAATCCAGATGGGGCGATGGCGATTGCGGTTGATCCAAAAACCGGTGGAATCTTAGGAATGACAACAAGACCAAACTTCCATCCTGAAAACTATCAAGAAGTTGATGCAGACATTTTCAATCGTAATTTACCGATTTGGAGTACCTATGAACCAGGGTCAACATTTAAGATTATTACTTTAGCAGCAGCTTTAGAAGAAGCAGTCATCGATTTAGAACATGATCACTTTCATGATCCTGGTAGTATCACTGTATCTGGCACAAAAATTCGCTGTTGGAAAAGTGGAGGACATGGGCATCAGTCGTATTTAGAAGTTGTCCAGCATTCTTGTAACCCTGGATTTGTAAATATCGGTCAAAAACTTGGTACGGAAACACTTTTCTCTTATATTGATGCATTTGGCTTTGGAAATAAAACAGGCGTTGATTTGGATGGGGAAGGAACAGGGATTCTTTTTAAACCTGAAAATGTTGGACCTCTTGAGCTAGCGACTACTGCTTTTGGGCAGGGGGTTTCTGTCACACCGATTCAACAGGTGATGGCTGTTGCAGCTGCTATTAATGGTGGCAATCTCTATGAACCATATATCGCAGAATCCTGGCTTGATCCATTCACTGGTGAAGTAGTAGAGGAAAATAAACCGAATTTAAAAAGCAGTGTAATTTCAGAAGGAACTTCCGAGGAAATCAGGCATGCATTAGAGTCTGTCGTTGCACAAGGGACAGGTAGACCTGCATATGTTGAAGGGTACCGAGTGGGAGGAAAAACAGGGACAGCTCAAAAGGTAGGAGAAGATGGAAGGTATATGCAAAACAATTATATTGTTTCTTTCATCGGCTTTGCACCTGCGGATGACCCTGAAATAGTAGTATATGTTGCAATCGATAACCCAAAAAACACTGTACAATTTGGTGGGGTTGTTGCTGCGCCAATTGTAGGAACCATTATTGAAGATAGTTTAAGTGCAATGGGTGTTCCTAGAAGAATAGATGGAATGGATAAAGAATACCAATGGCCAGAAGCCCCACTAGTGGAAGTTCCTGATTTAATTGGGCGAACAACGGGCGAGCTAGCTGAATACATGGTGGACTTATCCATAGAAGTTAGCGGAACTGGTGAAGCAATTATTGACCAAGAACCAAAGGCTGGAGCTAAAGTCGAGCAAGGTGCGCAAATACGAATTTTTTTAGGTGAATAAAGTTAACGAAGTAATGACTCCTTCTTTCAATCGGTATAGTACATTTAGAAAAAGGTGTCATCATGAAATTAAGTGAATTAACAGCTGTTCTACCTTTTCTCAAACATTCAAATATATATGACGCTATTGAAATTGACTCTCTAGCAATTGATTCTAGAAAAGTGAAGCCAGGAAGCTTGTTTATTTGTTTGCGAGGTCTACAGACGGATGGTCATCTGTTTATAGAAGACGCGATAAGAAATGGTGCTGCAGCAATCATTATGGAAGAGCCTATGAATCTACCTATTCCATGCATCCAAGTAAACGACACTTCTACTGTGCTTGCGAAAATAGTGAATAAGTTTTATGAATACCCCACATCAAGTTTAGATGTCACGGGTATTACTGGAACAAATGGGAAAACAACCGTTTCTTATTTACTAGAAGCAATTTATGAAAAATACGAGAAGAAGACTGGTGTCATAGGGACGATTCAAAATAAAATTGGAGATACGATATTTAATACAAGTCATACAACGCCAGATATTGTTGAGCTCCAACGAATCTTTTATAAGATGAAAAAGGAAAATGTTGATCAAGTAATCATGGAAGTCTCTTCTCATGCGCTTGATATGGGAAGAGTCCATGGCACAGCTTTTGATACAGTTGTTTTTACGAATATTACGCAAGATCATTTGGATTATCATGAAAATCCGATGTACTACTTTTATGCGAAAAGTTTATTATTCTCGCAATTAGGTAACACATACGAAGGCAACAGAAAATATGCGATTATAAATGCAGACGATACAGAAACAAGACGATTAAAGAAAGCTACAGCTCAGCATATTGTCACTTATGGAATCAATCACGAAGCAGATGTTAAAGCATCGGACATTCAATTAAATGCTACGCATACAAAATTTAGATTGAAAACCCCTGTAGGAACGGTTAAAATTACGAGTAGACTTATTGGCAAATTTAATATATACAATATGCTTGCTGCAAGTTCCGCTGCTATAGTAAACGGTGTGCCATTAGAAATCATTCAATCCGCCTTTGAGTCTAAGGATTCTATACCAGGCCGCTTTGAAACGATTGATGAGGGGCAGGATTTTACGGTCATCGTCGATTACGCACACACGCCTAATGCGTTAGAAAATACTTTGATGACAGGTAAGCAATTGACAAAAGGTAGGCTTATTACCGTTGTTGGTTGTGGTGGAGATCGAGACCGCTCAAAAAGGGGTATGATGGCAAAGACTGCAGTAGACTTTTCAGATGTTACTATTTTCACTGCAGATAACCCTCGAAGCGAAGATCCTAAGGAAATCATTCGTGAAATGGTTTCAGGTTTAGATAAGCAATTTGTAAACTTTGAAATAGAAGTTGATCGCAAGCTAGCAATCAAAAGGGCCTTAAGTATTGCTAAAGCAAATGATATACTTATCATTGCTGGAAAAGGCCATGAAACCTATCAAGAAATTGCCGGTAAGAAATACGCATTTGATGACAGAGAAACGGTTCGTAAATTGTTAAATAGCTAAGGAGTAAAAATTATGTTATTTGATTTAGGATGGTTAGCAACTATTTTCACAGATACAAAAGGTGAAATAAATACTCATATAGAAATTGACAACGTAATTATTGATAGTCGTGATGTCCGTCAAAACTCGCTCTTCATTCCTATCGTTGGAGAGCGGTTTAATGGGCATGCATTCGTGGAGCAAGCAATTGCGAATGGAGCAGCTGCTGTCATTTGGGGGAAAGAAGAAAAGCTACCAACATCGGTGCCAAGTGATTTTCCTATATTTTATACCGAGGATACGACAGTAGCTCTACAAACTTTAGCAAAAGCTTATCGTGATTTCATTCAGCCGATTGTTGTAGGAATTACTGGCTCAAATGGAAAAACGACTACTAAAGATTTAGTCGCAGCAATTGGAAAATCTACATATAAAACACATTACACATCGGGAAATTTTAATAATTTGATTGGTTTACCATTAACAATCCTTTCCATGCCACAGCAAACAGAGTTATTAATCCTTGAGATGGGAATGGACCGGTTTGGCGAGATTGAGGCATTGTCCAACATAGCAAGGCCGGATTATGCCATCATCACGAACATAGGTGAATCCCATATTGAATTTCTTGGGTCAAGAGAAGGAATTACCAAGGCCAAATTAGAAATTATTAGTGGGATGAAGCGATCAGGTGTACTAATCGTTGATGGAGACGAACCAATGCTTGAACAATTACATATGGATAAAATTATTTCAATTTATAATGTTGGTTTTGCAGAACATAATGACTTACAAATCAAGGACACAATCGTATCCATGGATGGTACTTCATTCCACGTAAATCAAACATCTAAATACGAGATACCTTTAATTGGGAAACATCATGCTAAAAACGCTGCATTTGCTATCGCGCTCGCAAATCAATTAAAGATTGATCCAGAGAAACAAAAGAATGCGTTACAAGATTTGGAGCATACTCCCATGCGATTTGAGGTTCTTGAAGGTAAGAACCAATCAACAATTGTAAATGATAGTTATAATGCTTCTCCAACTTCTATGGCAGGTGCTATAGGCGTCATGAAGCAAATTGATGGCTTCACACATAGAATTCTAGTGCTAGGAGATATTTTGGAATTAGGTAGCTTTTCAGAAGAAATGCACCGCCTTATAGCAAATGAAATTACTCCTCCAATTACCCATGTTTTCACTTATGGTCAGCAAGCGAACTTTATTCATGAGGAAATGAATCTAAAGAAATCACAAATTATTTCAAAACATATGGCTGACAAAGAAGAGATTGTAAAAGACTTAAATGAATTATTAAACGAAGATACAATTGTATTATTTAAAGCATCAAGAGGCATGCAGTTTGAAACAATGGTAGAAGCTATTATAATAGATGAGAAGTAACAGGAATCGCTGTTTTAGGAGGAACGAATAGTGAATACAACCGTTTTATTTATGACAATAGGGATCGCATTTCTAATTACAGTTCTTTTATCACCAATATTTATCCCTTTTTTAAGAAGACTTAAATTCGGACAGAGCATTAGAGAAGAAGGTCCGCAATCACATTTAAAGAAAACTGGAACACCTACAATGGGTGGAATAATGATCGTTCTAAGTATTATTACAACATCATTCATCATGGTATGGAAGGTAAATGGTGGGATAGGCTTTGAACTTTGGTTACTCGTATTTGTATTATTTGGATATGGTCTATTAGGTTTTCTTGACGATTTTATAAAAGTAGCGTTTAAAAGAAATTTAGGATTAACTTCATTACAGAAACTTATAGGACAAGTAATTATTGCATTAGTCTTCTTCTTCGTTTTACAGATGAATGACTTCTCAACCTATATTCAAATACCAGGTACAAATATACAATGGGAATTTGGTTGGTTTTATGCTGTTTTGATTATATTTATGTTAGTTGGTTCATCAAATGCAGTTAACCTTACAGATGGCTTGGATGGTTTATTAGCAGGAACGGCAGCAATTGCATTTGGAGCTTTTGCTATCTTAGCTTGGTATGGCATCCCACAAACAGAGATCGCTATTTTTTCATTAGCTGTTGTTGGTGCTCTACTAGGTTTTCTTGTGTTTAATGCACATCCTGCAAAAGTGTTCATGGGAGATACCGGATCTTTGGCACTGGGTGCAGCGATTGCAGCAGTTGCAATTTTAACTAAAATGGAGATTCTTTTAATCATTATTGGTGGGGTCTTTGTTATAGAAACACTTTCGGTAATTATTCAAGTTATATCTTTTAAAACTACTGGTAAACGTGTCTTTAAAATGAGTCCATTACACCATCATTATGAGCTAATTGGCTGGTCTGAATGGCGTGTGGTAACAACATTCTGGCTAGTTGGTCTTATCTTTGCAGCAATTGGTGTCTATATTGAGGTGGGATTATAGTGAGTAAACAATTAGAATTTCCCTATCAACATATTTTAGTTTTGGGGCTTGCTAGAAGTGGTACAGCAACAGCTAAAACGCTTTTAAAAAATAATAAACAAGTACGAGTAAATGATAAAAATACGGCGAATGACGCCGCAGAAGTAGTCCTTTTAAGAGAATTGGGTGCGGAGGTTATTGTAGGATCACATCCGCTATCACTTTTAGAAGGAATCGAATTAATCATAAAAAACCCTGGTATTCCTTATAGTATCCCGCTTTTAGAGGAAGCAGAGCAAAGAGGAATCCCTATCGTTACTGAGATAGAGCTTGCTTATCAGTTGGTTCCTGGTAACTTAATTGGAATCACTGGTTCAAATGGAAAGACAACGACCACAACACTTACCACGGAAATGCTCAGAGAAAGTGAGCGTCCAGTGAAAGTAGCTGGGAATATCGGTATTGTTGCCACAGAAGCAGCAGAAGAATTAACAGCAGAAGAAACATTGGTATTAGAACTTTCTTCTTTTCAATTACAAGGGACAATCTCTTTTAGACCAAACATTGCTGTAATCTTGAATATATTTGCTTCACATCTTGATTATCATAAATCAATGGATAATTATAAACAGGCAAAGTTTAATATCTTCAAGAACCAAAATGAAAATGATTACCTTATTTACAATGCGGATGATAAAGCGATCGTAGAGAAAATCGAATTTGCAAAAGCTCAACGAATCCCATTCTCTACTAATCAGAAATTACCAAATGGTGCATGGGTAGATGATTCATTTATTTATTTTAAAGATGAAAAAGTAATTGCTAGAAATAAAGTAGTTCTCGTTGGGGATCATAATCTTGAAAATATATTAGCAGCAATTGCTGCAGCAAAGTTAGCTGGTGCGACAAACGAGGGAATTGAAAAAGTGTTATCAACTTTTCAAGGTGTAAAACATCGCTTGCAATTTGTCGAGAAAATCAATGACAGATTATTTTACAATGATTCTAAAGCTACGAATATGTTAGCAACTCAAAAAGCACTCCGCTCATTTAATCAACCAGTGATTCTTTTAGCTGGAGGCTTAGACCGTGGGGATAACCTTGACGAACTCCTCCCATACTTAAACAATGTAAAGGCGCTAGTCAGCTTTGGCGAAACAAAAGAAAAGTTTAGAGAATTAGCTGAAAAAGCTGGAATCGAATTAACAGAAACAACTGATACAATCTTACAAGCCGTAAAAACAGCTTATGAATTTTCGGATATGCATGATGTCATCTTGCTCTCACCTGCTTGTGCGAGTTGGGATCAATATCGAACCTTTGAAGAGAGAGGCGACATATTCATTGAATCCGTGCATAAACTGTTGTAGGGGGCTTGTACATTAATAAAGTTATTTCATAAAATGCCCCAATTCTTTTTAAAAGAAAGGGGTATTTTTTTGTTTCGTCACTTATTAAAAACAGAGAATCGACCAGATTTAGCTTTATTATTTATCATTCTAGCATTATTAATTATTGGTGTTGTCATGGTATATAGTGCCTCACATGTTTGGTCACTGTATAAGTTCGATGACGGTACTTATTATGTGAAACGACAGTTATTATTTGCGGGTGCAGGTGTTATCGGAATGTTCCTCTTTATGGTCATTCCATATTATACATGGAGGAAATATGCCCCCGTTATTTTAATTGTCTGCTTTGTATTATTGATTGCTGTGCTAATACCAGGTGTGGGTTTAAAAAGAGGTGGAGCACAAAGTTGGATTGGTATTGGTGCTTTTAGTATACAACCTTCCGAGTTTATGAAATTAGGATTAATTATTTTCTTGGCAACATTATTAGTGAATAAGCAAAAGTATATTACTTCATTTACCCAAGGATTTTTACCTTGCTTATTACTTGTTTTTACAGCATTTGGATTCATAATGTTGCAACCTGATCTTGGGACAGGTTTAGTGCTTGTCTTAACATGTATGACAATGATCTTTGTTGCAGGTGCAAAAATCTCTCATTTTATTGGGTTAGGACTTCTCGGATTGGTAGGCTTCACTTTACTCATACTATCTGCTCCATATCGAATAAGCCGAATAACTGCATTCTTAAATCCATGGGAAGACCCACTTGGAGATGGTTTTCAAATTATCCAATCCTTATATGCGATTGGGCCAGGGGGTTTTATGGGGTTAGGACTTGGAAATAGTTTACAAAAATATTTTTATTTGCCTGAACCTCAAACAGACTTTATCTTTGCAATTATTGCAGAAGAGCTAGGCTTTATCGGCGGAACGACAATTATTATCCTCTTTTTTCTCCTTCTATGGCGGGGAATTAAATTATCTTTAGCTTCCACAGATGCTTTTGCTCGTTATTTATCGCTAGGAATCGTTGCGATGCTTGCTATTCAAGCAATGATTAATATAAGTGTCGTTATCGGTCTTATTCCAGTAACAGGAATTACTTTACCATTCCTTAGTTATGGTGGTTCTTCACTAACGTTAACATTATGCTCAGTAGGGATTTTACTTAACATAAGTATCCATACGAGGGTATGAAATTTAAAGATTGAACCAAAAAAAGAAAATCACTTAAAAAAGTGAGAACTATGTGAAGTAAACGCTATGAAAACTAGGAATCTATGATATAATTCTAATATCTCTTTTTATAAAGTAATTTTACCTTACTAAATTAGAAATATATAAAAAAAGAATAGTAAATTGATAAAGGAAGAAATGGAGATGGAGAAGAATAAAAAGAATATCGTTTCTATCGAAGATCGTATTCCAAAATTAAAAGAAGCACGAAAGAAAAAAGCAAATCGACGCTTAGTTTTTTATTTAAGTATCTTCTTCCTTTTAATTCTAATAATCGTCTATTTACAATCTCCTTTAAGTCAAGTTAAAACGATTGATGTTCAAAATAATTCTTTTATTTCTGATGATGAAGTTGTAGAGATTTCTGGTATTAAAATTGATAGTAATATTTGGTCACTTGATTTTGAAAACATGGAGGCCATTTTAAAAGGTAATCCAATTATTGATGAAGTATCAATTGAAAGACAGCTTCCAAATACGGTTGTATTCGAAGTAACGGAAAAAAGAATCGTTTCTTTTTTTGAGCAAGGCGCTTCCTACTATCCTGTATTAGAAAATGGAACTGTTTTAACTGAAGCAGAATTTAAGGAGTTTAATGGACAAGCACCACTGATGGTTGGGTTTACAGATACAGAAAACTTAAGTATCATAGCAAGTGAACTCAATAAGTTATCTGATGAGATTTTGTCTCTTATATCTGAGATTCATCAATTACCTGAGGATAATAATCAGAGTACAGTAATGATGTATATGAATGATGGATTTGTCGTAAAAGCAGCAACCAGGAATTTCTCAGAGGGAATGAGTGCTTACCCTTCTGTAGTTGCACAATTAGATCCAGAAACTAACGGAATGATTCATGTTGGTGTTGGAGTTTATTTCGAAGAATTTATTGAAGAAACTGAAGATGATCTTGAAACAGAAGAAGATGCAGAAGTAGAATAATGTATTTTCACGACATAATCTATACGCTGTATACGAACAGTTATATGTACAAAGGCGTAAGCGCCCGTTCAGCGACGTACAAACTGGAGTACTTCGCAATGAGATAAAGGAAACACGGCGAGGTACGAGCTGATGTTGACTTATCGATTGGAGGAGTACGAAGTTTGATAGTCGTTGGGCGCTGAAGCCGGACGTGGCTATCCTTCACTCGAAGAGTTATCCACAAATTTCATGTTCTATACTGTTCTTTATATCAAGAAAAATTTATTTGATAGCTAAATAAAGGGAATTCACTTAATGATGTTGAAATAGATAGTAATTGTATATTATTACTAATGAATTTCAACCATCGTTAACTTATAATTAGATAAAATATTAATTTAAACAGAGATGTCTTATTGGGAGGTGCCTTTTCTTGAATAATAGTGAAATTCTTGTGAGCCTAGATATAGGTACTACAAAAATTAAAGTAATTATTGGAGAAGTATTAAATGACTCACTTAATATAATCGGAGTAGGAACTGCTAAATCACTAGGAATGAAAAAAGGGGCAATCGTTGATATTGACCAGACCGTTCAATCGATTCGCAACGCGATCGAGCAAGCGGAACGTATGGTTGGTATGCAAATTGAAAGAGTTGTCGTAGGGATAAACGGGAATCATATAAGATTGCAACCTTGCCATGGTGTAGTTGCAGTACAAAGTGATAATAGAGAAATCAATGAAGAAGATATCACAAGAGTAATCGATGGAGCACAGGTAGTATCTATCCCACCAGAGCGCGAAATCGTCGATGTTATTCCACAACAATTTATTGTAGATGGACTTGAAGATATTAATGATCCTAGAGGTATGATAGGTGTTCGTCTAGAGATGGAAGGTACACTTATTACTTGTTCTAAGACAGTGTTACATAATACATTGAAGTGTGTAGAACTAGCTGGCTTAGAAATTTCTGATATTTGTTTATCCCCACTTGCTTCAGGTGCAATTGCACTATCAAGTGATGAGAAAAATATGGGAGTTGCTCTGATTGACATAGGTGGTGGATCTACTACTGTTTCAATCTTTGAAAACGATCATATTGTCGAAACAAATGTTATCCCATTAGGTGGAGACAATATTACGAAGGACTTAGCAATAGGCCTTAGAACCTCTACAGAAGAAGCAGAGGAAATAAAACTTAATTACGGTCATGCATTTTATGAAGATGCACAGGAAGATGAAACATTTGAGGTTTCAATTATTGGCAGTAATGTAAGACAAACATATAATCAACAACAGATTGCAGATATGATTGAAGCTAGATTAGAAGAAATATTTGCTTTTGCTGAAAGAGAAATTAATCGAATGGGCTTTCAAGAGTTACCCGGAGGACATGTGCTAACTGGTGGAACGATGGCAATGCCAGGTACGTTAGACCTTGCACAAAACATGTTTTACTCTAATGTTAGAGTGGCAATTCCAGATTACATAGGAGTTAGGGAACCACATTTTACTACTGGAGTTGGTATCTTGCAATTTGCTTATCGAAATGCGAAAATACAAGGTAAACGTATTTACCCAGCAGTAACTAGCTTAGAACAAGAATCGAAATCGAAACGAAATATAAAACAACCAAAGTCTAAAGAAGAAAAAGGAAATAAACAGAAAAAAGACTCTGGAATTGCTAATTTTTTCAAATACTTCTTTGATTAAATTAATAGGTTTAGGATTAATCGGCCTCTTATAAATTAGCTTCTGGAATGCTTGTTATTTTGCGGATTAGGAGGAACAAAGTATGTTAGAGTTTGATACGAACATGGAAGAACTTGCTAAAATAAAAGTAGTTGGGGTTGGTGGCGGAGGAAATAACGCTGTTAACCGTATGATTGAACATGGGGTAGAAGGTGTTGAATTTATTACAGTAAACACAGATGCTCAAGCTTTGAATCTATCAAAAGCTGAAATTAAAGTACAAATCGGTACAAAATTAACCCGTGGTCTTGGAGCGGGTGCAAATCCAGAAGTAGGTAAAAAAGCTGCAGAAGAAAGTAGAGAGCAGTTAGAAGAAGTTCTTTCTGGAGCAGACATGATTTTTGTTACAGCAGGTATGGGTGGAGGAACTGGAACTGGAGCAGCACCGGTTATTGCACAAGTTGCAAAAGAATTAGGTGCATTAACAGTAGGTGTAGTTACTCGTCCATTCTCATTTGAAGGAAAAAGACGTTCTAATCAAGCTGTTTCAGGGATTGATACATTAAAAAGCAATGTAGATACACTTATTGTGATTCCAAATGATCGTTTATTAGAAATCGTAGACAAAAATACACCAATGCTAGAAGCTTTCCGTGAAGCGGATAATATTCTAAGACAAGGTGTTCAAGGTATCTCGGACCTAATTGCTAAACCAGGTCTAATTAACGTGGACTTTGCGGACGTTAAAACCATTATGTATGATAAAGGTTCAGCATTAATGGGTATCGGTGTTGCAACTGGTGAAACACGCGCAACGGAAGCAGCGAAGAAAGCTATTTCTTCTCCACTTCTTGAAACTTCAATTGATGGTGCACACGGTATTCTTATGAATATTACTGGTGGTACGAACTTGAGTCTATATGAAGTTCAGGAAGCAGCAGATCTTGTAACAAATGCTGCAGACGAAGAAGTTAACGTTATCTTCGGTTCTGTTATTAATGAAAGCCTAAATGATGAAATTATTGTAACAGTAATTGCTACTGGATTTGATGAAACCGTTCAAAAAGCAGAAGCTTCAAGACGCGATATTCGTCCAACAATTGCTCAAAAGCAGCAAGCAGCAACACGCGCACCTGAAGAACCAACGCAGCGTGAACAACCAACACAACAACGACCAAAACAGGAAGAGGACGAGCTAGACATCCCAACATTCCTAAGAAATCGTAACCGTAATCGCTAATTAATTAAATAATAATAAAAAGCAGAATGGAACCTATCCATTCTGCTTTTTTGATGTCCAAAATATAAATATTTGTTGGAAGTTTTAAAAACATACATATTCATCGACAGGGGCCGCATATTTTAGTGAAAAGAAGTTATTTACTGCATACAAGAACTGACAGACTTTGCTGAGTAGGTAAGCTATACTTCTTTTTAACAGATAGTCTATGTTGAAACATATTGGACAGATTTCATCCACTTAACAACATTGAACTTTAACAAAGCCAACACATAAGAATAAAAGTTTTGCTAAAGGAGTGACAAGTTGTCTATCTACCTTGATTCAGTATGGCTATTAAATATTCTACTGGATTACATGTTGTTAGCACTAACTAATAAACTAACTAAAATAAATATCAAACAATCTAGATTAATACTAGGTGCTCTTGTTGCATCCATGATGGTACCACTCACAATATATTTTCCTGACACCTTCGTTACGATACTTCCATTCAAAATAATGTTCTCAATGCTCATCATCTTTACGACATTTGGTTTTAAAAATATCATTCGATTCATGAAGCTATTATTTATGTTTTATTTCATTAGTTTTTCTGTTGGAGGAGGGCTTATCGCAATTCATTTTATTCTTAATAATCCAGTAGCTGCAAGCAATACAGGGATACTTACTTATAACTTAGGTTTCGGGGATCCTATTAGTTGGTTATTTGTTATATGTTTTTTCCCATTGGTTTGGTTTTTTACCAAACAGCGCATGGACAAGCACGTTCAAGCGGAAATTCGATACGATTCATTTTATGATGTAAAAATCACTATTAAAGGTACAACACACGAAACACCAGGATTTGTCGATAGTGGTAACCAGCTTACAGATCCATTTACAAAAAAACCTGTCGTTATCTGTGATGAAGCGTATTTATTAAACTGGTTTGAAGCTACAGACTGGAAACTCTTAAAGCAGGCGTATGAGAATTGGGAGATGGAAAAGATTCCAAGTAATTGGATAGATTCAATCGTTGTCATACCATATCAAGGTGTAGAAGGGGGGGATGGATTTATCTTTGCGATTAAACCTGATCTTTTAACAATTGATTATGGGTCCCAAGGAATTCATACCAAACATGTCTTAGTTGGAATTAAATTTGGTCAACTAACGTCTGATGCAAGTTATCACTGTCTCTTACAACCAGAATTAATAAAGGCAGCTACTGAATATACAGCATAACAGAAAGGAAAGGATAATTAATGTGGAAGATTCGATTGCGTTTATATTGGTATAAATTGCTATTTAAATTAAAATTAAAGTCTCCAGAAATTTATTACATCGGTGGAAAAGAAGCACTACCACCGCCACTGTCGAAGCAAGAAGAGCATGAATTATTAAAGTTGCTTCCTACTGGAGATAAATCAGCCCGAGCATTATTGATTGAAAGAAATCTCCGTCTTGTTGTATATATTGCAAGGAAGTTTGAAAACACAGGTATCAATATTGAAGATCTCATCAGTATTGGGACGATCGGCCTCATTAAAGCAGTTAATACATTTAAACCCGAGAAAAAGATCAAACTAGCAACATATGCCTCAAGATGTATAGAAAATGAAATTTTAATGCATTTGCGAAGAACAAATAAGTTAAAATCAGAGATATCTTTTGATGAACCATTAAATATTGATTGGGATGGAAATGAACTACTATTGTCAGATGTTTTAGGAACAGAAGAAGATATCATTACTAAAAATTTAGAAACGATGGTCGATAAAAACTTATTAAACTCCGCATTATCACAGTTAAATAAAAGAGAGCAACAAATCATGTTTTTAAGATTTGGTTTACATGGACAAGAAGAGAAAACACAGAAAGATGTTGCCGATATGTTAGGGATTTCGCAATCATATATCTCTAGATTAGAAAAGAAAATTATCCGCAGGCTTCAAAAAGAATTTAATAAGATGGTCTAGCCTTACTACATGTAGTTTTGTCGTATATTTACCAATTTCTACATGATTACCCTCTGCATAAAAAGTCGATTACGGGGAGATACTGACCTTGAACAGTATCATCGACTGGGAGGGTTGAGTAGATATGGCTAGACATAAAGTAGAAATATGTGGAGTAGATACATCGAAGTTGCCTGTATTAAAAAATGACGAAATGAAGAAGTTATTTATCAGGCTGCAACAAGAGAACGACTTATCAGCTAGAGAAGAGCTGGTAAATGGGAATCTCCGTCTCGTTTTGAGCGTCATCCAACGATTTAATAATCGCGGCGAATATGTAGATGATTTATTTCAAGTTGGATGTATTGGACTAATGAAATCAATAGATAACTTTGATTTAGGTCATAATGTTCGTTTTTCAACCTATGCAGTACCAATGATTATCGGTGAAATCCGCCGCTATCTTCGGGATAACAACCCAATTAGAGTTTCAAGGTCTTTAAGAGATATTGCATATAAATCTTTACAAGCTCGAGAGTTACTTATGAATAAAACGTCGAGAGAGCCTACACATAAGGAAATTGCTGAGGAGACAGGAATACCTGAAGTAGATATTGTTTTTGCGCTTGATGCAATCCAAGATCCTGTTTCTTTGTTCGAACCGATTTATAATGATGGTGGCGACCCAATCTATGTTCTTGATCAAATAAGTGATGAGAAGGATAAAGCCTCATCTTGGGATGATAATATATCGTTGAAAGAAGGTATGATTCAGTTAAATGCAAGAGAAAAATTAATTTTAAATAAACGGTTCTTTCAAGGAAAAACTCAAATGGAAGTTGCAGACGAGATAGGTATTTCTCAAGCTCAAGTTTCTAGATTAGAAAAGGCAGCAATTAAACAAATGAATAAGCGAATGTTTGAATAGAAATAAATGAGAAGAGGCAGGCGATATGCTTGCTTCTTCTTTTATTTTCTATTTAATGAAAAATGTAATTTATGGTGCATATAAATAGTAGTAGAGAGGTGAGGAAATGGTTCGATTATCTGAATTACAATTAAAAGAGGTTATTTCGGTTGTTGATGGTAGAAGATTGGGGTTTATAACGGACTTAGAGATTGATGTGCGCACTGGTAAGGTACGTTCTTTGATTTTGGCTGACCCCGAGAATAAAGGGCATCTGTTTGGTAAAGGAGAAGAAGTCGCTGTCCTTTGGAATCAGATTTTACGGATTGGCTCTGATGTTATTTTAATCAAAGAAATTCATGGTCAAACAACAATTATGCCCTCTGTTGTTAGGTAAACTGCCATTATACGATAAATATGCGTCATATTATGTTAAAATAGAACGAGATAGAGGAGGCGAAGCTTGGAAATGGAACCGTTTGTATTAAAAGATGAGCAATATTTACAATTAGAAAACATGCAGCAAGACAACCATCATTTAATTGCAGGATTTACTACGAAAAATGGCGGAAGAAGTAAAGGAGATTTTTCAAGCTTTAACTTAGGCCTTCACGTACATGATAATGAAAAAGATGTTTTAGCTAATAGAGAAATTCTTAGCAAAATAACAGGATTCGCACTCGATGATTGGGTAGCTGGTGAACAAACACATGGTACAAAAGTAAAGGTAGTTGGAACAGATGACAAAGGTTGCGGGGCGAAAACTACTGCAACTGCTTTAAAAGATATTGACGGCTTAGTAACCAAGGAAAAAGGAATTTTACTTACCGCATTTTTTGCTGATTGTATTCCACTATATTTCTTTGACCCACTAGAAGGCATTGTTGGAATTGCACATGCTGGTTGGAAAGGAACTGTTGGAGAGATAGCAAAGCAAGTAGTATCTGTATTTCAGCGACAAGGTTCGAAGCTTGAAAATATTCAAGTAACCATCGGACCAGGAATATCTAAAGATTATTACGAGGTTGATCAGCGAATTGTCGATTTTATTGAACCAAGCTTTTATGACAAAGTATTAACAGAAAAGCAGAATCAGCACTTTTTATTAGATTTAAAGGCATTAAATAGAGAAATTCTTTTAAATTGCGGCATATTAAGGCATAATATAGATACTACAAATTATTGTACACATCGTGATGAATCTTTATTTTTTTCTCATCGACGTGATAATGGAAAAACTGGTAGAATGCTAGCATTTATAGGATTAATTGAATAAGTTTTAAAGGAGTAGGAAAATAGAAATGGTAGTTGCAAGAAATTTGGAGAAGATTAATAATAATATTATAGCTGCTTGTGAAAGAAAAAATAGAAATATGGAAGAAATTACATTAATAGCAGTAACAAAATATGTTACAATTGAACGAAATAAGGAAATGCTCGAAGCAGGAATCACACATTTTGGAGAAAATCGTAATGAAGGTTTTCTTGAAAAGTATGAAACTGTTGGCGATGCTGCTACTTGGCACTTTATCGGTACACTACAGACGAGAAAAGTTAAAGAAATAATCGACAAAGTAGATATGATTCATTCGCTCGATCGTGTTTCTTTAGCAAAAGAAATCAATAAGCGGGCAGACCGTGTCATCGATTGTTTTGTGCAAGTGAATGTTAGCGAAGAAGAAACAAAGCATGGCCTTCGTATCGACGAAGTACAACCTTTCATAAAAGAAATTGAAAAGTTTGAAAAGGTTCGAGTGGTTGGCTTGATGACGATGGCTCCACATATTGAGGATAAGCAAGAGATCCGTGAAGTGTTTATTCAACTTAGAGAACTACGTGATGCAATAAGAACTGAAAATTATGGACATGCTCCTTGTAATTATTTATCCATGGGAATGAGCAATGATTATGAGATTGCTGTTGAAGAAGGCGCGACACATATTCGAGTTGGTTCTAAGTTAGTGGAAGAATAAGTTTAATAAATTCTTATGATAACTGAGGTGACAAGATGAGCATTAAAAGCAAATTCAAAAATTACTTTTCAATGGACGATGAGTACGAATATGAGTATATTGAAGAAGACGAACTTCCAGAGAAAGTAAGCCCTAAAGTTAAAAGCAATAATGTAGTTAACCTTCAAGGTGTTCCACAGCCAACCCAAAAGGTTGTCCTTTGTGAGCCAAGATCTTATGGTGAAGTACAGGAAATTGCAGATAATATCGTCAATAAACGTGCAGTTGTTATAAATTTACAAAGAGTTGATAATCAACAAGCTAAAAGGATTGTAGATTTTTTAAGTGGTACAGTTTATGCGGTAAATGGTGATATTCAAAAGCTAGGTGCTGAAACATTTCTGTGTACACCTGATAACGTCGACGTTACAGGATCAATTACAGAAGTTTATCAAGATGATGATGAATTTTAAAAAGGATGGTTATAATTAATGATTCAACTCTTTAATTTATTACAATTAGCATTAACAATTTACACGTTTTCTTTAATTATATATATTTTCATGTCTTGGTTCCCCGGTGCGCGTGAATCTTCATTTGGTATGATGTTGGGTCGTATCTGTGAACCGTATTTAGAAATCTTTAGAAAATTTATTCCCCCACTAGGAATGATTGACCTATCTCCAATCGTAGGTATAATTGTGTTAAACTTAGCAGGACGAGGGTTATACACATTTTTCCAAATGTTTTTATTTTAAAGGAAGTATGAAATGGATATTTATCAACATTTTCGTAAAGAAGAACAACCTTTTATTGACCAAGTGATGTCTTGGAAAGACGAAGTAGAACAAACATATATACCAAGATTAACTGATTTTCTTGATCCTAGAGAACAACAAATAGTCACCATGATTATCGGTGAAACGAATGAAGAATTAAAACTCTATTACTCTGGTGGATCAGCATATGCTGAAAGAAAGCGTATGATAATTGCTCCGTTCTATGAAGAAATCTCTGAAGAAGCTTTTCAATTATCTATCCTTGAAGCAAGATATGAAGAGAAATTCATTACTCTTACGCACCGTGATGTGATGGGTGCATTTCTCTCATTAGGTGTAATAAGAGAAAAACTTGGAGATATCTACGTTAAATCAGGAAAGCTTCAAATCATCGTGACAAGTGAAATTTCACAGTATGTTATCATGAATCTTTTATCTATAAAAAATGCAAAAGTTAATTTAAAAGAAGTACCAGTTACTTCGCTAATAGATCATAAGCCAAATTGGTTGGAATCAACAAAAACGGTATCATCCATGAGACTAGATGTGATTCTAAAAGAAATCTATCGTATTTCTAGAAAAGATGCTCAACAAGCAATTGAAAAACAACGTGTGAAAGTTAATCATAAAGTTGTTCAAGATAATAAGTTTGCTTTACAAGAAGGGGATATGATTTCTCTTATAGGTAAGGGCCGAAGTAAAGTAGTCAGTATTGCTGGGCAAACACGAAAAGAAAAATGGCGAATAACGACAGCAACGCTGCAATAGATTTTACCTCAGGCAGGACAATTTGTATTCTTGTTGAATAAAGTATAGAAGTCAAAAATTATCATAAATCGTAAAAGGAGGTGGCCACTGTGCCATTATCACCATTAGATATCCATAATAAGGAATTTACGAATAAATTTCGTGGATTTGACGAAGATGAAGTAAATGAGTTTTTAGATCGCGTCGTAAAAGATTACGAAATTGTTATTCGCGAAAAGAAAGCTTTGGAAGAACAAGTGAAACAAATGGAAGAAAGACTTGGACATTTCACAAACATTGAAGAAACGCTAAACAAATCAATTCTTGTTGCACAAGAAACTGCTGAAGATGTTAGAGCCAATGCAATGAAGGAATCAAAATTAATTATTAAAGAAGCAGAGAAAAATGCAGACAGAATCATTAATGAAGCTTTAAGTAAATCAAGAAGAATTGCGATGGATGTTGAAGAACTGAAGAAACAAGCCAAAGTGTTCAGAACTCGCTTGAAGATGATTGTTGAAGCTCAATTGGAAATGATTGAGACAGATGATTGGGAAGAACTATTTAGTGAAGAAATCAGTGATGAAGAGGAATTAATGCAGAACAACGCTTAGTTCTTGACGTTATTATAAATTTTACATATAATTCATATATCTTAAAAGAATCCAGAAATACGTTGACGGAGACAGTATAGAAGTATTTTTTCTAATTAGCGAATCAGGGTTGGTGCGAGCCTGATAGAAATTACTTTTGGAAAATCACTCCCGATGTAGTCATTGTGAAATAACAGTAACGATGAACGGTTAGTCACCGTTAACAGATTTTGAGTGAATTTAAATGGTCATATTTAAATTTATAAGGGTGGTACCGCGAGTCTTCTCGTCCCTTTCCAGGGATGGAGAGGGCTTTTTTTATAGCTATAATTAAAGAAATCTTATAAATGAATTGAAAGATAATTTAGGAGGAAATTCAATGGATTATAAAGAGACATTATTGATGCCAAAAACGGAATTCCCAATGCGTGGAAATCTACCAAACAAAGAACCTGAAAGACAGAAAAAGTGGGAAGAAGAAAAAATTTATGAACAAGTATTAGAACGAACAAAAGGTCGTCCACTATTTAACCTGCATGATGGACCTCCATATGCTAACGGTGATCTTCATATTGGTCATGCACTAAATAAAGTGCTAAAAGATATGATTAACCGTTACAAATCAATGACTGGTTATCATGCACCATATATTCCAGGTTGGGATACGCATGGTCTACCTATCGAAACAGCTTTGACTAAAAATAAAAAAATCAAAAGAAAAGAAATGCCAATTGCTGAATTTAGAAAGCTATGTGAAGAGTACGCATTGGACCAAGTTGATAAACAACGTACACAGTTCAAAGGCTTAGGAGTTCGTGGTGACTGGGATAATCCATACATCACGTTGACAAAGGATTATGAAGCAGCTCAAATTAAAGTTTTTGGTGAAATGGCGAAGAAGGGCTACATCTATAAGGCTCTAAAACCAGTATATTGGTCACCATCTTCTGAATCAGCATTAGCTGAAGCTGAAATTGAATACTATGATAAGCGCTCACCGTCTATTTATGTATCTTTTGATGTGACAGATGGTAAGGGAGTATTAGAAACTGGAGATAAAATTATTATCTGGACAACGACTCCTTGGACATTACCTGCGAACCTTGGGATTAGCTTACATCCAGATTTAGAATATGTTGTTGCAAAGGTAAAAGATGAAAGATATGTCGTTGCTAAAGCATTGTTAGAAGAAGTTGCAGAAGAGTTAGGCTGGGAAAATCATGAAGTTGTGAAAAACTTTAAAGGTGAAGAAGCGGATAAAGTAGTGGCTAAACATCCATTCTATGACCGTGATTCACTTGTTATGTTGGGAGACCATGTAACAACTGACGCTGGTACTGGTTGTGTTCATACAGCACCAGGACATGGTGAAGATGACTTCTACGTTAGCCAAAAATATGGAATTTACGCTTTATCTCCTGTAGATGATAAAGGTGTATTTACAGAAGAAGCTCCAGGATTTGAAGGCTTGTTCTATGACACTGCAAATAAAGCAATTACTGAAAAATTGGAAGAAGTAGGTGCGTTATTAAAACTAGACTTCATTACGCACTCTTATCCACATGACTGGAGAACAAAGAAACCTACGATTTTCCGTGCAACACCACAATGGTTTGCGTCTATTAAAGACTTTAGATCAGACATTTTAGATGAAATTAAAGAAGTTAAATGGTATCCAAACTGGGGCGAAACGAGACTATATAATATGGTTCGTGATCGTCAAGACTGGGTAATTTCTAGACAGCGTACATGGGGTGTTCCTATCCCTGTTTTCTATGGTGAAGATGGAGAACCAATTATTACTGAGGAAACAGTGAATCATGTATCTGAATTATTCAAAGAGCATGGGTCAAATGTGTGGTTTGAAAGAGAAGCTAAGGACTTACTTCCAGAAGGATTTACTTCAGAACATAGCCCGAACGGAACCTTTACAAAAGAAACAGACATTATGGATGTATGGTTTGATTCAGGATCTTCTCATGAAGGTGTCCTAATGAATCGTGAAGACCACCAGCGTCCTGCAGATATTTATCTAGAAGGTAGTGACCAATATCGTGGTTGGTTTAACTCTTCCATTTCTACTGCAGTTGCTGTAACAGGTAAAGCTCCATATAAAGCAATCATTAGTCACGGATTTGTTTTAGATGGTAATGGCCGTAAAATGAGTAAGTCTTTAGGGAACGTTATTCTTCCAGGTAAAGTTCAAAAGCAATTGGGTGCAGATATTTTACGTCTATGGGTTTCTTCTGTGGATTATCAAGCTGACGTAAGAATTTCAGATGATATTCTAAAGCAAACTTCAGAAGCTTATCGTAAAATTAGAAACACCTTCCGTTTTATGCTAGGTAACTTGGCAGATTTTGATCCTGCCAAAGATAGTGTGCCAGAAGCAGAAATGGAAGAAGTAGACTTATTCATGCTTAAACGTTTACAGGAAGTGTTAAAAGAATCAAGAAATTCGTATGAAGCTTATGAATTCTCACCAATTTTCCATCAAATTCATAACTTTAGTTCTGTAGACTTAAGCTCATTCTATTTAGACTTTGCTAAAGATATTCTTTATATTGAGAGTCCAAATAATAAACGTCGTCGTAGCATTCAAACAGCTTACTATGAAATTTTAACGACGCTTGTAAAATTACTAACGCCAATTATTCCACATACTGCAGAAGAAGTGTGGGAGTATATTCCAGGAGTTAAAGAAAGTAGTGTTCAATTAACAGATATCCCTGAACCAAGAGAAATTACTGGTTTTGATGAAGAAAAATGGAATCATTTTATGAATGTTCGTGATGACGTTCTTAAAGCTTTAGAAGAAGCTAGAAATGAAAAGTTAATTGGAAAACCTTTAGAAGCGAAAGTAACATTAGTACCACGTGATGAAGAGACGAAAAACGTCTTAGAATCTATGGAGCATTTACACCAATTCTTAATTGTATCAGGTGCTGATATTGTTGAAGCAGACGAAGATGCTAAAGAATATAAATATGTAAATGTAAAAGTAGAAGTACATCCAGGAGAGAAATGTGAACGTTGTTGGGTTGCTTCTGAGACAGTAGGAGAAGATCCTGAGCATTCAACACTTTGTACACGTTGTGCAGAGGTAGTAAAAGAGCATTATCAAGCTTAAATAAAAAGAGCTGGGACATGAGTTAATTTGATACTTGTGTCTCAGCTTCTTTTTGTTTGATAGCGATTCTTCTTGTATTTCAAGGGCGTAACATATAAGATAAATAATGATAAAATAATTTTTACTGTCGCATGCTGGAGGAACAGAATGTTAAAATATTATATAATTGCACTCATTTTAATAATAATTGATCAGGTTACTAAATGGCTTATTGTCGTTAACATGGAAATTGGTGAAAGAATTACGATTATAGAGGATTTTTTCTACCTACTCTCCCATAGAAATAGCGGAGCAGCCTGGGGTATTCTACAAGGACAAATGCTGTTTTTCTACATTATAACTATTTTTGTTATTATAATGATTGTGTATTACATGCAGAAGTACGCGAAGAATAATACGCTTTTGGCAATCGGGCTTAGCTTTATTCTTGGTGGTGCAATTGGAAACTTTATTGATCGTTTGTTAAGGCAAGAAGTAGTAGACTTTGCAAGTTTCATTATTGTTAATTATAATTTTCCGATCTTTAATGTCGCCGATTCAGCTCTAACAATTGGTGTTGTACTCGTATTTATTGCAATGATTGTAGAAGAAATTAATGAAAGAAAGAAGGCTAAGAATAAAAAATGAGTTCTTTTAACCATATTGTAACCGACGAAGAAAAGAAGCAACGAATTGATAAGCTTTTAACAGAACTAAATCCCGACCTTTCGAGATCCCAAATTCAGACATGGATTGAAGAGGGAAATGTTGAAGTAAATAATAAAGTTATAAAAGCGAATTATAAAGTAGCTGCAGGTGATGATGTACAATGGACGATACCTGAAGTGAAACAATTAGAAATTGGAGCGGAAAATATCCCACTTGATATTGTTTATGAGGATAGTGATTTATTAGTAGTAAATAAGGCGCGTGGAATGGTTGTGCATCCGTCCGCTGGACACGGTTCAGGGACACTAGTTAATGCGTTGTTACACCATTGTGACGATCTATCAGGCATCCATGGCGTTGAACGTCCTGGTATTGTCCATCGTATAGATAAAGACACTAGTGGCTTGCTAGTAGTTGCTAAAAACGATAAAGCACATATCGGACTTTCGGAACAATTTGCTAATCGCGAGGTTGAGCGAAAATATGTCGCACTTGTACATGGTGAAATCCCCCACGAGACAGGGATGATTGATGCTCCAATTGGTAGAGATCCAAAAAATAGACAGCGTATGGCTGTAATCGATAATGGAAAACCAGCAATCACACATTTTACTGTGCTAGAGCGCTATCCAGATTACACTTATATAGAATGTAAATTGGAAACTGGAAGAACTCATCAAATTAGAGTGCATATGAGATATATTGAATTTCCACTAGTTGGTGATCCATTATATGGTCCAAGAAAAACACTTGATCTTGGCGGACAAGCTTTACATGCGAAATCTATTGGATTTATTCACCCAATTAAGAAGGAATGGATGCAATTTGAAGCAGATATTCCAGCTTATTTTCAAGATACTTTGAACTTTATTGAGAAGATGTCTTGACAGGCATTCATTTGTTTGAAATAATGAGAAACAGTAGAAAATGATATTATATTCGTAGCCCTTTAAATATAGTCCTGTGAGACTAAAAAGGAACCATACGTTTTAAGTTATTTATTGTATGTATGTTCCCTTTTTTCTTAACAGGAAAAAGGGATTTTTTATTGAAATATGATTGATTTGAGAAGGGAATGGACAAATTGAAGAAGAAAGCTGTAGTTTTAGATGCTGCTGCAATGAATAGAGCATTAACTAGAATGGCTCATGAGATTCTCGAGAAAAATAAAGGAGCAGATGATCTAATCCTTGTAGGAATCAAAACAAGAGGTGTCCCTTTAGCGAAACAATTACAACAAAAAATTGCAGATATTGAAAATGTCACTGTACCAATCGGTGAATTAGATATTACATTGTATAGAGATGATTTAACGACAGTAAGTCCGAATAAAGAACCAGAGCTTAAATCAACAAGTATTGATGTAGCAATTACTGGTAAGCGTATTGTTCTAGTAGATGATGTGTTATTTACAGGAAGAACGGTTCGAGCTGCGATGGATGCAGTTATCGACATAGGGAGACCTTCACAAATTCAATTAGGTGTGCTCATTGATCGCGGCCACCGTGAATTACCTATACGTGCAGACTATGTTGGCAAAAACATCCCAACATCTGATAAAGAAGTAATTGTTGTCCATTTAAATGAAATCGATAATGAAGAAAAAGTAGAGATATATGAACAGTAACTAATCAAAGGCGGAAGCACCCGGTTAGCAACGTACAAACTGTAGCGCTTCGCAATGAGATAAAGGAAACACGACGATCGAAGAGAGTCGATGTTGACTTTCACCACAAGGGTATAAGTGCGACTAAGCCTCTCGCAAGCGAATCGGCAAGTCTTCTTTATCGATTGGAGAAGTGTGAAGTTTGATAGTTGCTGGGTGCTGTAGCCGGACGTGGCTGTTTATGCAAATGAGTTTTCACAGCTTTAAATTTTGTGTTTTTAATAGAACAACTGAACTTTTAATTAAATCCAGAGAGATTTAAAAGGTTGAGGAAATGATGTCATGTTTTTATTTAAACATGATAACCTTCTTGCAACCTTTTGCAAGAAGGTTTTTTTATAAAGAATTCATTGATTAAATAGTAGGAAGTATAAACTTAGCTTCGGAAAATATACGAAGACTCCGAGATGAAAGGCAACGGTGAGCCGCCCGCGGAAAGCGAAGTATATTTCCGAAGCGGTGTCCTAGCTCCATACCTATAGAGCATCAAAAATTGAATACAAAATAAACTTACATGAAGAAATTGGAGGAAAAATATGGAACATTTTATTTCAGTAGACCAATTGTCAAAAGCACGTATTTATTCAATTTTAGAAAAGGCTGAAGCGTATCGCAATCGAACATTTAAGTTAAAAGATCCCATTTTTGCAGCAAATTTATTTTTCGAACCGAGCACACGAACAAAAATGAGTTTTGTAGTAGCAGAAAAAAAGTTAGGTCTTAGTAACCTTGAATTGAGCACAAATACTTCAAGTGTAGTAAAGGGAGAGTCGCTTTATGATACGGCTAAAACTTTCGAGGCGATTGGAGCTAACTTACTAATTATTAGACATGGATCCGATAACTGGTTTGAAGAATTTCAGGGTAAGTTCTCGATTCCAATCATAAACGCTGGAGCAGGTTCTGCAGAGCATCCGACACAAACAATGTTAGACCTTTTAACCATCTATCAAGAATTCGGTGGTTTTACAGGACTGAAAATCGCAATTGTAGGTGATGTGAAACATAGTAGAGTAGCGGCATCAGATGCCATGGCGTTAAAGAAAATGGGTGCAGATGTATACTTTAGTGCATTACCAGGTTTAGAGAGAGATAGCACAGAGTATCCTAATATACCAATTGACGAGGCAGTTGAAATTTGCGATGTCATTATGTTGTTAAGAGTTCAGCATGAAAGACATAAAGATTCCATTGGTACGTCAGACTATCTAGAAAAATATGGTTTAACAAAAGAAAGAGAAAGCAGAATGAAACCTGCTGCGATTATTATGCATCCAGCTCCTATCAATCGAGGAGTAGAAATTGATTCTGATCTCGTGGAATGTGGTCGCTCACGAATATTTAAACAAATGGAAAATGGTGTATTCGTACGCATGGCCATCATTACTGACATATTAAAAAATTGGGGGATTATACATGAAACTACTGTTGAGAAATTCCAAACTATTATCAGCAACTGATGAATTACAAGATTGTGAGATATTAATCGAGAATGGTCGTATCATAAAAATAGAAGAAAAGATAGAAGAAGCAGCAGATCGAGAAATTGATTGTGAAGGAAAACTTGCCTTGCCAGGATTTATTGATGTTCATATCCATTTACGTGAACCTGGTGGAGAAGCGAAAGAAACGATTAAATCAGGAACACTAGCAGCTGCACGTGGAGGTTTTACAACGGTTTGTGCAATGCCAAATACAAATCCAGTTCCAGATGATGTTTCAACATTAACAACTTTACTTGAAAAAATTAATGAAGATGCTGTTGTAAGAGTATTACCTTATGCTTCCATCACTAAAGGTTTAAAAGGGGAAGAGCGGACAGATATTAAAGCACTAAGTGAAGCTGGAGCATTTGCATTTACTGACGATGGTGTGGGGATTCAAACGGCAGATGATATGTTACAAGCAATGAAAGAAGCAGCATCAGTCGGTAAATCGATCGTTGCCCATTGCGAAGATAATTCACTCATTTATGGTGGGGTGCTACATGATGGGGAAGTAAGTACAAGATTAAATTTACCTGGAATACCATCGATTAGTGAGTCTGTACAAATTGCAAGAGATATTCTATTAGCTGAGAAAGCTGGTTGTCACTACCATGTTTGTCATGTAAGTACGAAAGAATCTGTAAGAGTAATTAGAGATGGTAAGAGAGCTGGAGTAAATGTTACAGCAGAAGTAAGCCCACACCATTTATTATTAAATGAAGCGGATATTACTGAAGACAATGCTGATTTAAAAATGAATCCACCGTTAAGAGCAAAGGAAGATCAAGCAGCATTACTAGAAGGATTATTAGATGGCACGTTGGACTTCATTGCAACTGACCATGCACCACATACTACAGAAGAAAAGGCGAGTGGATTCATGCAGGCGCCATTTGGAATCGTTGGTCTAGAAACAGCATTTCCATTGCTATACACACACCTCGTTCAGACTGGTAAATTAACTTTGAATGAATTAGTAAAACATTTAACTGTAAATCCTGCTGATGTTTTTAACTTACCTTATGGTCAACTTGCTGAGGGAGAGATTGCAGATATTGTGATTGTAGATTTAGAGAATGAGTTTACAATCGATCGAAATGAATTTTATTCAAAAGGTAAAAACACACCATTTGATGGTTGGAAGGTAAAAGGAAACCCAGTTTTAACAATAGTAAATGGTGAAATTGTCTATTCAGCTTCTAAATAAAGGGAGGTTAACGTTGTTATGAGAAAAACAAAAATGAAAGTAATCGAAGTAAATGAAATTGCGTTAGATACCTTCGAAATTATTTTAGAAGATGAATATATTACTAGCCAAGCAGTTCCGGGTCAATTTATTTATATCGCACTTCCTGGATTTACGCTACGTAGACCGATTTCTATTGCGGATATAAACAAAGAAAAACAGCAATTAACGATTCTTTTTAAGAAGCTAGGTAAAGGTACAGAAAAACTTGCACTTGTTGCAAAAGATACGGAATTAGATGTGTTAGGACCAAATGGTAATGGATTTCCATTAGATGTGAGTGCTAGTAGTACAGTTGTTTTAATTGGTGGAGGAATTGGTGTGCCACCTCTCTATTACCTTGGACGCAAACTTAAAGAACGTGGTATAGATGTGAAAGCAGTACTAGGCTTCCAAACGAAAGCAGCAATATTTTATGAAAAACAGTTTAAAGAATTAGGAGAAACAATCATTGTAACTGATGATGGTACATATGGTGAAACGGGTTTTGTGACTGATGTAATTGATCAGTTACCTGCGTTCCAAACATATTACTCATGTGGGCCAACTGGTATGCTAAAAGCTGTGAAAGAAAAACTTCATGACACACAGGGGTATATTTCACTGGAGGAAAGAATGGGTTGTGGCGTTGGAGCATGCTCTGCTTGCTTTATCCCTTCAACAAATAAAGAAGGATTCATGAAAATTTGTCATGATGGACCAGTATTTCGGGCTAAGGAGGTTATTTTATGACAAATTTAAAAGTTTCACTACCTGGATTAGAGTTAAAAAATCCATTAATGCCTGCATCAGGTTGTTTTGCTTTCGGAAGAGAATATAGCAAATTCTATGACCTTGGTAAACTAGGTGCAGTAATTATGAAAGCTGCAACTGGAGAAGCTAGATTAGGAAATCCCACTCCAAGAGTTGCTGAGACAGATAGTGGAATGCTAAATGCTATTGGTTTGCAAAATCCTGGTGTGGATAAAATCATTGCAGAAGAAGTTCCTTTTCTTGCACAATTTGATACCCAGATTATTGCTAATATAGCTGGAAGCACAATTGAAGAATATGAAGAAGTAGCTAGAAAATTTAATAGCACTTCAGATGTAGCCGCACTGGAACTAAATATATCTTGCCCGAATGTAAAAGAAGGTGGCATTCAATTTGGAACGGATCCAGGTATGGCGAAGGAAGTTACTGAGAGAGTAATTGCTGCAAGTGATAAGCCGGTTTATGTAAAACTTTCTCCTAACGTTACAGATATTGTATCAATGGCAAAAGCAGTAGAGGAAGCAGGAGCTGCTGGATTAACAATGATAAATACATTAACTGGGATGCAAATTCATCTACCGTCGAGAAAGCCTTTAATTGCGAATAAAACAGGTGGATTATCAGGTCCAGCGATTAAGCCAATTGCAATACGCATGATTTATGAAGTGAAACAACAAGTGTCTATTCCGATTATTGGCATGGGAGGAATTACGAATGCAGAGGATGTATTGGAATTTCTCTTAGCAGGTGCAAGCGCAGTAGCAGTTGGAACAGCTAACTTCAGCAATCCGTTTGTTTTACCAGAAATTATTGAAGAATTGCCAGCAGTACTTAATAAATACGGCTTTTCTTCTGTTGAAGAAGTAATTGCAAAGGGGATGTCTGTATGAATACTTCACTTTATATTGCTCTAGACTTTCCGACTGGAGAAGAGGCATTACATTTCCTTCAAGTTCACGGTCTTCAACAAGCACCAGTAAAGGTAGGAATGGAATTATTTTATCGGGAAGGTCCGAAAATTATTGAAAAGTTGAAAGAAAATAACCATCCTATTTTTCTAGATTTAAAGTTGCATGATATTCCAACAACTGTCTATAAAGCAATGCAAAATATTGCTAAATTGGATGTAGATATTATTAACGTCCATGCACTTGGTGGGAAAGAAATGATCACAAGAGCAAAAGAAGGGCTGTTGCAAGGTGGAGCAGATCATACGAAACTTATTGCCGTTACTATCTTAACCTCAATGAATGAAACGACGATGAATCAAGAATTAAATCTATCTGGTACCGTTGAAAATCAGGTAACAAATTTAGCAACACTATCGAAAGAGAGCGGAGCTGATGGTGTTGTTTGCTCTGTTTTGGAAGTAGAAAATATTAAAAGCAAATGTGGTAAAGATTTCCTCACCGTTACCCCAGGTATTCGATTAGCAAACACAACTGTTAACGATCAAAAAAGGATTGCCACTCCAAGTTTTGCAAAGAACGCGGGAGCTGATTATTTAGTTGTTGGTAGAGGAATAACCCAAGCAGATGATCCAAAAGTAGCTTATAAAGAATTCTTGAAGGAGATTGAAATTCATGACAATTAGTGAAGGAATCGAGCATGATTTACTGGAAATTGAAGCTGTACAACTTCGGCCTGATAACTATTTTACTTGGACATCAGGAATAAGATCACCGATCTACTGTGATAATCGCCTAATTATGTCGTATCCAGAAGTACGAAATAAAGTTATAGAAGCATTTGTAAAGATAATGGAAGAAAAACAATTTAAACCTGATGTTATTGCAGGTTGTGCAACAGCTGGCATTCCACATGCTGCATGGTTAAGTGAAAGATTAAATTTACCTATGGCTTATGTAAGATCAAAGCCTAAAGGTCATGGAAAGGGCAACCAAATTGAAGGTATAATTCAACCTGGACAAAAAGTGTTAGTTATTGAAGACTTAATTTCAACAGGTGGTTCTTCTATCGAGTCTGCAAAAGCTATAGAGTCAGCTGGTGGAGAAGTAATTAGTGTGCTTGCCATTTTTTCCTATGGGTTAAAGCAAGCAAAGGAAAATTTTAAGAATGCTGATTTTAATTTTACGACAATAACTAATTTTGATAAATTATTAGAAGCGTTAATGGAAACACAACAAATGACGATAGAAGAAAAAAATACAATGACCTCATGGAGAGATCAACTTGTATTCTGATTGCTTACAATCTCTACACACTGATAATAGGTGAATTTTACGGTATAATTAAAGATAAAGTAAATTCACAGCAAGGGTGTTTGAACAATGAGAATCCAAGACTATGAACTATTATTAAAATTAGAAGAAGTTGGTACGATTCGAGGTACAGCGAAAGTTATCCTTATCTCACAACCAGCTGTAACGCAACGATTACGGTATATTGAGGAATATTTTGGTGTTGGTATCTTCTTAAGAACACAAAAACGCCTCAAGCTAACTCCTGCTGGGGAAATACTTCTCGAGCATGCCAGAGAAATTGTAGAAAAAGAAAAAATGATTATGAATAAGTTAGCTAAATCGAGTAACGAAGTACAAGGGACATTATCGATTGCTTGCTCATCCCTTATTAGCCAGCGGTTTCTACCTGCAATCTTAGGAGAATATACAAGTGCGTATCCAAAGGTTGCAGTCGATTTGGTGACTGGAATCAGTGAAGATATTAAAAGAGACCATAAAGATTATGACGTCTGTATTATCCGCGGCGAAAAATTGAAAGATAGTGTTTGTGTGAGGCTATTTGACGATCCGTTATATATTTTTGATACAGAGCCATTTCCTGATAATGTAATAAAAGAAAGACCTTTAATATCTTTTAAAAGTGATGACAGCATGCATGAGCTTGTCGATCATTGGCTCTATCATCACCAAGGTTTGATTAAGCCTGAAAAAACAATGACTGTTGATCAAATAGAAACGTGTAAGCAATTTATGAAGCAAGGAATTGGCATGGCTGTCTTACCGAAAAGCGTCTCTGCCTCTCTAATGAATGACTACCCACATTTACCTTTAACAGTTGAGGGAAAACCAGTAACTAGAGACACATGGGTCTGTTATCAAGAAGGAGCAAAAGAACTACCACAAGTAAATCATTTTATTGAAGCCATCACAGCAACAGAATTCCTTTAATCTTTTACACTATTAAGAAATAAGAAGAACAAAATTAGCTTCGGAAATATACGAAGACTCCTGCGGGATGGAAGGCAACGGTGAGACCCCGCAAGTCGCTTGCGACTGAGGAGGCTCACCAGCCGCCCGCGGAAAGCGAAGTATATTTCCGAAGCGGGTTGACACTCATAATAACTCTGATGTTTAACATAATTATATCTGTGGAAGAGTTAATAGTAAGTTAAAGGAGGAGTTTCAATGAGTGATATACTTTTTACATCTAGTGCAACTGCAAAAAACGGCCGTAGCGGACATGTGAAGTCTTCTGATGGAATTATCGATTTACAGTTAGTAGATCCAAATGGAAAAGATGACTCTCCAGGCTCTAACCCAGAACAATTATTTGCAGCTGGCTATGCAGCTTGCTTTGATGGAGCACTGAATTTAATGGCTTCCAAACAAGATAAAAAAATTGATTCAACGACAACAGCTGAAGTTAGCTTAATGAAAGATAAATCAGATGGTGGCGTAAAGATACAAGTAGCATTAAATGTAGAGATTAGTGGTGTTAGTCCAGAAGAGGCTGATGAACTCGTACAGGCTGCTCATGATTTTTGCCCATATTCGAAAGCGACAAGAGGAAATATTGACGTAAAGTTAACACCACAAGCAATAGAATAAATAATTAAAAATAATGCCCATTTGAGGAGGGAATTTAATCTCTTCAAATGGGCATTTCTTATTATTTTTTTCTGGATTTCACAAAGTCAGATGTCGGTGTCACAAAAATTGTTTTTTGATTATCATAGATTACATAACCTGGTTTAGCGCCATTTGGTTTTTTTACATGGCGTACAAGCGTATAATCGACAGGAACGGAAGATGAATTTTGTGACTTACTAAAATATGCTGCGAGCATTGCTGCTTCATTTAGCGTTTCATCACTTGGATCTGTTGAACGAATAACTACATGAGATCCTGGAATATCCTTCGTGTGTAACCAAACCTCATTTCGATGGGCAAGCTTCGTTGTAAGAAATTCATTTTGTTTATTGTTTTTACCAACAAGAATTTCTGTACCGTCTGTCGACACGTATTTTTCTGGGTTTGGTTTAGTAACTTTCTTCTTCTTCGAGAATTTCTGTTTTTTAAGATAACCCTCTTCACGCAATTCTTCGCGTATTTCTTCTATATCTTCTACACCTGCAACTTCAATTTGCTGAAGTAGCTGATCAAAATAATCCACTTCTAGTTTCGTTTTCTCGATTTCTTTTTCTACAACTATTTTTGAGTTTTTTAATTTTTGGTAGGTTTTAAAGTATCTTTGTGCATTTTCACTTGGTGTAAGATTTGGATTCAACTCAATAGTCATCTCTGATTGTTCAGGATCATAGTAATCAAGTACTTGAACAGAAGTATCTCCTTTACTGACCAAATGGAGATGTGCGGTTAATAATTCACCTGTCTTTTGGTAATGCTGTGCATTTTCTGCTTTTTGCAATGTCTGTTGATGCTTTTTAAGTTTTCTTTCATTTTTCTTACTTTCATTTTTAATAAATCTCGATAAATCTTTTGCTTGCTGCTTTACACGGTCTCTTTCTGCTTTACCAGAATAGAAGTTATCTAGCATATCGTTTACGGAATCAAATTTTAGAATATCAGCTTTTAAATGTGTGATTTCAAGAACATGAAAGTCTTCTCGCTCATTTTTATATATCGCTGGATTGTATTTTTGATTGATAATTGGTTGATTAACTTCTTCAAATTTTTCCTGATAAATTTGCGGTGAGCCTAGTTTCGCTCGATGAATGATTTCTTTAGCGATAAATGGAGAATATCCATCAAGTTGTTGGACTAACTGTTGATCTATTTTACCTGCGTTAAAATCTAATCTCCGAACGAGTTCTTCACCTGACGTTTCTAGTGGATTCATTTTATTTTGTTCAGGCGGCTTTATATAGTCATGCCCTGGTAAAATGGTACGGAATCTATTTTGAGAGATAGGGACATGTTTCATGCTGTCAATTATTTTTTCATTTTCTTTATTAACTAGCACAACATTACTATGTCTTCCCATTAATTCGATGATTAGTTTCTTTTCACTTTCATCACCGATTTCATTTTTTGTCTGCAAGAAAATAGTAATAACTCTTTCCAAGCCATCTTGTTCGATTTTATCAATGACGGCACCGCTTAAATGTTTTCTAAGAACCATACAAAACATTGGTGGTTCTTTGGGATTCACATACGTATCATTTGTTATATGCATACGAGCATAGGTAGGATGTATCGACAATAACAATGTGTGATTTTTGCCTTGGCTGCGTATTGTTAATAAGACTTCAGTAGGTGTTGGTTGATAAACTTTAGACACTCTACCAGGTATTAGCTGTTCAATTACTTCATTTGTTACCGCTCTGGTAACTATTCCATCAAATGGCATCTCATCACCTCAACGGTAATTATAGCATTATTTAAAGTGTAGATACATATATATGAGAGTGAGGCATGAGCAATCTGATTTTCTGGAGGAGTGATAATGGAGTGGTATCAATTAACTGTACAACAGGTAGAAGAAAAATTGCAGGTGAAATCAAATACAGGACTAAACGAAACAGAGGTACAAGCGTCTAGAAAAAAATATGGAGAAAACAAAATAATATCTCAAAAACAAACAGCACGTTGGTTAATTTTTATAAAACAATTCCAGGATTTTATGGTCATTGTCTTATTGGGTGCGACATTACTTGCTGGTTTATTAGGAGAATTTATTGATGCAATCGCTATATTAATTATCGTTTTGGTGAATGGATGTATCGGCTATTTTCAAGAACAAAAAGCAGAAAATTCATTAGAAAAACTGAAGCAACTATCTGCACCATTAGCAAATGTTTTAAGAAACGGTGAATGGAAAAAGGTTCCTTCAAGTACTCTAGTTGTTGGCGATATTGTTAAATTGAAGAGTGGAGATAGGATTCCAGCAGATATTAGAATCATTCAAGCGAATAGTTTAGAACTAGAAGAATCAGCATTAACAGGCGAATCCTTACCAGTAGAAAAAATAGTACGAGCTATTGAGAAGCCAAGTTTAGATGCACAAGATCAAGCGAATATCGGTTTCATGGGAACACTTGTAACAAAAGGGAATGGACGAGGAATTGTTGTAAAAACTGGAATGGAAACAGAAATGGGTAAAATTGCTTCTTTAATGATTACCACTAAAAAAGTAATTACACCACTCGAGCGTAGATTAGCTGAACTAGGAAAAGTGTTGATCGTTGTCGCATTATTAATGACAGCCTTGGTTGTTGTCCTTGGAATTCTTCAAGGTAGGCCAACATATCAAATGTTTCTAGCGGGCGTATCCTTAGCTGTAGCTGCAATTCCCGAAGGCCTCCCCGCAATTGTCACAGTTGCACTTTCTCTAGGTGTCCAACGTATGATTAAGCGAAAAGCGATTGTTAGAACGCTTTCTTCCGTAGAAACTCTAGGTTCAGCTTCAGTCATTTGCTCTGATAAAACAGGTACAATGACTGAAAATAAAATGACTGTTAAGCATATTTTTATAAACGATGAGAACCTCACAGTATCTGGAGATGGTTATGATATTGAAGGAGAGATATTCTCAGGTGAAAAGAAAGTTGATGAAAGATACCCCAACTTAAAATCCATGCTGCTCTATGGCACACTTTGCAATCAGGCAGAGTTAATTGAAAAGCAGGACAAGCATCAAATTGATGGTGACCCTGTAGATGGTGCCTTACTTGTAGTAGCAAAAAAGTATGGTTTAGATAATCAAACAGTAAAAGATTATCGAATCGTCAAAGAAATTCCTTTTGATTCAAATAGAAAAAGAATGAGTGTGATAGTGGCGGATAAAAATGAAAAACATTATTTAATCGTCAAAGGTGCTCCCGAAGTGTTGTTGCCACGATCACAAAATATAATGACGAAAAAGGGTATTAAAAGATTCGATGATTTACACAAAGAAAAGCTGAATCAAAAAATTGATCAAATGGCAGCACAGGCATTAAGAATAATAGGAATTGGCATAAAAGAACTGGAAGCCTATAAAGAAGAGGATATACTGACCCTTGAATCCGATATAACTTTTATTGGTTTGTATGGGATGATTGATCCTCCACGTAAAGAAGTAAAAGCGGCGATTCAAGCCTGTAACCAAGCAGGGATTAAAACAGTAATGATTACTGGAGACCATATGCACACAGCTACAGCAATTGCGAAAGACCTCGCACTATTACCTAAAAATGGACGGGTTGTAGCAGGCAGTCAATTAAATCAAATGCATCAAGAAGAACTAGAAAGTCAGATAGATGATATTTATGTATTTGCCCGCGTAACCCCTGAACATAAACTGCGCATTGTGAAGGCTTTTCAAAGTAAAGGGCATATTGTTGCAATGACAGGAGATGGGGTTAACGATGCACCTTCCATTAAGGCGGCAGATATTGGAATTAGTATGGGAATAAGTGGGACGGATGTGACGAAAGAAGCTTCTTCTGTTGTACTGATGGATGACAACTTCGCAACAATCAAAGCAGCTATCGACGAAGGTAGAACTATTTATGAAAATATTCGTAAATTCATTCGCTACTTACTAGCCTCGAATGTGGGAGAGATTCTCGTCATGCTCTTAGCAGTTTTACTAGCTTTGCCTTTACCTTTAGTGCCTGTGCAAATTCTATGGGTAAATCTTGTCACTGACGGACTACCAGCAATGGCACTTGGTATGGATACTGCAGAAAAAGATGTCATGAAAAGAGGACCAAGAAGTCCAAGAGAAGGAATATTTTCTCGGGGGTTGGGTTATAAGATTATAAGCAGGGGGATCATGATCGGTCTTGTTTCTTTAATTGGCTTTATGGTTGCATATCAAAATAATCCAGATCAATTAATCTATGCACAAACAATTACGTTCTGTACGCTTGTCATGGCGCAGTTGATTCATGTGTTCGATTGTCGTTGTGAAACTTCCATTTTTAAAAGAAACCCATTTGAAAATAAATATTTAAACTTTGCTGTTATTTCATCTGTACTTCTTTTATTAGTCGTTGTATATTGGGAACCATTGCAACCAATATTCCACACCACAGCACTAAGTCTAATAGATTGGTTATTTGTATTATTTTTAAGCGTCATTCCAACAGTAATATTCGCAATTACAAAAAAGTAAAACAAAACTAGCTATCCTCATAAGGTGGCTAGTTTTTAAATGGCGCTATTTTAAGAGAATTGAACTTTTGTTCGTCCATCAATTGTGATACGATTAGTTAAATTATAAACACTTTAAACGTAATTAATTTAATGAACAGGTGTGGTGAAAATGGTTAGAAGCATGACAGGGTATGGAAAGCATGTAATTGAAAATGAAGATTTTAGCCTTTCAGTAGAAATGCGTTCAGTAAACAATCGCTTTTTAGATTTCTCATTAAAAATGCCACAAGCTCTTTTATATTTAGAAGAAAGCATAAAAAAAGAACTCAAAACGATGTTTAGACGCGGGAAAGTTGACGTCTATATAACTATTAAAGGTGAAGGAACAACAGAAAAACATCTTCAAGTTAATCAAGAATTATTAAAACAATACATAAATCATTTTTCAGATGTAAAACGAAGATATTCAATCGAAGGTGAGCTAGAAATAAATACACTTGTTTCGCTTCCTGATATTTTCGAAGTAGTGGAAATGAATAAACATAATGATGAATTAAAAGAAAATGTTTTAACAGCAATTTCTGAAGCAGCTAAAGAATTATTAGAAATGCGAGAAACGGAAGGGAATTTTCTAGCGAAAGATATTAAGAGTCGTTTGAATGTCATAGAAGATATAACCAATCGATTAGAAACGCTTGGTCCAGAAGTTACCCAGGAATATAAGGAAAGAATACTTAAACGAATGAGTGAATTACTAAATAATGCAACAGATATTGATGAGGTTAGAATGCACCAGGAAGTTGCCATTCTAACCGAAAAAGGAGATATAACAGAAGAGATTATTCGTTTGAAGAGCCATGTAGAGCATATGAGAAAAATTTTAAAAGAAGAAGATAGCATTGGTAGAAAGCTTGATTTTATTTGTCAAGAACTTCATCGTGAAGCAAATACAATTGGATCCAAATCGATGGCAGCAGAAATTAATCATCTGGATGTTTTATTAAAAAGTGAGATAGAAAAAATTAAAGAACAAGTTCAAAATATTGAATAGTTATTAACAACATTAGTTTTTAGTATAAATTTATGTGAATTTCAAGTATACTAGTGATAACTATCTATGAACTGATAGAGGGGGAAGCACTTTGAATTTATCCATGGTTAATATTGGATTTGGAAATGTTGTTTCAGCTAATCGGATTATATCTATCGTATCACCTGAATCAGCACCAATAAAAAGAATTATTACTGTAGCGAGAGACAGAAATAAATTAGTAGACGCTACATATGGAAGAAGAACAAGAGCAGTAATTATTACTGATAGTGATCACATCATTTTATCTGCTGTTCAACCTGAAACAGTGGGCCAAAGAGTTGAAACACATGAAGAACTCACCGAGGAATCATAATAAATTTCACTAATATGTGGTGAGGTTCATTTTAAATTGTAGGAAGTTTTTAGGAGGAAAAGTAATTGAAGGATGAGTCAGGCATTTTATTTATTCTTTCAGGTCCATCTGGAGTTGGTAAAGGTACTGTGCGTCAAAAATTATTTGAAGAACAAACAGATTTACAGTATTCTATCTCAATGACAACAAGAGATATGCGACCAGGAGAGCAGGAAGGTGTTGATTATTTCTATCGTTCCACAAACGAATTTGAAGAGATGATCAAAAATAATCAATTTATAGAATATGCAAGGTATGTCAATAACTATTACGGTACGCCGAAACAATACGTGGAAGAAACATTGGCGAAGGGCAAAGATGTATTTTTAGAAATTGAGGTACAAGGTGCTTTGCAAGTGAAAAACAATTTTCCACAAGGAGTCTTTATCTTCTTATTCCCACCAAGTTTAGATGAATTGAAAAATCGCATCGTTGGACGTGGAACAGAAACGGAAGAATTAGTAATCAATCGATTAAAAGAAGCAAGAAAAGAAATTGAAATGATGCACGCTTATGATTATGTTGTTGTAAATGACGATGTAAGTAAAGCTGTTGAAAGAGTTAAATCGATTATTACGAGTGAACATTTAAAAAGAGAACGTGTAGAAAAACAATACAAAAAAATACTGGAGGCTGAATAATTATGATGCTCGAACCATCAATCGATCAATTACAAGAAAAAATTTATTCGAAATATGTTTTAATTACTTTATCTGCAAGACGTGCTAGAGATATCTCTGACGGTGCAACACCAATGGTAGAATCACCAACTTCACATACATCAGTTGGAATTGCCCTAGAAGAAATCGCTGCTGAAAAACTTTACGTAGCAAAATAATATTTTTTTTAAACCCTCGCCTCTAAAGCGGGGGTTTCATTTTTAAATACATAATTTTAAATATGCTGATTGCGGTCTAGGAAAAATGTAGAAGACAGGAAAATATGATAAACTTAGAGCAATGAAGAAAGGGGTTATCGCATGGTAAAAGGTAAAAATATTCTATTAGGCGTTTCTGGTGGAATCGCCGTATACAAAGCATGTGCCCTAACGAGTAAACTTACACAAAAAGGCGCAAACGTAAAAGTAATTATGACAGAAAATGCAACAAAATTCGTATCACCTTTAACATTCCAAGCCTTATCTAGAAATCCTGTTTATACAGATACATTTGATGAAAAAGATCCTAATAAAATTGCACATATAGATTTAGCAGATTGGGCAGAAATAGCAATTTTAGCTCCTGCCACATCGAATATCATTGGAAAAGTCGCACACGGAATTGCGGATGATATGCTTTCAACAACATTAATTGCAACTAGGGCAGAAGTTTATATAGCGCCCGCAATGAATGTTCATATGTATGCACATCCAGCCGTTATGGAAAATATGCGAAAGCTTGAAAAGTGGGGCTATAACTTTATTGAACCAGGTGCAGGTTATTTAGCTTGTGGGTATGTTGGTAAAGGTCGTTTAGAAGAACCTGAAACTATAATAGAGGTTATAGAGAATCATCAAAAGAAGGATCAGCCATTAAAGGGAAAGAAAGTATTAGTTTCCGCTGGTCCAACTAGAGAAGTTATCGATCCCGTTCGTTTTCTCTCGAATCGTTCATCAGGGAAGATGGGCTTTCGTATAGCAGAAGCAGCAAAAAAACTAGGTGCAGATGTGACATTGGTTACAGGACCGACAAGTGAAGAACTTTCAGAACTATCGATAAAGAGAGTTGATATTGTCTCAGCTGAAGAAATGTTCCAAGCAATGCATGAAGAATTTTCAGATGCAGATATTGTCGTGAAATCAGCAGCAGTATCTGATTATCGACCAAAACAAGTTTTTGATGAAAAGGTAAAAAAACAACCCGAAGATATCGTATTAGAAATGGAAAGAACGAAAGATATATTAGCATCACTAGGTGAATTAAAGAAAAATCAATTTCTCGTAGGATTTGCGGCCGAAACAGAAAATGTAGAAGCGTATGGCAAAGAAAAACTACAAAAGAAGAATCTTGATGCGATTGTGATCAATAATGTTGCAACAGAAGGTGCAGGTTTTGCAGGAGATACGAATATAGTAACGTATTTAAACCGTTCTTTAGAATCAGAGACACTACCTTTAGCAACAAAATCAGAAATCGCAAACCGTTTATTCGAACTAATTTTACGAGATATGAAGGATGACCGTCTTTGAAAATAGCTAAAGTAATTGTTGATGTGCCTGCGAGTGTTATTGACCAAACCTTTGACTATGAAATACCAGAACAATATATTGATGTTCTGGTTCCAGGTATGCGTGTAATTGTTCCATTTGGTCCACGAAAGATTATGGGTTATGTCGTGAAAATTACATCGGAATCTGCTTTTAAAAGGTTAAAACCAATAGAAGAAGTATTAGATATTGTTCCAGTATTAACGAATGAACTTCTAGATCTTGGACAGTGGCTTGCAAAAGAAACATTGTCACTCTCCATTTCGGCACTTCAAGTGATGTTGCCACAGGTGCTAAAATCGAAGTATAAAAAAGAAATTCATCGGCTAAATGAAGAACAACTTTCTCCAGAGTTAGAAGATTTATTTGCAGGGCGTGATGTTATTACATATGAGGAGTTTGAAACCTCACTAATCAAGCACAGCCAGCTAAAGAAAGAAATAGATCAAGAGAAAGTAATGATTGATTATATTGTAAAATCTAAGATAACAAAAAAATACGAAACGATGGTTCGTCCGAAAAAAGATATCCTGCAATTAGAAGAAGCACTAGTAGATTTCTCGAAATCTGCTAAGAAGCAAGTTGCTATTTTAAACTATTTTATCGACCATCCAGAAGAAATCTCACAGAAAATTCTATTGAATAAGTTGAAAACTACTTCGAGTACAGTAAAAGCATTGGTTGAAAAAGGGTTACTAGAAACTTATCGTAAAGAAGTGTTTAGAAACCCATTCGATGATGATTCGATTGTACAGACAGAACCACTGCTATTAACAGATGAACAAGATCAAGCAATTCAACCAATCCTTGAAAGTATCGAAAAAGTCGAACATGAAGTTTTTCTTATTCACGGAGTTACTGGAAGTGGAAAAACGGAAATATATCTTCAAGCAATCCAGGAAGTGATTAATCAAGGGAAAGAAGCGATCGTTTTAGTACCTGAAATTTCATTAACCCCGCAAATGGTCCACCGTTTCAAAGGAAGATTTGGAAAAAACGTTGCTGTAATGCACAGTGCACTATCTGCAGGTGAAAAATTTGATGAATGGCGTAAGATTCAGAGAAAAGAAGTCCAAGTTGTTGTCGGAGCAAGATCAGCAATATTTTCTCCATTTGAAAATCTAGGAATTATTATTATCGATGAAGAACATGAAACAAGTTATAAACAAGAAGAGCAACCTCGCTATCATGCAAGAGATGTAGCAATTTATCGAGGTAAGAAAAACAAATTCCCAGTTGTTCTTGGTAGTGCAACACCAACATTAGAGTCGTTTGCTCGAGCAGATAAGAATGTTTATAAGCTACAAACCCTTCATAAGAGAACAAATGAAAAACCTATGCCTGAAGTGATTACCGTAGATATGCGAAATGAGCTACATGCAGGAAACCGGACGATGTTCTCTAGACTTTTAATGGATAAAATGAAGGCTTGTATCGAGAGGGGAGAACAAATCGTTCTCTTATTAAATAGGCGTGGTTACTCAACGTTTATTATGTGTCGTGATTGTGGTCATGTGAAAGAGTGTCCACATTGTGATATAGCATTAACCTATCACAAGAACACCAATATCTTAAAATGTCACTACTGTTCATTTGAAGAAACAGTACCAACGATTTGTCCCGAATGTGAAAGTGATTTAATTCGCTACTTTGGAACTGGTACACAAAAAGTGGAAGAATCACTTGCGCAATTGATGCCAGAAGCTACAGTGCTTCGAATGGATGTTGATACAACCCGAAAGAAGGGTGCGCATGAAAAGATACTCACAGCATTTTCTGAGAAGAAAGCAGATATCTTGTTGGGAACACAAATGATTGCAAAAGGACTAGATTTTGAGAACGTAACACTGGTTGGTGTGTTAACTGCTGATTCGATGTTGAATCTACCAGATTTTCGTTCTTCTGAAAGAACTTTTCAACTCTTGACTCAAGTAAGCGGAAGAGCAGGAAGACATGATTTAACTGGAGAAGTAATTGTGCAAACATATACGCCAGAACACTATAGTATTGAGCTTGCTAGCCAATATAATTTTGAGGACTTTTATAAAAAGGAAATGGCAATTCGCAGGACTTTTCAATACCCGCCATATTTTTATTTAGCATTAATTACAGTATCTCATCCTAACCATGTAAAAGTTGTTCAAAGTGCTCAATCCATTGTCGGACAACTACAAGAAAGGGTTTCCGGTCAAACAATTATTCTCGGACCAACACCATCGCCAATCCCTAGGATCAAGGATAGATATCGCTACCAATGCATGATAAAATACAAGAATGAACCAGAATTGAGAAAATACATTACAGAAATGCAACAGTCATTCTCAGACGAAATGCGAAAAAATGACCTACAAATCATCGTCGACATGCAACCATATCATATGATGTAACTACTTTTGAGAAATATTTATCGAGTTAAAATGACGCATCGATTAATTTAGAAGGCAATGTTAAAGCTAATTATTGAGATTCCTCCTAAGAGAACTTAAAAGAATGAAATTAGCTTCGGAAATATACGTAGACTCCAGCGGGATGGAAGGCAACGGTGAGACCCCGCAAGTCGCTTGCGACTGAGGAGGCTCACCAGCCGCCCGCGGAAAGCGAAGTATATTTCCGAAGCGGGTCTATCCTGATAACAACTTTATACTTTAACAAAGCCATATAGAAAGAAGGTTTTATTATGAAAAGAATTGTTTTTATGGGAACTCCTGAATTTTCGGTACCAATACTTCAAGCACTTGTAGATTCAGAGTATGAAGTTGTACTAGTAGTAACGCAACCTGATCGACCAAAAGGGAGAAAAAGAGTAATTACACCACCTCCAGTTAAGGAGTTGGCTGTAGAACTTAACATTCCTGTTTTTCAACCAGAAAAACTAAGAGAAAATTATCAAGAAATTCTTTCCTATCATCCAGACTTAATTGTTACGGCAGCTTATGGTCAGTTATTACCAAATGGATTACTTGAAGCACCACCATTTGGTTCAATTAATGTCCATGCCTCACTACTCCCTGAACTACGTGGCGGTGCACCTATCCACCACGCTATCGTGCAAGGAAAAGAAAAAACAGGGATTACAATTATGTACATGGTGGAAAAATTAGATGCAGGAGATATGTTGACTCAAGTGGAAGTTCCGATTTTAAAAGATGATCATGTTGGAACGATGCATGATAAACTTTCAATTGCTGGAGCGGATTTACTTCTTAAAACATTACCTAAGCTATTTAATAATGAGCTCGAACCAATAAAGCAAGATGAAACGAAAGCAACTTTTGCTGCGAATATTACAAGAGAAGATGAAGAAATCGACTGGAATAAAACGAATATAGAGATTTATAATCATGTTCGGGGATTACATCCATGGCCAGTAGCCTATACTACTTATGAAGGAAAACGTTTGAAAATCTGGTGGGCAGAACTTGATGAGACAACCTATGATGAAAAACCTGGAGTCATTATCAAGAAAGATGACCTAGATGATTTTATCGTCGTTTGTGGGAATCAAAAAGGACTTCGCGTTACTGACATTCAACCAGCAGGAAGTAAGCGTATGTTAGTAAAAGACTATCTTCAAGGATCAGCTGACCGTATTAAAACTGGTGTACAATTAGGAGAATAATATGAAACCATTACGACTAAGAAATACAATACTAGAATTATTGCTCCAGATTGAAAAAGGTGGCAGCTATAGCCATTTAGTTATTAACAAAGTAATTAATGAAAAAAATTTCAGTACGAAAGATGAAGCTCTCCTCACACAAGTTGTCTATGGAACAACAGAGCGAAAGTTAACACTTGAGTATTACTTAAGTCATTTTCTAAATGAAAAGAAAAAAATTGAACCATGGGTATATACCCTTTTAAAAATGTCTGTTTATCAAATGGTTTACTTAGATAAAATTCCTGCACACGCTATTATACATGAGGCAGTAGAGATTGCTAAAGAACGTGGTCACCGAGGCGTTCAAGGCTTTGTTAATGGTGTATTGAGAAATATTCAGCGTAATGGGGTTCCAGATTTCTCAGACATTAAAGATCCAATTGAAAAGTTATCTATTCAAACGAGTCATCCATATTGGCTTATCGAAAGATGGATCGAACAATACGGTAGAGAAGTTACGGAAAAAATTTGTCTAGCGAATTTAGAAATCAAACCAATTACCGTACGAGTACAACCGTTGAAACTTTCAAGAGAAGAAGCAATCACTAAACTAGAAGCAGAAGGATACAGTGTGAGAGCTTCAGATTTTTCGAAGCAAGGAATTATCATAGAGAAGGGGAATATTCTCTCAAGTAATTTATTTCAAGAAGGTAAATTAACCATACAAGACCAGAGTTCTATGCTCGTTAGCGAAATATTAAACCCTATGCCTGGCATGACAGTGTTAGATGCATGTAGCGCTCCAGGTGGGAAAGCAACACATTTAGCAGAACAGATGGAGAATGTGGGAATCATCCATGCGCATGATTTAAATGAAAAGAAAATAAAACAAATTGATGATAAAGCTTCAACCTTGAACTTAACGATTATAGATGCAGAAAAAGCCGATGCACGTAAATTAAAGGAAAAATACGATGTAGCGAGTTTTGATCGCATTCTAGTAGATGCTCCGTGCTCTGGTTTAGGAGTAATTAGAAGTAAACCTGAAATAAAATACGAAAAAAAGCTAGAAGATATCATGAATTTACAAGTGATCCAACTTAATATTTTAGAAGAGGTTGCTGACCTTTTAAAAGAAGATGGTCGTATGGTATATAGTACTTGCACGATCGAAAAGGCAGAAAACGAAGAAGTAGTAAAACGATTTTTGGAGAAAAATACAAACTTTGTTGTGGATGAAACATTCTTCGATGAATTACCAGATGTATTTGAAAATTCAATAGGGGTTACCCCATATGGATTGCAAATCTTTCCATATACAAATCAAACCGATGGATTCTTTCTAACTCGATTTAAGAAAATTAACTAAATTGTTTTTTTATCTCATTACTTATGTAATAATCAAGATACAACTATTGCTCAAAGGATAGAAATGGGGGGGCAAAATGGAAGCTTATTTCCTGACTGATATTGGTAAAGTAAGAAGTCATAATGAAGATTCTGGTGGAATCTTTTTTAATAAGGAAGGACAAGTGCTTGCGCTTATTGCAGATGGAATGGGTGGTCACTTGGGTGGAGATGTTGCAAGTCAAATGGCAACTGAATTCATTAAAAAACAATGGGAAATTGCTGAAAAGAAAATCCGCCCAAATGAAGTCGAAACTTGGATTAAAGAAACAATCGACGGAGCAAATAAAGTGATTTTCGAAGGTTCCTTAGAGAGCGAAGATTTGAAGGGTATGGGGACTACTGTTGTTTTGGTAGTCTGTTTAGATGAGTTTATTTCTATTGCCCATGTTGGAGATAGTAGATGCTATCTCTATGAAAATGAAAATTTAAAACAAATCACAGAAGATCATACGTTTATTCATGAGTTAGTAAAAACAGGACAAATCTCAGCAGATGATGCCGAACTTCATCCAAGAAAGAATGTCCTACTTCGTGCGTTAGGGACCGAAGAGAATATTAAAGCAGATATTCATACGATGGAGTGGGATAAAGGAAATAAAGTTCTTCTTTGCTCTGACGGATTATCAAATAAAGTAACGGATGAAGAATTACAAAATCACCTAGGGAATTCAGAAGATACGGAAGCTATAAGTGAATCATTAGTTTCGCTCGCCAATGAACGCGGTGGCGAAGATAATATAACATTAGCAATTGTTCACCATACTTCTCTCGAGGAAGTTGGTGAAGAATTATGATGAAAGGACATCTCTTAAACGAACGCTACGAAATCATTCAAAAAATTGGTAGCGGTGGAATGGCAGATGTTTATTTAGCAAGAGATACAATCCTAGAGCGAGACGTCGCAATAAAAGCATTGCGTTCGGATTATGTAAATGATACAGAGTTCACCACTCGGTTTGACCGTGAAGCACAGGCTGCAACGAGCCTTTCTCATCCGAATATCGTAAATATCTTTGATGTAGGTGAAGAGGGCGATGTTCTATACATGGTAATGGAATATGTTGATGGTCTTACTTTGAAAGAATACATACAACGTTACGGGCCGATTGAGGTTGAAGAGGCAATAGATATCATGAAGCAAATTGTTTCTGCTATCGCTCATGCCCATGATAATGATTTTGTGCATCGAGATATTAAACCGCAAAATATATTGATTAACAACTTTGGCCAAGCAAAAGTAACCGACTTTGGAATTGCTATTGCTTTAAGTGCAACTTCATTAACGCAAACAAATTCAATTTTAGGTTCCGTCCATTATTTATCACCAGAGCAAGCTAGAGGTGGAATGGCGACTAAAAAATCAGATATCTATTCGATTGGAATTGTCTTCTTTGAACTATTAACAGGTAGATTACCTTTTTCAGGACAATCACCAGTTTCAATCGCATTAAAGCATTTACAAAATGAAACACCTTCTGTTAGAAGATTTAATCAGGATATTCCACAAAGTGTAGAGAATGTTGTTTTAAAGGCAACTGCGAAAGATCCTTTTCATCGCTACGCTTCCATTTATGAACTGGAAGATGCAATTGAAACGGCACTTTCACCAAGCCGTTTGAATGAGCCTCCGTACACTCCACCAGTCGAAGTTGGTGAGGAAACGATGGCAATACCAATTTTGACAGACGATCAATTCATTGGTGCAGAAAACCAAGAAACTATCATCAGTCAACCAAATGGAATGACAAGAAGTTATCCTGTGGATGAAGATGTAGATGATAAAAAGAAACCAAAGGACAAATCAAAAAAGAAAAAAGGTAAGAAAAAGAAATGGTTAATTATTCTAAGCGCTCTATTTATATTAGTCGTAGCAGGTGTAATTGCACTGTTTCTAATCCCTGGACTACTTCAACCAGACGATATTGAATTGCCAGATTTCGTTGAGTGGGAATATGAAGAAGCGAAAGAAGCGTTAGAAGAACTGAATTTACTTGTTGAGCAAGAACTTGATTATTCCGATGAAATTCCAGAGGGACATGTAATAGAAATGAAACCTAGAGCAGGTAGAACTGTAAAAGAAGGTTCCATAGTTACATTACTAGTAAGTGAAGGAAAAGAACTTATTACTATGGAAGATTATGTTGGCGAAGACTTCGAACAAGTATTTGAGGAACTTGAAGAATTAGGGTTTGTGGATATTTTACCGTTAGAAAAGTACTCCGACGAACCAGCAGGACAAATTATCACACAAATTCAACCTTCACCAGGTTCAGAAGTTGTTCCAAGTGAGGAAAAAGTGATTTTAGAGGTAAGTATGGGGATAGAACCAGTAAGTCTCAATAATCTAACCGGAATGACTGAAAAACAGGCTAGAGAGTATCTCGAAAATAACAATCTTGAAATGAAGCTTCATCATGAACACTCTTCAAATGTTGAAGAAGGTAGAGTAATCAGGCAATCTCCTGATTCTGGTACACAGTTAGAAGTTGGCGATACTGTGGATGTATATATTTCACTAGGGCCAGAAGAGATACCTCCACGTACATTTGAGGTGACCTATAATGTTAATTACACAGGTGACCAAGGAACAGATGACGAAGAGGATACGGAAAATCAAGAGCCTGTAGAACAAATTGTAAAAATTTATATTGGTGATATGGAAAATAATATTACGAATGTATACGAAGAAATTACTATAACGGAAGATACTCCAGTGACGTTTACATTAATTATTGCACCGAACAGCAATGCAGAATATTTTATTACGAGAGATGAACAAATGATAACAAGCGACGTAATTAGCTATGAGGATGGTGACTAAATGGCAGAAGGCAGAATCATAAAAGCATTAAGCGGATTCTATTATGTGAAAACAAAAGAAGACAAAATTTATCAATGCCGAGGCAGAGGTGTTTTCCGTAATCAAAATATCACCCCTTTAGTTGGAGATGAAGTTATCTTCGAATTCGAGAATCCTAAAGAAGGTTATATTATGGAAATTAAGCCACGTATCAACGAATTACAACGGCCACCAATTTCAAATATAACACAAGCAATTATTATGACTTCTGCCAAAGAACCGAATTTTAATCAAACGCTATTGGATCAATTTCTTATACTAATAGAGGCTAAAAACATTCGAGCAGTTCTTTTTATTAGTAAAATGGATCTCTTAACTGAAGATGAGCGTGAAGAAATAGAGCGATATAAAGAAAAGTATGAAGCAATCGGTTATCCTGTTGAATTGGTTTCTACAAATACGGAAAGCACCTTTCAACATTTAGAAGGATACCTAGCTGATGAAATAACAGTAATTGCAGGTCAGTCAGGCGTTGGAAAATCTTCCATTTTGAATTTATTAGATGCATCTTTAGAGTTAAAAACCGGAGAAATATCTGATAGCTTAGGTAGGGGTAAACATACAACAAGGCATGTAGAATTAATCAATATTAATAATGGTCTTGTTGCTGATACCCCTGGTTTTAGTTCTTTAGACTTTAGCGAAATAGAGGCGGAAGATTTATCAAGTTACTTCCCTGAATTTCGCGAGAGGATGCATGCATGTAAATTTAGGGGTTGCCTTCATGTGAAGGAACCAAAATGTGCGATTAAAGATGCTTTAGAAGCAGGAGAAATTGCTGCGTCTCGTTATAATAATTATGTGAAGTTTCTAGAAGAAATTAAGAATAGAAAGCCGAGGTATTAATACGAAATGACAAAGATTGCACCTTCCATCCTTTCCGCAGATTTTGCAAAGCTTGGAGCAGAGATTAAAGATGTTGAAGCAGGTGGAGCGGAATATATCCATGTGGATGTAATGGATGGACATTTTGTTCCTAATATTACGATTGGCCCTCTAATTGTCGAAGCAATTCGCCCGATTACAGAGCTGACATTGGATGTACACTTAATGATTGAAAATCCAGATCAATATATTCCTGCATTTGCAAAAGCAGGCGCAGATATTATTTCGGTTCATCAAGAAGCTTGTGTTCATTTAGACCGTACGATCCAACTGATTAAAGAATCTGGTGCGAAGGCGGGTGTTGTCATTAATCCTGCAACACCAGCAGAGTTTCTACTACCGATTTTGTCAAAAGTTGATTTAGTATTGGTTATGACGGTAAATCCGGGCTTTGGGGGACAAAAATTTATTGAAGAAGCTGTTCCTAAGATTAAACAGTTAGATACATGGAGATCTGAAATGAATCTTTCATTTGAAATTGAGATAGACGGTGGAGTTAACACGGAAACAGCGAAGAAATGTACAGATGCCGGTGCAGATGTACTTGTCGCGGGAAGTGCAGTTTTTAACAAACCCGACCGAAAAGATGCAATTGAAGCTATTTTAGATGCAGTAAGAGATTGAGCCATGGAGCAGCTGACAATAGGAGTAGTTGCCAATGGACCTGAACATCTTATACCAGATTTAAGTGATTACAAGGATAAAGTTGATGTGTGGATTGGGGCAGATCGTGGAGCTCTACATTTACTAAATAATAACCTTACGATTGATTATGCATTAGGAGATTTTGATTCTGTTACAACGAAGGAACTTGCAAGAATAGAAGAAGTTACAGAGAACCTGGAATCATTTCCAAGTGAAAAAGATGAAACAGATGTTGAGTTAGCAATCCGAAAAGCTTCAGAACTAGGAGCGAAAAAACTTCTTCTCTTTGGTGTAACAGGAGCTAGAATTGACCATGAGCTAATTAATATACAACTTCTATCAATTGTTCATCAATTGGGAATAAAAGGGATTATTATAGATATATATAATTCTATTGAATGGACGACACCAGGTGAACATTCTGTTTTTCAAGATACGATCTATGAAACAATTTCTTTTATACCTGTCACAGAGGAAGTAATAGGTCTTACATTAAAAGGTTTCTATTACCCATTAGATAAAGCAACTGTAAATTATGGATCTACAAGAACTATTTCTAATAAACTTACTGAAGAAAAAGGTACTTTTTCGTACGACCAAGGCATATTATTGTTAATAAAGAGTCGCGATATTAAAGAGTAATAAGCTTGGTTTGTGCGAAGGAGGGGGAACTCATTAAATTTTATACGATTAAACTCCCAAGATTTATTGGTGGCTTTGTAAAAGTAGTAATGGGTGTTTTTAAAAAAGATAAATAAAAAATACAGCTTTTGTCTTTGGGGACAGAAGCTGTATTTTTTATTAAGCTTATCATTCACGTCTAGTTCCAGCGCCCAGCAACTATCAAATTTCGTACTTCTCCATTACGATAAGTCAACATCGACTCACTGCGTTCGTCGTGTTTCCTTTATCTCATTGCGAAGCACTACAATTTGTACGTTGCTGACCGGGCACTTCCACTTTTGGTTATTAAACTCGCTCAACTTTTCCTGATTTTAATGCACGTGCAGAAACATATACACGTTTTGGTTTTCCATCAACCATTATACGTACTTTTTGAACATTCGCTTTCCAAGTACGTTTATTGGAATTCATAGCGTGAGAACGAAGATTTCCACTTCGTGTTTTACGGCCCGTAACAACACATTTTCTAGCCATGACAATCCCTCCTTACTGTTTACAGATGTCGTTAATCATACTTGTATACTTTATCATAAAATAAAATAGTATGCAATCGATTTTTGTGACTGTAAGGGTGACTATAGAATTTGGACTTTGTGAATAACTCATTTGATGAGGGATAGCCACGTCCGGCTCCAGCGCCCAACGACTATCAAACTTCGCACTCCTTCAATCGATAAGTCAACATCGACTCGTACCTCGTCGTGTTTCCTTTATCTCATTACGAAGTACTCCAGTTTGTACGTCGCTGAACGGGCGCTTGCGCCTTTGTTCTTGCAAAGAATAAACTCTTGACAGAAAGTTTTAATTCCCCCATTGTATGAAGAGTAAAAACGCAAGACAGTAAAATTAAAGTGGAATTAGAATAGGCTTTTAAAAATAGGTATGTTGTAGTAGAATGTCTTTATACTATGTAGTTTTTGAATAGGACTTGTCTAAATGAATAGTTTAAAAATCTTTTATGAACAAAACTGAAGTTTATGAGGAGGATCCATATGTCCATTGAACTAAATACAAAGGATGGCCAAGTTACAATTACTAATGATGTGATTTCTACTATAGCTGGAGGCACAGCAGTTGAATGTTATGGTATTGTTGGAATGGCGTCTAAAAGTCAAATCAGAGATGGAATAGCAGAGATACTTAGAAAAGAAAATTACTCCCGTGGGATTGTTGTGAGACAAGAGGGCGAGAAGCTTCATATTGATTTGTATATCATCGTAATCTATGGAACAAAGATTTCTGAAATTGCGAGCAACGTACAATCACAGGTTAAATATACATTAGAACAATCTTTAGGACTTACTGTTGATTCCGTCAATATTTATATTCAAGGTGTTCGAGTTGTAAACGATTAAGAATAATTTATGCAGGAGGAAATTATGGTGATATTACATAAAATAGATGGAGAGCATTTAACACAGATGATCCTATCTGGAGCGCATCACTTATCGAATAATGCAGATAAGATTGATGCATTAAATGTCTTTCCAGTACCAGATGGGGATACGGGCACCAATATGAACTTATCGATGACTTCAGGTGTAAATGAAGTAAGACAAACGGAGTCTTCGAATATCTCTGAAGTGGCAAATGCCTTAGCAAAAGGATTATTAATGGGAGCAAGAGGAAACTCTGGTGTAATCCTTTCACAAATATTCCGTGGTTTTGCAAGAGGAATGGGACAAAAAGAAACTTTAGAAGTAAAGGACTTCGCACAAGCATTTGATGCAGGAGTTTCAACTGCTTACAAAGCTGTGATGAAACCAGTTGAAGGAACGATTTTAACAGTTGCGAAAGACTCAGCTGCAAAAGCTGTTGCAATCGCTGATTCAGAAACAGATATTATCCGTTTCATGCAACAAGTATTAAATGAAGCGAAAGCATCCTTAAAGAGAACACCAGATTTGCTTCCAGTATTAAAGGAAGTTGGGGTTGTTGACTCTGGAGGACAAGGTTTAGTTACTATTTATGAAGGGTTTTTAGCAGCACTTAAAGGTGAAGAGCTTCCAGCAGATTCAATTGTAGCGATGGAAGACTTAGTAAGTGCTGAACACCATAAAATCACACAAGACTTTATGGATACCTCGGATATTGTATATGGTTACTGTACAGAGTTTATGGTTAAATTTGAAGAAGATAAATTAGCAAATAGACCATATAATGAAGAAGAGTTCCGTAATGAACTAAGTGAATTAGGTGATTCTTTACTTGTTGTATCTGATGAAGATGTTGTAAAAGTTCATGTACACTCAGAAGACCCTGGACAATGTTTAACGTTAGGGCAGCGATTCGGTAGCTTAATTAACATGAAGATTGAAAACATGCGTGAACAACATAGTGCAATTGTCGGTAAAAAGGACAAGCAGAAGCAACCTAAAGAAAAAGCGGAATATGGTATTGTTTCCGTTGCAATGGGTGAAGGATTAAAAGAATTGTTTGAAAGTCTTGGTGTAACAGTTGTTATCGAAGGTGGACAGACAATGAATCCAAGTACACAAGATATTGCTGAAGCGGTAAAAGCTGCAAACGCAAAAAATGTACTTATTTTACCTAACAACAAAAATATCCGTATGGCTGCTGATCAAGCAGCAGAAATTGCTGAAGGTAATGTTGCAGTTGTTCCAACATCAACGATTCCACAGGGGATTAGTGCTTTATTAGTATTCAATCCTGAAGATTCGTTGGAAAATAATCAAAAAGAGATGGATATGGCTAGAAAAGAAGTAAAAACTGGTCAAATCACGTATGCTGTTCGTGATACTCAAATTGATGGAATCACTATCCAAAAAGATCACTTCATGGGAATAGAAGATGGTAAAATAATTTCTTCACATGAAGATAAGCAAGAAACAGTTAAAGAATTATTAAAACAAATGATTACAGAAGATGATGAAATTCTTACAATTCTTTATGGTGAAGGCGTTACAGAAGCTGAAGTAAATGAATTAGAAAGCTATGTAGAAGAAAACTATGAAGATATTGAAGTAGAAGTTCATAATGGGAAGCAACCAATTTACTCCTACATTTTTTCTGTAGAATAAATATTACCAATTAATAAGCAGGGTCCATCTAATGGATTCCTGCTTATTTTTATGGAGTTGTTAAAGTATATTTTTGAGAATTCATCCAGTAAAGAATTAGAAGAGCAATATAAGCTTCGGAAATATACGAAGACTCCTGCGGGAGGCTCGCCAGCCGCCCGCGGAAAGCGAAGTATATTTCCGAAGCGGGTTTATGCTCAAAATAAGCTGGAACTATTTGTTTGATAGACATCTAAATCGGGGATTGGATTTTATAGAAATGTGCTACTTTAAGTGATTTTTGTTATACTCTAAAGAGAAGTGATGAAACTTTAAAAGGCGGTGTATGAATGAAATATAATTCAGTGTTTGATATCATCGGTCCTGTGATGGTAGGTCCATCAAGTTCACATACGGCAGGTGCTGCACGAATCGGGTTAACAGCTCGAAATCTTTTAGGTAAACAACCCACATGGGCTAAAATATATTTATATGAATCTTTTGCAAAAACGTATAAAGGACATGGTACAGATTTTGCTATTATCGGAGGTTTATTAGGTTACGCAACCGATGATACACGTATGAAAGATGCCTTAGTAAGAGCGAAAGATATTGGTCTCGACTTTGAATTTATTGAAGATTCAAAAGCCGTAGACCATCCCAATACTGCTAGAGTAGTAATCGGATATGAAGAAGAACAATTAGAACTAGTCGGAATATCAATTGGTGGGGGTAAGGTAGAAATAACAGAACTAAATGGTTTTGCTCTTAGACTATCAGGCAACCACCCAGCGATTCTTATTATGCATAATGATAGATACGGTGCAATTGCTTCTGTGACAGAAATTTTAGCTAAACATAAGATAAATATCGGTCATATGGAAGTTAATCGTAAAGATGTTGGTAAAGAAGCCCTCATGGTCATTGAAGTTGATCAGAATGTGGATGATTCCGTGTTAAATGAATTGAAGAGTGCTGCCCATATTATTCACATTACAAAAATTAGTAGTTAAAAGGCGAAAGGGGAATTTATATGTTTCGATCAGTAGCTGAATTAGTAGAATTAGCTGAAAAGCAAAATATACCTATTTCCGAAGTGATGATTTTACAAGAGATGGAAGTAAAAGAAGTGTCACGTGAGGAAGTTATGGCAGAAATGGAAAAGAATCTGCAAGTAATGGAAGATGCAATTGAAAGATCCTTAAAAGGTGTTGAATCAGTAACTGGATTAACCGGTGGGGATGCAGTAAGAGTGCAAGAATATATGAAAAATCATACACCTTTATCAGGCCCGATTTTACTAGATGCAGTAAGTAAAGCGATGGGGACAAATGAGGTTAATGCAGCGATGGGAATTATTTGCGCTACCCCAACTGCAGGAAGTGCTGGCTGTGTTCCAGGTACATTATTCGCTGTGAAAAACCAGTTAAATCCTACTCGAGAACAAATGCTTAGATATTTATTCACTGCTGGAGCATTTGGATTTGTAGTTGCAAATAATGCATTTATTTCTGGTGCTGCTGGAGGTTGCCAAGCTGAAGTTGGTTCTGCAGGTGCAATGGCTGCAGCGGCAATTGTTGAAATGGCGGGTGGATCACCACAACAATCTTCGGAAGCCTTCGCTATTACTTTGAAAAATATGCTCGGCTTAGTTTGTGATCCTGTTGCGGGCTTAGTTGAAGTTCCATGTGTAAAACGAAATGCACTTGGTTCATCACAAGCGATTGTATCAGCGGATTTAGCATTAGCAGGAGTGACGAGCCGTATCCCTTGTGATGAAGTAATTGGAGCGATGTATCGAATTGGAAAGCAAATGCCTTCTAGTTTACGAGAAACTGGAGAAGGTGGCCTTGCAGATACTCCTACAGGCAGACTACTTAAAGAGAAGATATTTGGTGCTACAGTCTAAATGTTTGTAATCATAAGACTGTTTTCTAGAAAGAGTGATATTTAGTGTTAAATGAATCTGTGTTAAATATTAAGGGAGTTGGCGAGAAATTTGCGGAAGATCTAAAAGCGTTAAAAATTTATACGATAGAAGATCTTTTATTGTATCTTCCTTATAAATATGACGTCTTAGAGATTCTTCCATTAAGCGAACTCATTCATGAGGATAAAGTAACAATTGTGGGAAAGGTTCTTTATGAACCTTCCCTTAATTTTTATGGAAGAAAAAAGTCTCGCTTAGTTTTAACGGTTGAAGTGGAAGGTATTGCTGTAAAAGCAGTGATGTTTAACCGCGCTTTTGCCAAAAAACAAATAAACGAAGGTGATACTGTAACTTTAACTGGTAAGTGGGATGCACATCGCTTACAAATCACCGTAAGTAATTATCGAGTGGGAGTACTAGAAGAGTCAGCAGAAATACTCACCATGTACTCTGTAAAAGGTGATATTAGTCATTACCGTCTAAAGAAAGTGATTAATCAAGCACTTCAAGATTATGGAGATAGAATTGAAGAGATACTACCAGAAACATATCTCCAAGCTTATAAACTACCAGATCGTCGTCAAACCATTCAATTTCTACATTCTCCTTCAAATAAGGAACAACTGAAACATTCTCGTAGAAGATTTATTTATGAGGAGTTTTTAATTTTTCAGCTTAAAATGCAATTGTTAAGAAAACTCCATCGTGAAGCTGCAACTGGAAATGCACAGAATTATGATGTTGAAAAGCTCGAGCAATTTATAGCTAAGTTTCCTTTCCAGTTAACTAAAGCTCAGCAAACCTCTTTAAAAGAAATTTTAGCTGATATGAAATCTCCCTTAAGAATGAATCGCCTCTTACAAGGAGACGTTGGTTCAGGGAAAACGGCAGTGGCTGCAATCAGTTTGTATGCTGCTATTACGGCTGGAAAACAAGGGGCATTAATGGTGCCAACAGAAATATTAGCTGAACAACATTATCAATCTCTTGTTGAATTATTTGGTGACCTCGCCAATATCAGACTCTTAACAGGTTCTGTAAAACAGAAAGATAGACGAGTAATATTAGCAGCCTTAGAAGCAGGAGAAATTGATATTTTAATTGGTACACACGCTCTCATTCAAGATGAAGTTATTTTTCATGACTTAGGTATGGTAATTGTTGATGAACAACATAGATTTGGTGTAGAACAAAGAAGAATTTTACGTGATAAAGGGCTACATCCGGACGTATTATTTATGACCGCAACTCCAATTCCACGTACTTTAGCAATCACGGCTTTCGGTGACATGGATGTATCGATCATAGATGAATTACCAGCTGGAAGAAAAGAAATAGAAACACTATGGGTAAAGGAAAATATGTTTGAAAGAATCTTGCATTTTATTCAAAAGCAAGTTGCCCTTGGTGAACAAGCTTATATTATTAGTCCCTTAATCGAAGAGTCTGACAAGCTAGATATTCAAAATGCTGTTGACCTTTATCATCAATTACTTGAATTTTTCCCACCAGAATTGAAGGTTGGTTTAATGCATGGCAGACTACCTAGCCAAGAAAAAGATCAAGTGATGAAAGACTTTGCGGAAAATAATATTCAAGTTCTTGTTTCTACAACAGTTGTAGAAGTTGGTGTAAACGTACCAAATGCGACAGTAATGGTTATTTATGATGCCGAACGTTTTGGATTATCCCAGTTACATCAGCTGCGAGGTAGGGTTGGTAGAGGGGACAAGCAGAGTTATTGTATCCTTATTGCAGAACCAAAAAATGAAGTCGGCAAAGAGCGAATGAGTATTATGACTGAAACAAATAATGGCTTTGAGCTTGCTGAGCGTGATCTACAATTACGTGGCCCTGGAGACTTTTTCGGTAAGAAACAAAGTGGAATACCAGAGTTTAAAGTTGCTGATATGGTTCATGATTATCGAGCACTAGAAACAGCGAGACAAGATGCTCAAAAGATTGTAGAAAGTGGTCTATTAACAAAAGATAAAGCATATGAAAAACTATATAATCTACTTAAAAAAGATGTTTCTTTGCAAATGAAATTGGATTAAATTTAGTAAACATAGTTGCATAAATAATATAGCTATTATATATTACTGTTAGTACCAAGTCTTAAAACGTAACAATAATCCTCAAATGAGATTGCGAGGATGCATTAATAAAATTGGTGGTTGGTGCATGATGAGAACGACAAAAGCAGAAAGACAAAAGCTTTTAAAAGAAAAAATTGAAGAGGTTCCATTTATAACAGATGAAAACTTAGCGAAGGAATTCGATGTAAGTATTCAAACCATCCGACTTGATCGTATGGAACTTGGAATACCTGAAATGCGTGAAAGAATGAAATCAGTGGCCACCGATCAGTGGAATGAAACGATTCGAGCGCTGCAAATAGAAGAAGTTTTTGGAGAAATCATTGATTTAGTTTTAGATAAACGAGCAATTTCAATACTTGATATTACGAGTGAACTTGTTTTTTCGAGAAATAAAATTGCAAGAGGGCACCATCTTTTTGCCCAAGCAAATTCATTAGCAGTCGCAGTGATTAATGATGAGTTAGCATTAACAGTGAAATCAGAAATTACTTTTACCAGACAGGTGCAAGAAGGTGAACGTGTGATTGCTAAAGCAACTGTCGAAGGAAAAAATGATAAGGGACATACTTTAGTTAAAGTCGATTCTTATGTTGATAACGAAATTGTTTTTACGGGTATGTTCCAAATGTTTCAATCAAACGAAGAAATAGGTGAAAATAGAAATGAAACTAGCAATTGATGCAATGGGTGGAGATCATGCACCAAAAGAAATTGTCCTAGGTGCGATGGAAGCTGTAAAAACGTTTGACGACCTTACAATTACTTTAATTGGTGATGAAGAGAAGATTAAGCCGTTTTTAACGGATTCTAAAAATATTGAAATTATACATACGAATGAAGTCATCACTGGTGATGATGAGCCTGTACGAGCAGTTCGCCGCAAGAAAAATGCGTCGCTTGTTTTAATGGCTGAGGAAGTTAAAGAAGGTAGAGCAGATGCATGTATTTCTGCGGGTAACACTGGTGCGCTAATGAGTGCAGGTTTATTTATTGTTGGACGTATACCAGGAATTGCAAGGCCTGCGCTTAGCCCAACTTTACCTACAATTGATGAAGAGGGATTTGTATTCTTAGATGTTGGTGCGAACGTGGAAACAAAACCGAGTCATCTATTGCAGTACGGGATTATGGGATCAATTTATGCACAAAAAGTTCGTGGAATTGAGAATCCAACAGTTGGTTTATTAAACGTCGGAACGGAAGCTGGCAAAGGCGACGAACTGACAAGAAAAGCATTCGAACTCTTAGAAAATGCTCCGATTAATTTTATTGGAAACGTAGAAGCCCGTGATTTATTTAATCATGTTGCAGACGTTGTAGTTACGGATGGATTTAGCGGTAATGTAGCTTTAAAGACAATTGAAGGTACTGCACAAACCGTATTCACTCTATTAAAAGAAGTTTTAACATCTTCTTTAAAAACGAAAATTGCTGCAGGTATGGTAAAAAGTGACTTAAAATCATTGAAAAGTCGTTTGGATTACTCGGAATATGGCGGAGCTGGACTATTTGGATTACAAGCTCCCGTTATAAAAGCACATGGATCTTCAAATGCTCGAGCTATTCTGAGTGCAATCAGACAAGCAAAGCATATGGTAGATTATGATGTGACAGAAACGATTAGAAAAACGGTTGAAACAATGAATATTGAGGAGTGATTTCATGAAGCGCGTTGCTTTTATGTTCCCTGGCCAAGGGTCACAAGCAGTCGGAATGGGGGAAGAATTCTATCAGAATTATCCCCAAGTCGAAAAGCTTTTTTCTAAAGCAAATGAATTACTAAATAAAGATCTTACAGAAATTATGTTTGCTGGTCCAAAAGAAACATTGACAGAAACAGAAAATGCACAACCTGCTTTACTTTTAACAAGTATTGCTATTCATCAAATCTTAATTGAAAAAGGAATTCAGCCACAAATGACAGTAGGACATAGCTTGGGTGAATATAGTGCACTTGTTGCAGCTGGAGCTATTAGTTTTGATGAGGCACTTCCCCTTGTTGCGACACGTGGGCGTTTGATGGAAGAAGCATTTCCTAGTGGGCAGGGAACAATGGCTGCTGTACTTGGACTTTCAGTAGAACAGGTTAGTGAAGTTCTTGAAGATATAACAGAAGAAATTGTAGACTTAGCTAATATAAATTGCCCTGGTCAAATTGTTATCTCAGGTTCCATAAAAGGTGTTGAATTGGCAACAGAGAAGTTAAAAGAATCTGGAGCGAAACGAGTTTTACCTCTAAACGTTAGTGGGCCATTCCATTCGAGATTAATGGAAGCTGCGAATGAAGAGTTTTCTGCATATCTTAACGAGGTAAAAATAGAAAATGCTATGATTCCTGTTTATGCAAATGTATCAGCAGCACCTGTGACGGAACGAGAGCAAATCAAAGAACTTCTAGTTAAACAATTATATTCTCCTGTTCGTTTTGAGGAATCAATTGAAAACATGCTAAAAGAAGATGTAGATGCGTTTGTAGAAGTTGGTAATGGAAAAGTACTTTCTGGGTTACTTAAAAAAATTGATCGATCAGTAAAAACGTTTGCTGTTCAAGACGTTCAATCTTTAGAGGCTTTTATTGAGTGGTTTAAGGAGGATGCATAAATGTTAAAAGGGAAAGCAGCTTTAGTAACTGGTGCATCAAGAGGTATCGGACGAACAATAGCTCTGGAGTTAGCGAAACAAGGAGCCAATGTTGCAGTTAACTATGCAGGAAGCGAAGACAAAGCAGCAGCTGTAGTAGAAGAAATAAAAGCTCTTGGAGTGGAAGCTTTTAAAATCCAAGCGAATGTTTCTAATGAACAAAGCGTCAAAGATATGGTGAAAAAAGTAGTGACAGAATTCGGAAGCCTGGATATCCTAGTAAATAATGCTGGTATAACAAGAGACAACCTTCTCATGCGTATGAAGGAAGAAGAATTTGATGAAGTGATTAACATCAATTTAAAAGGGGTATTCTTGTGTACGAAAGCTGTAACTAGACAGATGATGAAACAAAGAAATGGAAGAATCATTAATGTAGCTTCTATCGTTGGTGTAGGTGGTAATCCTGGCCAAGCAAACTATGTTGCAGCAAAAGCCGGTGTGATTGGTTTAACGAAGACTACTGCGAAAGAGCTTGCTTCACGAAACATTCTTGTAAATGCTGTTGCTCCTGGGTTTATATCAACGGACATGACAGATGAATTAAATGAAGACCAAAAAGAAATGATGTTAAACATGATTCCTTTAGCTAGATTTGGGGAGCCTGAGGATGTAGCGAAAGTCGTTCGCTTTTTAGCATCAGAGGATGCAAATTATATTACAGGACAAACACTTCATATTGATGGTGGAATGATTATGTAGTGTAATAAAATTTTGAAGGGAGGTGAATAATATGGCAGACGTTTTTGATCGCGTAAAAGAAATTATTGTTGATCGTCTAGACGTGGAAGAAGAGAAAGTTACAATGGAAGCTTCATTTAAAGATGACCTTGAAGCAGACTCTCTTGACGTTGTTGAGCTTGTAATGGAGCTTGAAGATGAATTTGACATGGAAATTGCAGATGAGGAAGCTGAAAAAATTAATACAGTAGGTGATGCTGTTAACTACATAAACAGTGTTTCTCAATAATAAAAAGGAAGTCTCGCTTTAACGCGGGACTTTCACATGTTTTCTACTGAGAGGTGAACTGTATGGATGTACACGAACTAGAACAGCAATTTAATATAAGTTTTAATCAAAAGCAACTATTGAAACAAGCTTTTACGCATTCATCCTATGTGAATGAGCATCGAGCCCAACCTTTTACAGATAATGAGCGTCTAGAATTTTTAGGTGATGCTGTACTTGAGTTAGGTGTGTCAGAGTACCTTTACAAGATCCAACCTAAATTAGCTGAAGGTGACATGACAAAGTTACGAGCAGCAATTGTTTGTGAGCCGTCTTTAACGAAATTTGCCAAGGAATTGAATTTTGGACAATATTTATTATTAGGGCGCGGTGAAGAACAAACGGGTGGCCGCGAGCGATCAGCAATTTTAGCTGATGTCTTCGAAGCGTTTTTAGGAGCGGTTTATCTTGATTTAGGTTTTGACAAAGCAATTGAATTTCTGGATACACATGTTTTACAGAAGATTGATATTGGTGCTTTTTCGCATGCGATGGATTATAAAAGTCAGCTTCAAGAATTAGTTCAACAAAAGAAAAACCAAAAGATTTCTTATGAGATAGTTGAAGAAAAAGGACCTTCTCATGATAAAGAATTTGTTGCCCAAGTATTAATAAATGATCAAGTGATTAAGAAAGGCAGTGGGCGTTCTAAAAAGGAAGCGGAGCAACGTGCTGCTGAATTAACAATTGATTATTTAAATGCTCAGGAAAAATAATAAGAATCAGTGGATATGCTCCACTGATTCTTATTATTTTTTACGAATTGTCGCTAACTCATCAACAAATGCTTTTGTTTCTAAAGCGCTAAGTCTTCCTTTTTGTACGACAATATCATGTATAAATTTCAAATCTTCATATTTTGCTATATCATAATCCTCGACATCAAATAGCCCACGATTAGCAACTTTTAAATGATCTGCTAACTCATTAAGCATAATCGAGAGATTCTCCTCGGTAGCTTGTTCCAGACTCATATTCAAACTTCCTCCCTGTTAATGGTTTTAAATATACTTCTTACTTTATAGAATTATACGGATACCCAAACTTAAATACAAGACTCAATTGATATAATGTGTTGATTAGTTTGATTCTGAGTAATAAGCGGAAGCATCGCTCCAGAAAAAATACACTACGCTTTCCGTGGGCTCGCGATTTGCCTCCTCAGAGGAAGAACACCTCTTCCGGGGTCATATCGTCTTCGCTTTCCCACTGGAATCTCCGTGTATTTTTTCTTGCGCTATGTTTAGCGTATTTTATTAATATATAGTTTAATCATTTAAGAGTGGATAAGGTATAAAAGTGTATTTGTACGGAGCAGTTCAGCACTAGAAAATTGCAATTGCATTATATCTTCAACCAGCTAGATTCAGCGGAGGAAAAACGTACGGAGACTCCAACGGGAATAGCATGAGGCGAAGATCCCGCAGCGAATCGAGGCAGACTAAGTACGCCACGTCCTGTGGCAACGTCTGCATTAGCACGTCCTATGCGTCGAGGCTGAGGCCATGCCCTAGGATGCGCGAAGTACGTTTTTCCCGGAGCGACATCTTTAATCTAAATTTATAACTGCTGAACTCGGATTCCACACTGTGTTCTGAATTAAATTAACCAACGATCTATTTAAAATGAAGTTATATCATGGTGTTACTTCTTTTGCATGCGGGATTGTGATAAAATATATAAGTTGAAGAGCCTATAAATTAGATGGTTTGTTCGAATAATAGCTTTTTTTATAAATAGGAGAATTACTATGTATCTAAAAAGATTAGAAAGTGTCGGCTTTAAATCTTTTGCCGAAAGAATATCAATAGACTTTGTTCCTGGCGTAACGGCAGTAGTAGGTCCTAATGGCAGTGGTAAGAGTAATATTACAGATGCCATTCGCTGGGTACTTGGCGAGCAATCGGCAAAGTCATTACGTGGTTCAAAAATGGAAGATATTATTTTCCAAGGAAGCGATACGAGAAAAGCATTAAACGTCGCAGAAGTAACACTTGTCCTTGATAACTCCGACAAAGCTGTACCATTAGATTATGATGAAGTCAGTGTTACGAGGAGAGTATATCGCTCAGGTGAAAGTGAATTCTACATCAATAAACAATCCTGTCGTTTAAAGGATATTATTGATTTATTTATGGACTCCGGATTAGGTCGCGAAGCATTCTCCATTATTAGCCAAGGAAAAGTTGAAGAAGTCCTAAGTTCGAAAGCTGAAGAAAGAAGAACCATCTTTGAAGAAGCAGCAGGAGTTTTAAAATATAAACAACGAAAAAAGAAGTCAGAATATAAATTAGCTGAAACACAAGAAAATTTAAACAGAGTCGAAGATATTATTTTTGAAATCGAAACACAAATTACCCCGTTAGAAAAGCAGATGCAAACTGCAAAAAGATATTTAGAACTCAAAGAAGAGCTAAAACAAGAGGAAATTGCGCTCCTCATCGCTGAAATTGAAGATCTCCATGGAAAATGGGAGAACGTACAGGTAGAAATAAAAGAAGAAGATGAAAAGGCACTTAGAACCCAAACACAAATCAATTCAAGAGAAGCATGGTTAGAAGAACAAAAACAAATCAATTATAAAACCGATGTTCTAATTGAAGAATTACAAGAAAAACTCTTGGAATCTACAAAACAACTAGAGAATATTGAAGGAAGAAAGCAACTTTTTTCTGAGAGAACAAAACATTTCACAGAAAACAAGCAAAAACTAGAAGAACAAAAACAAGAAGTCATTAATAACCTTGATACTTTACAGCTACAAATGAAACAAGATCAAACAGCTTTGGACGTTTTAAAACAAAATAAAGAAACCTCCAAGAAAAAAATAAAAGAATTAGAAAATAAACTAGATTTTACTAGTGAAAAAATTCTAGTACAAATTGAAGATTTGAAATCAGATTATATTGAATTTCTAAATGAGCAAGCTGCATCAAGAAATGAAATGCAATCGATAGAAAAGCAAATGCAACAAATTACTGGCAGAAATGAAATGCAACTCGGTAAGTTTAATGATGCACTTTCATTAAGAGAAAGTCTCGAAAAAGACAAGCTTGAACATGAAGAAAAATTAAAAAATAATACACATAAATATCAAGAAAAACTAGCGCTTATTGCAAAACTAAAGCAGCAGATTGAAAAAGAACGTAAATTATTTCAAGATATGCAGACAAAATTATACCAGGGCTATCAACATATCGAGAAAATGAAATCTCGAAAAGAAATGCTCGAAGAAATGAAAGAAGATTATCAAGGATTCTTTCATGGAGTTAAAGCTGTATTAAAAGCGAGAGAAGACGGACAGCTTGAACAAATCCACGGTGCAGTTATTGAATTAATTGATGTTCCAAGTCGATTTGTTTCAGCAATTGAAATGGTCCTTGGTGGACAAGCACAGCATATTGTTGTTCAAGATGAGTTAGCTGCGAGAGCCGCAATTTCTTGGCTAAAGAAAACAAACAAAGGAAGAGCGACATTCCTTCCGTTAACAGTTATTCAAGAAAGATTTATTCCTGAACAGCTTTTAGCTAAGGTTCAAAGTCATGAAGGCTTTATTGGTGTGGCAGCAGACCTTGTTAATACAGACAATTCCTATCAACGTGCTGTCAACCACTTAATGGGTCATGTACTTATTGCAGAGTCTCTTAAAGATGCTAATGATATAGCAAAATTAACTGGTAGACGATACCGTATCGTAACACTTGATGGCGATGTTGTTAACCCAGGTGGTGCCATGTCTGGTGGAGCTACAAAGAAATCGAATCAATCCTTATTTACGAGAGACAAAGAATTGGAAGAGATTAGAGGTAAATTAGTAAACTACGAGGAACGTACGATTGCTTTTGAGAAGAAAGTTAACGAACAAGAGAATAAAGTAAAAAACGCTATTGAAAATCTAAAAATAAAAGAAGATTCCCTTCTTGATTTGCAAAAGGTTGTTCAAGAGCTACAATCCATTCAGCACGAAAAAGAAATGGAATTCAAATCGATTAATGATAACCTTTCAAATTTTGATCAAGAAGAAAAGCTTTTTAAGGAAGAAAAACAATATCTTGAAACTCGTAAAGTAGAATTAGAGAAGAAATTAATTGATATTCAAGGAAAGCTGGAAGAAATTCAGCAGACTATAAACAGACTGAATGAAGAAGCAGCAACATTTAAACAGAACCAAGAAGAGATACAAAATGAGCTTCATGAGACAAAGCTTTTACATTCTACACAAGAAGAACGATATCGAAATCAATTTACTAAAGTCGAAGAACAACATGATCAATTGAAAATGATTACAAAGCAATTGAATGAATATAATAATGAATTAGAAGCGCTCGTTCAATTTTCAGAATCCGATGAGTCATTAGATGAAATTGAGCAATTGATTGTGAAAGAGAAACAACAAAAAGAAGAACTAACAGCTCTCATTCAAGAAAATCGTCAAACAAGATTAGACAGAACGACGAAAATTGAAGATGAAGAACGAGAGTTGAAAGAAACAAATAAACGTCATCAAGAAATCATTTCTATTATCCAACAAAAAGAGGTTCTGTTAAATCGTTTAGATGTTGATCTAGAAAATAGATTAAATCACTTACAGACTGAATATATGATTACATTTGAGAGAGCTAGACAGGAATATGTTAAAGCCGAGGACATGAAGGATTCAAAAGCAATAGTCAAAGCGAAAAAAGAGCAAATTAGTCGCTTAGGAACGGTTAATCTAGGATCAATCGAAGAATATGAACGTATTTCTGAAAGATATTCTTTCTTAACAGAACAACAAACTGATTTAGTGAACGCAAAAGAAACCTTGTATCATGTGATTGCAGAGCTAGATGTTGAAATGAAAGAGAAATTCCAAACAACTTTTGCAGCAATAAAGGATGAGTTCACTGTTGTATTTAAAGAACTTTTTGGTGGCGGAAGAGCAGAATTAAAGCTGACAGATCCGAAAGATATTTTGGAAACTGGTGTAGACATCATTGCACAGCCACCTGGGAAGAAATTACAGCACCTTGGACTTTTATCAGGTGGGGAAAGAGCATTAACCGCTATTGCATTATTATTTGCGATTCTCCGCGTGCGGCCAGTACCGTTTTGTATACTGGATGAGGTTGAAGCGGCTCTTGATGAAGCTAACGTAACAAGGTTTGCTAAGTATTTGAAAAAATATCGTGAAGAAACGCAGTTCATCGTAATTACACACCGTAAAGGCACGATGGAAGAAGCAGATGTATTATATGGTGTGACCATGCAAGAATCCGGCGTTTCACGATTAGTATCAGTAAAATTAGAAGAAACGGTAAATCTGATTGAATCTTAAGGAGGAATCTGTAAGAAATGAGTTTTTTAGATAAATTAAAGAATCGATTTAGACAAGAAGAAGATGTTGAAGAGGTATCTGAGAAATATAAAGAAGGTATGAAAAAGACTCGAGGATCGTTTTCAACAAAATTAAATGATCTCTTAGCACGCTACCGCAAAGTAGATGAGGATTTCTTTGAAGAATTAGAAGAAGTTTTAATTTCTGCTGACGTTGGTGTAAATACTGTAATGGACTTAATTGACGAACTGGAATTTGAAGTGAAACGTCAAAACATTAAAGAAACGAATCAATTGAAAGATGTTATTTCAGAAAAACTAGTAGATATCTATTACGGTGAAGATAATAATGAAGTAGAAACGTTAAATTTACAAAAAGATGGAATGACTGTTATTTTAGTCGTAGGTGTAAATGGCGTTGGTAAAACTACTTCGATTGGAAAACTTGCACATAAATTAAAAGCTGAAGGTAAGAAAATTGTTTTGGCAGCTGGAGATACCTTCCGTGCTGGTGCTATTGAACAATTAGAAGAGTGGGGAAAACGAGCAGACGTTGAAGTAATAAAACAAAGTGCTGGTAGTGATCCAGCAGCTGTTATTTATGATGGTATTCGTGCAGCAAAATCACGTAATGCAGATGTCTTAATTTGTGACACTGCAGGACGATTACAAAATAAAGTAAATCTAATGAATGAATTAGAAAAAATCAATCGTGTGATTGAAAGAGAAGTTCCAGGTGCACCACATGAAGTATTGTTAGTTCTTGATGCGACAACAGGACAGAATGCGCTAAGCCAGGCAAAAACGTTTTCCCAAGCCACAAACGTATCAGGAATCGTCTTAACAAAGTTGGATGGAACAGCTAAAGGTGGTATTGTTCTAGCGATTCGTAAAGAACTAGATATCCCAGTAAAGTATGTAGGGCTTGGAGAACAGGTAGGGGATTTACAAGCATTTGATGCAAGTGCTTTTGTTTATGGACTATTTGCGGATATGTTAGAAGAAGAGTAATCTTGACACCAAATCGTTTTATTCGTTATGATGTTCTGTAAAGACATTTCACTTAACAAGGAGCGTTTATATGCTTGAAAAAACAACGCGAATTAATTACTTATTTGATTTCTATCATGAGTTATTAACACCTAAGCAACAAAAATACATGAAAATGTATTATTTAGAGGACTTATCTTTAAGTGAGATTTCTGAGCTTTTCTCCGTTTCTAGACAAGCAGTTTATGATAATATTAAAAGAACTGAGGCAATGCTAGAATCTTATGAAGAGAAATTACATTTATATGATAAATTTAGCAAGCGAACTGTTATTATTGAAGAAATTCAAAAGAAATATCAAGATACAGAATTGCTTGATTTACTACAACAACTAAAAGAATTAGATTAGGAGGACACCTTCTATGGCATTTGAAGGCTTAGCCGAGCGCCTACAAGATACAATAAAAAAGATAACAGGTAAGGGTAAAATATCTGAACAAGACATTAAAGTAATGTCTCGTGAAATTCGATTAGCTCTCCTTGAAGCAGATGTTAACTTCAAGGTTGTTAAAGATTTAATTAACCGAATTAAAGAACGAGCAGTTGGTCAGGAAGTAATGGAAAGTCTAACACCAGGTCAACAAGTAGTTAAGATTGTTCGTGATGAATTAACAGAATTAATGGGTGGAGAAAATAGTAAAATTGCAGTTGCAGATCGTCCACCAACGGTCATTATGATGGTCGGTTTGCAAGGAGCGGGTAAGACAACAACCACAGGTAAACTGGCGAATCTTTTGAGGAAGAGTCATAACCGTAAACCACTTCTTGTAGCGTGTGATGTTTACCGTCCAGCTGCAATTCAACAATTAGAAACACTCGGAGAACAATTAGATATGCCTGTTTTCTCTTTAGGAACAGAAGTAAGTCCAGTAGATATTGCAAAACAAGCGATAGAAAAAGCAAAAGAAGACCACTTAGATTACGTAATTATTGATACAGCAGGTCGTTTGCATGTAGATACAGATCTAATGGATGAATTACAGGAAATTAAGTCCACTGTAAATCCTGATGAAATTTTCTTAGTAGTAGATGCTATGACAGGTCAGGACGCAGTTAATGTGGCTGAGAGTTTTAATGAACAGTTAGATGTTTCTGGAGTCGTTCTTACTAAACTAGATGGAGACACTCGTGGTGGTGCTGCGTTATCCATAAAAGCAGTAACCGATAAGCCAATTAAATTTGCTGGTATGGGTGAAAAACTCGATCAATTGGAACCTTTCCATCCAGAACGTATGGCTTCAAGAATTCTTGGTATGGGAGATGTACTATCATTAATTGAGAAAGCCCAAACCAATGTGGATGAAAAGAAAGCAAAACAACTTGAAGAAAAAATGCGCACGATGTCCTTTACATTTGATGACTTCCTAGAGCAAATGGAACAAGTAAAAAGCATGGGTCCACTTGACGATTTACTTGGTATGTTACCAGGTGCAGGTAAAATGAAAGGTCTAAAGAATGCACAGGTCGATGAAAAGCAAATATCTCAAGTAGAAGCAATTGCAAGATCGATGACAAAGCAAGAGCGTCATGAACCAAACATAATTAATGCCAGCAGAAAAAAGAGAATCGCAAAAGGTTCTGGTACAACCGTTTCACAAGTTAATCGTCTTTTAAAACAGTTCGAGGAAATGAAAAAGATGATGAAACAAATGTCAAACATGCAAAAAGGTAAAAAAGGAAAAGGCATGAAGTTTCCTTTTATGTAAATAAAAATAATTTGTAATGCAAAAACCCTTTACAGACTATAAATTTTCTGTTAGAATTTAAAATTGTGAGTAACTATATTAATGGAGGTGCAATTAATGGCTGTTAAAATTCGTCTAAAACGTATGGGTTCTAAAAGAAATCCATTCTATCGTATTGTTGTAGCTGATTCTCGTTCACCACGTGATGGACGTCAAATCGAACAAATTGGAACATATAACCCGGTAGTTAACCCGGTTGAAGTTAAAATTGATGAAGAAAAAGCACTTACATGGATGGCTAATGGTGCAAAACCAAGCGATACTGTTCGTAATCTTTTCTCTAACGAAGGTATTATGCAAAAATTCCATGAGCAAAAAAATCAAGCAAAGTAGCGTGATACCATGAAAGCCCTAATCGAAACTATCGTCACTTCTCTAGTCGATTATCCCGAGGATATTGTTGTGACTAAAAGAGAAGAAGAAACGAAAATCGTTTACCATCTTCAAGTACATGAAGAAGATGTAGGCAAGGTTATTGGCAAGAATGGACGTATTGCAAAAGCAATCCGTACAGTTGTGTATGCAACGAAAACGGATGATAACAAACGAATCTATCTAGATATTATGTAAAGGGAAAGGAGCCTTTCAAGGTTCTTCTTTCCCTTTTGCATATTTATTTATAGGGTCCTGTTGAAATTTGATGTTAAGACTTCTTCGATTAAGAAATAGTAAGAGTAAAATCAGCTTCGGAAATATACGGAGACTCCAGCGGGATGGAAGGCAACGGTGAGACCCCGCAAGTCGCTTGCGACTGAGGAGGCTCACCAGCCGCCCGCGGAAAGCGTAGTATATTTCCGAAGCGGGTTTGTGCTCATAACAACTATAAATTTTGACTTAGTCATTTTTAAAGCATTGGATATTTTCTTCTGGGGGAGGAGAGTGCTGCTAATGAAAATAATAAAGAAAACTTTAGTAAAGCAAATCATCACAGAAAAAAGTAAGAATAAAATCAAGAAAAACTTCGAAGACCAAAAAATGCGACTTGAACAAGAGTGTCAACAACTACTTTTTGAGAAAAGAAAATTAAAAAGTAAACCTGGTATTTCCAAACGAGAAGTAGAACATCGTTTTCAGGAACAAATCGATAAACGAATCGATGATATCAAACTAATAGAATTGAAAGAAGAACAGCTAGAATTATTAGAAATAGGCAGCGAGATCGTTGAAAGTGAAGTTGAAACTCTTGTTGAAGTAAGCGTTGGAATGGATTTCGAATCCCTAATTAGGGACCAAGCAATTGTAATAAAAGACGATATTGTCGTTAGATTAGATAAGTAGGTGATTACATGGAAATAAAAATGTTTAACATTGGGAAAATAGTTAATACGCATGGTATTCGTGGAGAAGTCAAAGTAAAAAGAATCACGGATTTTGAAGAGCGCTTTAATGTTGGTGAAACGGTATATATCGAAAGTGATGGAAAACATCTACCATTAGTAATATCTGCCCATCGAGTACATAAAGGCTTTGACCTGCTTTATTTTGAAGGGTATAACAATATTAATGACGTGGAAAAGTATAAAGGTTCGTATTTAAAAATTCGGGAAGATCAGCTAACAGATTTAGATGAGAATGAATTCTATTACTATGAAATCATTGGCTGTGAAGTATTTACATCCTCAGGTGAAAAATTAGGTAAAGTAAAGGAAATTTTGGCTCCAGGTGCTAATGATGTGTGGGTTGTAGAACGAAAAGGCATGAAAGATGCGCTCATCCCATATATTGACCAAGTTGTGAAAGATATCAATATTAATGATAAAAGAATTGTGATTGAACCGATGGAAGGACTGCTTGATTAATGCATATCGATATTTTAACATTATTTCCTGAAATGATTGATGGCGTATTTCAATCTTCTATATTAAAAAAAGCTCGCGAGAAAAATAAGTTTAGCTATAACTTAGTAAACTTCCGAGACTTTTCAGCGAATAAACATCAAAAAGTCGATGATTATCCATATGGTGGAGGAGCAGGAATGGTGCTTACAGCTCAGCCTGTTTTTGATGCCGTGGAGTCATTAACAAAAGATAAAGAAACTCCCCCAAGAGTTGTGCTAATGTGTCCCCAGGGAGAGCCTTATACGCAAAAGAAAGCAGAAGAGTTAGCGAAAGAAGAACACTTGATTTTTATTTGTGGACATTATGAAGGTTACGATGAAAGAATACGTACAGGCCTAGTTACTGATGAAATATCTATCGGAGACTATGTTTTAACTGGTGGAGAGCTTGGCGCAATGGTTGTTGTAGATAGTGTTGTACGTTTAATCCCTGATGTGCTAGGAAATGAAGATTCAGCACCACAGGACTCATTTTCCACTGGACTTCTGGAACACCCTCACTATACAAGACCAGCAGAGTTTCGTGGAATGAAGGTTCCTGAAGTGTTAATGTCGGGAAATCATGCACATATTGATAAATGGCGAAAAACCGAATCATTAAAGCGCACGATCGAGCGACGTCCAGACTTACTTGAAACCTATGAGGTTACCGAAGAAGAAGCACAAATCTTAAAAGAAATTAAAGGAAACGAATGATTAATAAATAAATCCTAGTAAATATATGATGATAATTAAAATTTTTATAAACTATATTGTATTATAACTAGGTTTATGGTATATTTATTGTTGTGCTTATGCACGTATAAACGATGTTCCGCTGTTTCCTATTGAGGCAAGAGCATTGGTTTGGAAGGAGTGAAGCAAATGCAAAATCTTATTGCAGATATCACAAAAGATCAGCTTCGTACAGATCACCCAGATTTTCGTGCTGGTGATACAGTTAAAATCCACGTTAAGGTTGTTGAGGGAGAACGCGAACGTATTCAGATATACGAAGGTGTTGTAATCAAACGTCAAAACGGTGGAATTAGCGAAACATTTACAGTAAGAAAGATTTCTTATGGTGTTGGTGTTGAACGTACATTCCCTGTACATTCACCAAGACTTGAAAAGATTGAAGTTGTTCGTAAAGGTAGCGTACGTCGTGCGAAACTTTACTACTTACGTAAATTACGTGGTAAAGCTGCTCGTATTAAAGAGCGCAGATAATCACAATCCGAATGAAAACTTTAAAAATCAAAGGGAGCTTGAACAAAACTGTTCAAGCTCTTTTTTCTATACTTTCCTAGTAGATTAGGTGTTATAATAGTATTATTCCTATATAAAATGATAAGGATAAAGGATAACTGATGTCGGAGGAGAATTTATGGCTAAGAAAAAGAAAAAAGAATGGTTAGAATGGCTGAAAGCTCTATTGGTAGCTTTAGGTCTTGCATTTATTGTACGTATGTTTTTATTTGCACCAATAATTATTGATGGTCCTTCTATGTTGCCAACATTGCATGACCGTGACCAAATGATTGTTAATAAATTTAGTTATTACTTTAGTGAACCTGAACGATTTGATGTTATAGTCTTCCATGCACCAATGCAAAAAGATTTTATTAAAAGAGTTATCGGATTACCAGGTGAGCATGTAGCAGTAGTTGATAATGTGTTACATATTGATGGCGAGCCAGTAGAAGAGAATTTTTTATCCGATGCAAATGAAGAGTTAAGTAGTGCTCGAACAGACTTTACGTTAGAAGGGTTGCCTGGTGGGCATTCCGAGATACCTGAAGGTCATGTATTTGTCTTAGGAGATAACCGTGGAGATTCTACTGACAGTCGGAGAATAGGTGTAGTTTCAATGGATGAAATTGTTGGCGAGGCAAGCTTTATATACTGGCCATTTGATCGTATACAATTTGTAGGAGAGTAGGAAAGAGTATGTCTATTCAATGGTTTCCCGGCCATATGGCCAAAGCAAAACGTGAGGTAGCAGAAAAATTAAAACTTGTAGACTTTGTCATTGAACTTGTCGATGCCAGAGCTCCATTATCATCGGAAAACCCGATGTTACATGATGTTTTGCAAAATAAGAATAAAATAGTAGTTTTAATGAAGAGTGACTTAGCTGATCCAGCTATAACTGATAAATGGTTAAATTATTATAAAGAAAAAGATATCCCCGCAACCGCAGTAAATGCAAACGACAAAGGCGATATTAAAAAAGTAATTGCATTATCAAAAAAAGTCGGACAAGAAAAAATGCAGAAATTACAAGCAAAAGGTATTGCACCAAGAGCACACCGAGCAATGATTATTGGCATACCAAACGTTGGCAAGTCGACTTTAATTAATCGTCTGGCAAATAAAAAAGCCGCAAAAACTGGTGATCGTCCAGGAATCACAAAGCAACAACTATGGATAAAAATTGGGAAAGACTTTGAATTACTTGATACCCCAGGGATACTTTGGCCGAAATTTGAAGATCAAGCAGTTGGTTATCGATTAGCAGCAATTGGTACGATTAAGGATCAAGTTTTATCCTTACAAGATATCGTTGTGTTTGCGATTCGCTATATGCAAGAGCATTACCCTACATTTTTAAATAAACGCTATGGTGTGACTTCAGTGATGGATGATATGCTTGAAGTGTTTGAAACAATAGGGAAACAACGCGGAGCACTTGAAAGCGGTGGCGAAGTAAACTTCGACAAAGTTTCAGAACTATTCCTACAAGACTTACGCGGCGGTAAATTAGGAAGAATAACTTTAGAAACACCGAATTATTAGATTTAAAATGTAGTATTAGGGAGTAAATTAACAATATGAATAAATCATCAATTACTGTTATACGACAGTTGTTTGAAGAAAACAAAATTGACAATCAACTATTAGATGAACTAAAAACTGACACTCGAAAAGGTGTCCAAGCTCTTATAAAGAGATACGAGAAACAGCAAGCAAAACAAGAAGAATTAGAGTTAAAGTTTTTAACAATGACAGCATATGAAAAGCGCGCAAGAGAAAATGGCTATCAAAACATAGCTGGTGTGGATGAGGCAGGCCGAGGACCTTTAGCTGGCCCGGTAGTTGTAGCGGCGGTCATTCTACCAGCTGATTTTAAACTACTAGGCTTAGATGATTCAAAAAAGCTGTCCGAAAATGAAAGAGAAACATACTTCGATTTTATTAAAGATCAAGCAATGAGTTATAAGATATCGATTGTCTCGAATACCGAAATCGACCAAATGAATATACTTGAAGCAACAAAATATGGAATGATCCAAGCAATAAATGGTTTAGATGTTGCACCTGATTATGCATTACTTGATGCAGTTGCATTAGATAATTTACCCTGCAAGTCAGAGTCTATTATTCAAGGAGATGCAAAAAGCATTTCGATTGCAGCGGCAAGCATTTTAGCAAAGGTTACAAGAGATAGAATAATGAAAGAAATACATAATAAGTATCCGATGTATGATTTCAATTCAAACATGGGATATGGTACGAAAAAGCATATGGATAGTTTAAAGATTAATGGGGCTTCCCCATATCATAGGGTGTCTTTTGCACCTGTAAGAAATGTCTTGTAAATCTAAATGAGGTGGATAATCCTTGAATATTTATAATTTAAACAAAGTGAATCAATCTGTGAAGCTAGCACCAGCGGAACGCCAAACGTTGAGAGCAGGTCAGATTATTCAAGGAAAAGTTTTAAAATTATATCCCGAGAATAAAGCTGAAATTCAATTAGGGAACCAAAAATTAGTTGCTAATTTAGAAGTAGGTCTTGAAGTTGGATCAAAGTATCATTTTCAGGTCCAATCCACATCAGATGTTATTCAATTAAAAGTGATCAATCAAGCATCAACGTCTAATGGTCAAGTTGATTTAGGACGTTTATTACAACAATTGGGTATTAAAGAATCCAGAGCAAATATTCAATTGGTTGATCAACTTATTCGCTTAAAAATACCATTTGAGAGCTCTCAATTAGCTCAGTCTGTGGCACTTTTAAAAAACGCGAAGAATAAACCAGCTGCAATCGATGTGCTGACACATATGATAGATAGGAAATTACCTATTAACAGCTCTATTTTTAGTGCTTTGACTGAAGTAACGAGATCTTCGATAACATCTCAACTTAGTGCTGTTATACAACAAATGAATACATCAGACGGAATGCCTCTAACAAATAACCAAAGACAAGCAATAGAAGTAAATTTACAACGCTTGGTTAGTACTTTAATTGATAAGCCTCAAACATTCCAAACAGCTCTTTCAAATCAAGTTTTATCGCAGAATTCTAGTAATAATCAAGGGTTGTTTCGAACTTTACAAGGTCTAGGTATGCTCCCGTTAAACACGGACTTTTCAACATGGAAAGCAGATTGGTCAAATGTGCAACAAAATAATTCGTTGCAAACCGGTACGAATCAGAATCCATTAACAGCCTTACCATCCCAGTTAAATACCCAAGAACTAAGCCAAGTATTATCAAGGATTACGGAGCAAAGCGCTGGGTTTACGCAGGCGGTTAAGAGTTTTTCTAATCAATGGAGTCAACAACTTAACTTTCATCAATTATTGAATACTAAATTACCAGAACAAGACTTTGCTGCGTTGAAAAGTTCATTGACCAGAGATATTTTACCATTTATCCAAGGTTCACAAGTGTCTAGTGAGAATGCCCTACAACAAATAACAAACACTCCTAGTCATTTATCTGCTTTATACCAAGGCATGCAAACGCTCCAACAAGGAAGTGAACTAGAGAATTTACTAAAACTCTTCCAAAGGTCTATATCAGATGAAAACTTTTTATCAATGTCTCCAAGACAGCAGTTCCTAACACAAACGAGTCTTTTTATTCAATCGATTGGCTTAGATTATGAACAACAATTATTACAACAATTAAATACAAATAATCAATCGGAATCTATTAAAGGGATGCTTCTACAACTTGCTAATAATGCTGAAGGAATGCAATCAGAAGCAAATACTAGATTAGTAAACCTTATAAATGGCATGCAAATCCAGAGTGTAAATGAATCGCAAACAGTCGTGCAAGCAGCAATTCAAATCCCTGCGGAACGATTAGGATTAATTAAAGATATTGAGCTTGAATTTGAAGGAAAGAAAAATGAAAATGGTGAAATCAATCCTGATTATTGTAGGATTTTATTTTATCTGAATCTAGGTGCAATCAAAGAAACTGTCATTGATATGAATATCCAACAAAGGAAAGTTTCGATCACTATTTTTAATAATGAACAAGGGATTAAAGATATAGCGAATCTTTTTAAAAATAAACTTGAGCAAAGTCTAGAAGAAATAGATTATCAGTTAGGTTCAATTCAATATAAAAAAATTGAAGAAAAAGAAAAAACAATGCTACCAGTAGAACAGAGATATAATGAGACCCAAAAGCAGGGAGTTGACTATCGAATATGAGTGATAAATACAAAAGAGCTGCTTCCTTAAGGTATGACCAATCTAGTGACGCTGCACCTGTTGTAAGTGCTGCTGGTAAAGGATTAGTAGCTGAAGAGATTATTAGAGTAGCAAAAGAGAATAATGTTCCAATTGTCGAGGATACATCTCTCGCAGAATTACTTGCGGAATTAAATATCAATGAATATATACCTGAAGAATTATACCAATTGGTAGCAGAAGTATTTGCCTTTATTTACCAAGTTGATAAAGAATCTGCGGGTAGTGAATAAAACGTTTGCAGATTTAATATCTTAATTCTTGTGAAATAGCTTTTAATTTAATACAATGGTAATGCAATAAAAATTTGGGAGGATGAAACATGAACATTCATGAGTATCAAGGGAAAGAGTTATTACGTTCTTTCGGAGTGAAGGTTCCTAGGGGTTATGTTGCTTATACGGTGGATGAAGCTGTGGAAGCTGCTGAAAAATTAGGGACTAATGTAACTGTAGTTAAAGCTCAAATTCATGCAGGTGGTCGAGGAAAAGCTGGCGGGGTAAAAGTTGCCAAAGGACTCGATGAAGTTCGTACATATGCAAATGAGATTCTCGGTAAAGTACTAGTTACAGAGCAAACAGGTCCAGAAGGTAAAGAGGTTAAGAGACTTTTAGTTGAAGAAGGCTGTGATATTCAAAAAGAATATTATATCGGTCTTGTACTTGACCGCGCAACATCACGTGTAGTGTTAATGGGTTCAGAAGAGGGCGGAACTGAGATTGAAGAAGTGGCAGCAGCTACTCCTGAAAAGATTTTTAAAGAAGTCATTGATCCAGTTGTAGGTCTGGCACCATACCAAGCACGTAGATTAGCTTTCAATATTAATATTCCACATGAACTTATTAATAAAGCTGTTCAGTTTATGGACGGATTATATAACGCTTTCGTTGAAAAAGATTGTTCAATAGCAGAAATTAACCCACTTGTTACAACAGGTGATGGTGAAGTGCTAGCGCTTGATGCGAAAATGAACTTTGATGAAAATGCGATTTATCGCCATAAAGATATTCAAGAACTTCGTGATTTAGACGAAGAAGATATTAAAGAAATTGAAGCTTCTAAACATGATTTAAGCTATGTTTCTTTAGATGGAAATATTGGCTGTATGGTTAACGGGGCTGGTCTTGCTATGTCCACAATGGATATTATTAAATATTACGGTGGCGACCCTGCAAACTTCCTAGATGTTGGGGGCGGAGCAACTGCAGAAAAGGTTACCGAAGCCTTTAAAATTATCCTTTCTGATGAAAATGTTAAAGGAATCTTTGTAAACATTTTTGGTGGAATTATGAAGTGTGACGTTATTGCAGAAGGTGTGGTAGCGGCTACTAAAGAAGTAGGTTTAGAAATTCCGTTAGTAGTACGTCTAGAAGGAACAAACGTTGATTTAGGTAAAAAGATTTTAAATGAATCTGGTCTAGATATTGTTCCTGCAGACTCAATGGCTGATGGAGCAGAAAAAATTGTTTCTCTAGTAAAGTAATGACCAAAAAACAAGATTATTGTAACTTTATAGAAGGGATTGACGAAACAAAATGGGAGTTTATATAAATAAGGACACAAAAGTAATTGTCCAAGGTATAACTGGTGGTACAGCAAAATTCCATACAAAACAAATGTTAGAGTATGGTACAAAGATTGTTGGAGGGGTTACTCCGAAAAAAGGTGGAACAGAAGTAGAAGGTGTTCCAGTATTTAACACTGTAGAAGAAGCAGTAAAAACTACTGGTGCTACAGCTTCAGTAATTTATGTTCCAGCACCATTTGCTGCAGATGCAATCATCGAAGCAACGGATGCAGAACTAGATCTTGTAATTTGTATTACGGAGCATATTCCAGTATTAGACATGGTTAAAGTTAAACGATATATGGAAGGTAAGAAAACTCGTTTGATTGGACCAAACTGTCCTGGAGTAATTACGGCTGATGAGACTAAGATTGGTATTATGCCTGGATATATCCATACAAAAGGACATATCGGAGTTGTATCTCGTTCAGGAACGTTAACATATGAAGCAGTTCATCAATTAACACAAGCAGGATATGGTCAAACATCTGCTGTAGGTATTGGTGGAGATCCAGTTAATGGAACAAACTTTATCGATGTATTAGATGCATTTAATAAAGATCCTGAAACAGAAGCAGTAATCATGATCGGTGAAATTGGTGGTACTGCTGAAGAAGAAGCTGCAAGATGGGTGAAAGATAATATGACGAAACCTGTCGTAGGCTTTATTGGTGGAGCAACAGCACCTCCAGGAAAACGTATGGGACATGCTGGTGCTATCATCTCTGGTGGGGAAGGTACAGCAGCAGAAAAAGTTCGCGTTATGAAAGAAAGCGGAATTGCTGTAGCAGAAACACCAGCAGTTATGGGCGAAACAATGATCAGAGTCCTAAAAGAAAAAGGCCTAGACGAAAAGTGTAAGACACATTAATATAATAATGAAGGGCTTAAAAGTTAATTCTTTTAAGCCCTTTTTATAAAAACAGAAGGAAGTGAAATTATTGAAAGCAATTAGATATCGATTAATCCATGTTCACCGAGCAAGAGGCATTGGCAGAAACACAATACGTAAGTTCCTCAAATTTGACCCAACTCTTGAATCCATCTACAAAATGTCTCCTAAAAAGCTAAGTCTTCAATTCTCTATTCCACAAAATAAAGCCGTTCTATTTTACCAATCCCTTCATAATGAAGAATTAAAACAGAAAGTCATTCAAGATATCAAAAGATATAAAATCATAACTCTTTTTGATGAAATTTATCCAAATTCATTACGTACAATCAATGACGCTCCACTCGTCATATATACGCTGGGAGATACAACTCTTTTAAACAAAAAACCTAGTTTAAGTGTTATTGGCACAAGAAATCCATCAAATGAAGCAAAATCAAAAATGGAATTTATCATAAATCCACTGATTCATGAAAACTGGGTAATTATAAGTGGAATGGCAAAAGGAATAGACGGATTTGCACATGAGATTACATTAAATCAAGGCGGGAAAACAATTGCTGTACTAGGTGGCGGTTTTGAGTATATTTATCCTAAGGAGAATACTTCTATTTTTAATCGAATTGCCAGACAAGGATTAATATTAAGTGAATATCCACCAGATTTAAGACCTGCTAAATACCACTTTCCCGAAAGAAACCGCATCATTAGTGGTTTATCCTTTGGTACTCTAGTTATCGAAGCCATGGAAAGAAGTGGTACGATGATAACTGTCGAACAAGCTCTTGATCAGGGGAGAGATGTTTTCGCCGTACCAGGATCACCTTTAATACCACAAACGAAAGGCTGTAACCTATTAATTCAAGACGGTGCAAAATTAACAAAAAGTGCAAATGATATCCGAGAAGACTGGCTACAAAGAGCAGAGCAATTTGAGTAATTTTTCTAATAATAATTGAATACATTAACTAGAAAGTTTGACAAAACGGGTTATACTCTTTAGTATAAGTTAGGATTTCAATTTACTAACCTCATTTTAGGAGGAAATATTATGGCAGATTATCTAGTAATTGTTGAATCGCCAGCAAAAGCGAAAACAATTGAACGTTATTTAGGGAAAAAATATGAAGTAAAAGCTTCAATGGGACATGTTCGTGATTTACCAAAAAGTCAAATGGGTGTAGATGTTGAAAATAACTATGAACCGAAATATATTACAATCCGTGGTAAAGGCGATGTGTTAAAAGAATTAAGAAAATCAGCTAAAAAAGCAAAAAAAGTTTATCTCGCAGCTGACCCGGACAGAGAAGGGGAAGCCATTGCTTGGCATCTAGCACATAGTTTAAATGTTGACTTAGATGCTGAAAGTCGTGTTGTATTTAATGAGATTACAAAAGATGCTATTAAGGAATCATTTAAGACGCCTAGAACCATTAATCTAGATTTAGTAGATGCACAACAAGCGAGAAGAATTTTGGATAGACTTGTTGGGTACAATATTAGTCCTTTATTATGGAAGAAAGTAAAAAAAGGATTAAGTGCTGGAAGGGTTCAATCCGTAGCTTTAAAAATGATTATTGATCGTGAAAAAGAAATTGAAAAGTTTATACCAGAAGAATACTGGTCAATTGAAGCGAACTTTGAAAAAGACAAAGAAGTATTTGATGGAGCATTCTACGGAGTTGATGGTAAAAAAGTAGAATTAAAATCCAAAGAAGATGTTGAAAAAATTCAAAAGCAGCTAAAAGGTGAAACGTTTAATGTAGATAAAGTGAATAAACGTAATAGAAAACGTAATCCTGCTAAACCTTTTATCACTTCATCATTACAACAAGAAGCTGCTCGAAAGTTGAATTTTAGAGCGAGAAAAACAATGATGATTGCCCAGCAATTATATGAAGGAATTGATTTAGGTCGTAAAGCTGGTGGTATAACCGGTTTAATCACGTATATGCGTACAGACTCAACTCGAATTTCTAATACAGCTAAGCTGGAAGCAATAGATTATATTGAAGAGACGTATGGCAAGGAATATTTAGGTGCTAATAAAGAAAGTAAGGCAAAGCAAGGTGCACAAGATGCACACGAAGCGATTCGACCTACTGCTATTGCTAGAACACCAAAATCTCTAAAAGAAGTATTATCTAATGACCAATATAAATTATATAAACTGGTTTGGGAAAGATTTGTAGCAAGTCAAATGGCTACAGCCCTAATGGATACGATGACTATCCACCTAGTGAACAATCAAGTGGAATTTCGTGCCACTGGTTCTAAAGTTAAATTCCCAGGCTTCATGAAGGTCTATATTGAAAGTACAGATGATAATAAAAAAGTTGAAGACAAACTACTTCCAGAACTAGAAGAAGGTATGGAAGTTAATGCAAAAGAAATTACACCAAACCAACATTATACACAGCCACCACCAAGATATACGGAGGCTAGACTAGTACGTACAATGGAAGAGTTAGGAATTGGGCGTCCATCAACATATGCTCCAACACTTGATACCATTCAACGAAGAGGCTATGTTTCTATTGATAATAAACGCTTTATTCCAACAGAACTTGGTACGATTGTGAGTGAATCAGTAGAAGAGTATTTTCCAGAAGTTATCGATGTTGATTTTACAGCGAAGATGGAAAGAGATCTTGATTCTATTGAAGAAGGCGATACAAAGTGGAGAGAAGTAATTGATAATTTCTACTCTGATTTTGAAAAGCGACTCGAATTTGCTGAGAAAGAAATGGAAAAAATTGAAATTAAAGATGAACCTGCAGGGATTGATTGTGAAAAATGTGGTCACCCAATGGTTTATAAAATGGGAAGATATGGGACATTTATGGCCTGCTCGAATTTCCCAGACTGTAGAAATACAAAAGCAATCCTAAAAGAAATTGGTGTGGGTTGTCCAAAATGTAAAAAAGGTAATATCGTTGAGAGAAAATCGAAAAAACGTAGAATTTTTTACGGCTGTGACGAATTCCCTGAATGTGACTTTGTATCATGGGATAAGCCAATCGCAAGACCATGTCCGAAGTGTGATTCATTATTAGTAGAGAAAAAAGTTAAAAAAGCAGTGCAAGTACAATGTACAAACTGTGAATACAAAGAAGCAGAGCAAAGCTAACTGTTCATTTTATATGAGCAGTTTTTTGCTTTTAAATTTGAAATTATCCTATAGATTTATATTTCCGTACAAATTTTTTCTCTCAAGATCTAAGGACTTTTATAGCGTCAAAAATATAAATTTACTCAATTAATAAACAAATAGCATTTGTATTGTATATTTCTCTTGCTCCATGTAAATAATGTTATTCTATAAATCAAAATAATGGTTATAATGAATAAAAAGCAAGAAGCAGAACCACTCGACGAATTATCTTTATTATGAGATAATCAAATGTGGTGCCTTTTTTATTACCCCAAGAGAACTCATAATTGCGATTTTCACAAAATGTTCATCAATTCATATTCTTCTAAAAAAATTAATACTACAAAATTGACTAAAAATTAATAACTCAATATAATATCCAATGGACAAACAAATCTTCATTTCCCTATTCACGAATAGCAGGTACAAGCCCCGTCCCTTAACTTTATACAAAATATCAGCCCGATTCTGAATTTTGTTTTAATTTCGTTAAATTAATTGATTTTGAAGATATAGTATGTTATTATTTATTCAGATTTTAATGGGGTGAGAAGGTGAAAAGTTTTGTAGAAAGTTGTCAAAACTTTGTGGAATATCTACAAATCGAGAAAAATGCATCTCCTTACACAATTCAGTTTTACCAGAAGGATTTAGAAACTTTCTTTCAGTTTTTAGAAAGTGAATCGGTTGAGAAATTAAAAGATGTTGATCATCAGCTTATTCGTTTGTATCTTACGAAAATGTATGACAGAAAATTAAGCAGAAAATCTGTATCTAGAAAAATTTCAACGATACGTAGTTTCTATCGTTTTCTCGAAAGAGAAGATGAAACATATACAAATCCTTTCGTTCATATTCATTTCCCTAAAGCAGAAAAAAAGATTCCTGGTTTTTTATATAAAGAGGAATTGGAAAAATTGTTTGATGTGAATGATTTAACGGATCCGTTAGGCCAAAGAGATCAAGCGCTTTTAGAGATTCTTTATGGCACGGGCATTCGAGTAAGCGAATGCCAAGGGTTACGCTTAGGAGATATTGATTTTTCAATTGGCACTATATTTGTTAAAGGAAAAGGCCGTAAAGAAAGATATGTTCCGTTTGGTAGTTATGCAGAAGTTGCTTTAGAAAGATATATAAATGAAGGTAGAAGAACACTATTAGAGAAATCAAAGGATTCTTCAAAAGATGTATTATTTCTTAACGCCAGAGGTGGTCCGTTGACCACAAGAGGTATTCGACATGTATTAAATAAAATAGTTGAAAGAGCAGCACTTACCATTCATCTACACCCACATAAATTAAGACATACATTTGCGACAAACCTGCTAAATGAAGGGGCTGACTTACGAACAGTCCAGGAATTATTAGGTCATGAAAGTTTATCATCAACACAAATTTATACACATGTTACGAAAGACCATTTGCGTGATGTATATATGAAAACACATCCAAGAGCAAATGATCAAAACAAGTAATGATAGGGGTGATTTGAATGTCGAATCAAATGCATGCAACTACTATTTTTGCCATTCAGCATGATGGACAGTGTGCGATGTGTGGTGATGGTCAAGTAACATTGGGAAATGCTGTAGTCATGAAACACAAAGCTAAAAAAGTTCGTAAGCTTCACAATGGTAAAGTACTAGCTGGTTTCGCTGGATCTGTTGCGGATGCTTTTACACTCTTTGAAAAGTTTGAAAGTAAATTAAATGCATTTAACGGAAACCTAACTCGTGCTGCAGTGGAATTAGCGCAAGAGTGGCGCAGTGATCGAGTTCTAAGAAAACTAGAAGCCATGCTAATCGTTATGAATAAAGAAAATATGTACTTGGTATCTGGAACTGGAGAAGTAATTGAGCCAGACGATGGGATACTTGCGATTGGTTCAGGTGGGAATTATGCACTAAGTGCAGGAAGAGCACTTGTAAAACATGCAAACTCGTTAACGGCTGAGGAAATTGCTAGAACTTCATTAGAAGTTGCTGGTGAAATTTGTGTGTTTACGAATGACCAGTTAACTTTAGAAGTACTTAACTAGTAGGAGGTAAGCAGCGAACTATGGGAATGGAGTACACTCCAAAACAAATTGTTGAACAGTTGGATAGGTATGTCATTGGCCAGAATAAAGCAAAGCGTTCTGTTGCAGTTGCACTTAGGAATCGGTATAGAAGAATGCAACTTGATGATGATATCAAAGATGAAATTGTTCCAAAAAACATTTTAATGATCGGCCCAACAGGTGTAGGGAAAACTGAAATTGCTCGCAGATTAGCCAAACTGGTTGGAGCACCATTCATTAAAGTAGAAGCGACAAAGTTTACTGAGGTTGGTTATGTCGGACGCGATGTGGAATCAATGGTACGAGACTTGGTTGAAATGTCCGTTCGTATCATTAAAGAAGAGAAACTAAATGAAGTAAAAGATGTTGCTGAAAAAGAAGCGAATAAAAAATTGGTAGAATTACTAGTTCCTCAAGCGAAAAAACAAAATTCTATTAAAAACCCATTTGAAATGCTCTTTGCAAACCAGCCTGATATGGATGACGAATCAAATGAGGAAAGTAATAAAAATGAAGAAATCCGCAATAAACGTCAACAAGTCGAGCGCTTGCTAGCACTTGGTGAATTAGAAGAGAAATTAGTTTCTATAGAAATCATTGAAACACCACCTTCTATGTTTGATATGCTACAGGGTTCGGGTATGGAACAAATGGGTATGAATATGCAGGACGCCTTCGGACAATTTATGCCACAAAAGAAAAAGAAGCGTAAATTACCAGTTAAAGAAGCGCGAGGCATCCTAACTCAACAAGAAGCACAAAAGCTTATTGACATGGAAGAAATTGCGCAAAGTGCTACTGTAAGAGCAGAACAAGCCGGTATTATTTTTATTGATGAAATAGATAAAGTAGCCGGAACAGGGCAGGATAGTGCGAATGTTTCTCGTGAAGGGGTTCAAAGAGACATCTTGCCAATTGTTGAAGGATCGACAGTAGTTACGAAACATGGTCCAGTGAAAACAGACCATATATTATTTATAGCTGCTGGGGCATTTCATATGTCGAAGCCGTCAGATTTAATACCTGAGCTCCAGGGTAGGTTCCCGATTCGAGTGGAATTGGAAAAACTATCCGTTGAGGATTTCAAACAAATACTAACTGAACCATCCAATGCTCTAACAAAGCAGTACATGGCTTTGCTAGAAACGGAAGGTATAAAAGTTGAATTTACAGACGAAGCTATAGAAAGTATAGCAAGCGTAGCTTTTCAAGTGAATCAGGATACGGATAATATTGGTGCACGTAGACTGCATACAATTTTAGAAAAATTACTAGAAGATTTACTATTTGAAGCACCAGATATAACAATGGAAAAAATTGAAATTACCCCTTCCTATGTTGATCAAAAGTTAGCAAACATAGTGAAGAACAAAAACTTAAGCCAATTTATACTATAAAAACCTAAAAAAATGGAGGATTATTATGAAACTATTAGATCGCGCAAGAAAAATTAATGCAATGCTACAAAAAGCTACAGGAAAGTCAGTTAACTTCAATGAAATGTCTGCTTCATTAAGAGATGTTATTGGTGGCAACGTATATATCGTTAGCCGTAGAGGGAAATTACTTGGAGTAGCTGTTACACAAGAAGTTGAGAATGAGCGTATGAAATCTATGTTAGAAGAAAGACAATTCCCAGAAGATTATACGCAAGGTCTGTATAATATCCATGAGACAACATCTAACCTGGATATTGATAGCCCACATACTGTGTTCCCTGTTGAGAACAAAGATTTATTCAGAGATGGCCTAACTACAATTGTTCCTATTATCGGTGGTGGCGAGCGTTTAGGTACATTAATTATTGGACGCGTACAAGATGCATTCAATGATGATGATCTATTATTAGCAGAATATGGTGCTACAGTAGTTGGAATGGAAATTCTTCATGAGAAAACAGAAGAAATTGAAATGGAAGCACGTAGCAAAGCTGTTGTACAAATGGCAATCAGCTCACTTTCATACAGTGAATTAGAAGCTATCGACCATATCTTTGAAGAATTAAATGGTAACGAAGGTCTTCTAGTAGCAAGTAAAATTGCTGACCGCGTAGGAATTACAAGATCAGTAATCGTTAATGCACTCCGTAAACTAGAAAGTGCTGGTGTTATTGAATCACGCTCACTGGGGATGAAAGGTACTTATATTAAAGTACTTAATGATAAGTTCCTAGTAGAACTTGAGAAACTACGTTCAAGATAAATCTAAATAATGTAATAGTTGTAAAGAAGGATATCTTTTATAGGTATCCTTCTTTTTTTTTGGAAAAACCTAAAGAAAACTATTCAATTCCAATTGCCTATTCGTTAACCATTGAGCATACAAATCTTTGTAAAAAATTGTCGAAAAATAGGAAAAAATTTCAAAATTTTCGTTTTAGCAAAGTTGAAAACTGGTTTTTCTTAATAACTTCTTTCTAATTTAGTTATAATTACCTAGTCAAAAGTTTTCATTTTGTGACTTTAGTTTGAAATTACCTAAAAAGCATAGACTTATCGTTCGAATTAAAATACAATGTACTTAGGTTTAAAACTATTGTAGGATAATGTCAGATTTAGGAGAGATGTTAGGTGGACTTGTTTAAAGGAACCATTCAAAACTTAGAGCGATCATTGGATTACTCTACTGCAAAAAACCGAGCGATTTCTAATAATATCGCAAATGTGGATACTGCTAATTATAAGTCAAAGGATGTAGTATTTAAAGATGTATTGAATAATGCGATGGCAAATCCTATGGAAGCAAGACGAACAAACCCTCGTCATATCCCATTTAACACCCATTCAAATTCTGTATATCAAATCACTACTAAAAATAACACTACATACAATCATAATGGAAATAATGTCGATATAGATAAAGAAATGACAGATTTAGCAACGAACCAGATTTATTACAACAGTTTAATAGATCGTATAAATGGCAAGTTCAGTAGCATACAAACCGTACTGAGAGGAGGAAATTAAACTTGTCTATTTTTTATGGAATAAATACAAGCGCTAGTGCCCTAACTGCACAAAGGCTAAGAATGGACGTTGTCTCCTCGAATGTGGCTAATAGCGAATCTACAAGAGCTACCGTTAATGAAGCTGGTGAATGGGAACCTTATCGTAGGAAGCTAGTCTCATTTCAAGCTGAAGGAAATAATTTTAGTTCATACTTAAGTAACGCACAAAACCAAAGAGCAAATACTGGTGGCGTAAGAGCTACAGTGATCTCAGAAGATCAACAACCATTTAAAATGGTATTTAACCCAAATCATCCAGATGCTGATGCTGCTGGATATGTTCAAATGCCTAATGTGGACCCATTACAAGAAATGGTCGATTTAATGAGTGCTACACGTTCTTACGAAGCGAACGTAACAGCATTAAACGCAAGTAAAAATATGTTACTCAAAGCTTTAGAAATTGGTAAGTAAAGTAGATAAGGAGATATGACAATGAATATTAATTTTAACCCACAAGTTGGTTTGCAAAATGAAGCAATTTCTAAGGTGACAACTCCTGCAACTACTCAATCCAATTTTGGAGAAATTCTTAAAGGAACAATTGAAAATTTAAATAATGTCCAAAATGAATCGGATCGAATGACTAATGCATTAGCTTCTGGTAACGCTCAAGACTTGCATCAGGTAATGATTGCAGCGCAAAAAGCGAGTATAACATTAGAAACTACTGTGCAATTTCAACAGAAAGCAATTGATGCTTACAATGAAATTATGCGTATGCAAATTTAAAGCTGTTTAAAAATAGAAACTGCATAATTAAACAATGATTTGTGAGCAGTATGTATTTGTTGGAGGGTAGCATGAAGGAAAACCTAATAAAATGGAGAGAATCAGTGGTTTCATTTTGGGCCAACCGTTCGAAGCGTGAAAAAGTAACCTATATGGGTTCAGCTATTATTCTTATATTACTTATTATTGGAATCACTTTTTTTACTTCGAATGCGAGATCAGGCCTAGTTCCACTATATTCTAATTTATCCATACAAGAAACTAGTCAAATTACAACAGAATTAGATGCAAGAAGTGTCCCATATGAGCTAGAAAATGGTGGCACAACCATTACTGTACCAGATAATCAGGTTGATAGGTTGCTCGTCGATTTCGCAGGTCAAGGTATACCTAGCAGTGGGAATATCGACTATTCTTTTTTTAGTGAGAATTCATCTTTTGGAATTACAGACAATGAATTCAGTATAATGAAACTCGATGCAATGCAAACAGAGTTAGCTAATCTAATAACTGGAATTGAAGGTATTAACAATGCCGAGGTTATGATTAACCTCGCTGAAGAGACTGTATTTGTTGGTGAACAAATGGGAGAAACGACTGTAGCGATTGTTATTCACACGCAGCCAGGTTACCAATTTGAAGGAAATCAAATACAAACACTTTATCACCTTGTTTCAAAAGCTATACCTAATTTAAAGAAAGAAAATATTGGAATTATGAATCAGTATTTTGAATACTTCGATCTGGAATCAAGTTCACAGTATACGATGCAAAATGCTCATACGTATCAACAATCCGTTAAAAGAGATGTAGAACGTGATATTCAACGAAGATTACAGCAAATGCTTGGCACGATGGTTGGTACTGATAATGTAATTGTATCAGTTACAGCCGATGTTGATTTCACTCAAGAAAATAGATTGGAAGAATTAGTAGAACCTGTTGATATTGAAAACATGGAAGGTCTACCTGTTAGCTTAGAAACAATCCAAGAATCCTATTCAGGAAATGCTGCTGGTGGTGGAGTAGTTGGAACTGGGGAAGACGATGTTGCGAACTATCCAGGAGTAGGGACAGGTGACGACGGGGAATATGAATTAGATAAAGAAACGATAAACTTCGAGTTTAATAGAATTCGCAAGGAAATCGTTGAAAGCCCATATAAAATTAGAGACTTAGGTATTCAAGTTGCGGTTGATAATGTTAGAGGAGCGGATGGAAATGAAATAGAATTTCTTACGCTTCAAGAGCAAAACGCCGTTGAAGAAGGAATATCATCTCTTTTAGATTCCATAATTTCTACTTCTATCGACACAACATATGGTGAAGTTACACCAGAAGAAAAGTTTTCAATCGTATTTCAAGAGTTTACAAGTAATCCTATGATGACAGAAACTCCAGCGCCAACAATACCAACTTGGTTTTATATTGCTGGAGGAGTATTGCTGGCAGTGATTATTTTGTTAATCGTTTTACTCGTACGCAGTCGACGAACGAGTGAAGAAGAGTTTATAGAAGAAGTCACAATGAGTGAATCTTCGCCTATGGAAATTCCAGATATGCTTCAAGATGAAGAGTCTGAATCAATAATTCGTAGAAAACAGCTAGAAAAAATTGCTAAAGAGCAGCCAGAAGATTTCGCGAAATTATTAAGAAGCTGGATTGGTGAAGAATAGGATTAGGAGGAACGAAAGAATGGCAAGACAGAACCAACTAAGTGGTAAACAAAAAGCAGCGATTTTATTAATTTCTCTTGGTCCTGACGTTTCCGCCCAAGTATACAAACATCTTTCAGAAGAAGAAATCGAAAAGCTGAGCTTAGAGATTTCTTCTGTTAAGAAAGTAGATTCAGATATGAAAGAAGAAATCATTGAGCAATTCCATCAAATTGCAATTGCTCAAGATTATATTACTCAAGGTGGAATTGGTTACGCGAAAACCGTTTTAGAGAAAGCTTTTGGCTCTAAAGAAGCTTCAGATATTATCAATCGCCTTACCTCTTCGTTACAGGTAAGGCCGTTTGACTTTGCCAGAAAAGCGGATCCACAACAGGTGCTGAACTTTATACAAGGTGAACACCCACAGACAATTGCACTCGTTCTATCTTATCTTGACCCAGAGCAAGCTGGACAGATTTTATCTGAGCTTCCTCAAGATGTACAAGCTGATATAGCAAAACGAATTGCAACGATGGATTCAACTTCTCCAGATATCATTAGTCAAGTTGAACGGGTTCTAGAGAGTAATCTATCAATGTCCTTAACAGAGGATTACACGCAAACTGGTGGTATTCAAGCAGTTGTTGAAGTTCTTAATGGAGTCGATCGAAGTACGGAAAGAACCATATTGGAAGCATTGGAAACTCAAGACCCAGAACTTGCAGATGAAATCAAGAAGCGTATGTTTGTATTTGAAGATATCGTAATCCTTGATAACCGTGCCATCCAACGTATCATTCGTGAAGTTGATAATGAAGACTTACGTTTAGCGCTTAAAGTTGCAAGTGAAGAAGTGAAAGAGATTGTCTTTAACAACATGTCACAAAGAATGGCTGAGACATTTAAAGATGAGATGGAATATATGGGACCTGTACGTTTGAGAGATGTAGAGGAAGCTCAAACAAGAATTGTAGGAACAATCCGCAGACTCGAGGATATTGGAGAAATCATTATCGCTCGTGGCGGAGGTGACGATATCATTGTCTAGAAAAATTAAGCATAGGGAAGTTTCTCAACGAAAAATTCAAATTAAACCAATTGAGCTCCCAAAAGAACCTGTGGATATCGTAAGCGCCGAAGATGAATTATCGATGATATTGGATAAATTAGAAAAAGCAAAACAGGAACTTATTAAAACTGAAAGCGAAGAAAAAAACTTACTCGAAGAAGTTAGAGCTACGATCGCGCAAGAAAAAGAGCAATGGCAGGAAGAAAAGTTAAAATGGGTAGAAGAAGCGAAGGCAGAAGGCTATCAAGCGGGATTTAAGCAAGGTGAAGTCGCTGGTAAAAAATCGTATGAGGAATCTATCGAGATCGCGAATCATATCGTCGATTTAGTGAAGGTGGACTACCAAAAAACGTTAGAAAAAACTGAAGACGTTATTATTCAACTTGGTATGCATACCGCGGAAAAAATTATCGAAACTAGACTGGAAGAAGATCCGGATTTATTTTTAAATATTGTTAGGTCTGCATTAAAAGAAATCAAAGATCAGTCAATCATTTCAATTTACTTGCACCCTACAAATTATGAAACTGTACTTACCCAGAAAGATGAGCTTAAGAGAATTTTAGAAACAGATACAAAGCTTTCCTTATATATAAAGGAAGATTTAGAAAAAAACAGTTGTATCATTGAACATCCATTCGGACAGATTGATGCAACTGTGGATACACAGCTTGGACAAATACGTAGCGCATTATCTGAGCTAGTAATGGAGTCGAAACAATGATATTAAATGATCTTTTAGAAGTTATTGAACAAGCAGATGCCTATAAGCGATATGGCAAGGTGTCTAGGGTTATTGGAATAATGATAGAATCCAAAGGCCCTGAAGCAAACGTTGGAGAGGTCTGTTACATTCATTCTACTTCAAAAAATCGGGAACCAATAATTGCAGAAGTTGTTGGTTTCAATAACGAAAATATCATTCTCATGCCTTACGGTGAAGTGAATGAAATCGGTCCAGGTTGTTTAGTAGAATCTACCGGAAAACCACTTACAGTCAAAATCGGTAGAGGATTGATTGGTAGTGTTGTAGATTCATTAGGATTACCCCTTGATGGTTCGCTACTTCCAAAAGGTCTATCTAACTATCAAACAGAACAATCACCTCCAAATCCATTAGATAGACCCCCAATCCATGAACCCTATCAAGTTGGAGTAAAGGTCATTGATTCTTTACTAACAATGGGTAAAGGACAGAGGATTGGAATATTTGCTGGTAGTGGGGTCGGTAAGAGCACACTTTTAGGAATGATTGCTCGTAATAGTAGTGCAGATATTAATGTCATTGCATTAATTGGGGAACGAGGACGTGAAGTCCGTGAATTCATTGAAAAAGATCTGGGACCTGAAGGATTGAAAAAATCAATTGTCGTTGTGGCGACATCTGATCAACCTGCTTTAATGAGAATAAAAGGTGCTTATACCGCAACAGCAATTAGCGAATATTTCAGAGACTTAGGTTTTCAAGTGAACCTTATGATGGATTCCGTAACAAGGGTTGCCATGGCGCAACGTGAAGTTGGTCTTGCGGTAGGTGAGCCGCCAACAACCAAAGGTTATACCCCGTCTGTGTTCTCTGTTTTACCAAAACTGCTTGAAAGAACTGGGACGAATGCTCTAGGTGCGATTACTGCTTTTTATACAGTACTCGTCGACGGTGACGATATGAATGAACCTATAGCAGATGCAGTGAGAGGAATCCTTGATGGACACTTTGTTATGGATCGTAAGCTTGCTGAAAGAGGACAATACCCAGCTATTAATGTATTGAAATCGATTAGCCGTGTAATGAACCAAGTCGCGTCTGAAGAACATAAAAAAGTTGCAACTGAAATGCGAGCGCTGATGGCAATTTATGAAGAGAATAGTGAACTAATAAATATTGGTGCATATAAGCGAGGCACGAATGCTGAAATAGACCGGGCGATTGTGTATTATCCGCTCATTCAAGACTTTTTAAAGCAAGAGGTGTTTGAATATAAAACACTCGATGAATCTATCACTTTGTTACATACTCTGGTTAATGGAGGAGCTAGCTGATGGCAGAAATTGTTTCATTAATAAAAGTATTAAATGTTAGAGAGAACGAGAAGAATGTTGCGCATAAAGACTTTCTTAAATCACAAGATGTTTTCGAAGAAGTTGCTACTAAACTTTATCGCGTCTTAAAGAAAAAGGAAGAAGCAGAACAGTCTTATGAAAATTTTATCCAAACCCCAACTCCTTTAGATAAAATTAAAGAGCAGATAAGCTATATCGAAAAGTTGAATACACAAATAACTTTGCTACAACGAGATGTTCAATTTGCCCGAAGTCAAATGGATAAAAAACAAGTTATTCTAAACGAAGCATATGTCGAAGTAAAGAAATTTGAAAGTATTATCGAGAAAAGAAAACAGCTTGAGATTGAAAAAACGGAACGAATGGAAAGGTCATTTATGGATGAAATTTCTATTAACCAATATTTAAGTCATAAAAATAGGTGAAGTAAATGGCGAACACAAATCAAACGGAAAAAAAGAAAACTAAACCAATTATTTGGATATTATTTGGGGTTATTATTCCGTTGATCATTGTAATTGTAATTATAAGTATTATCTTAGGTGTTGCAGGTTTTAATGTTGTGGACTGGGCGAAGGAAAAAGGAAGCGAAGTTCCAATCATTTCAAACTTTATTCCCACAGAAGAAGAAGTTAATACTGCAGCAGAAATTGAAAGATTAACAGAAGCGGTCAACAGCAGCGATGAACAAATTGAACAATTAAACATTCAAATTGGCATCCTGGAAGATGAAATAACTGGCTATGAACAACAAGTGATGCGTCAACAGCAAACAATTGAAAGTTATGCTGAAAGAGAAATGAATAGCGAAGCAACAGAAACCTCAACAGATGAGCAATTAAAAGAGGTAGCCAAAACATACCAAGAAATGAAAAGTAAAAATGCTGCAGCTATTCTCGAAACAATGCAGCAAAACGAAGCCTTACTCATCCTACAAGAACTTCCTAACGATGTTAGAAGCAGCATTTTGGAAGCAATGGAAGTTGAATTTGCAGCAAACATGACACAATTGCTCATGAATAATAACTAATTTTTTATTCATAAACATTTAACCCTTGAAAGGGGGTGAAAAGAATGAACGTAATGACAATGTTATCGCCAAGTTTAAAAGTAAGCTCATCGACACATTCAGAAAATTTATCAGCTGGCAAGTTAATGGATAAGACTGCATTTCCAACTGTATTTGGTCAACTAACAAATAGTTCGTCACAAAAGATGGAAGTGATAGATGAAGCTGTCTTAGTAGAAGAAGTAATCATAGAACTTAATGCTGAAGAGATGAAAGAGTTATTTAATAGCCTTGACTTATCAACACTTAAAGATGTTTTAAATGGTTTATTAGAACAAGGTGAACTATCTAATGAAGATCTAATTCTTGTTGAAGAAATGCTTGCCGATCTTTCATCTGAAACTTTACCGGCGTTTGATATGGTGTCAGAGGATCTCATGGCAATGATGATGAAGCAATACGAAGAAATACGACTAGCAGCACAAGATTCTCAAGATAATACGAAAGACTACCAATCCATCTTTCAAACTGCACTTCATCTACATTCAAATCTAGCTTTAACTGGATTAACAGATAAGCAAGCACAAGACCAACTGAAACAGCTTTATACAAGAATAGAAGCTTTATTACAGCAAATAAACTCACAAGCAGACATGAAGAAAATCGCTCCAAAACTTCAAGAGTTTTTACAGGAGTGGCAGCAATTAACAGCAAAGTCATCTGCTCAAACAAGTAACCAAGTACTTTTGAATGCTGACAATAAAGCTCTTGCAAATGTTTGGCAAGAACTTGTACAAGCATATGAAAAACGTATGGGAATGTCTCAGCGTCAGCAGTACAATCTTGATGCTAAGGTTTCAACAAATGATATTGTTCGTTGGTTAGGAAATGCAATGGAAGCAAATGCGCAAACTGATAAAGTTGTTCAGATGCCAGTGTCTACGATGAATATGCCTATTTCTAAAGTAGAACAATTTGTAATTCACTTGAATCAAACACAAACACATCAATCTGTTGACAAGCAGCTAATCGAACAGTTCCAAAAAATAATGGATGCTAATAAGATTACGAGCTTACAAAACAATCGAGGTCAACTAGCAATTACTCTAAAACCAGTAAACCTTGGTGAAATGCTTGTGCGTTTTACACAAGTTAATGGAGAAATGGTAGTGAAAATCACTGTTACAACTGCCGCAGCAAAGAGTATGTTAGAAGGAAATCTACAACAGTTACGTGGAATGTTCTCTCCGCAACAAGTAATTATTGAGAGACAAGAGGTAAACTTGACGCAAACTCAAGAAGCACAGAATGAAGAAACAAGAGAAGAACAACAAGACAGAAATCAAGAACAACAAACAAATTCTAAAAATGAGCAGCAACTAGAAGATGATTCATTTGCTAATATCTTTGAGGAATTAGTTCTGAATGAGAAAGTGTAGGTGAAAAACGTGGTAAATGGAATTGATCCTTCCTTATATTTATCAAATCAAAGAAATACTAGAGAGCCTAACCCTGAGTTAGACAAGGATGGTTTCTTGAGAATTTTAATGACTCAGTTACAAACACAAGACCCAACTGATCCAATGGATAGTCAAGGTATGGTACAACAAATGACACAACTTTCTTCATTAGAACAAATGATGAACATGTCAAAGTCTATTGAAATGCTTGTACAAAGCCAATTGATGTCCCCTGTAATTGAATATAGTCATATGATTGGTAAAACAGTTACTTATAAAGATGAATCTGAAGGTGCTTCTGGTAATGTATCAAGTAAAGTGGTATCTGTAAGCCAAAAAGATGGCTGGGCGATATTAGAACTTGATAATGGTGAGAAGATCTATGCAGATGCAGTTATTGAAGTAAGAGCTGATAGCAATACAGAAGCAGAAAAAGATACAGCAGAATAAAAGGAAGTGAATTGTAATGGACCACCGCATTCATCAAGTGCCTAAGTATGCATTACAATTTCCAAATGTAGCAAAGCCAAAGCAAACACAACCAACAACAAGTTTTGAAGAAGTTTTAAAAGCAGAAAGTAACTTAAAAATAAGTAAACATGCTTCTGATAGAATTAAAGAGAGAAATATAGAAATAACAGACAAGCTCTGGCAGACAATTGGAGAAAGAGTGCAAGAGGCAAAACAAAAAGGAGTTACTGATTCATTAGTTGTATTAAACGACGCTGCACTACTTGTTAGCGCAAAAAACAATACAGTCGTTACAGCTATGGACAGAACAGAATCACTAAGTAAAACTTTTACGAATATAAACGGTACAATTTTAATTAATGGATAGGCTGGACTCATAGCGAGAAGCCGAATAGCTATTGACTGACAGATATAGCTAAATGATGAAAATAAAAGGAGAAATAAATTATGTTACGTTCAATGTATGCAGGAATCTCAGGTATGAAAAACTTTCAAACGAAATTAGATGTTATCGGGAATAACATCGCTAACGTTAGTACATCAGGATTCAAAAAAGGTAGAGTTACCTTCCAAGATATGATGAGTCAAACAACTGCAGGAGCACAAGGCCCTACAGCTACTCGAGGTGGAGTGAACGCTTCACAAGTAGGACTAGGTTCACAAATGGGAACGATTGATAATATTCATACACAAGGTTTCCGTCAAACGACAAATAACCCTCTTGATTTTGCTATTCAGGGAGATGGGATGTTTGCATTGGTGGAAGGTGATGTGACGAATATAATTAATAGCCAAGATGTTGCATTTTCACGGGCGGGTAACTTTTATTTGGATCAAAATGGAAATATTGTGAATCCACAGGGTTTATATTTAGTGGGTTATCAGGAGGATCCTACTTATGATCCCAATGCTGCTGCGCCAGGTAATCCAACGCTAGATACATTAGGGACAATAACAATTCCTCGTGATGCTCAAAGTTTTAATATAGAGTCTAATGGACTTGTTACTTACATTAATAATCAAGGTGATTTCTCTATAGCAGGTCAAGTTGCTTTAGTTAACTTCTCGAATCCAGCTGGTCTAGAGAAAATTGGAGATAATCTTTATAATAGTACTCCTAACGCTGGGGGAAGAAGCTTGGAAGCAGATGGAACACCGACTCAAAATGAGTATTTTAACTTCCAAAGAGCAGAGTCCGATGGTCTCGGCTCATCAATCATCAGTAACTCCCTAGAAATGTCCAACGTTGACCTTGCTGAAGAGTTCACTGAAATGATTACTGCACAACGTGGTTTCCAAGCGAACACTAGAATTATTACTACTTCGGATGAGATTTTACAAGAATTAGTAAACTTAAAACGATAATAAGGAGGTAGGGAGTGCTTAACATTTAAGCACTCCCACCAATTATATGATTCAATTAAAAAAAATGAATGGTGACGTTTTTACTCTCAATGCGGTGTTAATCGAACAAATCGAGTCTTTACCAGACACTACGATAACCTTAATAAATGGAAAGAAAATGCTTGTTAAAAACTCTAATCAAGAGGTTAGGGATTTAGCGATAAAGTTTTACCAGAAGATTGGACTGCAACAAATTAATCATCAACAGGTAGGTGAAGAAAATGAGTAAACTAGTAAAAATAATGGTTACATCCTTAGTTGTTTTATTGATTGCATCGATTGCAGCGCTTGTTGTTGTACTAAATATTAATGTAGCTGGTGCAGATGATAATAAGGAATTAACGATTGAAGAATTGGTTGAGTACTCTTATCAAACGCCTGAAGTAACAACTGATTTGCAAGATGGGTCCTTTGTAAGAATTCAGTTCCAAATTTTAACGGATGGTAAAGATGCACATCAAGAAGTTAGTCAGCGTGATTTTCAATTAGTAAATATCTTAATAAAAGAATTAGCAACCATGAATGAAGAAAGCTTTAAATCTGGGTTGGATGAACTAGAAGTTGTAATAAAAGATAAATTAAATGATGTGATGACAGAAGGAGAAATTGTTGACGTCTACACAATCAATAAGATACTACAGTAGATATTTTGCTCCAATGTGGAGGTGAGAAGCTTAAATGGATGAAATTTTATCACAAAATGAAATAGATGTTTTACTTTCTGCGATATCTTCAGGTGAAATGGATGCCGAAGAGTTAAAGAAAGAAGAGGAAGAAAAAAAGGTCCGAGTATATGATTTCAAACGTGCTCTACGTTTTTCAAAAGACCAGATTAGAAGTATATCTAGAATTCATGAAAACTTTGCGAGAATGCTAACAACATTCCTTTCATCGCAGTTAAGGACCTATGTACATATTGCTGTAACCTCTGTGGATCAAGTTCCTTATGAAGAATTCATACGTTCGATATCTTCCTTAACAGTTTTGAACATCTACAGTATGAACCCACTAAAAGGTAATTTGATTATGGAGGTCAATCCAAATATTGCCTATGCTTTATTGGATCGAATCTTAGGAGGTAAGGGAACAACTGTCGCAAAGAATGATAATTTAACTGAAATAGAAGTTTTATTATTAAAACAAACATTTGAAAAAGCGGCAACAAATCTTAAAGATGCATGGGCTTCTCTAATCGAAGTAGATCCTATTCTTGAAGAATTTGAAGAAAACCCACAATTTATACAAATGGTTTCACCTAATGAGACGGTTGTCATTGTGTCAATGTCTGCTTCCATTGGGGAAACAACAGGAATGATTAATCTTTGTATTCCTCATACATTGCTTGAACCAGTTATTCCGAAGTTATCTGCACATTATTGGATGGAGAATACGACGAAGGAACGTGATGAGGAATCCTATTCCAAACTTACTGAGAATCTACAGGGTACTGTAGTGGATCTTAGTGCAATTTTAGGTAGAACGAATATCTCAATCAATGAGTTTTTGGATTTAGCTGAAGGTGATGTACTTGCATTGAATCAACAAATTAGTGACCCGTTAACGATGATGGTTAATGATGAAGCTAAATTCTTTGTACAACCAGGAGAGTTTAAGAAAAAACTGGCCGTACAAGTCCTAGAAGAAATTACAAAGGAGGACAGCAGCAATGAATGATGGCATGTTATCTCAAGATGAAATTGATGCACTATTGAACATTGGCGATGATAAAGAAGAAGAAAATAATAAGAGTGAAGTGTCCCTTTTAACGGATATAGAAATTGATACGATTGGTGAGATTGGTAATATCTCTTTTGGTAGTTCTGCAACAACATTATCGATGTTATTGAATCAAAGAGTTGAAATTACAACACCAACTGTAAGTGTTATTGAAAAAAAGGATTTAAGTGATGAATTTAATTTCCAACCGGTTAGTGTTCAAGTAGATTACACGAAAGGTTTCTCAGGACGTAACATCTTTATTATTAAAGCAACTGATGCAGCAATAATTGCTGATGTAATGCTTGGTGGAGATGGATCTAGCCCTGATGAAAACTTATCGGAAATTAGTATAAGCGCTGTCCAAGAAGCAATGAACCAAATGATGGGAACAGCTGCAACAAGTATGTCTACTATATTTAATAAAACTGTAGATATATCACCACCTTCTATAATCGAAGGTTCTATTGAAAGTGATATAGATGAAATATTTAGTGAAGATGCTTATGTGAAAGTATTTTTCCGTTTAATAGTTGGTGACTTAATTGACTCGAATATGATGCAATTAATCCCTATGTCCTTTGCAAGTGAGTTGGTAGAGCAATTACTAAATGCTGATTCAGAAAATGATCAAAGCGAAGGTTCTGCAGAAGTACCAACAAAAGAAACGATGGAACAACCTGTTACTTCACAACAGCAAACAAGAGAGCAAAGTGCGCCAAGTCAAGCTCATCATGAACAACCTATAAATGTACATAGGCATGAGGAAAGGCAAACACAATATCTAGGTAATAATTTCGATGCAAATAATGCAACGATTGAACAAGCCGCCTTTTCAAGTTTTGATGCACCAACACTGTCGTCAAATGAAAAGCGCAACCTAGATATGTTATTAGATATATCTTTAAAAGTAACAGTAGAGTTAGGAAGAACAAAGAAAAGCATTAAAGATATTCTTGATTTAAGTTCAGGATCAATTATCGAGCTAGATAAGCTTGCAGGGGAACCTGTTGATATTCTAGTAAATGATAAATTGGTTGCTGAAGGAGAAGTAATCGTTATTGAAGAGAATTTTGGTGTTAGAGTTACTGATATAATAAGTCAGTCCGATAGATTAATGAAACTTAAATAATTATGCCTTTAGGAGGAAACAAAATGTCTAAAAAAGTATTGATTGTAGATGATGCAGCATTTATGCGCATGATGATTAAAGATATCTTATCAAAAAATGGTTATGAAATCGTTGGTGAAGCGCCAGACGGAGCGCAAGCTGTTGAAAAATATAAAGAGTTACAACCTGATTTAGTAACAATGGATATTACAATGCCTGAGATGGACGGCATTACAGCTCTAAAAGAAATCAAAAAAATAGATCCAAACGCGACAGTTATTATGTGTTCTGCAATGGGGCAACAAGCAATGGTGATTGATGCAATCCAAGCTGGTGCAAAAGACTTTATTGTAAAACCATTCCAAGCGGATCGTGTACTAGAAGCAATACAAAAGGCAATTAGCTAAGCGAGGATGCTTATGAAATGGATAAAATATATTGCTCTTGCTGTCTTCATCTTACTACCCTTTAGTGTAAGTGCTGAAACAGATTATGTTGAGGATTGTTTGGAGAATCCAGAGGCATGTGAAGAAGATCTAGACGAACCAGTTATCGATACGAATGAGAACGATGGAAGTGATCTGCTGGGACAAGAGACTGGCAGTAGTTCTTTATTTTTTGAAATAATAAAGATGTTCTTCGCTTTATTACTTGTTCTTGCATTAATTTATATTTTCCTATATTTCTTGAAGCGAAGAAATAAACTAGGTAATCGAATTAAGTCATTAGAAAATATCGGTGGTCTGTCGGTTGGTCAAAATAAATCGATTCAAATTATTCGTCTTGGAAGCCAAGTGTATGTAGTTGGTGTAGGCGAAGAGATTACTTTATTAAAAGAAATCGATGATAAGGAGTTAATCGATCAATTACTTCTTGAAGCGGAAGAAGAAACAACTGATTTTTCGGCGGATACCATTCTATCCATGTTTCAAAAGAAGAATGATAGAAAGCAAGAAAATGAAAATGACTTTAAGAATTTATTTAATGAAGAGCTGAGTGATTTGAAGAATAAACGCAAAAATATAATTAATAGGCACAAGGAAGATCATAATGAATGAATTTATAGAAATATTCTCTAGCTCAGATCCTACAAATATATCAACGTCAGTAAGATTACTTCTTTTACTAACGGTATTTTCATTGGCGCCTGGTATTTTAATATTGATGACGAGCTTTGCGAGAATAGTTATTGTACTTTCTTTTGTTCGAACATCATTAGCAACTCAGCAGATGCCGCCTAACCAAGTACTAATTGGATTGGCACTATTTCTAACCTTTTTCATTATGGCTCCAACATTTCAAACGGTTTATGATGATGCATTAGAACCATTATTTGCTGAAGAAATTACATTGGACGAGGCATACGAGAATGCTAGTGTCCCTATGAAAGAATTTATGGCAAAACATACAAGACAAAAGGATCTAGCGTTATTTATGAACTATTCTGGAGCAGAGGCACCGGAAACAGTTCAAGATATTCCGTTGATGACTTTGATTCCAGCATTTGCTATTAGTGAATTAAAAACAGCCTTTCAAATTGGCTTCATGATTTTTATTCCATTTTTAGTAATCGACATGGCTGTCGCAAGTGTTTTAATGTCAATGGGGATGATGATGCTTCCGCCTGTTATGATTTCATTACCGTTTAAGATTTTGTTATTCGTTTTGGTAGATGGTTGGTATCTCATTACACATTCATTATTAAGTGGCTTTTAATAAAAGATTACTTGAAGGAGGTTGTTGTTGTTGAGCAGCGAATTAGTCTTAACATTAGCAGAGCAAGGAATTTTCACCATCTTACTTGTTACTGGTCCATTACTTTTACTTGCTCTTGGCGTTGGTTTGCTGGTCAGTATCTTTCAAGCAACAACACAAATTCAAGAACAAACCTTAGCATTTATCCCGAAAATTGTTGCTGTATTAATTGGTCTAATATTCTTTGGTCCTTGGATGCTTACAACGATGGTTGAGTTCACTTCAAATCTATTCCAAAATCTGAATAACTTTGTAGGGTAAGCGATGATAGAATATATTGATTTTAATAGTTTACCTGCATTTTTGCTTATATTTGCTAGGGTACTAGCTTTCTTTGTTACGATGCCACTATTCTCTTATCGTACAATACCAACAATGTTCAAAATAGGATTTAGCTTTTTTATAGCGATTCTTATGTTAGGAACAGTTGATGCGACAGCGCTAGTAGTTGATCATACGTTTATCTTTTTAATTGTAAAAGAAGTTCTTGTAGGTCTTCTAATTGGCCTAATGGCTTATATCATCATTTCAGCTTTACAAGTTGCTGGGGGGTTTGTAGACTTCCAAATGGGGTTTGCCATTGCTAACGTAATGGACCCACAGACTGGAGCACAAAGCCCGTTAACTGGTCAATATTTTTATACATTTGCACTATTATTTTTATTAGCCGTAAATGGTCACCATTTAATTATAGATGGTATCTTTAATAGCTATTCATTTATTCCAATAGAATCCTTTGTTTCATTTGGGGACCGTTCGATTGCAGACTTTGTAATTGATTCTTTTAATTATATGTTCGTTGCTGCCTTCCAAATGGCAATCCCAATTGTAGGAACATTATTCTTGGTTGACGTTGCTCTAGGGATCATCGCGAGAACCGTTCCGCAATTAAACGTTTTCGTTGTTGGTTTACCTTTAAAAATATTAGTAAGTTTTCTAGCAATCTTCGTTTTTCTTGCACTTTATATTACAATAGTAGAAAATTTATTTTCTGCAATGTTTCGTACAATGCGTCAATTAATGCAATTATTTGGAGGTGCTTAACTTGCGATTAGTAATGGATTTACAATACTTTGCAGGTGAAAAGACGGAAAGAGCAACTCCAAAAAAACGTATGGATGAACGTAGAAAGGGAAAAGTTGCTAAAAGTCAGGATATAAATACTTCGATTTTACTTGTATTTTGTTTTCTGGCTTTATTTGTTTTTGGTAGTTTTATGCTAGATGCGATGCTGCAACTTTTTATACAAGCATTTACAATGTACATACATTCGGATGTAACCTTCGAATCTGTACCAATGGTATTTAACAGTGCTTCATGGGAAGCAGCAAAAATGTTAGCACCAATTATGCTGATTGCAATAATTGCCGGATTTGGTTCGAACCTGCTACAAGTTGGATTTCTATTTACAACAGAACCACTTAAATTTGATTTAAAGAAAATTGATCCTATTCAAGGTGCGAAAAGAATCTTTTCAATACGTGCTATTGTGGAACTGTTAAAATCATTATTTAAAATTACCTTTATTGGTGCTGTTACTTTTTCGATTATATGGATATTTAGAGACGATGTATTAATGCTAGCATTTTCAAATGCTGAAAATGCTTTAGCATTGTTTGGGAGAATTGCAATTATAATGGGGATTGCTTCTACAGCAGCTCTATTTTTCCTGGCAATTCTAGATTATCTCTATCAACGTTATGATTTTGAAAAAAACATGAAAATGTCAAAACAAGATATAAAAGATGAATATAAAAACATGGAAGGGGATCCGTTGATAAAATCTAAGATTAAAGAGAAACAACGGATGATTGCAACGAGAAGAATGATGGCAGAAGTTCCTGATGCTGACGTTGTAATCACTAACCCGACCCACTATGCAATAGCAATAAAGTATAATGAAGAAAGAGCTAGTGCACCTTATATCCTTGCGAAGGGTGTTGACCGTACTGCTCTTAAAATTCGTGAAATTGCTGCTGAAAACAACGTGATCGTTTATGAAGACAAACCTTTGGCAAGAGCATTATATTCTGTAGTTGAAGTTGGCGATGTAATTCCAGAAGAATATTATCAAGCGATAGCTGAAGTATTAGCTTATATCTATCAAGTTGAGCAAAAAGCGTAAGTAATGAGGAGAGACATTTAATGAAATTTCGTGATTTATCCGTTTTAATAGCAGTTATTCTAATTATATTAATGCTTGTTATTCCTCTTCCAGGGGGAGTATTAAGTGTTCTTATCCTCGTTAATATTACAATCTCACTTATGGTAATTCTTGTTGCAATGAATACAACTGAGGTACTACAGTTTTCTGTTTTTCCGACCTTATTATTACTTGTTACACTATTTCGACTAGCTCTAAGTGTATCTACAACAAGAGCAATTTTAGCTAAAGGTGATGCTGGTGGAGTTGTAGAAACATTTGGTAGCTTCGTTATTGGCGATAACCCTCTAGTTGGGTTTGTTGTATTTATTATTTTAGTAATCGTTAACTTCTTAGTTATTACAAAAGGTGCCGAACGTGTTTCCGAAGTTGCGGCTCGTTTCTCTCTAGACTCTATGCCTGGTAAACAAATGAGTGTTGATGCTGATTTAAATGCTGGGTTGATTTCGGAGCAGGAATCAAGAGAACGTCGAAAAAAGATTGAAAAAGAAGCTGACTTCCATGGTTCCATGGATGGGGCAAGTAAGTTCGTAAAAGGTGATGCAATCGCCAATATTATTATTGTTCTTGTAAACATCATCTTTGGTATTATCATTGGTATGGTACAAATGGGTCTCTCACTAGGTGAATCCGTTGAACTATTTACGCGTTTAACAGTTGGGGATGGATTAGTGAGTCAAATTCCAGCACTCCTGATGTCAACAGCTACTGCAATTGTAGTAACACGTTCAAGTGATGGACAAAACTTGGGTACAGATGTTATGGACCAAATGTCGCAATATCCAAAGTTATTATATATAGCTGCAGGAACAATTTTCTTATTAGGTCTAACTCCTATTAATTTCTTACTGACAACATCACTTGCTGGATTACTGGCTTTCACTGCTTATTTCATGCAAAGAAAACCAGTTGTGCCTGATGTACCAGATGAAGATGAATTGGCTGCAGAAGAAGGTTCGCAAATGCGTCAACCTGAAAATGTAGTTAACTTGATCAATATGGATCCTATCGAATTTGAGTTTGGTTATGCGTTAATTCCATTAGCAGATGCGAGTCAAGGTGGGGATCTTTTGGAACGTGTCATCATGATTCGTCGCCAACTAGCCATTGAATTAGGACTTGTCATTCCAGTTGTGCGAATTCGCGATAACATACAACTGAATCCAAATGAATATCGATTAAAGATTAAAGGAAATGAAGTTGCTTCTGGAGAATTGATGTTGGAACATTATTTAGCTATGGCACCTGACATGGAAGATGATGACTTGGAAGGTATCGAAACGAAAGAACCTGCGTTTGGATTACCAGCTAAATGGATAACTGAAGAGTATAAGGACGATGCTGAATTGTCAGGATATACGGTAGTAGATCCTCCATCTGTCGTTTCTACACACATTACAGAGGTAATTAAACAACACGCGCATCACCTACTTGGTAGACAAGAAACTAAACAACTTATTGATCACTTGAAAGAAAGTAATCAGATATTAGTTGATGAAGTTACTCCAGAACCACTAGCAATCGGAGACATTCAGAAAGTGCTTGGTAAACTGCTTAGAGAAAAAATATCTATTCGTAATTTACCAATTATCTTTGAAACACTAGCTGACTATTCGAAAATGACCAATGATACAGATTTACTGACAGAATATGTAAGACAAGCATTATCTGCACAAATCACAAAACAATATACAACAGAAGATTTTCACTTAAAAGTAATCACTGTTTCCGGTAAGGTAGAGAAACTAATTGCTGAGAATATACAGCAAACAGAACACGGAAACTTCTTATCACTAGATCCAGAACAACAGCAAGATGTTATCACAACCATTCATAAAGAAGTTGAAAAATTATCCTTACAGGTAGATACACCAATTATTCTATGTTCGCCAGCGATTCGTATGTATTTAAAACAGTTATTAGAGCGTTTCTTACCACAGGTTGTTGTTTTATCTTATAATGAATTAGAACCGAACGTACAAGTTCAGAGTGCAGGGGTGGTGAATATCGCATGAAAATAAAAAAGTATAAAGCCAATACAATGCCCGAAGCTCTCGAAGTCATTCGTGAAGATTTGGGTCCAGATGCAGTAATTCTTCACTCGAAAGAAGTTAAGAAAAATGGCTTATTCGGTTTTTTTGGGAAAAAGAAAATCGAAGTTATTGCGGCGCTTGATCCACAACCTATTCAAAGAAAAGCTCAACCTAAAATCGTTCATAAGCCGACGAAAGAGGCGAGAATGCAAGAAGTTTATAAACCATCGAAAGAACAAGATACTATTTTAGCAGAAATAAAACATTTAAAGAAAATAGTTGAGCTCCAATCTTTAAAAGATGAGTCTTCTCTTGCACCTGATTTTCAATTGATCTACAACCATCTCATTAATCAAGAAGTAGACGAAACACTTGCGAAAACAATCATTGAAGAAGTGAATGAAGCAATTGGAGATACTGAAGAATCAGTAGAACGAAAAGATATTGAAAAAGCTTTTAAGCATGTATTAACTGAGAAGCTCAAGAAATATCCGGCGAAAGCTATTCATTCTGAACATAAAGTCGTTCAATTTGTTGGTCCAACTGGTGTTGGAAAGACGACTACAATTGCAAAGATTGCAGCAAAGTTAATGCTGGATCAAGGAAAAAAAGTAGCATTTATAACTTCAGATACGTATAGAATCGGTGCTGTAGAACAGTTAAAAACCTATGCAAGAATTTTAAATGTTCCACTGGAAGTTGCTTATAACTTAGAAGACTATCAAAATGCTGTAGAAAAGTTTAATGATGTAGATATCATTTTAGTAGATACGGCTGGAAGAAACTTTAGAGATAAAAAGTATGTTCAAGAGTTACAAAAGCTTAGCATTGATCAAGAAAAACTTGCGACATATCTTGTATTATCTTTAACAGCTAAACCAAAAGATTTAAGTGAAATATACGATCAATTTCATCTTATCCCGCTTGAATCCGTTATATTTACAAAAATTGATGAAACGAAACAGTATGGCAGTATGTTAAATATCGTCTTAAATAAAGAAATTGGAATTTCCTATGTTACAAATGGTCAAGATGTTCCTGATAATATCCTTCAGCTTACCGAAGAAGATATTACAAAACTTGTAGTAGGTGATTTATATGACTGATCAAGCTTCCAATCTTCGTAGGAAATTAGCTTCTAAAGAGGAAGTTCGTCAAGCAAAAACAATTTCTATTATTAGTGGAAAAGGCGGGGTTGGAAAGTCCAATATTGCGCTTAACTTTTCTATTGAATTGATCAATCAACAAAAGAAAGTTATTATTTTCGACCTTGATGTTGGAATGGGAAATATTAATATATTACTTGGTTTATCACCCAAGCGAACCATCGTAGATCTATTAGAGGAAAACCTTCAAATAGCAGAAGTTGTTGAACATGGTCCAAATAACTTGGCTTACGTCGCTGGAGGCTCTGGGTTAAGTAATTTTCTAGAATTAACAACAGAAAAGAAAATGCATTTTTATAACCAATTTGAACAAATAACAAAAGAATACGATTATATTATCTTTGATATGGGAGCAGGAATTACAATGGACAGTCTGTTCTTTATTCTTGCCTCAGATGAAAGTATTGTCGTGACAACTCCTGAACCGACATCCATCACGGATGCTTATAGTATGATTAAACAGTTAGTTAATCACGGGTATAACAGTGAAATAAACATTATTTTGAATCGTGCACCCTCACACAAGGAAGGAATACACGCTTTAGAAAGATTTCAACAGGTCGTTACACAGTTTTTACATATTCAAACGAGGGCTATGGGAGTTATTCCTGAAGACCAAACAGTTACAAAGGCAGTCATCAAGCAAACACCTTATATGTTGCTAAATGAAAAGTCCAAAGTCGCTAAAGCAATGCGCGTGCTAACTGAAAGCTTTTTGGAAACAAAAACGGATACATTGAATATTGAAGATACATCCTTCGTTAACAAATTAATTAATTTATTGCGAGGTAAAAATAAATGAAGACAACAAGAGTGCTTATCGTGGACGATTCGGCCTTTATGAGAAAGATGATTACATCAATTTTAGAAAGTGATTCTCGAATCAAAGTCATAGGTACTGCTAGAAATGGGGCAGACGGGATCAAGAAAATTAAAAGCTTGAAACCCGATGTCGTAACGATGGATGTAAATATGCCAGTATTAGATGGCATTAGTGCATTGCAAATAATTATGAAGGAAATGCCTCTCCCAGTAATTATGTTATCTAGTCAAACAGCAAGAGGTACTGATAATACAATAGCGGCAATTGAAGAAGGCGCGGTCGATTTTATTATGAAGCCGTCTGGAGAAATTTCATTAAATATTGAAATGATTAAAAATGAAATTGTATCCAAAGTTATTGCAGCATCCTCTGCTACAATAGGAATTGAACCAAAAGAGATTATTCAACTCCCACCAAAAGAAGAAGTTAAGAAAAAGGTTGAGAAACAACGCGTTATCTCAGAAAAAAAACGCACAATTATCGTTCTAGGAACTTCAACAGGAGGCCCTCGTGCATTACAAAAGGTAATAACAAGCCTACCTAAAGATTTCCGCACACCAATATTAATTGTCCAACATATGCCAAAAGGATTTACAAAATCATTAGCTGATCGATTAAATGGTATGACTCACTTGCATGTAAAAGAAGCGGAGCATGGGGAAGTCATTCAAGCCAAGTCAGTTTATATTGCACCTGGTGGTTTTCATATGAGGGTAGAGAAGGTTGGAAGTAACTTTGTGATTCATACCTCTCAAGATGCACCAATCAATAATCACCGTCCCTCAGTAGATGCTCTGTTTTTCTCCGCGTCAAAGTTGTATAATATTAATAAAATAGCAGTTGTACTTACTGGTATGGGAAATGATGGTTCTGCTGGGATTATTAATATGAAAGAAGAAGACCAAGATACAATCATTTTAAGCGAATCAGAAAAAACAGCGACTATCTATGGTATGCCAAGGGCGGCATACGAAACGAATGTTGTCGACCAAGTTTTACCTATTGATCAAGTCGGTAAGTTTTTAGGAGAAATAACTAGAAATTTTAAATCTTGATTGTTAATAGGAGCAAGCTTCGATCATTATCTCAAAACAAGGAGATGTTATAAATGGAAAACAATACAGATTCAAATTTAAAAGTGATTGTATTTAACTTAAACGGTGAGGAATACGCTTTGCCTGTCGAGTATGTAGGGGCGATAGAAAGATTACATCCTATTACACGAGTACCTGAGACAGCGAACTTTGTAAAAGGGGTTATAAATCTTCGTGGTGTTATTATTCCTATCATAGACTTACGATTACGCTTTGAATTAGAAGAGACTGAACTAACAGATGAAAATCGTATTATTATCGTTAATGTTAATAATCTTGAAGTAGGAATTATTGTAGATGCAGCAAATGATGTAATTGATATTCCGCGTGATATTATCGAAGAACCACCAGAGGTTATTGGTTCAGTGGATGTAGATTATGTTGAAGGAGTAGCAAAATTAGACCAGAGACTTTTAGTACTTCTTAATCTTGATCTAGTGCTTGCTAAAGAAGATAATAAATTGTTTTCTAATTTAGAAGGGTAGTAATAATATGGGGTTTAAAAAATTAACCGAAGTTCATGTCGATGTTTTACGTGAATTAGGTAATATCGGAGCTGGTAATGCAGCAACTTCTCTATCTCAATTACTTCAAAAGAAAATAGATATGATTGTACCCTCAGTTAATATTGTTTCTTTTGATGAAATGGTTGAATTATTCGGTGATCCAGATGATATCATCGTAGCCATTCTTTTCCGCATTTATGGAGATGCACCAAGCACAGTAATATTTATACTTACAGTTGAAGAAGCAGAGTCACTCATTCAAGACATGGTAGGCGACACTGATTTTGACCTCTTGGAAGATAGTTCAAAAAATCCACTAGCATTGTCAGCACTTGAGGAAGTGGGTAATATTTTAACTGGTTCCTATATTGCTGCTTTGTCTGATTTAACTGGGCTTCACTTACAACAGTCTGTCCCACATTTGGGAATAGATATGGCTGCAGCGGTATTGACATATGGTCTATTAGAATTATCACAGTCATCAGACTATGCAATCGTGATTGATTCTAAAGTGAATGCAGATGAATCAAAAGAAGCAATGACTGGAAACTTTTTCTTACTGCCAAATCCGGAGGCTATCCCAGTTATATTAAAAGCGTTAGGAATCAATGGCCATGAATAATAAAGTTGGAACAGTTGTAAGAGTTGGTATTGCTGATTTAAATGTTGTGAGAGAACCTGATATGATAAGAACATTAGGACTTGGATCCTGTGTAGGGGTTGTTATTTACGATACCCAAAAGAAAGTAGCTGGTCTTGCACATGTGTTATTACCAGACTCAAGTGTAGCAAAACAAGATTCCTTAAATGATTATAAATATGCGAATACGGCTCTTCCTATTTTAGTAGATAGATTGCTAGCGATGGGAGCGAGGAAATTTGCTTTAAAAGCTAAACTAGCTGGTGGAGCTGAAATGTTTAAAATACCCTCAGGCTCAGATATTATGAGAATAGGTCCTAGAAATGTCGAGGCTGTCTTGAAGCAATTAAAAATGTTACAAATTCCAGTTATTGCGCAGGATGTTGGGGGAAACATAGGTAGAACGATTGAATTTGATCCAACGTCAGATAAATTAAAAATACGTAAAGTAAATAAAGAAGAATCTTTTATTTAATGTCAATGTCATCATATTTAAGGGAGGAGTGGAGCTACTATGAATTTAGATTACTCATCTTATGAACATAATCTCTGGGAAAGATGGAATAAGGAAGAAGACGAGGCCGTACTAAATGAAATAATTGAGTATTATATGTACCTCGTACAATTTCATGTCGAACGAATCGCAAGTCATCTACCAAGTAGTGTTAGTAAAGATGATATAAATAGCTTTGGTCTCCTCGGTTTATACGATGCAATAAATAAATTTGAAACAGACCGTAATCTAAAATTTGATACGTATGCATCATTTCGAATCAAAGGTGCGATTATTGATGGTTTGAGAAAAGAAGATTGGCTCCCAAGAACATTAAGGGAAAAAACAAAAAAGGTAGAAAAAGTTACAAATCAACTAGAGCAAGAACTTCAACGCTCACCAACTTCTGAAGAAATTGCAAATGAATTAGATATGACAAAAGGTGAAGTGGAGTCCGTCGTTAAAGATGCATTATTTTCAAATGTCATGTCCATTGAAGAAAAACCTAAAAATCAAAACGAATTCACTGAAGGCATAGGATATACTATTCCTGATGATGATTCCCTACAACCTGAAGAAGAAATGGTACAACAAGAATTAGAAAAAGATTTAGTCGAAGGAATTCGAGCTTTGAATAAAAATGAACAGATGGTTATCAGTCTATTCTACAATGAAGAATTAACTCTCACTGAAATCGGACAAGTTTTAGGCTTAACAACTTCTAGAATTTCACAAATACATAAAAAAGCGATTTATAAATTAAAAAACATTTTAACTAAATTATAAACGCTTCTATCTAAAGGGGTAATGATTATGGAAAGGCTTACGAAATATTTCCGTATCTTATTAGTAGAGAATAAAATGATAGCACAAGTGGAATATAAGGATGATTTCTTAGATTTAGAAGAAGAATTAGTTATAGAAAAGGATGTTTGGTTGAATTTTTTAGCAACCCAAAAAGTTGTATATGGAATTCAGCAAAACGTTATATCTGAGTTATCTCTCCAACCATCAAAATTCGAATATCCTATCATCATAGCAAAAGGCGAACCCCCAATAAATGGAGAAGAAGGGAAAGTCGAGTTTGTTATCGATTTCGAAAATCAAATAAATAGAGATGAAAATTGGAATTTTCGTGAAGTGATGAAAATACCTTCCGTAACAAAAGGGCAAAAACTAGCAAGGATAATAGGACCCACTTCTGGTGAAGATGGTAAAGATGTGACAGGTGCTATTATAAAAGCAAAGCAAGGAAAAGCCGCAAGTGCAAGAGCAGGTAAAAATGTTGTTTTTCAAGAAGAAAGTGCGAGCTTTTTTGCTGCTGAGGATGGACAATTTAGTTTATTAGGTAAAAAGCTATCAGTACATCCTGAATTTGAAGTTAATGAAACATTATCTTTAAAAAATGGAAATCTCGACTTTGTAGGAACGATTGTTATTCATGGCGATGTACCTAATGGCTACACTGTGAAAGCGGATGGAGACATTAAAATCCATGGAGTTGTTGAAGGTGCTACAATTGTTGCAGGCGGATCCATATTCATCGGTGAAGGAATAGTAGGACAAGGAAAGGGTTATTTGAAGGCGGGGCAAGATATTCGGCTAGGCTATATCAATCAAGCTGAAGTATATGCAGGCAATAATCTTTTCGTAGAAAACTCTATTATTCATAGTACCTGTATTGTAAATGGACATGTATTCTGTCAAACCGGTAACATTATTGGCGGGTCCGTGTCTGCTGGAAAATCAATTGAAGCAAGAGATATTGGAACAAAGATGAATTCAAAGACAGAGGTTTTCTTAGGAGTAAATAAATTAGTCTCCGAACAAGAAGAGCAATTACTAAGCGAAAAGCAAAAACTTACCGATCTACTTGGCAAACTAAAACACTTAGGTGAAAAACTTGCTACGCAAAATAGTGAAAATCCCCAAATCCGAATCTCACTACTTCGTCAGAGAAACTCTTTAAATAAAACAGAAACACGTTTGCGAGAAATAGAGGAAGAACTCCTCACATTAAATTCAAATCTTGGTGATTACCAAGAAACAAAATTAGTTGTTCGAAATTTTATTTACCAAAATGTAATTGTTACATTCGGAAAATACAAACGCGTCATGAAATCAGATTACCATTTTGTGAAAATGAATACAGAAGGCAATGAAATCAAATTACACCAATTATTCATACCAGAAACATCGAAACCTTAGTTATTAAAATAACTAGCCAAGTTAAAGTTTATTGTTGAGGCTTTCTCTATTTATAGACAGGGATAGCAATATGAGCTTCGGAAATATACGAAGACTCCTGCGGGATGAAAGGCAACGGTGAGACCCCACAGTGCGCAAAGCGCGCGAGGAGGCTCACCAGCCGCCCGCGGAAAGCGTAGTATATTTCCGAAGCGGATCTACTAGCTTAACAATAGTGGCTTTAGCTTTGCTAAAATAATGGGGGTAACTGCAAATGGGATGGAAATCAATAGAGATGCAGGTGGCATTACCTAGAACTGTAGATGCTGGTAAAGTCCAAGAACAACTACAAAAACAATCAGAACAAATGCAAGGGGCATTAACAGCTTCCCAAGTAGAACAAGAAAAAATTAAAAGAACCAAAGTTGGTGAATCAGAAAACACTGAAAAGCTTAAGCTAAAAAAAGACAGCCAGGATAATCAAGAAGAATCAACAGAAGACGACAAAGATAGAAAAGATGTCGATTCCTCCCATCCTTATCTCGGGAAACGTATTGATTTTAACGGCTAGAGGAGAGTTTTTATGATTCCATTTTTATTGATTATAAGCTTTTTATTGCATATCATCTCGCTTGTAGCAATATTTCAGCTTATAAAACAACGACAACAAAATAAACCACAAGATTCTTCTCAAGAAGTGATGGAATTATTAGAAGTCTATCTTACAGAGATTAGAGAAGAGAATAACCGACTTGATACACTACTTAAAAAACAAAGTAAGCCAGTGATCAGTGATGAAGCAGCTAAAAAACCTCTAAAAAAAGAAGTACATGAAGCCCCAATAGAAGTTGAAGAACCCGAAGAAATAGAGGACACATCTGAGATTGACGAAATACTAAAAGAAGTCCCACAAGATCAACTGAACGCCTCTCTTGAATCTAGGGTTTTGCAATTACATGCACAAGGTAAGAGTATAGAGACAATCGCAAAAGAGTTAGATTGTGGTAAAACAGAAGCAGAATTAATTATAAAGTTATATAATAGACCCTAATCTCTTGCTTCTATCGCCAAGTTATGATATATTATTTTTTGGTGTAAAACTCTTTTTATTAAGAAAGAAAGTTAAAACACACGTTTGGTGATTTACTTATTTGGTGCCATTGCCAATGGTCTATAAGTAGAAATGACCTGAGCGGAGGAAAACAAACCACTAGGAGGAATAAAATTATGGCAGCAATTTCGATGAAACAATTACTAGAAGCTGGTGTACATTTTGGTCACCAGACACGCCGTTGGAACCCAAAAATGAAGAAGTATATCTTCACAGAGCGTAACGGTATTTACATCATTGACCTACAGAAAACTGTAAAAAAGGTTGATGAAGCTTATAACTATGTAAAAGAATTAGCGGCTAATGGCGGTACAGTTCTTTTCGTAGGTACTAAAAAACAAGCACAAGATTCAGTTAGAGACGAAGCGATTCGCTCGGGCATGTACTTTGTTAACCAACGTTGGTTAGGTGGAACACTTACAAACTTCGAAACAATTCGCAAACGTATTAACCGTATGAAAGCAATTGAGAAAATGGAAGAAGACGGTACTTTTGAAGTACTACCTAAAAAAGAAGTAGTAGATCTTCTTAAAGAAAAAGATCGTCTAGTTAAATTCTTAGGCGGAATCAAAGATATGAAGAAGCTACCTGATGCTTTATTCGTTGTTGACCCGCGCAAAGAGCGTATTGCAATTGCAGAAGCTCATAAATTAAATATCCCAATCATCGGAATCGTAGATACTAACTGTGATCCAGATGAAATTGATTATGTAATTCCAGCGAACGATGATGCTATCCGTGCTGTGAAATTATTAACTGGTAAAATGGCTGATGCTATTTTAGAAGCAAAACAAGGTGAAGAAACTGCAGAAGCTGTTCAAGAAGAAACAGAAGAAAAAGCAGCAGTGGAATCAACTGAAGAATAATTTTTAAAAGATGAGGGTGATAAGAGGAGTTTAGCCTTTTATCGCCTTTTTTAAAGCATAATGAATGAATCGATAATCAAGGAGGAATTATAATGGCAATTACAGCGAAAATGGTAAAAGAACTACGTGAAAAAACTGGTGCAGGTATGATGGATTGTAAAAAAGCACTTCAAGAAACAAACGGTGATATCGATAAAGCAATTGATTTCCTACGTGAAAAAGGTGTTGCGAGCGCAGGTAAAAAAGCTGACCGTATCGCTGCAGAAGGTTTAACACACGTTGAAATTGACGGAAACAGAGCAGTACTTCTAGAATTAAACTGTGAAACAGACTTCGCAGCTAAAAACGATATGTTTACATCATTACTGAATAAAGTAGGTAAAGCACTTCTTGCTAACAACCCGAGTTCAGTAGAAGAAGCTTTGGCACAAGAAGTTGATGGTGAGTCGTTAGAAGCAGTAATTAATGGAGCGATTTCAACAATTGGTGAGAAAATTTCATTACGCCGTTTTACAATCTTAGAGAAAACAGATAGTGATGTATTCGGTTCATACCTTCATATGGGTGGAACAATTGGAGTACTTTCTCTTCTTGAAAATACGGACAATGAAGAAATTGCAAAAGACGTTTCAATGCACGCTGCTGCAGTTAATCCAAAATATGTTTCTCGTGAAGAGGTTTCAGAAGAAGAAGTTGCACGTGAGCGTGAAATTCTAACTCAACAAGCACTTAATGAAGGTAAACCAGAGAAAATTGTTGAAAAAATGGTTGAAGGTCGTTTAGGTAAATTCTTCGAAGAAATCGTATTACTAGAACAAAGCTTTGTTAAAGATCCTGACGTAAAAGTTAAAAAGTTTGTAGAAGAAAAAGGTGCTACAGTTAAAAACTTTGTTCGTTACGAAGTTGGAGAAGGTATCGAAAAACGCGAAGAAAACTTTGCTGATGAAGTAATGAGCCAAATTAAAAAGTAATAATGTCTCGCTTAAATGTCAAAATAAAAAGTTTTGACATATGGGCTGGACATTGGAAAATAGGGAGCAACTTGTTCCCTATTTTTCCAATATCTATTTATTCTAATCTCTATACCAGACAATCAAGTAAAACTCAAAAAAATTTCTATGGAGGTTTCTATGACAACAGCAAAGTACCGTAGAATTGTATTAAAATTAAGTGGGGAAGCATTGAGTGGTGAACTTGGAAATGGAATTGATCCCAAAATCATCAAATCAATTGCCCAACAAATTAAAGAGGTTTCAGAACTTGGAGTAGAAATTGCAGTTGTAGTAGGTGGCGGCAATCTCTGGAGAGGTAAAACCGGAAGTGAAATGGGAATGGACCGTGCATCAGCAGACTACATGGGTATGCTTGCAACAGTTATGAATTCTCTAGCTTTACAAGATGGTTTAGAAAATATTGGGATTCAAACAAGAGTTCAAACTTCTATAGAAATGCGCCAAGTTGCTGAACCATACATACGTAGAAAAGCAATTCGACATTTAGAGAAAAAACGCGTTGTCATATTTGCTGCAGGTACAGGTAATCCTTACTTTTCAACAGATACAACAGCTGCACTTCGAGCTGCAGAAATCGAAGCTGAAGTTATTTTAATGGCAAAAAATAATGTTGATGGTGTTTATTCTGCTGATCCTAAACTTGACAAAAACGCGGTAAAATATGATACCTTATCATATATGGATATACTTAGCGAAGGCCTAGCAGTAATGGATGCAACAGCATCTTCATTATGTATGGACAATGATATTCCACTTATCGTATTTTCAATTACTGAGCAAGGAAATATCAAACGTGTCGTTCAAGGCGAATTAATTGGTACAACAATTAGGGGGAAAACAAATGGCAAATAACGTATTGAAGCAAATGAATGAAAAAATGGATTCAGCGATCCAATCTTTTTCTCGAAACTTAGCTACCGTAAGAGCTGGCCGTGCAAACCCAAGTTTATTAGATAGTGTAAATGTAGAATATTATGGTGCGCAAACACCACTTAATCAAATTGCGTCAGTTGGTGCACCAGAAGCAAGACTACTTGTGATTACACCATATGATAAAACAGCTCTAGGTGATATTGAAAAAGCTATTCAAAAAGCTGATTTAGGACTTTCACCTGCAAATGATGGTAATGTAATTCGAATTAGCATTCCTGCACTAACAGAAGATAGACGTAAAGATTTAGTTAAGGTTGTAGGTAAGTTTGCTGAAGAATCTCGTGTTCAGGTAAGAAACATACGAAGAGATGCAAATGAACAGTTAAAAGCTTTAGAAAAGAAAGCTGAGATTACGGAAGATGAGCTACGTAAATATCAAGATGATGTTCAAAAAAGCACGGATAATTATATTAGTAAAATAGAAGATATCGTTAAGGATAAAGAGAAAGAAATCTTAGAAGTTTAAGCGAAAAATAATCTTAATTTGAGTTATGCCCTCTTTTTTTAAGGGGGCTTTTGTTTTCTTTTCGAATTACGGTTATAATAGAATTTATTATTAAAGAAATAATTTCCTTTTCTTTTACATATTTTATATGAAACCATTAAGTGTGGAGGACTCATGATGTCTATGAAAATACCTTTTATTAAAAGTAAACAAGCGAATAACGCCTCTATAGATGAGGGTGAAAATATACCTAACCACGTTGCAATTATAATGGATGGCAATGGTCGTTGGGCGGAAAAGCGCGGTTTACCTCGTGTTGCTGGACATAAAGAAGGTGTTAAGGCAGTTATGAATATTGTCAGAGCTGCCAATCATGCAAATGTGAAAATCCTAACTTTGTATGCTTTTTCAACTGAAAATTGGAACCGACCGAAGTTTGAGATAGAGTTTTTGATGAAACTACCAAAAGAGTTTCTGCATATATACCTCCCAGAACTAATGGAAAACAATGTTAAGATTGATACAATTGGTGACTTCGCTGCCTTGCCTATTCAAACACAAAAGGCTGTGCAATATGCGAAGGATAAAACAAAAAATAATACAGGATTACTTTTAAATTTTGCTTTAAATTATGGTAGTCGCTATGAAATTATGCAAGCAATAAAACAGATTATGAATGATGTTGATGGTGAAAAAGTTTCTTTAGATTCTATAAATGAAGAAGAGTTTTCAAAATATCTTTATACGAATGGATTAACAGATCCAGATCTACTTATCCGTACAAGCGGAGAAAAACGATTGAGTAACTTTCTATTATGGCAACTTGCATATAGTGAGTTTTGGTTTACAGATGTGTTATGGCCAGATATGAACGAAGAGGAATTTTTACGAGCGATAGCAGATTACCAAAAAAGGAAACGTCGTTATGGGGGCATATAAGGGGATGTTGAATAGATGAAGCAAAGAATAATTACAGCGATACTAGCATTAATTGTATTTCTACCCTTTGTTATATACGGTGACTGGCCTTTTACACTATTTATTTATTTGTTAGCTACCATCGGACTTCTAGAACTATTAAGAATGCGTAAAATTCCAATGATTTCTATTCCCAGTGTCATAGGTTTAATTGCATTATGGGTAATTTTATTACCAGGAGAAAGTTCGCTTTTTCCAATCGGTCAATTTTCAACAACTGATTTCTTTACGGTCATTATTTTGTTCTTACTTGCTTATACTGTATTAGTACGAAATAAATTTACTTTTGATGAAGCTGGTTTTATCATCCTAACTACACTATATGTAGGGATTGGGTTTTACTTCCTCATCGAAACAAGAATTGGTGAGAGTGGGTTAACGAATATTCTTTATGCCTTCTTAATTATTTGGGCAACTGATACTGGTGCATATTTTGCTGGTAGAGCATTTGGTAAAAAGAAATTATGGCCAGAAATTAGTCCGAATAAAACGATTAGCGGGGCAGTCGGTGGAATTATCACTGCTACGGTTGTAGCAATAATATTTCACGTCATTTATCCATTTCCACACACCTTACTCATTGTAATTCTTGTTACAATATTTGCTTCAATGTTTGGTCAAATAGGGGATCTAGTAGAATCTGCTTTTAAACGTCACTATGGTGTAAAAGATTCTGGCAAGTTATTACCTGGCCATGGAGGGATTCTTGACCGTTTCGACAGTCTATTATTTGTACTACCGTTCTTACACTTGATTCATTTTATTTAAATAGGTTAGAATTGAAATGAATTTATACTCATTGTAAATGAAAGACCTACGAGTGTCCGACTGAAAAGGTTTTACTCGATGAGAGAAGATATTGTTATAAAGGAAGGTGCTTCATTTGACCACAGTTATCGCATTTATATTTATGTTTGGCCTGCTCGTGTTCATTCATGAATGGGGACATTTAATTTTTGCAAAACGTGCAGGTATGCTTGCGCGTGAGTTTGCGATTGGTTTTGGCCCGAAGGTATTTTCGTTTACCAGGAATGAAACACTTTATACGATTCGGCTTATTCCAGCAGGCGGTTATGTGCGAGTTGCAGGTGAAGACCCTGAAATTATCGAACTAAAGCCTGGACATCATATTGGATTAGAATTTAATGATGCTGGTAAAGTTGATAAAATCATTGTGAATAATAAATCCAAACATCCAAATGCAAGAGTAATTGAGGTTGAACGTGTAGATCTAGATCATGATTTAATCATCGATGGCTATGAATTAGATGATGATGAGACAAGACTTCACTTCGAAGTAGATGAAAAGGCATTCTTTATCATGGATGAAAAAGAAACACAAATTGCTCCATACAATCGTCAATTTGCTTCAAAAAAACCAGGACAAAGAGCGATGCAATTGTTTGCAGGACCTCTTATGAACTTTGTTCTAGCGATTGTTATTTTTATTATCATCGGTATTGGACAAGGTACTCCGGTTGAAGAAGCAAAACTAGGTGAAATAATGGATGACGCTCCTGCACAAGAAGCGGGCTTTATTGCAGGAGATGAAGTTATAGATATTGAAGATACACCAGTATCAACTTGGCAGGAATTTACTACGATTGTAAGAGAAAGTCCTGGAGAAGAACTAGAGATGACTATTTTACGAGATGATACAGAACTTGAACTCGTCGTAACGCCAAACGAAGTAGAGGCAATGAATGAACAAGGTGAAACAATTTATATTGGGCAGATAGGTGTATATGCAGCCTATGAGAAAACTGTATTTGGCACCTTGACCTATGGCTTTAAACAAACATATGAAACAACAAAGATGATTTTAACTAACCTACTTATGTTAGTTACTGGTCAGGTTTCCATTGAGTTGTTATCTGGGCCTGTAGGAATATATGATGCAACAGACCAAATTGTTCAAACAGGTTTCTGGAACTTTATGCTATGGACTGCAATGCTAAGTATTAATTTAGGTATTGTAAACCTAGTACCATTACCAGCACTTGATGGTGGACGTTTACTCTTTGTCGGTCTAGAAGTCTTACGTGGAAAACCAGTCCCTCCAGAAAAAGAAGGGATGTTCCACTTCGTAGGATTTGCATTCCTTATGCTCCTAATGATCATCGTAACCTGGAATGACATTCAACGACTGTTCTTGTAAAATTAAACTTCAAAAGTTTCTAATGGAAAAATAAACATGCAGTGAAATAGTACACTTTATAAAACCCTTGCCTTATAATTAGAGGCAGGGTTTTTAAATTACAACTCTTCCATTGTTTCAATGCAATATCATCAATCGGAGAGTTATTTATGAAAATATACATAGACACCATATAGACTTAAAAGTACTAGTGTCAGACGTTTAAAATCTTATAGGAGGAATTAAATATGGATTTAACGAAACAAGAGAAATTAAATATTCTTTTAAAGCAAATCCACTTTCCAGAAGAATTTGCAGAAGAACATTTTAAGAATAGTTATTTAAATAAACTATTAGTCATTAAAAAAACAAAGACCTGGAATTTTTATATTCATATAGAAAAGATTCTTCCTTTTCATGTTTACCAACTATTTGAAACGAAGCTCAAGGAAGCTTTTAAAGATATTGCAGAAGTTAATGTATGGATAGAAGCTAAAGATACATTAATAGCAGAAGAAGATTTCCTCCATTACTGGAAAGAATTTTTAACTAGTATTCCTAGCTTATCTCCAGCATATAAGGGATTGGTTGAAAGCCAACAACCCCAAATGAATGAAAATAAAATTATTATAACAGCGAGAAATTCGGCGGAAGCTCAAGCATTGAATAATCGATTAACTCAAGACTTCAGAGATTATTTTAAAGGTATTGGAGCTCCACAATTATTGATTGAAATAAGTGTAAATACAAATATAGAAGAGATACAAAAGTTCAGAGAACAAACAGCAATTGAGGATCAGAAAATTGTTATGGATTCGGTGAAGGAAAAAGAAAAACGTGATCAATCACGCTTAGAAGACAAAAATAAACCATTCCTTCTAGGTTATCGTATTCCAGATGAACCGATAGCTATGGAACAAATACTAGAGGAAGAACGGAGAGTTACAGTACAAGGGTATATCTTTTCAGTAGATGTGAGAAGCCTTCGTTCAGGGAGAAGCTTACTTATTGTAAAAGCAACTGATTATACAGACTCACTTGAAATCAAAATGTTCTCTAAAGGAGAAGATGACGCTGACAAGTTCAATGCCGTTAAAGAAGGAGCTTGGATTAAAGCCAGGGGGAGTATCCAAACGGATATGTATTCGAATGAATTAGCAATGATGGCAAATGATATTCAAGAAATTAAGGTTGAAGAAAGAATGGACAATGCACCAGAAGAAGAGAAGAGAATTGAATTCCATGCACATACGACTATGAGTCAGATGGATGCAGTAGTATCTCCTAAACGGTTAATTTCCCAAGCTGCGAAATGGGGACATAAAGCAATTGCAATTACAGATCATGGTGGTGTCCAAGGCTTTCCTGAGGCATATTCCGCTGGGAAGAAACATGGTATAAAAGTGTTATATGGAGTTGAAGCGAACCTTGTAGATGATGGTGTACCGATTGCTTATAATGAAATCGATATCGAACTTGAAGATGCTACCTACGTGGTTTTTGACGTAGAAACAACAGGTTTATCAGCTGTATATGATACGATTATCGAGCTTGCAGCCGTCCGAATAAAAAACGGAGAGATAATCGATAAATTTGAATCCTTTGCAAACCCACATAAGCCTCTTTCAGATATTATTATTAACTTAACTGGTATAACAGACGATATGCTTGTCGATGCACCAGAAGTAGATCAAGTTCTGAAGGATTTTTCTTCATGGATTGGCGATGATATTTTAGTTGCTCATAATGCAACCTTCGATATCGGCTTTATAAATCAAGGATTTGAAAAAATTAATCTTGATAAACTTACTAACCCTGCAATTGATACACTTGAACTTGCAAGATTCTTGTTTCCGCAATTGAAGAATCATCGTTTAAATACGCTTTGTAAGCATTTAGATATTGAATTAACACAACATCATCGAGCAATTTATGATACAGAGGCAACCGCTTATATGATGTGGAAGTTTCTGCAAATGTTATTAAAGCAAGAGATTAATAATCACAACCAATTAAATGATCATATGGGTGAAGGCAACGCATATCAACGTTCACGCCCCTTTCATGCGACACTTATTGCAAAGAATGATATTGGTCTTAAAAATCTTTATAAACTTGTATCTTATGCCCACGTCAATTACTTTTATCGTGTACCACGTATCCCGCGTTCCGTTCTCGAGAAGCACCGAGAAGGTCTGTTAGTAGGTACAGCATGTAACCAAGGTGAGGTTTTTGAAACAATGATGCAAAAGTCAGAAGATGATGCTGAAAAGGTTGCCCAATTTTATGATTATATTGAGGTTCAACCACCAGCGAATTTCACTCATTTGATGGAGAGAGAGCTTGTAAAAAATGAAGCTCAAGTTATGGATATTATTAAAAAAATAGTAAATCTTGGTGAGCGGATGGATAAGCCCGTACTCGCTACAGGGAATGTGCATTATATTGATGAAAATGATAAGCAATATCGTAAAATATTAATTGCTTCTCAAGCTGGAAATCCACTTAGTCGTGGCCAATTACCAGATACACCGTTTCGAACTACTACAGAGATGCTCGAAGCTTTTCAGTTTTTAGGTGAAGAAAAAGCAAAAGAGATTGTCATTATGAACACTCATAAACTCTCAGAACAAATTGAAGATGTTTCTCCAATAAAGGATGGATTATTTGCACCTACGATTGAAGGAGCAGAACAGGATGTTAGAGATTTAAGTTACAATAGAGCGAAAGAAATTTACGGTGAAGACTTACCGAAAATCGTTACAGATCGTCTGGAAAAAGAATTAGATAGTATTATTGGTAATGGGTTTGCCGTTATTTATCTCATTTCACATAAGCTAGTTAAAAAATCTTTGGATGACGGTTACCTTGTTGGTTCCCGTGGTTCAGTAGGGTCTTCTTTAGTAGCCACAATGACTGAGATTACGGAAGTAAACCCGCTAGTCCCACATTATGTTTGCTTGAACTGCCATTACCATGATTTTATCACTGACGGATCTTATGCGAGTGGTTTCGATTTGCCAGATAAAGCATGTCCAGAATGTAGTACTAAACTTTCAAAAGATGGTCAAGATATTCCGTTTGAAACTTTTTTAGGTTTCAAAGGGGACAAGGTTCCGGATATCGATTTAAACTTCTCAGGGCTCTATCAGCCAAGAGCGCATCACTATACGAAAGAATTATTTGGTGAAGAATATGTATATCGTGCTGGAACAATTGGTACAGTGGCAGAGAAAACAGCTTATGGATATGTTAAAGGCTATGCTTCAGATAATAACTTAATGTTGAAACGTGCGGAAGTAGACCGGTTAGTTAAAGGTACAACAGGCGTTAAACGAAACACTGGTCAACATCCTGGTGGGATTATTGTTGTTCCAAATGATAAGGAAATCTATGATTTCACACCGATTCAGTATCCAGCAGACGACCGGAAGAGTAAGTGGCTAACAACGCACTTTGACTTCCATTCCATCGATGAAAACTTATTGAAACTTGATATTCTAGGTCATGATGACCCAACTGTTATTCGTATGCTTCAAGATTTAAGTGGAATAGAGCCAGATGATATTCCGACAGATGACGCAGAAGTAATGAAGATTTTCTCAGGCACAGAGTCTCTAGGCGTCACGCCAGAACAGATTAACTGTAAGACTGGAACATTAGGTGTCCCAGAATTCGGAACAAAATTTGTTAGACAGATGCTTGAAGATACAAAACCAAGTACTTTTGCGGAGTTGCTAATTATTTCTGGACTCTCACACGGGACGGATGTTTGGCTTGGTAATGCACAAGACCTCATTAATGATGGAATATGTGAACTCCCTGAAGTTATCGGTTGTCGTGATGACATCATGGTTTATTTAATGCAAAAAGGCCTAGACCCAGCACTAGCGTTTAAAATAATGGAATTTGTGCGTAAAGGTAAAGGTCTACAAGATGAGTGGATAGTAGAAATGAAAAAGCATGGTGTTCCTGATTGGTATATTGAATCATGTAAAAAGATTAAGTATATGTTCCCGAAAGCACACGCTGCTGCTTATGTTTTAATGGCAGTAAGAATTGCATACTTCAAAGTACATCATCCAATTCTTTTCTATGCAGCTTACTTTACAGTAAGAGCAGGTGATTTTGATTTGGAAACGATGATTAAGGGTTCAGGCGCACTTAAGGAAAAAATCCTAACCATCTCTTCAAAAGGTAATGATGCGACACCAAAAGAAAAATCATTGATGACAGTATTGGAAGTAGCTCTAGAAATGTGTGAAAGAGGCTTTGCATTTAAGAAAGTAGATTTATACAAATCTAGTGCAACGGAATTTATTGTTGATGGTGATAGTCTATTACCACCATTTAATGCCGTAGATGGCCTTGGTACAAACGCTGCATTAAATATTGTTGAAGCTCGTAAAAATGGTGAGTTTTTATCAAAAGAAGACCTACATGAACGTAGTAAAATTCCGAAAACGGTACTCGAAACATTGGATCAATTAGGATGCCTAACAGGAATGGCTGAAAAGAACCAACTATCGTTATTCTAAAAAGTTTATAGATTATTCTAGATTTCACATAGTATTGCAATTACAATAAAATTATGATATAATTCTTATGGAAAGTTTTTGATAGTGAACGTTCAAGGAGTGGGTGAAAACCCACTCCTTCTTCTTCAGAATTTATCTCAGGTTCCCTAGCCCCATTGTCAGGCTAGGGTTTTGTATTGAAATGAGCCTGATAAATTAAAAGCCTTCAATTGGTTCATAATAAGTGAAGGATGAAAGCGTAAAGGAGGAAGACAATGAGTTCTAATGTTATTCAAACTACTGAAGAATTAGTAGAACCAATCTTAAAAGATAATGGTTTGGAGTTAGTTGATATCGAATATGTAAAAGAGGGTAAAAACTGGTTTCTAAGAGTTTATATTGACAAAGATGGTGGCATTGATATTACTGAGTGTGGAATTGTTTCCGAGCAACTTAGTGAAAAGCTTGATAAACTAGATCCAATAAAAGAAGCTTATTTCTTAGAGGTATCTTCTCCTGGAGCAGAACGACCTTTGAAAACAAAAAAAGACATTGAATCAAATGTTGGGAAAAATGTTTATTTAACGCTTTATGAGCCTATCGATGGCGAAAAGTCTTATGAAGGTGTGTTACAATCCTTTGAAAATGATTTACTAACCATTGAATATAAAATCAAAACAAGAAAGATAACAATTGAAATTCCGCATAACAAAATAGCTAAAATTCGATTAGCAGTAACATTTTAATAAAGGGGGACAATGACAAGTGAGCAATCAGCTGTTTGATGCGATTGATTTATTAGTTGAAGAAAAAGGTATTGATAAAGAAGTTTTAATGGAGGCACTTGAAGCAGCGTTAATTTCGGCGTATAAGAAAAACTTTAAGTCAGCTACGAACGTCCGTGTAGAACTAAACGAAGAATCAGGCACAATGAAAGTATACTCAAGAAAGACAGTAGTTGAAGAACTTGAAGACGACCAAGAAGAGATTTCTTTGGAAGAAGCAAGACTTACAGATCCAAATTACGAAGTTGACGATATTATAGAAGTTGAAGTGACGCCTAAGAACTTCGGTAGAATTGCAGCTCAGGCAGCAAAACAAGTAGTAACTCAACGTGTAAGAGAAGCAGAACGTGGTGTTATTTTTTCTGAATATGTTGATCGTGAAGACGATGTAATGACAGGAATTATTCAGCGTAAAGATCCACGATTTGTGTATGTTAACCTTGGTAAGATTGAAGCGAAACTTGCGGAAGCGGAACAAATGCCGACGGAAGAATATCATGTACATGATCGCTTGAAGGTTTATGTTACGAAAGTGGAAAACACAAGCAAAGGACCACAGATTTATATTTCACGCTCACATCCAGGATTACTGAAAAGATTATTTGAAATGGAAGTACCTGAGATTTATGATGGCGTTGTTGAGATAAAATCAGTAGCTAGAGAAGCTGGAGATCGTTCAAAAATCTCCGTATTCGCTGAAAACCCAGAAATTGATGCTGTAGGCTCATGTGTTGGTCAAAGAGGTCAACGTGTACAAGCAATCGTTGATGAACTTAAGGGTGAAAAAATTGATATCGTAGAATGGGCAGAAGATCCTGTTGTCTATGTATCTAATGCATTAAGTCCATCCAAAGTTATCGATGTAATTGTGAATGAAGAAGAAAAGGCGACAACAGTAATTGTTCCTGATTATCAGCTTTCACTAGCAATTGGAAAACGAGGGCAGAACGCGAGACTTGCTGCGAAGCTTACTGGTTGGAAAATCGATATTAAAAGTGAAACAGAAGCAAAAGAACAAGGTATTTTAAATGAGAGTGTAGAAGTATTAAATGAAGAAAGTTCTTATTCAACGAAAGATGATGATTTGTTCGAATAGGAGGATAAGAGATGGCAATAAATCGTAAAGTTCCTGAAAGAAAATGTGTTATAACAGGTGAAATGAAACCGAAAAAGGAATTAATTCGAATCGTGCGTAACAAAGAAGGCGAAGTATTTGTTGACGCCACAGGAAAGAAGAACGGTCGCGGAGCATATTTAACTAGAAGTATAGAAGTTGTAGACCAGGCAGAGGAAACTCAAATACTAAACAAACAGCTTAATACAATAATAGATGCTTCCATCTACGAAGAATTAAGAGCACAAGTTGGTCAAAAGAATGAAAAATAATTATTTGAATTTACTAGGGCTTGCGTACCGCGCAGGTAAATGTTCGCTAGGAGAAGATGCAATTCTTCGAGATATTCGTAGTAACAAAGCAAAATTAGTACTCTTAGCAAATGATATAGGCTATCAAACGAAAAAGAGACTTACGGATAAATCAAATTATTATAATGTGCCGTGTATTATCGTGGATGAAGATCGGGAAACTTTGGCAAATGCTATTGGAAAGTCAGAAAGAGTTGCTATAGCAATTCTAGATGCGGGATTTGCGAAGAAGTTTAAATCGCTGCTTGGGTAATTATATTTGGGGGTGGACGTATGACTAAAATGCGTGTATATGAATATGCAAAGAAGAACAATTTAACAAGTAAGGATGTAATTAATTTTCTAAAAGATAAAGACATTGAGGTTGCAAATCACATGTCGACTGTTAATGAAAATGTTGTTAAAATTTTAGATGAGAAATTTGTCCAAAAGAAAGAAGAAAAAGTAGTAGAAAAGAAAGTAGAAAAGAAAGTAGAAAAGAAACAACCTGAGAAAAAAGTAGAAAACAGTACAACTACACCTCAGAACAAGGATAAAAAAGGGAGTCAACAAATGACAGGGAAAGCACAGCAAAACAGGACTCACCAGAATAAAAACCGTAATCAAAACAGAAAAAGAAATCACAGAGGTAGAAATCAACAACAGGTTAAACGTCCAGTAGTTGATTTAACACCTGAAAAAATCACGTATAGCTCAACATTAACTGTAAGTAGCTTAGCTAGTAAGCTTAATAAAAAGGAATCTGAAATCATTAAGAAGTTAATGTTTTCAGGAGTCATGGCAACGAAAAACCAAGACTTAGATGATGATACTGTTGAAATGATTTGTAGTGAATACGGTGTTGCAGTTGAGAAAGAAATAGTTCTCGACGACACTGATTTCGACAAATATAAAATAGAAGAAAAACCAGAAAATCTTGTGGAAAGACCTGCAGTTGTTACAATTATGGGACACGTTGACCACGGTAAAACAACGACACTTGATTCTATTCGTGAAACAAAGGTTACCGCAGGAGAAGCTGGTGGGATCACACAGCATATCGGTGCATACCAAGTCGATGTTAGCGGAAAGAAAATCACTTTCTTAGATACACCTGGTCACGCAGCATTTACAAGCATGCGTTCTCGTGGTGCAGAAGTGACGGATATCGCAATTTTAGTTGTTGCAGCTGATGATGGCGTTATGCCACAAACGGTTGAAGCAATCAACCACGCTAAAGCAGCTGAAGTTCCAATTATTATTGCGGTTAACAAAATGGACAAAGAAACTGCTAATCCTGACCGTGTAATGCAAGAGTTGACGGAATATGAAATTATCCCTGAAGCATGGGGTGGAGATACTATATTCGTTAATATTTCGGCTATAAAACACGAAGGAATTGATGAATTACTCGAAATGGTTCTATTAGTAGCTGAAGTTGAAGAATTAAAAGCAAATCCTAATGCTAACGCATCTGGAACAGTTATTGATGCTCAATTAGACAAAGGAAGAGGTTCCGTTGCAACGCTACTTGTGCAAAATGGAACACTTCGTGTGGGTGAATCCATAGTAGTTGGGAATACTTATGGAAGAGTACGCGCAATGCTAAGCGACATTGGTACAAAGGTAGATGAAGCTGGACCATCAACTCCAATAGAAATTACCGGATTAAGTGATGTACCTCAAGCAGGCGATCAATTCCTAGTATTCTCTGATGAGAAAAAAGCGAGACAAATCGGTGAAGCGCGTCAGCAAAAATATATTACTGAAAATCGTGGATCACAAACGAAGATTAGCTTAGATGATTTATTTGAACAAATTAAGCTTGGTGATATAAAAGATTTAAATATTATCATCAAAGCGGATGTTCAAGGTTCAGCAGAAGCACTTTCATCTTCTCTCCAAAAAATTGAAGTTGAAGGCGTAAAAATTAAAATCATTCATACTGGTGTAGGAGCAATTACAGAGTCTGATATTATTTTAGCATCTGCTTCAAATGCGATCGTAATTGGGTTTAATGTTAGACCTGATATCAACGCTAAAAATGCAGCAGCAAATGAACAAGTAGATGTTCGCCTGCACCGTGTAATCTATAATGCAATTGAAGAAATCGAATCTGCTATGAAAGGTTTACTTGATCCTGAGTTCGAGGAGAAAGTTATTGGACAGGCAGAAGTGCGTGAAATCTTCAAAGTATCTAAGATTGGTACAATCGCTGGTAGCTATGTAACAGACGGTAAAATTACGAGAGACGCAGGAGTACGTGTCATCCGTGATGGAGTTGTTCTTTACGAAGGTGAAATCGATGCATTACGCCGCTTCAAGGACGATGTCCGCGAAGTAGCACAGAACTATGAGTGTGGAATTACAATTGCAAACTTTAACGATATCAAAGAAGGAGATATTGTTGAAGCATTTAAAATGGTAGAAATTGAACGCAAATGATATTATATGCTGAAGTCGAGTGTTTCTTTTACGAAGGGACGTCACTTAAAGCAAAGCGTTCTATCTTAAAGAGATTATTTTCTAAACTGACAAATGATCATAATGTTGCAGTGGCTGAGCTGGATTTCCAGGATTTATGGCAACGAACGAAGATTGGAATTGTAACAGTTTCATCTAGTGGTGTTCATGCCGAAAAGGTAATCCAGCGCACGCTGCAGATTGTTGATTCGTTTACAGAACTAGAACGCACAATTACGAACATCGAAGAACTATAATAGAAATTTTGCTTACGAGGTGAAGTTAATATGGCAGAATTACGTGCAAATCGTGTTGCTGAGCAAATGAAAAAAGAGTTAGGCGACATTCTCACGACAAAAATTAAAGACCCGAGAGTTGGGTTTGTTACTGTTACGGATGTGGAAGTAACTGGTGACCTCCAACAAGCTACTGTCTATATCTCTGTTTTAGGAACAGAGGAAGAGAAGCAAGATACACTTCTTGGACTTTCTAAAGCAAAAGGTTTTATACGTTCAGAAATTGGTAAGCGAATTCGACTACGTAAAACACCTGAGATCACTTTTGAATTCGATGAAGCATATGAGTATGGTAATCGAATTGAATCTATTTTAAGAGACTTAAATAAGTAAATATAATCTGACTCCGCAAGTTGTGAGTCAGATTTTTTCCGTGAAGAATACAAAATTTGAATGTAGCATGGAGGTTTATGGCATGGATGGAATATTACCACTATGGAAGCCACGAGGCATGACCTCACATGACTGTGTCATGAAAATAAGAAGACTTTACAAAACAAAAAAAGTTGGCCATACAGGTACGCTAGATCCTGAAGTTGAAGGGGTTTTGCCAATCTGTATTGGACAGGCAACAAAGGTAGTTCCTTATCTAACAGATACAAAAAAGACCTATATAGCAGAAGTAAAACTCGGTGCAACAACAGAAACAGAAGATAGCTATGGTGAAATTGTGGAAGAAGCTATTGTTACCAACTTTCCAAGTGAATCAGAAATTGATCATTGCTTGGAAAGCTTTTTAGGTGAAATTACACAAATACCACCAATGTATTCTGCTGTAAAAGTTAACGGACGTAAGCTTTATGAATACGCACGTGCAAACGAAACAGTGGAGCGTCCTACACGGCAAGTCCAAATCTTTGAACTAGAAAAGTTAGGTAGTGATCCGATAAATCATACGATTAGATTTAAAGTGGTCTGTTCGAAGGGGACCTATATTAGAACATTATCAGTCGACATCGGAAAAAAATTAGGTTATCCTGCACATATGTCTTATTTAGAAAGAACCCAGACAGGATCTTTCCAAAAAGAACATGCAATAACCTTTGAAATGATTGAAGAAGCGGTAGAAAATCAGGAAGAACTTGATCTGTTAATGCCGTTAATCACTGGATTAGACCATTTACCAATTATTCAAGTTGATGAAGAAACAAAGAAAAAGATTTTATTTGGGCAGAAGCTATCAACACCAGAACAACTCCCAGAAACATCACCATATGTTATGATGTTTGAAGAAGAGCTATTAGCAATTTACCAGCTCCACTCAGATAATCCAAATCAAATCAAAGCATTACGAGTATTTAACGGTTTTTAGTAAGGCTGTGTTAAAGTTTTATGTTGAGATTTCATCTAATATCAAATTAAAAGAGTATATTTCCGAAGCGGGTTTATTCTAATTACAACATTTAACTTTTTCAGTGTCTAAAGAAAAAGCAGGTGAACTTTTATGAGAACGTTTAGATTGAGTTATCCACATAGGCTATTAGTGGATGAAATACCAGAAACAGTGAGTGCCATTGGATTCTTTGATGGCGTTCATCAAGGACATCTAGAAGTTATTCGTGCGGCAGTAGAAAAAGCAAAAGAAAAAAACATGGAAAGTGCTGTCATTACTTTTCATCCACACCCATCTGTCGTATTGAGAAAAGATAAAATGCATGTAAAATACATAACACCAATGCGTGAAAAAGAAGAAATTCTACAGAAACTAGAAGTCGACCGACTATATATCATTGAATTTAATGAGGAGTTGTCAAAACTCTCTCCGCAAGCATTTATTGACCACTTTATTGTTGGGCTAAATATAAAGCATTTAGTCGCTGGTTTTGATTATAGTTATGGCCATAAAGGCAAAGGGAATATGGAAAACCTTGACGAGTTTACACAAGGAAGATTTGACTATACAGTCATTGATAAAGTAACCCTTGATCAAGAAAAAATTAGTTCCACTCGAATTAGGGAGTTACTCCAAGAGGGAGCTATTGAAGAAGTAAATAATCTACTTGGAAGAAAACTAAAGTATACCGGAACAGTAATTCATGGTGCAAAACGTGGTGCTGATCTTGGCTTTCCCACTGCAAATCTTGATATTAATGAAGAAGCTCTGCTACCTAAAATTGGAGTATATGCGGTAAGAGTTATCTACAAAAATGAAGTATACGAAGGGATGGCCAGTATTGGTACAAACCCAACATTCAAAGAAGACGAAGGCAATTTATCAGTAGAAGTTAATATTTTTGATTACAATAATAATCTCTACGGAGAAGAACTACAGATTGAGTGGCATTCATTTATACGTGATGAAGAAACATATCATTCCATTGAAGATTTAATTGCTCAGCTAGAGGAAGATGAGAAAAATATCAGAAACTACTTCTTAAACAGTTGATTTTCAAGTGAAAGAGAGCTATAATAATAAAGATAAACCATCGCTTGGCAAATCGTAACTCCGACGTTTGCTAGGAGATAGGTGTTATAAACAATATTAATGGAGGTGGGCCTACAATGGCTATTACACAAGAACGTAAGAATGAACTTATCAACGAATACAAAGTTCACGAAACTGATACTGGGTCTCCTGAGGTACAAATTGCTGTACTTACAGAAGATATTAATCTTTTAAACGAACACCTACGTGTTCATAAGAAAGATCACCACTCACGTCGTGGATTATTCAAAATGGTTGGTAAACGTCGTAATTTACTAAACTACTTACGTAATAAAGACGTTATTCGTTACCGTGATTTAATTCAAAAACTCGGTTTACGCCGATAATTTAGGAAAAGCAGGAGAAATCCTGCTTTTTTTATTAATGAATTAACTAAATTCTCTCTTTAAAATTTATAAATTTACGATGAGCTTTATATACATAAGGGTTATTTATTGGTTGTCGTTTGATTCTAATGGTTCAATCGTATATTCTATAATTAGTTAATATAGAAAAAATGGAGATAAGTTTATTTCCATCCCTTAATTTAAATTGGAACTTGTATTGAAAGGAGCACTATTCAACATGGCTGAAGGAAAACAAACATTTACTACTGAAATTGCTGGTTCTACTTTTAAAGTCGAAATAGGAGAAGTAGCAAAACAAGCTGGTGGGTCTGCATTGATTCATTATGGAGATACAGCAGTTCTAGCAGTTGCAACTGGTTCAAAAGAGCCCAAAGATTTACCATTCTTTCCCCTTACAGTAAACTACGAGGAACGTCTTTATGCAGTTGGTAAAATCCCAGGAGGTTTTATTAAACGCGAAGGAAGACCAAGTGAGAAAGCAATTCTTACATCTCGCCTGATTGATCGCCCAATTCGCCCATTATTCCCAGAAGGATATCGTAACGAAGTGCAAGTAATTAGTACGGTTATGAGTGTGGATCAAGACTGTGCTTCAGATATAGCAGCAATGATCGGTTCTTCTATTGCATTATGTACATCTAATATTCCTTTTAAAGAACCAATTGCAGGTGTGCATGTTGGACGAGTTAATGGAGAGTTTATCATTAATCCAACAATTGAAGAGCAAGAAGCAAGTGATATCGCACTAACAGTAGCTGGAACAAAAGACGCTGTAAACATGGTTGAAGCTGAAGCGAATGAAGTTACTGAAGACGTGATGTTAGAAGCTATCATGTTCGGACATGAGGAAGTTAAACGTTTAGTTGCATTCCAAGAAGAAATCATCTCGCAATTGAATATTGAAAAAACAGAAGTTACCCTGTTTGAACATAATGAAGAACTCGTTCAAAAAACGGAACAAGCTGTAAAAGAGAAATTAGTTGCTGCGATTCAAGTGAAAGAAAAGCATGAAAGAGAAGATGCAATCGCATTAGTGAAATCTGAAGAATTAGAGAAATATGATGAAGAAACTGAAGCAGATGTAAGAAAAGAAGTAAAAAATATATTAGAAGATATGGTGAAAGAAGAAGTAAGACGCCTTATCACGAAAGAAAAAATTCGTCCTGATGGTAGAAGCCCAGAAGAAGTAAGACCATTATCTAGTCGTGTTAAAGTACTACCACGTACACATGGTTCTGGATTATTTACCCGCGGTCAAACACAGGTTTTAAGTGTTTGTACATTAGGTGCTTTAGGCGATGTTCAGATTTTAGACGGACTAGACTTAGAAGAGACGAAGCGTTTTATGCATCATTATAACTTCCCTCAGTATAGTGTTGGTGAAACTGGACCAATGCGTGGACCTGGAAGAAGAGAGATTGGACACGGTGCTCTTGGAGAACGTGCATTAGAAAAAGTAATTCCTTCTGAAAAGGATTTCCCTTACACGATTCGTGTGGTATCAGAAGTATTGGAATCTAATGGTTCTTCTTCACAAGCAAGTATTTGTGCAAGTACATTAGCTATGATGGATGCAGGTGTTCCAATTAAAGCTCCTGTAGCAGGTATTGCAATGGGCTTAGTTAAATCTGGTGATGATTATACGGTTCTTACAGATATTCAGGGAATGGAAGATGCACTTGGAGATATGGACTTTAAAGTCGCTGGTACAGAAAAAGGAATTACTGCTCTTCAAATGGATATCAAGATTGAAGGTTTATCCAAAGAGATTTTAGAAGAAGCAATGGCACAAGCTAGAACTGGCCGCCTAGAAATTCTTGAATCGATGCTAGCTACAATAAACAAACCAAATGAAGAGTTATCACCATTTGCTCCGAAAATCTTAACAATGACAATTAATCCGAACAAGATTCGTGACGTAATCGGGCCAAGTGGAAAACAAATTAATCAAATTATCGATGAAACAGGTGTTAAAATCGATATTGAACAAGACGGAAGTGTATTTATTTCCTCTACTGATAGTGCGATGAACGACAAAGCGAAGAAGATTATTGAAGATCTAGTTCGTGAAGTAGAAGTCGGTCAAATGTACTTAGGTACGGTGAAGCGTATTGAAAAGTTCGGTGCTTTTGTAGAGTTATTTAAAGGAAAAGATGGCTTAGTCCATATTTCTGAACTACAAATTGAACGAACAAATAAAGTAGAAGATGCTGTAGCTATTGGTGATGAGATTCTTGTTAAAGTTAAAGAAGTTGATCATCAAGGTAGAGTGAATTTATCAAGAAAAGCAGTACTACTTGAAGAAAAAGAAAGAAAAGAACAAGCAAATAATTAGGAACAAAGGCGCAAGCGCCCGTTCAGCGACGTACAAACTGGAGCACTTCGGAATGAGATAAAGGAAACACGGCGAGGTACGAGCCGATGTTGACTTTCACCACAAGGGTATAAGTGCGACTAAGCCTCTGCTAAAGCAATCGGCAAGTCTTCTTTATCGATTGGAGGAGTGCGAAGTTTGATAGTCGTTGGGCGCTGGAGCTAGACGTGGCTATTCCACTTATAATATACACAATATGGAAATTTTATATTTTCATACACCATATCAAAAAGAAACTGAACATATCTCAGTTTCTTTTTTTATGCTCTAAATTAGTTAATCACATCTTACCTTAGAAAGTTCTTCTAGTATTATGAAAGCATACCTTGTCCCTTCCATGCATAAATTGATGTTAGGGAGGGGATAAGATGCATTCCTACAAAAAATATGTGAATACCTTTTTATTTATAATTATTCTGTTTGCTAGTTTTACTAACCAGCATAATCCATTTGTATACACGTCAACTTTTCAGGAAGTAGAAGTAGGGAAAACTTCAGATCCAATTTATCAAAAGTTAAAAAACCTAGCGAAGGAAGATGCATATATAGAAGAACCACAAGATGCATATATTGATCGTGTTTGGAAAAAAACGCCTGGAAGAAATGGCAAGAAGATAAATGTTGAGAAATCTTATCAAAAAATGAAAGACGAAGGAGCGTTTGATGAAAAACTTCTCGTCTATCAAAAGGTTCCTCCTAAAATATCGTTAGAAGATTTACCAGCTGCACCAATCTATCGAGGTCATCCGGAAAAAGATATGGTGGCATTTGGTATTAATGTCTCTTGGGGAACAGAATACATTCCAAAAATACTAGAAACATTAAAAAAGAATAAAATAAAAGCAAGTTTTTTTATAGAGGGTAAATGGGCTCGTGAAAATCCCGATATCGTTAAAATGATTCATGACGAGAATCATCTCATAGGAAATCATGCATATAGCCATCCTGATATGGCTAGAATGAACAGAGCGGAAATTCAAGATGAAATTTCTAAAACAAATGAAGTGATTTCGGCCATTATTGGAGAGGACATTTATTATTTCGCACCTCCGAGTGGTAGTTTTACAGATGATGTAGTAGAAATTGCTCATGGCTTAAACATGCAAACAATTCTTTGGACAGTCGACACTATTGATTGGAAGAATCCCTCTGTTTCTGTTATGATAAACCGTGTGACTCAGTCTGTTCATCCAGGAGCAATTATCTTGATGCATCCAACACAAGTCATTGCTGATGGCCTAGATGAGTTGATTGGACACTTAGGAAAGAACTATAGACTTGGTCGCATAGATCGTCTATTAGATGAAGACAGATAAATTCAGTCATATTGGGGGAGTACAATGATATATAAACATACAGGTAAGAATGGACTTAGAATTGTCATGGAGGAGATCCCCACAGTTCGTTCAGTTACAATCGGAATCTGGATTTTAACTGGTTCAAGAAACGAAAAGATAGAAAATAACGGAATTTCTCACTTTTTGGAACATATGTTTTTTAAAGGAACAAAAACAAGAAGCGCTCAGGATATAGCAGAGGCTTTTGATTCCATTGGTGGTCAAATAAATGCGTTTACTTCAAAAGAATATACTTGTTTTTATGCCAAAGTATTGGACACACATAAAGACATGGCATTAGAGATTCTTACAGATATGTTCTTTAACTCTGTGTTTGATGAAGCAGAGATGGAACGTGAAAAGAAAGTAGTCTATGAAGAGATCAAGATGTATGAGGATACACCAGATGATCTTGTCCATGATTTATTGGCAAAAGCTTCATTCAGTGATCATCCGTTAGGTTACCCTATAATTGGTACCGAAAAGCAGCTTGAGACATTTACAAAGGAAGCATTAGACGACTATATGAAAGAGCGTTACACACCAGATAATATTGTAATTTCTGTAGCAGGAAATATAGATGAAACTTTTGTAAAATCAATTGAAGCTAATTTTAGTCAATTAGAAGGCAACAAAGTAGATAAAGTTACAGATAAACCATTGTTTATAGCAAAAACAATTAACCATAAAAAAGATACAGAACAAGCACATTTCTGTTTAGGTTATCAAGGTTTACCTATTAACCATTCGGAAACCTACAGTCTTATTGTATTAAACAATGTACTCGGTGGAAGTATGAGTTCAAGACTGTTTCAAGAAATAAGAGAAAAACAAGGATTGGCATATAGCGTGTTTTCATATCACACATCTTATCTAGACAACGGATTATTAACCATTTATGCTGGAACTGGTAAAGACCAACTACAGCAATTATCAGATACCATTTACTCAACTGTGGATCATTTAGCTAAGAATGCATTAACAGCTAAAGAATTACACAATAGTAAAGAGCAGCTAAAAGGTAATCTTGTCTTGAGTCTTGAAAGTACGAATAGCAGGATGAGCCGAAACGGTCGAAATGAATTATTATTAAAACGACACCGCTCACTTGATGAAATGATTACAGAAATCGATGCTGTTTCACCTGAATCGATTCAAAAAGTAATTGATTATATTTTTAAAGAAGAGCCATCTAAAGCTTTGGTTGCTCCAGAAATTAATTAATTATAGAAGTGTGTTATTTGTTTATCCCCCTTGCATATATTGTATAAAGGCAAGGAGGGATTACAGATGCGTTTTAAAGAAATTGGTGGCAAAGAAATCATTAATGTCAATTTAGGGATAAAGCTAGGAGTCCTTGGCCAAACAGATCTAGAAATAAATGAACATACAGGTCAAATTGAAGCTTTTATCGTTCCTTCCTATAAGTGGTTTGGATTAAAGAAGGAAGATACGGAAACATTTATCCGTTGGAAAGATATTAAGGTAATTGGCGAAGACATGATTATTGTAGAATCGAATAATTTTAACGAGTAAAAGGCTAGTATCTAACCACATAGATACTAGCCTTTTTTATTATTCTTAAAGAAGAGGAAGCACTTTAAGGTATAACCTTCATAAGCTATATAGAAGTATATGAAGTGGAGGTTATTAGCGATAATGAATCAACTCATTGCAGTTATAGGTGGAGATGCTAGATATCTCGAATTAATACGAAAACTAAAAGAATTACCCAAAAAAGAAATTATCCTAATTGGCTACGATAAATTAGAGCAGGGATTTATAGGTGTAAAACAATACGAGCTAAATGAAATAGATCCAGCTGAAATAGATGTCGTGATTTTACCGATTACAGGTACGAATGAGACTGGAAAGGTAGAGGCCATCTTTTCAAATCAAGAAATTGAGCTAAACGACGAATGGTTCAAAAAACTTAAGAAAACGAGCATTGTATTTACAGGAATGTCTAATGAATATTTAGAAAGTGTAACTAAAAATAATGATTTAGAACTCATATCATTACTTGCGCGAGATGATGTAGCGATTTTTAATTCTATTCCCACAGCTGAGGGAGCCATTATGATGGCAATTGAGCACACGGACTATACGATTCACGGCTCAAATGTTATCGTAACCGGATTTGGGAGAGTTGGGCATACCGTTGCAAATAGGTTTTCTGCACTTGGTGCAAAAGTAAGTGTTGCCGCTAGAAGTGATCATGACTTAGCAAGAATATCAGAGATGGGCTTAACTGCCATTCCTCTGCTTCAGTTAGAGAATGCTATTGGTACATGTGATTTATTAATTAACACCATTCCAGCATTAATTATTAATGAAAATAAAATCGAGAAACTCCAAGCGCATACGGTCATTATTGATTTAGCATCAAAACCTGGGGGAACTGATTTCGCATTTGCAAAGAAACGTGGAATAAAAGCAATATTAGCTAAAAGCTTACCAGGGATTGTTGCACCGAAAACGGCTGGAGAGATTTTAGCGAACGTCGTGCAACAACTTTTAGAAGAAAGGGGATTCGATTGATGAGTCTTAAAAATAAAAAAATCGGCTTCGGTTTCACGGGCTCGCATCATTCACAATTATTCGTTTTTGAAGAACTTAAGAAACTCGTAGCTGAAGGAGCAGATGTTTATCCTATAGTTTCAAATACAGTTCAAGGAATCGATACAAAACATGGGAAAGCTAGTGATAACATCTTAATGATTGAAAAAATTACAGGTAAAAAGGTTATCTCAACCATACCTGAAGCGGAACCATTTGGACCTAAAAATCCATTAGATTGTATGGTAATCGCTCCGCTAACAGGGAATTCACTTAGCAAACTGGCAAATGCTATTACAGATACTCCTGTATTGATGGCAGCAAAATCAACCATGCGTAATAGTGCGCCAGTTGTTCTCGGGATTACAACGAACGATGCTTTAGGATTAAATGGAGTTAATCTAATGAAATTATTAAACACTAAAAATATCTTCTTTATCCCTTTTGGCCAAGATAATCCTCTTACAAAACCAAATTCACTAGTAGCGAATTGGAATTCTTTAGTGAAAACAGTGGAGTGTTCATTAAATAAAACACAAATTCAGCCGATAATCATTACTTATTAAGGCGATTTATGTTACACTTTACTGTAGTAAAGCAATTTGTAAGAATTAGAAGGGAGTCGCAATGAATGACTAAAAAAACAAGTTATAATCTGGCAATTATTGGTGCAACAGGAGCAGTTGGAACTAAAATATTGCAAATTTTAGAACGTAGAGCATTTCCTATAAATGAATTAAAGGTTTTGGCTTCGAAGCGATCTGCGGGTAAGACCATTCATTTCAATAATAAAGAAATTATTATTGAAGAGGCTACTCCTGAAAGCTTTGAAGGAATAGATATTGCTTTGTTTTCTGCTGGAGGAGATATTTCAAGAAAACTTGCTCCAGAAGCTGTAAAACGTGGAGCAGTTGTGGTAGATAATACGAGTGCATACCGAATGGCAGAAGACGTTCCTTTAGTCGTACCAGAAGTAAATGAAGCAGCGATCCAAAATCATCAAGGAATTATTGCTAACCCTAACTGTTCAACGATTCAAATGGTTACAGCTTTAAAGCCAATCAAAGATAATTTTGGACTTTCAAGAATTATTGTCTCAACTTACCAAGCAGTTTCTGGTGCAGGGGATGCGGCAATTACAGAGTTAGAAAATCAAGTGAAACAATTTGTAAATGATGAAGAGATGAAGGCAGAAATACTTCCGGTAAAAGGCGATAAGAAGCATGCTCCGATTGCTTTTAATGCTTTACCACAGATTGACGTATTTTCTGATAATGGCTATACATTGGAAGAAATGAAAATGATTAATGAGACCAAGAAAATCATGAGTGCTCCCGAATTATCAGTCGCTGCAACATGTGTTCGTCTTCCGATATTTACATCACATGCAGAAAGTGTTTATATCGAAGTAGATAATGAAAATATCACAGTAGAAGATATTTGGAATAAGCTAGAGGAAGCTCCAGGGATTAAGTTAGAGGATGCCCCTGGTGAGCAATTATATCCAACACCAATGTCTGCTGCGAATAAAGATGATGTATTTGTTGGCCGAGTGCGTAGAGACTTAGATAATAATAAAGGATTCCATTTATGGATTGTCTCTGATAACTTAGTAAAAGGTGCAGCTTTAAATACTGTACAAATTGCTGAGTCAATCGTGAAAAATAATTGGTTAACAAAATAATAAATGAAACTGAATACACTATAAATAAACAATACAATTAATAGATCCGAATAAATTTTAATAATTCCACTACTACTGTTGGTAATTATCTTATTATTTATTCGGATTTAGTATTTTAAATAACATTAATTCTAAAAAACGGTTCTGTTAAAGCTCATTGATTTTACTATATCTATTTAGAAATAAGAAGGACAAAATGAGCTTCGGAAATATACGAAGACTCCAGCGGGATGGAAGGCAACGGTGAGACCCCGCAAGTCGCTTGCGACTGAGGAGGCTCACCAGCCGCCCGCGGAAAGCGTAGTATATTTCCGAAGCGGGTTTTTCCTCATTACATCAATGAGCTGTTATTATGTCATGAAAATTGAGGGGATGTTATGAAATTACTTGTTCAAAAATATGGAGGTAGTTCATTAGCTACTCCTGAGAAAAGGAAATATGTACGAAGGCATATCTTAGATGCTTTAGAGAAGGATTATAAATTAATCGTTGTTGTCTCTGCAATGGGGAAAACACCTTCACCATATGCCACCGATTCACTTTTAGATTTAGTGAATTACCCAGATACCGATGTATCTGATCGTGAACTCGATCTCCTTCTATCATGTGGGGAAATCATTTCCGCAATTGTTTTATCAAACGAAATGAAACAAGACAATATTTCTGTTACTGCATTGACAGGTGGTCAAGCAGGAATCCTCACAAATACGAACCATACAAATGCAAACATTAAATATATAGATACCACTCGCATTAAAAAATTATTAGAAACGTATGATGTGGTAGTTGTTGCAGGATTTCAAGGAGCAACACTAGACGGGGAAATTACTACAATTGGGCGAGGAGGGAGTGACACTACTGCAGCGGCTCTCGGAGCAGCTACAAACGCCGATCGCGCGGATATCTTTACAGATGTAGAAGGAATTATGACCGCTGACCCTAAAATTGTTGAAGAAGCGAAAGTTTTGAGAAATTGTACGTATGATGAGACTTGTAACTTAGCTTATCAAGGTGCAAAAGTAATCCACCCACAAGCTGTCGAAATTGCAATGCAAGCTAAATTACCATTACAAATAAGAGCAACGAATCAAAAGAAAAGTGGCACACTTATTCTAACTAACACCTCTACTAATAAAATTCCTTCCTATGAAAACAGGCCAATCACTGGAATCGCTCACCTTACAGGGATTGCTCAAGTAAAAATAAAGCGAAAAGATAACTTAAACTTCTCTTTAACAAAGGTATTTAAAGAAATTGCAAAAGAAGGAATTTCGATAGACTTTATTAATCTTTCCCCAAATGAAATCATCTTCACGCTTCCGAAAACTTTATTAAATCGCGCAAAATTCTTATTTGATAAGCTAAATGTTTATGCAGAAATTACGGAGAATTGTGCCAAAGTTTCAGCAGTAGGGATGGGGATGAGTGGCATCCCAGGCGTCGCAGCAAAGGTAGTAACGGCATTAGCTAAAAAAGACATTCAAATTCTTCAAGCTGCAGATAGTCATACAACAATATGGGTTCTAGTTTATGAAAAAGATTTAAAGCTAGCAGTAAACGCCTTACATGATGAATTTCAACTAAGTGGAACGAAAGCAGTTAAAACTTAAGAAAAACATCGCCACAAATTTACGGTATCATCCTCCTTGGAAGAAATTATTCTCTTCAAGTGAGGTTGGTGCTTTTTTTGTTCTATCTTATAACTAGTGACTTGGCCGAAACAAACTTCATCTCCATACATGTTTCGCTCTTAGATGTTAATACTATTCATTAGCTGAGAAAATGATAATGAGGAGTGTTTTTATGGAGAAGCAGTTTGAGACGAAAGAAAAGCAGGGTGAAGCAGCAGATTCAATTATTGAGAAGATACAAGCCTTAGGGCAAACGAAAATTCCTGAAGCCCCAGAATCAAAAATACATGTACTAACAATCATTGGACAAATTGAAGGACATATGCAACTTCCGCCACAAAATAAAACAACCAAATATGAACATTTACTTCCACAATTGGTAGCTATAGAACAGAACCCAAAAATTGAAGGATTGGTTATTTTGTTAAATACAATCGGTGGAGATGTCGAAGCAGGACTAGCTTTATCAGAAATGATTGCATCGCTCTCCAAACCTACTGTTTCCGTTGTCCTTGGTGGTGGCCATTCGATAGGCGTTCCAATCGCAGTTGCAACGGATTATTCATTTATCGTTCCAACTGCAACCATGACCATTCATCCCGTACGATTGACGGGTTTAGTGATAGGCGTTCCACAAACATTTGAGTATTTGGATAAAATGCAAGAGAGGGTTATCCAATTCGTTATTAACCATTCGAATATTGAAGAAGAACAATTTAAAAGTTTTATGTTTGCAAAAGGAAATCTAACAAGGGATATTGGAACAAACGTTATTGGTTCGGAAGCTGTTGAATGTGGATTAATTGATCAAGTGGGTGGCATTAAAGAGGCTCTTGGAAAACTTAATGAAATTATTCAATCAGATAAAAAACAGGAAGGAGAAATACTGCAATGATTTTATATACTCCCCTTGCTGTGGAAGATATATTCTTTGATGCTAATGAAGCTCAAACAGAACGTTCCTATATTCAATATGAGGGTAAATATTATTGTGTAGATAAAAACAAATTTGGTTACGAATTAGTCGGAATTACTTCAACTGACCCAAATGATTATATGAATGACTTATTTAGACCTGGCACATATCTATAAAATCCATAATCGATTCCAATTTTAGTAAATGATTTATGCTATAATATAGTCAATCTATTAAACCCTTGCCAGGCAATAGGCAAGGGTTTAAATGAATTTTAAAATGTTTTTATGAATCTGGGGTGTATCGATTGGCAAAAAAGAAAAGAAATAGAAAAGGGAGAACGTCAAAGAAATCTAGTTTTTTAAAAGCTGAATTATTAGGGTTATTATTTATCTTTTTAGCTATATTTGGAAGTGGGGCTAGTGCTATTAGTGATGGTGCTATACCTGGATGGTTAGAATATTTCTTTCATTTCTTCTTTGGAATTTGGTATTTTATAGCGTCCATTTTTCTATTGGTAACTGGAATCTTTCTATTAATTAAACGTCAATATCCCAATTATTTTTCTAGAAAAATGGTAGGGTTTTATATATTATTTGCTGGTGTTTTAATATTTACGCATGTGCAAATCTATGAACCTATACTTCTAGCAAATGATAACATTTCTATTATTGCTGCAACATGGGATAATTTCATCTCTTATATTGGTGGCGAAGTGACGAATGCAGATACAGGCGGTGGTATGATTGGTGCTGTATTATTCGCTTTTTGTTACTTTTTATTCTCATTTGTAGGAGCAAAGATTGTAGCAGTATTCTCGATTTTAATTGGACTTATTTTTATAACAGAAATGTCGATAGGCGAATTGGTGAATAAATTCTATCAACTAGTCAAGAAAGGTTTTAATTCTATTCGTGAAAAGCTGAAAAATAGAATGCAAACGAGAAAAGAAAAAGTGAAAGATCAACCAATAGAAGTAACGCCAACTAATGAATTAGAAGTTGAAAATGAAATTCAAATCAGTGACTTCACAGAAGTTGCTTACAAGCAATCAGCTGAAAAAGAATCAGAGAAACTAATAGAGACACCTGCCGAACCTGAAGCAAGTGAAGATGTATCTTTTGATCCTGATTTAACACCGAATGAAAAAGAAAATCATGACTATAAACTTCCTCCATTAGATTTACTTTTGGAACCAGAAAAGAACAGTCAGCAATATGAAAAATCACAAGTTCAAGCTACCGTCAGGAAGCTAGAGCAAACTTTTCATAGTTTTGGTGTAAAGGCAAAAGTAACGAAAGTAAATGTAGGACCTGCTGTAACAAAATATGAAATTTATCCCGAAGCAGGGGTAAAGGTCAGTAGGATTGTAAGTCTACATGATGATATTGCTTTGGCATTAGCTGCTAAAGATATTCGAATAGAGGCACCGATTCCTGGTAAATCTGCCGTTGGGATTGAGGTTCCAAATAAAGAGGTTGCAATGGTAGCTTTACGAGAAGTTATTGATGAGAAGTACAATAAAAACTCTAAACTGCTCGTTGCTTTAGGAAGAGATATTTCTGGAGATGCAGTTGTAACGGAATTAAATAAAATGCCACATTTACTTATTGCCGGAGCGACTGGGAGCGGGAAGAGTGTTTGTGTGAATGGTATTATAACGACATTATTGATGCGCACAAAACCACATGAAGTGAAAATGATGATGATTGACCCGAAAAAAGTAGAGTTAAATGTTTATAACGGAATACCACATTTGCTAGCACCAGTTGTTACAGATCCTAAGAAAGCATCACGAGCTCTAAAGAAAGTAGTAGCTGAAATGGAAAGAAGATATGATCTGTTTTCTGACACAGGTACTAGAAATATTGAAGGCTATAATGATTATGTTAAAAAATATAATCAAACTGCTGACGAAGAGCAACCGCAATTGCCATTTATCGTTGTGTTAGTAGATGAGCTAGCTGACTTAATGATGGTTGCTTCAAGTGATGTAGAAGATTCTATTACCAGACTTGCACAAATGGCAAGAGCTGCAGGAATTCATTTAATTATTGCAACGCAAAGACCGTCTGTAGATGTTATTACAGGTGTGATAAAAGCGAATATCCCATCACGAATTGCATTCAGTGTATCTTCACAAACAGATTCTAGAACCATTCTTGATAGTGGAGGTGCGGAGAAACTGTTAGGTCGTGGTGACATGTTATTTCTCCCAGTAGGTATGTCAAAACCAATCAGGGTACAAGGAGCATTTTTATCTGATGATGAAGTAGAACGCGTTGTCGATCATTGTATTGAACAACAAAAAGCATCTTATCAAGAAGAAATGATACCTGAAGATACAAATGAAGAGTTTGAAGAAGTAGATGATGAACTTTATGATGATGCAGTACAACTAGTTTTAGAGATCCAAAGTGCTAGTGTGTCCATGCTACAACGTAGGTTTAGAATCGGTTATACAAGAGCAGCTCGCCTAATCGACGCAATGGAAGCAAGAGGAGTCGTTGGGCCATATGAAGGAAGTAAACCACGTACTGTTCTAATTTCTAATACAGAAAGTGAAGAATCACTTCCTTCTGGTTAATTAACTATATACAATATGTGATTTTTAAACGGATTAGTTGAAAGAAAAAACACTATAAAAATGAGTAATTAGGACATCATTCTTCTAGGAATGGATGTCCTTCTTTTTATTTTTTAACATAAACGATAAAGCAATTCGGCCAAATAAAGATATTTTACGGAAGAGAAATAATTTTTTGCTTTTACCGACCATCAATATACTTACAGGTCATTTTTAAAATTCATTGCAAAAACATTATTTGTATATAAAGATGTTAATTGTTCAGTCATGAAATGAGCAGGATATTTAAAATCATTTTTAATCCAGTATTTTATAACACCGAGTGTAGCGTGAATTTGAAAGCTAAGAAGAATTTCATACTCTGTATTAGTAGCATTACTTTTTTGTTCAATCTTTATTTCTTCAGTGAATAAATTCCACAAAAAATCTTCAAGACGATGATATATATTAGGTTCACCGTCAATAAAATCTAAAACTTTATATAGCTTTTTAAAATTTTCGATATGGTTAAATATTAGATTGAGGGAAGGGATATTGTTATCAATCAACTTCCTGTCCATATCTTTATATGGTTTGATAATGGATTGATGTATTCCTTCAACAGCAACAAGGTAAATATCTTCTAATAGATCGAATTTATCTTGGTAATGGGTATAAAATGTTCCACGATTAAAATCAGCTCGGCTAGCAATCTCGCTTACTGTAATTGACTCAACATGGTTATTTTCCAATAGAAGATCGATAAAAGCGTTTCTCAATAATCTTCTTGTAGTCTCTGTTTTTCTAGTTCGTCGATTGGTTTTCATCAAAATAAATCACCCTTTAGTATATAAACGCTAATATTTTTAACAAAAGAGTACCATCTGTTGAAACTTCAACACTTTGATTTTACCTGTATATTGAATGCAAAGTCCAGTAATGCTAACCTATTAATGTAAGCGCTTATTATTAGATCACATTTCGTCAGGTAGATGAAAATGCTGAAACACATGAAAAACTTAAATTAATCCATATGGAATATTTTGAGAAGGATCTAGTTATCTACTTCGATATATTTTGTGATAGTTATAGGCTATTTAGATTGGAAATCAATATTAGGGGAGGATTTAATTTATGAGTAAATTAATGGAAGGCAAAGCAGGTTTAGTAACAGGGGCAGGTTCTGGTATTGGACAAGCAACAGCAATCGCTTTTGCAAGAGAAGGTGCTAAAGTAATTGTTTCAGATATTAATGAAGAGTTCGGAAATGAAACAGTTAGATTGATTAGTGAAGCAGGTGGAGAAGCGACGTTTGTCAGTTGTGATGTAAGTGATGAAGAGCAAGTAAAAGCACTAGTTGATACAACTGTTTCCACATACGGTAAATTAGACTTTGCATTTAATAATGCGGGATATAATGGTGAGTTTGCTCCATTAGCTGAGATCAAATCTTCTACATGGGATAGAGTCATGAAGATTAATTTATATAGTACATTCTATTGTATGAAACATGAAATTAATGCAATGCTGAAAACTGGTGGTGGAGCAATTGTAAATACCGCTTCAGGAGCTGGTTTAATAGGTATCAATAACAATGCTCCTTATAACGCTGCAAAATTTGGTGTCGTTGGAATCACAAGAAATGCGGCGATGGATTATGGTACAGAAGGAATCCGAGTGAATGCACTCGCTCCAGGTTCTACAATGACTCCAATGATGAAAAATGCATTTGAACAAAACCCTGGACCAGAATTTGAAGAAAGTATTTTAGGTGGTATTCCGATGCGCAAACTTGCTGAGCCAGAAGATCAAGCAAATGCTGTTGTTTGGTTATGCTCTGATCAAGCAAAAATGATTTCAGGTGCATCATTACCTGTTGATGGTGGTTACTTGGCTGGTAAATAGTAAACCTATTATATTATTTATTGTTCAAGATATTGATTCTAAGGAAAATGTAGAGATTTTATAGTCTCTGCTTTTTTCCGTTTATTTCAGTGAGAGTATTATGTTATTAATTAAGCAAATTAATTGACGAAAATGAATAATGACCTTATAATTATATTGAATTAAGGTATATTTTATTAATAATATATGAATTAAGTTGTTTTAAGAAAGGGAGATTATAAATGGGCAAATTAGATGGGAAAGTAGCAATTATTACTGGTGCTGCTCAAGGCATGGGAGCATCACATGTGAAGTTATTTGTAAATGAAGGGGCAAAAGTTGTTTTAACTGATATTCAAGATGAAGCTGGTAAGGCATTAGCGGCAGAACTAGGAGAAAACGCACTGTTCATCAAGCATGATGTAACGAACTATGATGAATGGAAACATGTTGTTAAAGCAGCAGAAGAAAATTTCGGTCCTGTTGATATACTGATTAATAATGCAGGGACATCTGGCCCAGCGTTATCAATAGAAGAATTAGATATTGAAGGATATCAAAAGATTGTTGATATCAACCAAACTTCCGTCTTTTATGGATTGAAAGCAGTTGTGCCATCTATGAAGAAAACTAAAGCTGGCTCAATTATTAATATTTCATCGGTAGCAGGACTTGCTGGAGCTCCGAAAGCCTTACCTTATATAACATCAAAATTCGCAGTTCGAGGTATGACAAAAGCAGCAGCTGCTGATCTTGCTGAGTTCGGTATAACAGTTAATTCAGTTCACCCAGGAGTTATAGAAACACCAATGGTTATTGATTACGGGAAGACAGAAGATGGTAAAACTTATTTAGATAATATGAAACAAGGTATTCCACTAAACCGTTTTGCTCAAGTAGAAGAAGTATCGAAATTGGTAGTATTCCTTGCTTCTGACGATGCTAATTATTCAACGGGTTCAGAATTTGTAATTGATGGTGGAGTAACCTCACAACAGTAAACAGCTAATAAATAAAATTACTCGCTGAACAATAAAGAAAATATATTTTATAAAAAATTTTTTAATAGTTAATGTCTCTTCAGCTTTAGGTATAGATGAAGGATGAATCTAGATAATCTAAGCTTCTTTCATTACATGGACTAGAGTAATATTAGATAGTAATATGCATCGAGTAGGTGACTAACCATTGAATGGTTAGTCACCTACTCGATTGTTTTGAAAGATAACTTTTTAATATTTATGGTATAAGTGTAGAGTGCATTAGTAAAATGAAGTTAGGTAACAATACATAGATATGAGCAGTAAACCCATGAGTAGGATTTAGCAAGATCTACCGACAAAAATATAGCAAAGTCTTTCTATTAATCATTAAAAATTTGTAACCGTTCACATATTTATAAGAATTCCTTTACAAATGTAATATAATTTTAACATTACTATTTATTTCTGAAAGTATTAGTGGTATAGTATTCATGACAAAATGGTCAAACGTCAGAGGTCAGATCTCTAAAGGTTAGTAGAGGGAGAGGTGATGTTTTGTCGCTTAAAATAGACTCAAGACAGCTTTATTTACAAGTAGTTGATGAACTAAAGCGTAAGATAAAAGGTGGAGTCTTTGCGGAAAATCAAAAACTTCCTTCTGAATATAATCTTTCAAAGCAGCTTGGTGTTTCTCGTGCAACGCTTAGAGAAGCATTGCGGGCACTCGAAGAAGAGCATATTGTTACAAGAAGGCATGGGGTTGGAACATTTGTTAATCCAACACCAACAGTTACTTCAGGAATTGAAGAATTGAAAACCGTTACAGATATGATTATTCAATCTGGTAAAACGCCTGGATCACAATATATTTCAGCCGAAATAATCCAAGCTACTCGTGAAGACAGAGAAAGATTTTCGTCTAATCTCGTCGAACTAGCTAAAATTGAAAGGGTACGTACCGCAGATGAGGCACCAGTTGTCTATTGTGTGGACATGGTACCTGTTGGACTATTTCCTCTTGAAGAATTACGTGAACAGGGGTCGATTTTTGCTGCAATCGAAAAGCATACAAGTAAGCAAATTGCTTATGCAGTGACATATATCGAACCAGTGAGTTATCACGATAGAATCTTTAACATTTTAAATTGTGATCCGAATCAATCGCTCCTTTTACTAAAGCAAATGCATTACACTACTGACGATGAAGCTATACTTTACTCAGCTAATTATTTCCGATCTGATACTTTTAGTTTTCATGTTTTACGAAAACGTGTTTAACTAATAAAGTATGGAGAGATTGACTGAGGGGATATATTTCTTATTGATTGTTTTGTCAAAGGATTTTAATTTTAATAGGGGGTAAGAAAATGAAGAACCGTAAATTTTTATTGTTTGCTTTAATGTTTGGACTAGTTCTATTACTAGCAGCATGTGGCGGCGGGAACGACGACGAAGAAGCAGACAACACAACTGGTGACGATACAACTAGTGAAGAAGCTGGAGAAGAAGGAACTGACTTTTCAGTAGCTATGGTTACTGATATTGGCGGTGTTGATGATAAATCATTCAACCAATCAGCATGGGAAGGTATCAATGCTTGGGGAGAACAACACGGACTATCTAAAGGTAATGGATTTGACTATGCACAATCTAACGCACCAGAAGATTATGTACCAAACATTACACGTCTAGTACGTGAAGGCTATGATTTAGTTTTCGGTATTGGATTTGAATTAAAAGAAGATATCCAAACTGCTGCTAACCAAAACGAAGATGTATACTTCGGAATCGTTGATGATGTTGTAGAAGGCGATAACACAGTAAGTATTACATTTAAAGAACACCAAGGTTCATTCTTAGTTGGTGTTGCTGCTGCTCTTAAAACAGAAACAAATAAATTAGGATTTGTTGGTGGAATTGATTCTCCACTAATCAATAAATTTGAAACAGGATTTATTGCTGGTGCAAAATCAATCAACCCTGATATCGAAATTGATGTTCAGTATGCAGAGCACTTTGGTGATGCTGCAAAAGGTAAAATGATTGCTGCTGATATGTATAATAACGATATCGATATTATCTATCACGCTGCTGGTGGAACTGGTAACGGTGTATTCAACGAAGCAAAAGATCTTAAAAACGCTGATCCAGATCGTCAAATTTGGGTAATCGGTGTTGACCGTGACCAACATGAAGAAGGACAAATTGGTGATGACAACGTAACATTCACATCAATGGTTAAACGTGTAGACGTAGCTGTAGAAGATGTTTCTCAATTATCAATGGATGGTAATTTCCCTGCTGGTGAATTACTTGAATTTGGTCTTGAAGAAGAAGCAATTTCTATCGCAACTACAAACACAGATGCGATGACTGATGATATTATTTCAGCAGTTGAAGAATGGGAAGAGAAAATCCTTAACGGAGATCTTGAAATTCCATTCACGCATGACATGCTTGATGAGTATCTAGAAAACCTTTAATATTGTGCAGGGATAAAGCGATAAGCTTTTCCCTGCTTTAAAATCTTCAACTGAAGAAGATAGAAGCTGTCTTTTTCAGTTGGTGATTTTAGCCATATTATTTTATAACGTTATTTTAATGCCAAAGGGGTGGTCACAAAGTGGATTATGTGATAGAAATGCTAAACATACGTAAGGAATTCCCTGGTATTGTTGCCAATGATAATATAAATATTCAACTAAAAAAAGGGGAAATTCATGCGCTTCTAGGTGAAAATGGTGCAGGTAAATCTACTTTAATGAACGTATTATTTGGATTATATCAACCTGAGCAAGGAGAAATAAAAGTTAATGGGAAGCCAGTAAATATTACTAATCCCAATATTGCAAATGAATTAGGCATTGGGATGGTTCACCAACACTTTATGTTAGTGGAACCGTTTACTGTTACTCAAAACATTATTCTTGGCCATGAGCCTAAAACAAAATTAGGAACGGTAAATTTAAAAAAGGCTGAAAAAGAAATTCAAGAACTATCAGATCGCTACGGTTTACGCGTTGATCCACGTGCGAAAATTCGGGATATATCTGTAGGCATGCAACAGCGTGTTGAAATTCTAAAGACGCTTTATCGTGGTGCAGACATTCTTATTTTTGATGAACCAACAGCTGTATTAACTCCTCAAGAAATTATTGAGTTAATTGAAATTATGCGTTCATTAGCTAAAGAAGGAAAGTCCATCATCCTGATTACACATAAATTAAAAGAAATCATGCAAGCATGCGATCGCTGTACCGTTATTCGTAAAGGTAAAGGAATTGGAACCGTTGATGTGAAAGATACGACAGTAAATGAACTAGCTTCATTAATGGTCGGTAGAGATGTCAGCTTTGAGGTACAAAAAGAACCAGCACAACCACAAGAGAAAGTTCTTGAAGTAAAAGATCTTCATGTTAGAGATTCTCGTAAGGTGGATATTGTTAAAGGATTGAACTTAGATGTTCGTGCAGGTGAGATTGTTGGTATAGCTGGAATAGATGGTAATGGACAATCAGAATTGATTGAGGCAATTACAGGTCTTACAAATAGCCAATCAGGAAGCATCTTGCTAAATAATAAAGATATTACGAATCTTTCTCCACGTAAAGTAACAGAAAGTGGATTAGGACATATTCCTCAGGACCGTCATAAATATGGTCTCGTATTAAATTATACAGTGGGCGAGAATATTGTCTTACAAACCTATTACCAAAAACCATATTCGAAAAATACTGTCTTAGATCATAAAGAAATTTATAAAAAGGCTGATGAACTTATTGAGATGTATGATGTTCGTACACCGAATGCATATACCTTGGCTCGTTCTTTATCAGGTGGAAATCAACAAAAAGCAATTATTGCTCGTGAAGTAGATCGTTCGCCAGATTTATTAATAGCTGCACAGCCTACAAGAGGTTTAGATGTTGGAGCTATTGAGTTTATTCATCAAAAGTTAATTGAAGAGCGTGATAAAGGAAAAGCAATATTATTAATTTCTTTTGAATTAGATGAAATTATTGATGTGAGCGACCGCATAGCAGTTATATTTGATGGGCAAATCGTCGCAGAAGTAAATGCTAAAGAAACAAATGAACAAGAATTAGGTTTATTAATGGCTGGTAGCGGCCCTGTAAAAGAAGGTGTACCAGAATGATAGCTAACAAAAGATTATTCTCTATATTAGTACCAGTAATTTCTGTATTCCTTGGATTACTTGTAGGTGCAATTATTATGCTTCTTTCTGGATTTAACCCAATTGAAGGATACAGAGCTTTATGGTTAGGTGCATTTGGAGATTCATTTACAATTGGAGAAACAATTAGAAGAACAACTCCACTAATTTTAACGGGACTTGCGGTTGCATTTGCTTTCCGTACGGGCTTATTTAATATCGGTGCTGAGGGGCAAGTTATCGTTGGTTGGCTCGCTGCCGTCACTGTAGGACTTCTAATCGATGCACCTATGATTATTCATTTACCACTTGCAATGCTTGCAGGTATGTTTGCCGGGGCATTATGGGGCTTTTTACCAGGACTTCTAAAGGCAAAGCTTGGTGTCCATGAAGTTATCGTCACCATTATGATGAACTATATTGCTTTATATGTTTCAAATGAAATAATTCGTTCCGTACTAACAGATCATGCAACGAAAACGGGACAAATTGCACCAACAGCATCACTTGCTTCTGAGTGGTTGCAGACATTGACAATGTACTCTCGTGTCCATTATGGAATTTTAATTGCTTTATTTGCCGCGATTATCATGTGGTTTATTATTGAAAGAACAACGATTGGATATGAGTTAAAATCTGTCGGGTTTAACCAACATGCATCAAAATACGCAGGGATGAATGTTAGTAAAAATATTATGATTTCCATGGCAGCTTCAGGTGGTTTTGCAGGACTTGCTGGTGTGATGGAAGGTCTTGGAACATACGGAAACATTCATTTAATGTCTGGGTTTACCAACCTCGGATTTGATGGGATTGCTGTTGCGCTTCTTGGTGCAAACAATCCACTCGGGGTAGTAATATCGGCATTTTTATTTGGCTCACTAAAAGAAGGGGCAGGACAAATGCCAACCTCAGCAGGTGTTCCAACAGAGTTAGTAGATATCATTATTGCATTAATTATTTTCTTTGTTGCTTCAAGTTATATTATTCGTTGGGCAATACTTCGCTTTAAAAAGGAGGGGAAATAAATGATTGATTTATTGCAATCAGTTGTCCCTACAGTATTGTTTTTCTCAGCACCTTTAATCTTAACTGCTTTAGGCGGAGTATTTAGTGAACGTGCAGGTGTAGTTAATATTGGATTAGAAGGTCTAATGGTTATCGGGGCATTTGTAGGTATCGTGTTTTCACTAACGTTCCAGGATGCTTTAGGGAGTTGGACCCCTTGGATAGCGATTGTTGTTGCTGCAGTGGTTGGGGGAATCTTTTCTACCATTCATGCAGTAGCATCGGTTTCATTTTATGCGAACCAAGTAGTTAGTGGTGTTGCGATTAACATGTTAGCTCTTGGTGTTGGGGTATATTTAACGAAGCAATGGTATGGTAAAGGACAAACAGATATGGTGGATGGATTTTTCCGTACAGATATCCCGCTGTTATCCGAAATTCCAATCATTGGTTCCATATTTTTTGAAAGAGTTTATGCAACTTCTTATGTTGCAATTGTTCTTGCATTTATTGCTTGGTATGTTTTATATAAAACAACATTTGGCTTACGTTTGCGAGCAGTCGGAGAACATCCGATGGCAGCAGATACAAATGGAATTAGCGTTAGTAAAATGAGATATATTGCGGTTATTTTATCAGGTGTATTTGGAGGGTTAGGCGGTTCTGTATTTGCTTTAACCATCGTATCTAACTTCTCACAATCGACAATTGTCGGTCAAGGGTTTATTGCACTTGCGGCTGTAATCTTTGGTAAGTGGCATCCATTAGGGGCTATGGGAGCGGCATTATTCTTTGGTTTTGCTCAAAGTTTAAGTATTGTAGGTTCTTCGATTCCAGTAATCGAGGATATTCCTCAAGTGTTCTTATTAATAGCACCATATGTCCTTACAATCTTAGCTCTTGCTGGATTAATTGGACGCGCAGATGGTCCAGCTGCTAACGGGGAACCTTATATAAAAGGGAATCGCTAATAGAAAAACTGACTTGTTATGATAGCAAGTCAGTTTTTTATTATTCTTATAATTGGATGATTGTAAAAAAGATGTGTAAAATACGAGTATAGATAATTTTTATAATTTAATTGGAGGTTTGAATATGACTGTAATTACCGAGAAATCAGTTAAAATAAACGGTTTTCGTTTTCATTTCGTTCCAACGAAGAAATTTAAAACGTTAACAATAGCAGCTAAATTACGTGCCCCACTAGAAGCTGAAACAATTACAAAGCGAGCATTACTACCTAATATTCTTAGACAAGCTACAAAAAACTATCCAACGCGTCAAGAACTACAACTAAAGTTGGATGATCTTTATGGTGCCGTGTTGTCTATAGGTGGAACGAAGAAGGGTGAACAACATATCATTAGCGTCCGTATGGAGATAGCAAATGAAAGATATTTACCCAAAGGAGCAGAATTCGTTGAAGAAGCTGCTCAGCTATTTGAAGAATTAATTTTCCAGCCATACGAAGAAAATGGTTTATTTTCTGAGAAAATCTTCCGAAGAGAGAAAGAAACATTAAAACAAAGAATTCAATCAATCAAGGACGATAAAATTAGATATGCAAACATGCGATTAATTGATGAAATGTGTAAAGATGAGGCTTTCAGTTTACATGTGAATGGTTATGAATCAGAACTAGAAACGTTAACAAACCAAGAACTCTTTGACTACTACCAAAAAATGATCAATGAAGACTTAATTGATTTATATGTTGTCGGTGATTTCGAGCCAGCAGCGATGGAAGAAAAATTAACGAAAGTTTTCAATAAAACAAGAAATGAAAAAAACACTAAACCTGTTGCATCTAAAAACAGAGAGATTGAAGATGTTAAAGAAATAATCGAGAACGAGCCAATTCAACAAGCGAAATTACATATTGGTTATCGTACCAATACAGTATATTCAGATGATGATTATCCTGCACTACAAGTTTTTAATGGGATATTTGGTGGTTTTCCGAGTTCAAAGCTATTTATCAATGTTAGAGAAAAAAATAGCTTAGCTTATTATGCAAGCTCACAAGTGGAGAGTCATAAAGGCCTATTATTTGTTTATAGTGGAATTGCTCCAGAAGATTATGAAAAAGCACGTGATATTATAAGGGAACAAATGGATGAAATGAAGGCCGGTAATTTTACAGAAGATGAAATTGCTGAGGCAAAGAAAATGATTATTCATTATCTACGTGAAGCAATGGACAGCAATTATGGACTGGTTGAAATCTTTCACCAACAACATTTAGCTGGAACTTCCATGAATCTTCAGGAGTTATTTGACAGAATTAATGCGGTAACAAAAGAAGATATCATTGGAATCGCCACTAAAATTCAAGAAGATACGTTATATTTACTTACTCCAAAGGGAGGAGAAAATAATGAATAAAAAAACATATTCAGAAGTCGATGAGGTTGTTTACTCTAAGAAATTAGCAAATGGACTTTCTGTATTTCTTATGCCACGTCAAGAAATGGAAAAGACATATGCAATTTTTTCAACCGACTATGGTTCAATTGATCAAAAGTTTGTACCAATTGGTGAAAAAGAAATGGTTACCGTTCCAGACGGTGTTGCTCACTTCTTAGAGCATAAGTTATTTGAAAAAGAAGATGGAGATGTTTTTGCTGACTTTGGAAAGCTTGGAGCATCCGCTAATGCTTTCACATCTTTCACAGAGACTTCTTATTTATTTACTGCAACAGATTATATCGAAGAAAACGTAAAAATATTAATCGACTTTGTTCAAGACCCTTATTTCACAGAGGAAACTGTTGAAAAGGAAAAGGGAATTATTGCACAAGAGATTAAAATGTATGATGATCAACCTGGTTGGCAGTCCTTTATGGGTACGATTAAAGCAATGTTTAAAAGCCACCCAGTAAATATTGATATTGCTGGAACAGTTGATTCAATTATGAAGATTACGAAGGATGATCTATATACTTGTTATAACACATTTTATCATCCAGAGAATATGACATTATTTATTGTCGGTAAGATGAACCCAGAGAAATTATTTAAATTGATCGAAGAGAACCAAGCAAATAAAACCTTCGAAAAAATGAATGATATTGAGCGAGAGTTTCCAGTTGAACCTGAGGAAGTTGCTGAAGCTTATTTAGAAATAGACATGCCAGTCTCGGTTCCAAAATGCTCGGTTGGGATTAAGGAATCAAGCAAAACTTTAGAAAAAGACGAATTCTTACAAAAAGAACTTTTGACGACGATGTTAATGAGTCATTTCTTCTCAAAGGGTGGAGACTTTTACCAAGAATTGTATCAGTCGGAATTAATTGATGGTAGCTTCTCTTTTGAAACGAATCTTGATAAAAGCTTTGGTTACACATTGATTAGTACAAATACGCAAAAACCAGAAGAGTTTGCGAAGAAGGTAAAAGAATTGCTATTAAAAACAAATACGATGCAAATTAAATCTGAAGAAGTGTCACGAATGAAGCGTAAGAAAATTGGACAGATTTTAAGAGCTATGAACTCTATCGAAAGTATTGCAAGCAACTTTATAAATTATCACAAGCTTGGAATAAATTATTTTGACATTATTCCAGCTATTGAAGCACTAACTGTTGAAGACTTCAATGGATTTTTAGAAGAGTGGATAAAAGAGCAACGACTTGCAGTATGTACGATTAAAGAAGGTTAATTAGAAAATGGGAAAGAATATTTTAGTTATAGGTGCGAGCGGAGATATCGGTAGAGCTATTAGTTTGCGAATGGCAAAAGAGGGCTACCAACTTCTTTTGCACTACCATAAAAACCTAGCAGCTATAGAAGAGCTTGTCCAAGAAGTAAAGACAGAACAAATTTTACAAGTTGTTCAGGCAGATCTTACTACGGAGGAAGGCATTAACTCTTTATTAAATTCGCTCGTCTTTTCCATTGATTCGATCATCTTTGCGAATGGTAATTCTAAGATGGGTTTATTTCAAGATGTTTTGGAAGAAGAAATGGATGAAATGATTACCCTTCACTTAAAAGCTCCAATGAAAATTACGAAACATTTTCTACCATCGTTTATACGAAAAGGGGCAGGAAAGATTATTTTTATAACCTCTGTTTGGGGTGAAGTTGGGGCAAGCAATGAAGTGTTGTATTCGACTGTAAAAGGTGCCCAGAATAGTTTTGTTAAATCACTTGCTAAAGAAATAGCTCATAGTGGTGTATCTATTCATGCAATAAGTCCAGGTTTTATTGACACGAAGATGAATGCTAGCCTTTCCATAGAAGATAAAAACGAAATTTTTTCTAGCATCCCATTGAGACGGGCTGGTCAACCAAGTGAAGTAGCTGATGCAGTTGTTTATTTATTGCATGCGAAGGCTAAATACTTGAATGGCCAGGTCTTGCAAGTCTCAGGTGGTTGGATAATTTAGCCAACTTTTCATATGTATAAAGTGTTTGAAATGATAAATACTATACATAGTAATTTGAAGAGGAGGCTATAAAATGTCAGTACTTGATAATTTTGATACATGGAAGGGATTTCTAGCAAATCGCCTGCAACAAGCTAAAGAAAATGGAATGGATCATGATACCATTACAAATGTTGCGCATGAAGTTGGCGACTACCTAGCAGAGCATGTAGGAGCAAAAAATAAAGAGGAAGCCGTTTTAAAAGAACTATGGAATGCAGCTTCTGAAGAAGAACAACAAGCAATTGCAAGCTCTATGATAAAGTATGTTGAACAACAAGGTAATAAAAATGGATAATTAGAGACAGAAGCTGTATATTTAATATATACAGCTTCTTTTCTATTTCATCTATTTTAGAATTATTTTCAGATTACACTTTCCACTCGTTCGAAAATCATTTATAGTAGATGTAGCTGAACTTATAATGATCTTCTTTACATAAATACATTACTGTTAAAGGAGAATGATGATGGAAAAGACAGAGTGGTATTTAGAATATGAGAACCAAATTAATCGACCGGGATTATTAGGAGATATATCCACTTTATTAGGAATGCTCTCCATAAATATAATTACAATTAATGGTGTGGAAAATGAAAGACGTGCCATGCTTATTCTTTCTGAAGATGATGATAATATTAGAAGACTTGAAACGATTTTAGATACTGTAGATATTATTAAGGTACTTAAAATTAGAAAACCTAAATTAAAAGACCGTATGGCTGTTCGTCACGGAAAATACATCCATACAGATAAAAGTGATAGAAAGACGATTCGATTTGTAAGAAATGAACTAGGTATTCTTGTTGACTTTTTAGCTGAATTATATAAGCAAGAAGGCCATAAATTGATAGGTGTACGAGGGATGCCACGTGTTGGCAAAACCGAATCAATTGTAGCCGGAAGTGTTTGTGCAAACAAACGTTGGCTATTTGTTTCTAGTACGATGATCAAGCAAACAGTCAGGAACAAATTAATAGCTGGAGAATATAATTCAGACAATATTTATATAATAGATGGTGTCGTATCAAAAAAGAGGGCAAATGAAGAACATTGGCGTTTAATTCGTGAAGTAATGCAACTACCAGCGATTAAAGTAGTTGAACACCCAGATATTTTTGTAGAAGCGACAGAATACGACTTGGATGATTTTGATTATATTATTGAACTTAGAAGTCATGAAGACGAAGAAATAACGTATGAAGCTATTGAAGACCAGCGTTTTGGTCAAAATAGTGGTTTTAACATGTTTGAATTTTAATATGGAAGGTGTTTAATATGGATGTAGGTGCTAGGCTGAAAGAAGCAAGGATTGCGAAAGGCCTTTCTTTAGATAGCTTACAGGAAGTAACGAAAATTCAAAAACGCTATTTGGCTGCAATTGAAGAGGGCAATTTTAATATCCTTCCTGGGAAGTTCTATGCTAGAGCTTTTATTAAAGAATATGCTAATGCAGTTGGGCTCGATTCAAATGACTTGTTAGAAGAGCATAAAGAAGAAATTCCAAAATCTGTAGAAGATAGCGAAATTCAATATACACGTGTAGAAAGATCAAGAAGGGATACGATTAGTAGTGATCGCAGTGGGATGATTTTTACAATCGCCCCTAAAATTATCTTGGTTCTATTAATTTTGGGTATTATAATAGCTGCTATTTGGTTCATTACACAATCCAATTCCTCGGATGATCCGACAGAAATTGAAGAACCTGGCAATGTGATTATTACAAATCCAAATGACGGAAGTAATTCACCTGGTGCTTCAGACGACACAGATTCCGAAGATACTACTGATGAAGAAGATATAGAAGAAGAGGAACCTGCTCAGGAAGAGGATGAAATGGAGTTTGAAGTCACGGATGTAGCAACTGACTCTGCATCGACATCAACAATTGAACTGACGAATGCTGGAGATACATTGAATTTTGTTTTTGAATCCCCTGCTAGATCATGGTTGGATGTCCAAAATGCGGATGGAGAAGTATTCTACGCAGGCTTTGTTAGTGTGGAGGAAGGCGAATTAGAGTTAGACCTTTCCGGTGAAGAATCAATCTATATAAATGCTGGAAGCACACCAAACCTTCTAATCACGATTAATGATGTGGAGTTAGAATACCCGATTGAGCCAACCGAATTAGATGTTCAAAAGTTTTGGATCAATATAAAGTAAAAAAATATTAAGAAAGAGGCTAAAGACATAATTAACCTGTAATACGGGTTATGTTTTAGCCTCTTATATGTTTTACCTGATATAAGGGAGGAAGTACTTAGATGAATTTACCAAATAAATTAACCATTTCAAGAATACTATTAATACCAATTTTTATTATTTTACTTTCCATACCGCTTGATTTAGGAGCTTGGGATATCGGTGGTAGTGAATTACCAATCACTCACTTTATTGCAGCCTTGATCTTTATTTTTGCTTCAACAACAGATTGGGTAGATGGATACATCGCTAGAAAATATAATCTAATTACAAATTTAGGGAAGTTCTTAGACCCACTTGCTGATAAATTACTTGTTTCAGCAGCTTTAATCATGTTGGTACAATTAGAACTTGCTGTGGCATGGGTTGTTATTGTTATTATTAGTAGGGAGTTCGCTGTTACTGGATTGCGTTTAGTTGCTGCAGGTGAAGGAATTGTTCTTGCTGCAGGACAAATGGGAAAGCTTAAAACAGCAACACAAATGATTGCTATCATTTTATTATTATTACACAATTATCCTTTTTCTTATCTTAACTTTCCATTAGGTACAATTATGTTATACATCGCTTTATTCTTTACCGTAGTATCTGGTGTTGATTACTTTATCAAAAACAAACATGTAATGAGGGATGCCAAATGATAAAACAATTTAAAGCGGAAGTAATTGCAGTAGGGACAGAAATTTTATTAGGACAAATTGCTAACACAAATGCACAGTGGATTTCACAAAAACTAGCACTTTATGGAATAAACGTATACAACCATGTTGTTGTTGGTGACAATCTAGAGCGAGTAGCTCATTCATTCAGTGAAGCGCAGGATCGTTCAGATATTATTATTGTTACCGGTGGTTTAGGTCCAACCGAAGATGACTTAACTAGAGAAGCTTTTCAAATCTTAAGTGACTTGAATATAATTGAACATATCCCTTCAATGAAACGGATAGAAGATTATTTCAAAAGACATGAATGGAAAATGACACCGAATAATCGAAGACAGGCTAGAGTATTTGAATTTGCAAAAGTTCTAGAAAATAAAACAGGAATGGCACCTGGAATGATTGTAGAGTACGAAGGTCGTGTATGGATTTTCTTACCAGGAGTTCCACGAGAAATGAAAGCATTATTTACAGACGACGTTTTACCGTTTTTATATAAGCTAACTGGAAAACAAGAAGTCATTCAATCGAGTATTTTGAAATTTATCGGAATAGGCGAATCAACATTGGAGCATGAATTAAAAGATTTGATACACTTACAGACGAATCCAACAATTGCTCCCTTAGCAACAGATGAGGGGGTAATTATTCGTCTGACGGCAAAAGGTCGTTCAAGTGAAGAATTAGAAATGATGCTTAACGAAACAAAAAGTCTTATTTTAGAAAAAGTTGGGGACTTCTTTATAGCAGAGAATGATGAAACAATTGAAGAGGTAATTATCAATCAACTGAAAACAAGTGAACGTTCGATTGCTGTTGCAGAAAGTCTAACTGGTGGAAGATTTTTAGATAAATTAATTTCCGTTTCAGGCTCAAGTAGTGTTGTTAAGGGTGGAGTCGTCTGTTATGACCCAGCTGTAAAAGTGGATACGCTCGGAGTTCCTGAGCAAGTTATCAAGGATCATGGAACAGTCAGCGAAGAATGTGCAATTATACTTGCTAGAAATGTAAGAGAAAAAATGAATGCAAACATTGGACTCAGTTTTACCGGAATAGCTGGCCCAGGCGAAATCGAAGACAAGCCTGTTGGTACTGTATATATTGGTGTTTCTATTCATGGACAAACAGATAAAGCGATTGGAATTAACTTTATAGGGGATCGCCAAACGGTTAGAAATCGCGCTGTTTTAAAAGGTTTAGAAATTATTTTTAATGAGTTAAAATCGTAAAGTGAATAGCCTATTACTAGTTGAAATCGCAAAACGCTTACTCGACACCTTCTAATAATTTAAAAATACAAAAATAAATACATGCAAAATGGTAGAACATTCATTCGTCTTTTGCTTGTAAAAAAAGTTAAAACGTTATATGATGATAATAGATAATTTGAGGAGGTATTTTCAGTGAGTGAGAGAAAACAAGCTTTAGATATGGCTTTAAGACAAATAGAGAAACAATTTGGTAAAGGTTCAATTATGAAATTAGGGGAAGAGGCCCATCAAAAACTAGCTACAATTCCTAGTGGATCACTTGCACTAGATGTTGCTTTAGGTATAGGTGGATATCCAAAAGGAAGAGTAATTGAAATTTATGGACCTGAATCTTCTGGTAAAACGACTGTAGCACTACATGCGATTGCAGAAGCACAGAAACAAGGTGGACAGGCTGCTTTTATTGATGCTGAGCATGCACTTGATCCAACATATGCTCGTGCATTAGGCGTAAATACAGACGAGCTTTTACTATCACAGCCAGACACAGGGGAGCAAGCTTTAGAGATTACGGAAGCTCTTGTTCGAAGTGGTGCAGTTGATATTATCGTTATTGACTCGGTAGCAGCGTTAGTACCTAAAGCCGAGATTGAAGGAGAAATGGGTGACTCCCATATGGGTCTTCAAGCTCGCTTAATGTCGCAAGCTCTTCGTAAGCTTTCAGGAGCAATTAATAAATCGAACGCGACAGCAATATTTATTAACCAAATCCGTGAAAAAATTGGAGTTATGTTTGGAAACCCAGAAACAACTCCTGGTGGACGTGCACTGAAATTCTATTCATCTGTTCGACTAGAAGTTAGACGTGCCGAAACATTAAAACAAGGTAATGATATATTAGGGAACCGTGCAAGAATAAAAGTTGTTAAGAACAAAGTAGCGCCACCATTTAAACAAGCCGAAGTAGATATTATGTATGGCGAAGGAATTTCTAGAGAAGGAGAAGTTCTAGATGTAGGTGCAGAATTAGATATCGTTCAAAAGAGTGGAGCATGGTATTCCTATAAAGGCGATCGTCTTGGCCAAGGAAGAGAAAATGCAAAACAATTTATGAAAGAAAACCCTGCTATTTTGCAAGAAGTTCATGCAGCAATTCGCGAACATTATGAATTGGATGTTGATCCAAGTGAAATAAAGGTTGAAGAGGATCCAAAAGAACAAGAAACATTAGATATTTAATGAATATTAAATCCCCTCTGAGAAACAAAGTTCAGAGGGGATTTTATTTTGTATAGTTACCGCCAGAAAATATATTGTGAAGATTCCTTGACAATACTTATTATGAGACTTAAAATTGAAAATGTATAATTATATATTTATTATACGTACATTGTTAATCTTTGCATTGATAATAGGTACATGAAGACAATAATGAATTGTACAACAACTTTATAGCAACAGGAGGTGAAATTATGGACAACCCTTTAATCATCTCCATTTTGCTAGTTTTCATCCTTATTATAGGTCTGTTTGTTGGCTATCTGATTCGCAAAAAGATTGCGGAAGCGAAGATTTCTAGTGCAGAAGAGTTAGCGAAGCAAATCGTTGAAGAAGCAAATCGAAATGCCGATGCAGCAAAAAAGGAAGCACTTCTTGAAGCAAGAGACGAAAATCATAAACTTCGTCAACAGGCTGAGGATGAGTTGCGTGAACGCCGCGCAGAACTCCAGAAGCAAGAAAACCGTCTGACACAGAAGGAAGAAAATCTTGACAGAAAGAGTGTAACCCTTGATTCTCGTGAATTATCATTAGAAAAAAGAGAAAATGCATTAGTACAGAAACAACAACAAATTGAAGAAATGGAAAGCAAAGTGGATGCTATTATAGAGGAGCAGCAAGCTGAGCTTGAGAGGATTTCAGGATACACAACGGACCAGGCTAAACAAATTATTTTAGAGCGAATTGAAAACGATGTTAAACTTGAATCAGCAATTATGATTAAAGAAGCAGAGAGCCGTGCCAAAGAAGAAGCTGATAAGAAAGCGAAAAGCATTCTATCACTTGCTTTACAACGTTGTGCAGCCGATCATGTGGCTGAAACAACTGTATCTGTCGTAACTCTTCCAAATGATGAGATGAAAGGTCGAATCATTGGTCGAGAAGGACGAAATATTAGAACATTGGAAACGTTAACTGGTATCGATTTAATTATTGATGATACACCAGAAGCTGTAATTCTATCTGGATTTGATCCGATTCGTCGTGAGATTGCAAGACTTTCCTTAGAGAAACTTGTACAGGATGGAAGAATTCACCCAGCACGAATTGAAGAAATGGTAGATAAAGCAAGACGTGAAGTTGACGAATATATTCGTGAAATCGGAGAAGAAACGACATTTGAAGTTGGAGTGCATGGTTTACATCCAGATCTTGTTAAGATCATTGGACGTCTAAAATACCGTACCAGCTATGGTCAAAATGTATTGAAACACTCAACTGAGGTTGCATACTTATCTGGTTTGCTTGCAGCAGAACTTGGTGAAGATGAAACATTAGCAAGAAGGGCTGGATTACTTCATGATATTGGAAAAGCAATAGACCATGAAGTTGAAGGCAGTCACGTTGAAATAGGGAAAGAACTTGCGATTAAATACAAAGAGCATGATGTTGTAATTAATGCGATTGCATCCCACCATGGTGATGAAGAAGCGACATCTATTATCTCTGTACTCGTCGCTGCAGCTGATGCATTATCAGCAGCTCGACCAGGAGCAAGAAGTGAGACATTAGAGAACTACATTAAGCGTCTGGAGAAATTAGAAGAAATTTCTGAGTCGTATGAAGGAGTCGAGAAATCATACGCAATTCAGGCAGGTAGAGAAATTCGCATTATGGTAAAACCTGATGAAATTGATGATCTCGAAGCAATTCGAGTTGCACGAGAAATTCGTAATCGAATTGAAGGAGAACTAGATTACCCAGGTCATATTAAAGTGACTGTGGTTAGAGAAACGAGAGCAGTTGAATACGCAAAATAAAAGTAGTCATATGACTACTTTTATTTTATTCCCGAGAATAGAAAATGTGGTGAGAGAAATAATGGTTAAGATATATTTATTGTTATTATTCGTCATGATGCTTTGGGGATTTAATTTATCTGCATTAAAAGTATTGGTGACAAATATAGACCCTGTTCTATTAACTGCTGTTCGTATTGCTGTTGCTGGGGTATCCGTAATAATTATTACTTTCTTTTTAGGAATTTTTAGGTTCCCGACAAAAAAAGAATTTAAAACTATTTTATACATATCTATATTCAATGTAATGTTTCATCATGTGTTGCTAGCACAAGGTTTAACTACAACCAGTGGAGTGAATGCCGGTTTAATCTTAGGGGCAGCTCCGTTAGTGACAATGATGTTATCGATAATTATATTAAAAGATTATTTAAGTCGATTAAGAGTACTAGGCTTTATCCTTGGCTTTACGGGTATTATAATTACAACCTTTGTAGGTTCAGGCGGCATGTCATCCATTGCAATCGGTGATGTTTATATTGGCCTTGCCGTATTAACACAAGCGTTTAGTTTTATACTAATAAGTAAATTGAATCCAAGCTTTGATCCCCGACTTTTAACTGGCTTTATGCTTTTAGTTGGTTCAATTGCAATCTTTATTTATAGTCTTATAACGGATGTAAACTTTGGGCAATTATCAACTTTATTCGATTGGAAATTAGGCTCTTTGTTCTTATTTAGTGCAGTATTATGTACAGCATTCGGACATATGGTATACAATTTTTCGGTTAAGGAAATTGGACCTGCAGAATCTGCAGTTTTTATCAATTTAAATACATTCTTTGGTTTATTGGGTGTTGCCATTTTCCTAGGAGAACCGATATTATTCAATCATATCATCGGTCTAGCTTTAATTTTAATAGGGGTATTTGTCGGTACTGGAGCATTAGAGTATCTTCTTAAAAAACGAAAACTAACGAATTGAATATAATTTAACTTTAAAAAGGATGATTAAAATGAAAATATTATTTATAGGTGATGTAGTTGGCTCTCCGGGAAGAGATGCTGTAAAGGAATACCTTCCTAAACTTAAAGAAAAATATCATCCAACAGTTACAATCATAAATGGAGAAAATGCTGCTTCAGGTAAAGGAATTACAGAAACGATTTATAGACAATTTCTTGAAATGGGTGCCCAAGTCATTACGATGGGAAACCATACATGGAATAAGAAAGAAATCTATGACTTTATTGATGACGCAAAATATTTAATCCGCCCAGCTAACTTTCCAAAAAATAATCCGGGAAAAGGTATTGTTTATCTCAATATCAACGGAACCCAAGTTGCCGTAATTAATATCCAAGGCAGAACATTTTTATCTGCAATTGATGATCCATTTGAGAAAATTGATGCGTTGATTGAAGAGGCAAAACAAAAGACAAATATTATTTTTGTTGATTTCCACGCAGAAGCTACAAGTGAAAAAGTAGCTTTAGGCTGGTATGTTGACGGAAGGGTTAGTGCCGTAGTTGGAACCCACACACATATTCAAACTGCTGATGAGCGTATCCTGCCAGGTGGTACAGCTTACATTACAGATGTAGGTATGACTGGTCCATATGACGGTATATTAGGCGTAGAACGGGATGCCGTCTTAAAAAGATTTACTACAAGTCTTCCGGTGCGTTTCGAAATTACAAAAAAGGGTACATCTCAATTAAATGCCGTATTAATTACAATTAATGATCATTCAGGTAAGGCTGAGAACATCCAGAGAATTATTATTAATGATGATCATCCTTTTTTTAATTAACTTTTAAACAAACAAGCTGAACTGTCACAGCGTCTATAATTAAAAAGTAACTCCAATTTCACACCAATAGTTATTGATATATTCCTCTACATTTAGTTTAGGGAATAAGCTTACTTAACTAAGAATATAGTAGAAATAGAACTACAATATGCAGGTAAGGGAGGTACTAATAATGGAAGTACTGAAGGTTTCTTCAAAATCAAATCCAAATTCGGTTGCGGGGGCTCTGGCAAATGTATTAAGGGAGCGCGGGACTGCGGAAATTCAAGCAATTGGTGCAGGAGCATTGAATCAATCGATTAAAGCTGTAGCAATCGCCCGTGGTTTTGTTGCTCCTAGTGGGGTGGATTTGATTTGTATTCCAGCATTTACTGACATAATGATTGATAATGAAGAACGAACGGCAATCAAACTAATTATAGAACCACGCTAAAATCTATGACAAATTCGGTAACCTTCCTTTTAAAAGAGGAAGGTTTTTGTTTGCAGTAACGCTGTTAGTATTGTTAATATTAATAAAAGCATCTATAATTATATATTGTACGATTATACATAATAGTATCTGTGGGAAAAGGAGAGTAGACATGAACGAAGAGCAAAGAAATCAACAAGCTCAAATTCATTCTGAAGATAACATCGAGCGCATAAAGAAAACATCAAGTGATGAATTTATTGCGAAGTACTTTCAAACGAGTTATGAACCTCAATCACCCGATATAAAAAAGGCAAGAAAACGTAAAAATGAAGAAGTTAAATTTAAATATGATTTTTCAATCCCAGAAGATATGGAAAACATAGGTAAAGGAAAAAAATTCTTAATTCGCACGTACGGATGCCAAATGAATGAACATGATACTGAAGTAATGGCTGGTATTTTTACAGAAATGGGTTATACAGCCACTACGGAAACAAAAGAAGCGGATATTATTTTATTAAACACTTGTGCTATCCGAGAAAATGCGGAAAATAAAGTGTTTGGAGAAATTGGTCATTTAAAGCCTTTGAAGCTAGAAAACCCTGATCTGATCATTGGTGTTTGTGGCTGTATGTCCCAAGAAGAATCCGTTGTAAATCGTATTTTAAAGAAACACCAGCATATTGATTTAATTTTTGGTACGCATAATATTCACCGCTTACCTCACTTAATCAAAGAAGCCTTATTTGGTAAAGAAATGATTGTCGAAGTGTGGTCTAAAGAAGGCGATATTATTGAAAACCTTCCAAAAGTACGCAAAGGTAAAATCAAAGCATGGGTAAATATAATGTATGGTTGCGATAAATTTTGTACGTATTGCATTGTCCCGATGACAAGAGGAAAAGAACGAAGTAGACGTCCAGAAGATATTATTCAAGAAGTAAGGCATTTGGTAGCACAAGGTTATCAAGAGGTTACGCTGCTTGGGCAAAATGTAAATGCTTACGGTAAAGATCTAGAAGGTATGGATTATACATTTGGTGACTTAATGAACGATATGCATAAAATAGATATACCACGTGTACGCTTTACTACTTCACATCCTAGGGACTTTGATGATTATTTAATAGAAGTGCTCTCACAAGGTGGAAATCTTGTTGACCACATCCATTTACCTGTCCAATCAGGTAGCACTGAGATTCTAAAGAAAATGAATCGAAAGTATACTCGAGAAGACTATTTAGAGCTCGTCAGAAAAATAAAAACGGCGATTCCAAATGTTACTCTTACCACAGACATAATTGTTGGGTTTCCTAATGAAACAGAAGAACAATTTGAGGAAACAATGACTCTGATGGAAGAAGTCGGTTTTGAAGCAGCATACACATATATTTACTCACCACGTGAAGGAACTCCTGCAGCGATGAAAAAAGATGATGTTCCGGAAAAAGTGAAAAAACAGCGATTATATCGTTTAAATGAGTTAGTAAACAAACAATCACAAGCTTCTATGTTAGAATATGAAGGTAAGGTAGTAAAAGTTCTAGTAGAAGGCGAAAGTAAGAAAGATCCTGATATACTAGCTGGCTACACAGAAAAAAATAAACTAGTTAACTTTAAAGGACCAGACTCTACGATTGGTAAAATTATAGAAGTAAAAATAACACAAGCTAGAACATGGTCTTTAAATGGTGAAATGGTTGAAAGTAAATTAGAGGTGAATTGAAATGGCGGAATACACAAGAAAAGAAGTTATTGAACAAGCAAGAAAACTAGCAGAAATGCTTGCACATACAGAAGAGATTGATCGTTTTAAAGAGCTCGAGGTGAAAGTAAACCAGAACTCAAAAATCCAAGGTTTAATTATGAGAATTAAATCCTTACAAAAACAAGCGGTTAACTTACAAGCTTACGATAAAAAAGAAGCTTTACAAAAAGTGGAAGCGGAATTAGATCGTTTGCAAGATGAAATAGATGAAATTCCAATTGTATCTGAATTTAAAGAAATTCAAGTTACAGTAAATGATGTGTTACAGCTAGTATCTACAACGATATCTAGAGAAGTAACAAATCATATCATCGAAGCAACAGGTGGCAATTTATTAAAAGGCCATACTGGAAGAAAATTAGTAGAAAAAGAACAACCTACAGAATAATACATGACCAAGTAGCAATCACGCTACTTGGTCATTTTCTTTGAAATTAAATTTTAATAAATGAGTACCTTCATTCAATGACAAAATACAATACATTACCGGGATAATTTCTTGTCTATTTTTTTAAGCATATATTTTACAGTGAATTCATGGTACACAGTTAGTAAAATAATAATGAAAGCCAATATATTTTGTGTGTTCTTAAACATTTACATCACCTCTCTGCTTAGTATGGAGGTAATTTTACTTTTAATACGAAGAGAATAATTTAATTTGACAGCTTCAACAGTACAATTAACTGTTGAGAATACAGCGTATAAATGAGTTTAATTATTATCATGCACTTTAGGTGTTTGCCTCGCATAAAATGACTATGAAAAAAGAGGAGGTAAATACTACAATGTCTTTTCTGAAAAAGGATTATAGAGAAATCATCACAAAAGCAGTTATTGGGAGGGGTAGGAAATTTACGCAGGATGTTCATTCCGTAACACCAACACATCGTCCTTCAAGTATTTTAGGCTGCTGGGTGATTAATCATTTATATCACGCAAAAAAGAAATCGGCTGATTCTGTGGAGGTAAATGGTAGTTACGAAATCAATATCTGGTATTCCTATAATGATAATACGAAGACAGAGGTTGTCACGGAACGTGTTACTTATCGTGATATTATCCCTTTATCTGTGAAGGATGAGAATTGCCTCGATGATGATTTTGATGTCATTGTTAAAGTGTTACAACAGCCAAATTGTTTAGAAAGTAAGATTGACAAGAAAGGCAGTAAGATTACTGTAGAAGTAGAGAGAGAATTTGTTGTCCAAATAATTGGAGAAACAAGACTGAAAGTTAAAGTAGATCCAACATGGGAAGCAACTAGCCCAGACGAAGACGACGACGATTGGGACCACAAAGTAACAGATGAAGAACTTGAAGATGTCAAACCTGACTTCTTCGGCAAAAAAGACTAATAAAAATACGAGGGATACAACTCTCTCGTATTTTTTGTTTTTCATTTTTAAATACCTTTAATAAAGTTGAATATAGAATGATGATTAGTTTAATTTAAAATATCTAACTATTGCTTGGAAGTCCGTAGCCCCGATGCAAATTCGCGCATCCTAAGGCGTCTGATGAGCCTCCTCGGGCTATCGCCCTCCGGGGTCTCATCCAAGACTCTAATCCCACAGGAGTCTTCGGTGCGTCGGGGCTACTCCCTGCAAATATTTAGACTATGCTTTTGAATTCTATTTTGTAAATACACACCATATTTGAAAGTAGAATTTCAATAACATTATGCATTTATCATATTAGTTACAAGATATGTTACTAAATTTACAACTGCGGAGCTCGAATTATACCGTGATCTGAATTAAACTAATCTACACTCTAAATAATTTATTGACTATCTGTCGTTTTATGTTGAAAGTACATGTTATGCTATAATGATGGAAGAATATTTGGGTATTTTGGGGGCTTAGGAATGACAAAACAAACACCAATGATGCAACAATATATGAGGATTAAAGCAGAACACCAAGACTCATTTTTATTTTACCGTTTAGGTGATTTTTATGAATTATTTCATGATGATGCAATTAAGGCTGCGAAAGAACTAGAGATAACATTAACAAAACGAGGCAGCAAAGGCGATTCGGAAGGAATACCAATGTGTGGCGTTCCCTATCATTCTGCCGAAAATTACATAAAAATATTAATAGAAAAAGGCTATAAAGTTGCGATATGTGAACAAGTGGAAGATCCTAAAACCGCTAAAGGAGTAGTAAAGAGAGAAGTTGTTCAGGTAATAACACCCGGTACAGTGATGTCAGGGTCAATGTTGAAGGACGGCGAAAACAATTACTTAGCAAGTCTTTCTCATTTTCAAGATGGTTCCTATGTAGTGGTATATAATGATTTATCTACTGGAGAAAATCAAATTGCACTAATTAAAGATGGCTGGGATGCTGTTCTTCATGAATTATATAATCAACCGATTCGCGAGATTGTTATTTCCTCAAGTCTTTCTGAGGATCTACAAGTAAGCTTAAAACAAAAGTTAAATGTTACCTTGTCTTATCAAGATGAAGTTACATTTAATGCTGAGTATCGCGAGCTAAGTGAACAATTAAATGATGAAAGGTTAATGAAGGCCTTTAGTCGTTTACTTAATTATATCCAACACACACAGAAGCGCTCATTAGATCATTTACAACAAGCAGAAGTAATCGAACTCAAAGAATATCTATCACTCGATATGTATTCGAAACGAAACTTAGAACTAACAGAAACAATCATTAAAAAAGGAAAACATGGAAGTTTGCTATGGGTTTTAGATAAAACAGTAACTGCCATGGGATCAAGAATGTTAAAAAAATGGATCGAGCGTCCATTACTTAATAAAAATAAAATTGAAGAAAGACATCATATTGTAGAAGGTTTCTATACTAATTTCATGCAAAGAAATGCTCTAAGAGAAACATTACAATCTGTCTATGACATTGAAAGACTTGCAGCAAGAATTGCTTTTGGAAATGTAAATGCTAGAGATTTAATTCAATTGAAGCAATCACTAAAACATATTCCACAAGCAAAAGATATTCTAATGGAATTTGAACAGAAGGAAATTAAAAAGTTAGCTGAGACATTACTATTCCCAGAACATATTGTCGATTTATTAGAAAGTAGCTTAATGGAAAATCCACCTGCATCAATTACGGAAGGTGAGCTTATTAAGGATGGCTATAACGATAAGCTTGATGAATATCGTCATGCAACAAGAAATGGGAAGCAATGGATCACAGAATTGGAAAAACAAGAAAAAGAAGTAACCAATATTAAATCATTGAAGATAGGCTATAACCGTGTATTTGGTTACTATATTGAAGTTACGAAAGCAAATATTCATTTATTACCAGAAGGTAGATACGAAAGAAAGCAAACACTGGCTAATGCAGAACGCTATATAACACCAGAATTAAAAGAAAAAGAAATATTGATTTTAGAGGCAGAAGAGAAGAGTGTCGAATTAGAACAACAGTTATTTATCCAAATTCGCGAAGAACTTAAAGAACATATTCCAACGCTCCAATTTTTAGCTGAAACGATTAGTAAAATTGATGTGTTACAAGCATTTGCAACCGTCAGCGAAGAGAATAATTACGTTCGCCCGCAATTTGTTGAGAATAAACTATCCATTAAAAATGGGAGACATCCTGTAGTTGAGAAAGTAATGGTAGATGGAGAGTTTGTCCCGAATGATATAGAGCTTGATGAAGAGAATAGCATTTTACTTATTACTGGCCCCAATATGTCAGGGAAAAGCACATATATGCGCCAGCTTGCACTGACGGTAATTATGGGACAAATCGGTTGTTTTGTACCAGTTGAGGAAGCAAATCTTATCATTTTCGATCAAATTTTTACGAGAATTGGAGCGGCTGATGATCTAGTGTCAGGCCAGAGTACTTTTATGGTCGAGATGCTTGAAGCAAACCATGCGATTACAAAAGCGACCAACCAGAGTCTAATTCTTTTAGATGAAATCGGAAGAGGAACAAGCACATATGATGGAATGGCTTTGGCGCAAGCAATCGTCGAGTATATTCATAATAATATTCAAGCAAAAACACTTTTCTCCACGCATTATCATGAATTAACAGCAATGGAGAAAACATTACCCCATTTGAAGAATATTCATGTTCGTGCAGAAGAGTATGAAGGAAATGTTGTTTTCCTTCATCAAATAAAAGAGGGTTCGGCAGACAAAAGCTATGGAATTCAAGTTGCTAAGCTAGCAGAGTTGCCAAATGCTCTCATTGAAAGAGCTACAACGATCTTACAAGAATTAGAATCCGATTCGAAACCTAAACCCGTAACAGAAAAAATTGAATCTGGCCAACTATCATTTTTCGTTGATGAAAAAGTTGTAAAAGAAGAATCGAAGGTTGAGCAAAAGGATAATAAGGTAATTAAAGAACTAAAAGAACTTAATTTATTTGAAATGACACCAATGGAAGCAATGAATGAGTTATATAATCTCCAGAAAAAAGTTAGGTAACAACTGAAAGGATGTTTGTATGAAAATAAAACAAATGCCCATAGAATTATCGAATAAAATTGCTGCTGGAGAAGTAGTTGAACGCCCGTCATCTGTTGTGAAAGAATTAGTTGAAAATAGTATAGATGCCAATAGTTCATCAATAAAAGTCGAGTTAGTTGAGGCTGGAATTGAACAAATTAAAGTAACCGATAATGGTGATGGCATGGTCGAAGAGGATAGCCAAATTGCTTTTCTACCCCATGCTACTAGTAAAATTAGAACCGAGAACGACTTATTTCGCGTGCGCACTTTAGGATTTCGCGGAGAAGCTCTGGCAAGTATTGCGGCTGTAAGCAAGCTAACATTAAAAACATCGACTGGGGAAGGTGCTGGCATCACACTAAACTTAGAAGATGGGAAAATAATTGATAAGAAAAAAAGTGATGCAAGAAAAGGGACGGAAATTACCGTTAATCAACTTTTTTATAATACTCCAGCTAGATTGAAATATATGAAGAGTCTTCATACGGAACTAGGTCATATAACCGATCTCTTAAACCGATTAGCGCTTTCACATCCAGAGATTCGTTTTGAAGCAGTACATAATGGACGAACACTGTTCAAAACCTCTGGGACTGGAGACTTATTACAAGTTATTTCGCATATTTATGGAATGTCCGTTGCGAAGAAAATGATTCCTGTTTCCTATGAATCTTTAGACTTTAAAGTGGAAGGTCTCATTGCCAAACCTGAGGTAACGCGAGCTTCAAGAAACTTTATATCAACTATTATCAACGGTAGATATATAAGGAGTTTTCCATTAACAAAAGCAATAACTGATGGTTACCATACACTTCTTCCAATTGGAAAGTTTCCAATTGTTGTGTTGAAAATCGATATGGATCCAATTCTAGTGGATGTAAACGTACATCCAACTAAATTAGAAGTTCGCTTTAGTAAGGATAAAGAGCTGTTTGAAGTTGTCAGAGAAACAATTAAGAAGGCGTTTCGAGAACAGACTTTAATCCCGGAAGTGGAACATAAAGAGAAGCGACCGAAGATTGACACCACACAAGAAAGTTTTGATTTCCCATCAACAAGTAAATACAATAGCACTGAAAATACACTCAATCAAAATACGAGTCAACCATCTTATTCAGAGCCTAATTATTTTAGTAGGTCTGAAAGTTCAACAAAACGATATGAACCGACTGAGCATGTTGAATCAATAAATGAAACACTGGCCCCGATTGAGAGTTTGTCAGGAGAAACGGTAGACCCGGTTGAGCCTTTGAAAAGAGTTCCAACGATTTATCCTATTGGTCAGCTCCAAGGCACCTATATATTAGGCCAAAATGAAAATGGTTTATATATGATTGACCAACATGCCGCTCAGGAGCGGATTAAATATGAATTCTTTAAAGAAAAGTTAGGGAGACCTGTTAAAGAGTCTCAAGAACTTTTGATACCATTAACATTTGAATTTTCAAACCAAGAGGCGCTGTTTATAGAGAATTATAAAGACAGATTAGAAGAAGTTGGACTATTCTTTGAACCTTTTGGCTTTAAGACATATATTATTCGTTCCTATCCGAATTGGTTTCCGAAAGGCTTTGAAGAAGAAGTGATTCGAGAGATGGTTGAACAAGTAATGCATGATGAAAAAGTTAATATTGAAGCAATTAGGGAAGAAGCAGCAATCATGATGTCCTGTAAACGATCAATTAAAGCAAATCATTATTTGACAGAAGAAGAAATGTTTCGACTCATTGAAGATTTACGAGCAACACAAGACCCATTTACTTGTCCACACGGTCGACCAATTATTGTTCACTTAACAACCTACGAATTAGAAAAGATGTTCAAACGCATTATGTAAGGTATAAATTGTATTTGATTGTGCAACGCTAAGAACAAAGGCGCAAACGCCCGTTCAGCGACGTACAAACTGCGCCCCATAGGACGTGGGGTGGTTCAACGTTGCCACGTGATGTGGCGCTCTTAGTTGAACTTCCTAGCCACAGTGAGATAAAGGAAACACGGCGAGGTACGAGCCGATGTTGACTTATTGATTGGAGGAGTGCGAAGTTTGATCGCCGCTTTAGCGCTGGAGCCGGACGTGGCTCTGCTTCACGTAAAGAGTTATTCACAAAGTCCATATTCTATAGCTTCTTTCTAATTAAAAACAATGAGGTGAATTTCATGCAAAACCAAGAATTGATAAAATTTATGAATCAATTGCTATCAAATTATTTTATTTTATATGTGAAATTACATCGGTACCACTGGTATGTTAAAGGACATCAATTCTTTCAATTACATGAGATTTTCGAAGAGTTTTATGAAGAATTTCAAGGAAATCTTGATGAGTTAGCAGAACATATTATGGTTGTTGGTGGGAAACCACTAGCTACCATGAGCATGTATTTGAAGCAAGGAACTTTAGAGGAAGCAAATGCGGATGATACAGAGGAAGAAATGATTTCCCAGCTTTCTAGTGATTTAAATAAATTATCTGTAGAAATTTCGCAGGTCGGCTTACCTTTAACAATTGAAGTATCAAACAGCCTTTCAAATGATATTTTGATAGCACATCTTAAAAAAATAGAAAATAAAAAATGGATGTTAGAAAACTATCAAGGCTCAAAGGCGTAAGCGCCCGTTCAGCGACGTACAAACTGCGCCCCACAGGACGTGGGGTGGTTCAACGTTGCGACGGGATGTCGCGATTTTAGTTGAACTTCCCTATTCTTTTGAGATAAAGGAAACACGGTGAGGGACGAGCCGATGTTGACTTATCGATTGAAGAAGTACGAAGTTTGATAGTCGCTTTAGCGCTGGAGCCGGACGTGGCTAACCTTTATGCAAAGAATTATCCACAAAGTATAAATTCTATAGTTTTCTATCAAGCAGGAAATTAATAAATATAATTAGGGGAAATAGGATGAAAAAAACTGTAATTGCTATTGTGGGACCAACAGCAGTGGGAAAAACAGAGCTAAGTATAGAACTTGCAAAAGAAATTAATGGTGAAATTATCAATGGTGATTCTGTGCAAGTTTATAGAGGGATGAATATTGGGTCTGCAAAAATTTTGCCCGAAGAGATGCAGGGAATTCCGCACCATCTTTTAGACATAAAGGATCCAGATGAAGAATATACAGTAGCAGACTTCAAACTCCAAGTGCAAAAATTGGTAGAAGAAATCTCTGAGAAAGGGCGCATCCCCATTATTGTTGGGGGAAGTGGTTTATATATCCAATCAGCGCTATATGACTATAACTTTCCAGATATAAAAAAAGATGAAGAAATAACAAAACAACTAGAAGAAGAGCTTGAAGAATTAGGATTAGAAAAAATATACGAGCGCCTTCAATTGATTGATCCAGAACAAGCGGCGAAAATTCATCCAAATAATTACCGTCGTGTGATTCGCGCAATAGAAATCTATCAATCAACTGGAAAGACAAAAACCGATTGGGAAAAAGAACAACAGATTGATTCACCGTATAATGTGATTTTTATTGGCTTAACGATGGAACGTGAAGAATTATACAAACGGATAAATAAACGCGTTGATTTAATGCTTCATCAGGGGTTAATTGACGAAGTAAAGTCCTTATGTAATAAAGGGTATAAACACACACAGGCGATGCGCGCAATTGGCTACAAAGAGATCATTCCTTATCTTGAAGGAAAAGTAGAATTAGAAGATGCAGTCGAGCTACTTAAACGCAATTCTAGAAGGTTCGCAAAAAGGCAATTTACATGGTTCAGAAATCGTCTAGAAATCGACTGGTATTCTGTTACACCTGCAAGCAAAAATAAAAAGTTTACAATGATTATTCAAAAAATAGCAGGAATATTAAAAATGAAGTAGAATTAAGATTAGTATAGAGAGAAAAGAGGAGGAAGTTCTATGGCGCAAAATGCAAACATTCAAGAGCAGTATTTAAATCAATTAAGGAAGAACCACATTTCGGTCACGGTTTTTCTAACGAATGGCTTTCAATTAAGGGGTGTTGTTAAAGCTTTCGATAACTTCACAGTTTTACTCGAAACAGAAGGTAAACAACAATTGATTTTTAAACATGCAATATCAACATTCGCACCAGTAAAGAATGTTAATTTAGAAGCATAATTAGTTTTAGATAAGGGAACGGATGCATACTAGCATCCGTTTCTTTCTGCTTTTAATCCATCAATCACTAGGCATTTGTCACAAGTCTATGAGTATTACGTATACTGTCATGACAAAGGAGTGGTAACGGTGGATTCAGCGATTAATTTGAACGCAAAAGGAAGAATAAATATCATTTTACAAGAGAAAGCACCTCCGAATCCTAATTCTATCGACAAGCATGTTAATCGACACTTTTTAAAGATTGAGGAAACTTTTGCTCCCTTTATTGGCATGGACGAAATAAAGGAAACTGTAAAACAAGTTTATGCTACTTATATAATTAATGAGAAACGAAGTGAGTTAGGGTTTTCTACAAATAAACAAGTATTGCACATGCTATTTAAGGGTAATCCAGGTACAGGGAAGACTTCTGTTGCAAGACAGCTTGCCAAGTTATATGTTGAATTAGGTATTTTGTCTAAAGGGCATTTTACAGAAATAGAACGTGCAGATATTGTAGGTGAATATATCGGATCCACTGCTCAAAAGACTCGAGCTGTAATTCAAAAGGCAATGGGTGGTATACTATTCATAGATGAAGCTTATTCTCTAGCACGTGGTGGCGAAAAAGACTTTGGTAAGGAAGCCATTGATACATTGGTAAAACACATGGAAGATCACCATAATGATTTTATTTTGATCCTTGCAGGTTATCCATATGAAATGGAAAAATTTTTAAGAATCAATCCAGGGCTTAAATCACGGTTCCCTTTTATTCTTGATTTTTCCAATTATAAAATTGATGAATTAATGAAAATCACAAAGCAAATGGTAAAAGATAGGGAATACTATTTAACAAAAGCTGCAGAGGAAAGGCTTAAGATTATCCTTCTGAAAAATATAAACGACAGGAATTTCTCGAATGCTCGTTTAGTAAGAAATATAGTTGAAAAAGCAATACGGCAGCAAGCTTACCGGTTGGTACAAAATGAAAAGTTTCAACCAGAAGATATAATCAATCTTAGTGCAGAAGATTTTAAACTAAATGATTAAATGATACTAATGGAGGTATTTCATGGCAGAAGAGAAGATAATAGTAGTAGCAGTAAAAAAACCAGACCAATTAGATGAACGTTTTCAGACATCCTTGGATGAATTGATTTCTTTAAGTCAAACAGCTGGAGGAAGTGTAGAAGCGATATTTACACAGAATCGTAATTCTATTCATCCAGCTACATATATTGGTGAAGGAAAATTGCAAGAAATAAAAGATGAAATTGAAGAAAATGAAATTGATTTGGTTATATCTAATGATGAGTTGTCTGCTGGTCAGTTGCGTAATTTAAATAAAGCTTTAGGAGTTAGAATTATAGACCGCAGTCAATTGATTTTAGATATATTTGCACAACGTGCGCGTACAAAAGAAGGTAAACTCCAAGTTGAGCTTGCTCAATTAGAATACGTATTACCAAGATTAAGGGGACAAGGTATAGAATTATCAAGACTTGGAGCTGGTATTGGAACAAGAGGACCTGGGGAAACGAAACTTGAAACCGACAGACGTCACATTCGTGGACGTATCTTTGACATTAAAAAGAGATTACAACTAATTGTAAAACAAAGAGAACAGTACCGTAAACGAAGAAGAGATAATAATGTTTTTCAAATTGCAATTGTCGGCTATACAAACGCTGGGAAGTCGACTTTGTTTAATCGTTTGACAGATAGTGATTCACTTGAAGAAGATAAGTTATTCGCTACATTGGATCCTTTAACAAGAAAAGTTAAAATGCCTTCTGGATTTGAAGCTTTAATTACAGATACGGTTGGTTTCTTACAAGATTTACCTACATCTTTAATTGCTGCTTTCCGTTCGACATTGGAAGAAGTAACAGAGGCAGACTTTTTGCTCCATGTTGTTGACGGTTCCCATATAGATCAAGAACAACATCAGCAAACAGTTAAGAAATTACTTGAGGAATTAGATGCTCACAATATTCCAACTCTATATATTTATAATAAAAAAGATTTGATTCAGGAACCATTTTTCCCATCACATTTTCCCAACTTACTAATTAGTGCATACGAAGAAGACGATTTACAACTAACAGTGGAAAAAATAGAAGAAGTTCTGAAGAAGGAGTGGAGTCCTTTTACACTTCATCTAGATGCAGATCAAGGGAAAATTATAAATTTAATTGAAAGAGAATCACTTATAGAAGAAAAAGAATTCGATGAAGAGAACAATAAGTATATTCTAAAAGGATATATTCAAAGTGAAGATCTATTGAACAAAATTACAAAGGGGTCATAATTTTCATGTTAGAGCAATTAATAAACCAAACAGAAAAAGATATTGCAGAAATTAAAAACGACATTAATACGATCGTAGAAATAAATCAAAAAAGCGTACTCGAAGCATTTATTGCAAATAGAGTAAGTGATAGCCATTTTAATTCAACTACTGGTTATGGATACGATGATATGGGACGAGATGCATTAGAAAGTGTTTATAAAGATGTCTTTGGTGCGGAAGATGCTTTAGTTCGTCCACAACTTGTTTCTGGTACGCATGCGATTTCAACTGCATTATTTGGTGTGCTTCGTCCAGGTGATGAGTTAATTTATATAACTGGTAAGCCTTATGATACATTGGAAGAAGTTATCGGGATAAGAGGAGAGCGGACTGCAGGTTCGTTGCGTGACTTTCAAATTGATTATCAACACGTATCACTTCTCGAAGGTGGAGCTATAGATTATCAAGGAATCAAAGAAGCAATAACAGAGAAAACAAAAGTTATCGGTATTCAGCGTTCAAAAGGCTATGATAATCGTCCATCTTTTACTGTTGATGAAATTGAAGAAATGGTTCAATTTGTTAAAGAAATAAAATCGGATGTTATCGTATTTGTGGACAACTGCTATGGTGAATTTGTAGAAACAAAGGAACCTACTCATGTTGGAGTGGACTTAATGGCAGGCTCATTAATAAAAAATCCAGGTGGAGGAATTGTGCGATCTGGAGGATATATTGTTGGTCGACAAGATTTAATTGAACAGTGCGCAAACAGACTTACAGCACCTGGTCTTGGCAAAGAGAGTGGAGCTACATTAAATATGTTGCAAGAATTATTCCAAGGATTCTTCTTAGCACCACATGTTGTTGGCGAGGCATTGAAGGGCGCAATATTTACTTCGCGGTTTTTAGAATTAGTTGGACTAACTACCACTCCTGATTATCAAATGAAGCGAACAGACTTAATACAGACAGTTACATTTGATAAAGCAGAACAAATGATTGCCTTCTGTCAATCCATACAAGCAAGTTCACCGGTTAATTCTTATGTAAGCCCATATCCAAGTGAAATGCCTGGATATGAAGGTGAAGTAATTATGGCAGCTGGTACATTTATTCAAGGTTCAAGTATTGAACTATCTGCGGATGGACCTATTAGAGCGCCCTACACTGCGTATGTTCAAGGTGGATTAACTTATGCTCATGTGAAAATAGCAATTATAGAGGCTGTAAAAACTATTGAACAAAAGGGTTATCTCTCCATTAAGTAGGGTATAGTAATTTTTGGAGGGGATTAATAACATGAGTAAAATAACGAAAGAAATGATAAAACAAAAAATTGAAGAAGAAAACGTAAGATTTATTCGGTTACAGTTCACAGATATGATGGGTACGATTAAAAACGTCGAGATACCTCTGAGTCAACTTGATAAAGCATTAGATAATAAAATGATGTTCGACGGATCAGCAATTGAGGGGTTTGTAAAAATAGAAGAATCAGATATGTTTTTATACCCTGATTATGATTCATTTGTCGTTTTTCCATGGACATCTAATAAAGGTAAGGTAGCTAGATTTATCTGTGACATACACAATCCAGATGGAACTCCATTTCTAGGCTGTCCTCGTAATACTTTAAAAAGAAACCTAAAAAAGATGGAGAAACTTGGATATGATACTTTCAATATTGGTACAGAACCAGAATTCTTTCTCTTCAAGCTAAATGAAAAAGGCGAGCCAATTCTTGAGTTAAATGATTATGGTGGATACTTTGATTTAGCACCTACAGATTTAGGAGAAAGTTGCCGGAGAGATATTGTACTAGAATTGGAAGAAATGGGCTTTGAGATTGAAGCATCCCACCATGAAGGTGCGCCTGGTCAACATGAAATAGACTTTAAGTATTCGGATGCCTTAAAACACGCGGATGATATCCAAACATTTAAATTAGTCGTGAAAACTATAGCAAGACAACATAATTTACATGCAACATTTATGCCGAAACCTTTATATGGTGTAAACGGTTCTGGGATGCATGTGAACATGTCACTATTTAAAGATGGCAATAATGTCTTTTTTGATGAATCAGATGAAATTAATTTAAGCAAAGACGCCTTTCAATTTATCGCAGGTATTTTAGAACATGCTAGTGGGTTTACTGCGATTACAAATCCTATTATTAACTCTTATAAACGTTTGGTACCAGGATTTGAAGCTCCATCTTATATTGCTTGGTCAGCGTCGAATAGAACGCCATTACTTAGAGTTCCTACCTCAAGAGGATTGAGTACGAGAGTAGAAGTTCGAAGTGTCGATCCTGCATCTAATCCTTATTTGGCATTGTCTGTGTTATTAGCCGCTGGTTTAGATGGGATTGAAAATGAAAAAGTAGCTCCAGAGGCTGTTGATCGTAATATTTTTGAAATGACAAGTAAAGAAAGATATGAAAATGGAGTAAGGGATTTACCATCGAATCTAAAAGAGGCTCTTCAAGAGTTAGAAAATGATTCAATTATTATTGAAGCTGTAGGAAGTCACTTATACCATCATTTCATGCGTGCTAAGCAAATGGAGTGGGAGATGTTCAATAATACGGTACATCCATGGGAAAGAGAACAATATTTAACATCATACTAATAATTAAATTAAAAAAATCTGTTACTTTTAAATAAAGTAGCAGATTTTTTGTTTCGTTTATAATAGCTCGCTTATAAGAATATGTATGGGAATAAATTCATTAACCATTCTGTTGTTAGGAGTAAAAACCCGCTTCGGAAATATACTACGCGCATCCTTAGGCGGCTGGTGAGCCTCCTCAGTCGCAGGCGACTTGCGGGGTCTCACCGTTGCTTTCCATCTCGCAGGAGTCTTCGTATATTTCCGAAGCTCATTTACTGCTTCTTTTTTTAATTGCTGAAGTATCAATTGCAAACTTTACCATAGCCATTATTTTATATGTCTATATAATCCTATTACTTTTCCTAGGATAGAGACATTATCAAAGAATAGTGGATCCATTGTGGCGTTTTCTGGTTGTAATCTAATGGAATCCTTTTCTTTAAAGAAACGTTTAACCGTCGCTTCGTTTTCTTCTGTCATCGCTACTACGATATCTCCGTTGTCCGCAGTGCTTTGTTGTTTAACAATAACCATATCCCCATCGAGAATACCTGCTTCTATCATACTTTCACCATCAATGATCAATACAAATAGATTATCATCAGGATTTGAACTTGAACTAGGAATTGGCACGAACTCTTCTATATTCTCCACTGCTGTAATTGGTAGACCAGCAGTTACTTTTCCAATAACAGGTGCATATCTTGCTTGATCTTTTGGAATGTTTGATTCCCCTGTAGGGTCAAGAATTTCTATCGCTCTTGGTTTCGTAGGATCACGTCTAATAAACCCTTTCACTTCGAGTCGTTCCAAATGACCGTGTACAGTTGAGCTTGATGCAAGACCAACAGCTACAGCAATTTCACGAACTGATGGTGGGTATCCTTTAGCTTTTACTTCATTTTTTATAAAATCTAATATCATCTGTTGCCTTTTTGATAATTTTGTCATGCTTGAAACACCTCTCACATAGGATTTATTAAACATAGTTTACCATCTCTATCCATAATATGCAAACATTCGTTCTAAAAGTAGTTGACAAGACCGTATGTTCGTGAGATACTATGTTCGTAGGAACAAAGGTTCTTTTATTTCTAAGGGGGCATTCATATGTTTAATAAACTATTAAAAAAATATTCAAAAGAAGATCTATTTTATTTTGTTGCATTCGGTCTAATGCTAGTATTTTTATACTTCTCTTTAATTACTAGTGGAAATTAGTATAAAAGGAGATTAATAAATTGAGAGTAATCATCTATTGCAGAGTGAGTACAGATAAAAAAGAACAAGAAACCTCTCTTTCAAGACAGCGTCTCGAATTAACGGAATTTGCTAACTCACAAGATTTTAAGATTGTGAAGTGTATTGAAGAACAACAAAGTGGCTTTGACATTGAACGAGAAGGAATTTTTGAAATGCTTGCGTATTTTTCACAGGAAAAAGCAGATGGATTATTAATACAAGATGAAACTAGACTAGGCAGAGGGAACACTAAAATCGCTTTATTCCATCAACTACAAAAATTAGGCATCAAGATTTATACGTTAATGCATAACGGAGAGTTAGAGCTTTCTGATTCGGATTCAATGGTTTTACAAATTGTTGGGATCGTAGAAGAATATCAACGTAAAATTCAAAATATGAAAATTAAACGTGGGATGAAAAAAGCAGTGCAAGCAGGTTATCGACCAGAAGCAAATCTTAAGAATATAGATAAAGCACCAGGTCGTAAGCGCGCAGAAGTTCCACTTCAAGAAATTATACAATTAAGAGAAAAAGGATTAACCTTTCATGAGATAGCTACAACATTAAATGGACTCGGATATAATGTATCTAAAGCTACCATACACAGGCGTTACCAAGAGTACCAAATACTTGAGAATGAGATTCGCTAGTTGTAAGATAGAAGACAAGATTTATTTCTTGTCTTTTTTGGTTTTAGAATATTATATTATCCAAAGGGTACAGGTATACTAATAAAAGATTTATGATTAAAGGAGGTATATTAATGTTAGCAAAAGAGAAACTTACTCGTATAAATGAATTGGCAAATAAAGCGAAAAATGACGGATTAACAGAAGAAGAAAAAATAGAACAAAAAAGATTACGTGAGGAATACCTTGGTAATATTCGTAGCTCTTTTACGAATCAATTTAAAACGATGACAGTAATTGATCCACTCGGAAATGATGTAACACCTCAGAAAGTGAAAGATTTACAAGAACGTAATAAAAAGCATTAAACAAAACTACCTTCCTTCTATACTTGCGCTTGTGAAGAACGCATGTTCATTATAGAATGAAGGTAGTTACATATTTAAGGGTTAATGAAAGGAGATTTACATGTCAACAATTGAACAACTATCAGTGAATACAATTCGTACATTATCAATCGATGCAATTGAAAAAGCAAATTCAGGACATCCAGGATTACCTATGGGGGCTGCTCCAATGGCTTATGCATTGTGGACAGATTTCATGAATCACAATCCTAAAAATTCTAAGTGGTTTAATAGAGATCGTTTCGTGCTTTCTGCAGGTCACGGATCCATGCTACTCTATAGTTTATTACACTTATCTGGTTATGATGTAACAATGGAGGATATTAAAAATTTCCGCCAATGGGATTCAAGAACTCCAGGTCACCCAGAAGTACATCATACAGATGGGGTAGAAGCGACAACAGGTCCGCTCGGCCAAGGAATTGCTATGTCTGTTGGTATGGCAATGGCAGAAGCACATTTAAGCGCGAAATATAACAAACCTAATTTTAATATTGTTGATCACTACACATATGCACTTGTAAGTGATGGTGATTTAATGGAAGGTATTTCTCATGAAGCAGCATCATTAGCTGGACATTTAGGTTTGGGTAAATTAATTGCTCTCTACGACTCGAATGATATTTCTTTAGATGGAGATTTAGACCGTTCATTCTCTGAAAATACAGAGCAACGTTTTAAAGCATACGGATGGCAAGTTATCCGTGTAGAAGATGGAAATAACTTAGAAGAAATTCGCTCAGCTATTAAAGAGGCTCAAGCAAACACTGACCAACCAACGTTAATTGAAATTAAAACTATAATTGGTTATGGTTCACCTAATAAATCAGCTAAATCTGATTCTCATGGTGCACCATTAGGAACAGAAGAAGTTGGTTTGACGAAAGAATACTACAAATGGGAGCATGAAGAATTTCATGTACCAGAAGAAGTTTATCAAGACTTTCAGGAGAAAATTCAAGTAAAAGCTGAAGGATTAGAAGCTGACTGGAATAAAATGTTTAGTCAATTTGAAGAACAATACCCTGAAGAATCAGCTGAACTAAAACGCGCAATAAATGGCGAGCTTCCTGTTGATTGGGAGAAATCATTACCAAGTTTTGAAGAGGGTAGCTCTTTAGCAACACGTGCATCTTCAGGAGAAGTCCTTAATGCGATTGCTAAATCTGTCCCTAACTTCATTGGAGGTAGTGCAGACTTAGCTGGATCAAATAAAACGCTTATCGATGATGAGGCAGATTTTACTAAAGCAGATTATAGTGGTAGAAATATTTGGTTTGGTGTACGTGAACATGCAATGGGAGCAGCACTAAATGGTATGGCACTACATGGAGGATTAAAAGTATATGGAGGAACGTTCTTCGTATTTAGTGATTACTTACGTCCATCGATTCGCCTAGCTTCTATTATGAGAATGCCTGTAACCTATGTATTCACACATGATTCTATTGCTGTTGGAGAAGATGGTCCGACACATGAGCCAGTTGAACATTTAGCAGCTTTACGCGCCTTCCCGGGTCTATCCATTATCAGACCAGCAGATGCTAACGAAACAAGTGCTGCTTGGAGATTAGCTTTAGAGTCAAGTGAAGAACCAACTGCACTTGTCTTAACTAGACAGAACCTACCGACATTAGCAGGTACGAAAACAGCTGCATATGAAGGTGTTAAAAGAGGGGCTTATACAATAAGCAAAGCAGAAAAAGAAACTCCAGATGCTCTGTTACTTGCTACTGGAAGTGAAGTTCAACTAGCTACACAAGCTCAGGTGAAATTAAAAGAGAAAGGAATTGACGTCTCTGTTGTTAGTATGCCTTCTTGGGATCGATTCGAAAAACAAGACGCAGCTTACAGAGAAAGTGTCATTCCTAAATCAGTTAAAAAGCGCTTAGCTATTGAAATGGGAGCATCCTTTGGCTGGGATCGATACACAGGTGATGAAGGTGCAATACTTGCGATTGATCGATTTGGAGCTTCAGCACCAGGTGAAAAAGTTGTCGAAGAATATGGCTTTACTGTAGAAAACGTTGTTAAAAAGTTAGAAGAACTAGTTAATAATTAATTTTCTCAACAAGTCATATATAATTTTAAAAATGCTTTATATTAGGCAGTTCTTCGTTGAACTGCCTAATATATTTTAATGAAGTATATAATAATTGCTAATGTGACAAAACTAGTGATTTTTTATCTCAAAATATGACAATATATTCTTTTGACATTGCGTATAATTGAACGATAAAGGAGTGAGTTCATGTATACGTATTCTGTTTTCTGTATTAGATCTGAAATTGTTACACATTACTATTATAAAACAGGCATTCTATATCGTTTTTTAAAGGAATTTAAGGAAAACCGTAAGCCTTCTTATCTACAGCTACAGTATAATTTTATCACAGAGCCACTCACACTCGATTTAATTTCCTCAAGTCTACAATATACAAATGAAGGAATTGATTGGGACAAGCGTGATAATTATTTAAAAATGTATAGGAATAATGGTCATTTATCGATTTATAAAGACGAACGACATTTAGAGTTCTCGTGTGACTCAATAGAGGAAGCAGAGGAGTTCTTATTTCCTATGCTCCGTCGATTGCCTTTACATTTTTTTGTTGTGAATAATACAATAAAAGACTACGGTTGGTTAACTTTAGATAAAAATAATTATTTAGAAATTAAACAAATATTGTATTCTTAGACGTTCTTTTATATACTGTTTAGAGAGAGTCGTGAAGGAGGAAAGTCAGAGTATGGGCACAATTTGGGTAGTATTAATTGCAATAGGAGCTTTAATAGCAGGAATTGCTCTTGGTTTCTTTATTGCAAGAAGATATATGATGAGTTATTTAAAGAAAAATCCACCAATTAATGAGCAAATGCTTCGTACATTGATGATGCAAATGGGTCAAAAACCGAGCCAAAAGAAAATCAATCAAATGATGCGTGCAATGAATAATCAGAACGAAAAGAATTAAATAATTTACCATTAAAAGTCCAAAACTATTTATAGTAAAGGACTTTCACTATGCGTTTTCAAAAGCATTTAAAAGGACAACACTTTTTATTTTCTATATACTGTATGTATAACTTGAAAATGGTAGAAAGTGTTGTCCTTTTGTCATAAATAAAAAGACATAGACCCACCATTTATTGTTAAAATGAAGTGAAACTACTTTCATAGGGGGATTATAATGTCTGAAATAAATATATTTCTAGCTTTTGGAGCTGGCTTCTTATCTTTTGTCTCTCCATGTGTTCTTCCGTTGTATCCAGTTTTCTTATCTTACATAACGGGCATGAGTATTAGTGAAATAAATGATGAAAATACAAAATTAAATCGCAAAGCAATTTTGCATACTATTTTCTTTTTAATTGGGTTTTCTAGTGTATTTATAATGCTAGGCTTTTACACAACTGCATTTTCTTCATTCTTATTAACGTATCAAGATATCATCCGACAAGTGGGAGCCATCTTAATTATCTTCTTTGGACTTGTAATAGTTGGAGTACTGAATTTTAATTTCTTAATGAAAGACAGAAAGATTCAATTTAAAAATAGACCAGCGGGTTATCTTGGTTCAGCATTAATTGGACTCGCTTTTTCATTAGGTTGGACACCTTGTACAGGGCCAATATTAGCAATTGTACTTTCATTAGCAGTATCTAATCCGGAAACAGGTATGGTTATGATGATTGCTTATATCCTTGGCTTTGCTATTCCGTTCTTATTAATGGCGTTCTTTATTGGTAAACTTAAGTGGATCAAGAAACATAGTCAGAAAATCGTTAAATTTGGTGGGTATGTGATGATCCTAATGGGGATTGCATTATTCTTTGACTGGATGACTGCATTCACATCTTATCTTGCTGGATTATTTGGTTTCTATGGATTTTAAAGTTGTAGGGGAATTTTGGCTAAGTGAATCAAAGAGAAAGAGATGTACTTAGTGTACTGGGGGGAATAAAATGGCGAAAGTGCTAATAGTCGATGACGCAAAGTTTTTGCGAGTAATGCTAAGTTCTATTCTTGAAAATGGGGACTTTGAGGTAGTTGCTGAGGCCGAAAATGGAGAAGAGGCTATCGAACTCTATAAAGAACATAGACCAGACATTGTAACAATGGATATTACAATGCCTGTAATGAACGGTATAGATGCTATAAGGGAAATAAAGAAAATTGATGAAAATGCAAGTATCGTCGTTTGTTCTGCTGTCGGACAAAAGAATGTTGTCGTTGAGGCAATCGAAGCTGGAGCAAAAGACTTTATTGTGAAACCTTTTAACGAAAAGAAAGTATTAGAGACTTTAAATCGTATTCTAGACCGAATTACATTATAGGCAAGAAATGGAATAGATTTGAGAGAGTGATTTGAACATGGTATGGGGTATTGCAAGCATGGTGGTAGCGGTAGTAATGGCTACAGCGATGATTTTCTTCCGAATGAAGATGGCTAGAAGACCAGCGACTGTTAAAAAAATTATATTGCCGCCAGTATTTATGAGTACAGGTGCGTTGATGTTTATTTTTCCAGTATTTCAAATTTCTTGGCTCCAAGTGATCGAGTCATTTGTTGTTGGTATTATATTTTCAATTATACTTATTAAAATTTCCAAATTTGAAATACGTGATGGAGAGATTTATTTAAACCCATCAAAAGCATTTCCTTTTATTTTATTTGGCTTGTTAGCAGTCCGTCTAATTTTAAAACTGATTGTGGGCGCGCATATTTCTCTAGGGGAGACTAGTGGCATGTTCTTTATCCTTGCATTTGGGATGATTCTTACATGGAGACTAGTAATGCTTTATAAATTTACAGAGCTAAGAAAAAGCATGACTTTAGAAAAGGCTGGGACATAATTAGCGTAATAAAAAAAAGGGTCCAATCACTAAAACTTAGTGATTAGACCCATTTTTAATTTATAAGAGAATTATTCTCTCACTTTTTTATAAATTTCCTGCCAGTTTTCTCGATAGTTATCTTTCGAAAGTTCGAAGAGATGCTCATATGGCGCAACATCTATTTCTTTTTGTCTCAGCTTCTTTCTAAGGAAGTTATGGTCCCGTTTAGGGGTCGCTATAATATATCCTTCAATCAATGTATTTTGTGTAATTGTTTTTTCATGCTTTTCTAAAGCAACTTCACCAATTTTACTGGCGATCTTTTGGCGAGCCACATCGCGGAATAATTCTGGAACAGGTGATACAAGTTCTTCTAATAATTCTTTTTCTTCGCTAAGCCACATATGCTTAGACTTTTCTAAATAATATTCTTCCCAGTCCATTGCAGATCTTCCATCTTCTTTAGGCAATCGCTTTAGAAATTTGCGAAACATAAAAAATCCGCCGATTCCCATAATCGTAATTAAAAAGAACCCCCAAAGAACAACAATAATTTCCAAAAACCTCACCCAATTTCTTATAAATATTGAATTGTTGCATTTATTATAATATTTATATTGTTTTTTCATATGGTTGTAGTAATATGAAGCTATACTCATTATAAAATGAATTGTAGATAGTTACAAATTTTTCAGTTGCACCCAGTACTTCTTTCATATAATTGTATCTAAAATAAGACAATACATACATGATAGCCTTTCACGATTAATTAGATATTTTTTCTTGTAAGGATATTTAAACTCTTTAAAAGAAATTAAGGAGAGGATGAATTGAGTATAGAATCTTTTTATTCCACAAATAATCTTAAGGAAAAACGACAAGTCTTTGATAGTTATGCAGATCTTCCAAGAAATTTTATTCAATGGATTGAAGAAAATCAAGCTGCAGGTACGATTGTTTGGAATGAAATAGGTGAAGTCTGTTTCATTTCTAAATCTATGATTCGCTTATTAGGTTATAGTAGGAATGATTGGTTGGGTTTAAATTGGAAAAACATTATAGAAGGTGAAATAGTTAAAGAGATTACAAGCAATTTTATCAATCGTTCAGTTAAAGAAAAAGAATTTATTATACCCGTACGTACTTCTGAAAATAAAGAAATACAATTCGAGGTTTTATTAGAGAAACTTTTTGATGACCATTCAAAAGAGAATTATTATATTGCATCTTTAAAAGATTTGTCTTATGTCAAATCAATGCAAGAACTAATGCTTCAAATTGAAAAAATGTCAGTAGTCGGCCAGCTCGGAGCAAGTATAGCACATGAAATAAGAAATCCGTTGACTTCTATTAAAGGATTTTTACAACTACTCCAAGCAGGTGTGCAGTATAAAGAGGAATACTACAGAATTATGGCAATTGAAATTGAAAAAATGGAAACGATTACAACTGAACTTCTGGTTGCATCAAAACCTACATCTGAAGATTGGCAAGAAGAAGATGTTTTAAGAATGGTTCGGGATGTGGTTTTACTTCTACAATCACAAGCAAGATTAAAAGATATCCATATTAAAATTGATTTACCGATAGACGAAAAGATTTATTGTAATGCTTCGCAAATTAAACAAGTGCTTATTAATTTAATTAAAAATGCGATAGAAGCAATGGAAAACCCAGGTGAAATTACGGTTGCTGCGAGGTCTTTAGATGAAAATGTTCATATTAGTGTGCGTGATGAAGGAATTGGTATACCAGATGATTCCTCAAAAAGGTTGGGTGAAGCATTTTATACGACAAAGAAAGAAGGTACTGGGCTTGGGTTGAATATCACAAAAGATATACTTTCAGAGCATAATGGTTCCTTAAGATTCTATAGAAATCCGGGTAAAGGAAGTACATTTGAAATCACCTTACCGAAATATACTAAAAATAAATCAGATGGACGATAAGAATCTAATCGTCCATCTGTTTTTATGTATAAGTAAAAGTTATCACTAAGCATAAAAATTTAATATAGCTTAGTGATAGCTAATGATTTGTTTTCTCTTGTATAATCCTATAATATAAGGATAAAGGTCTTTATTTGAAGAGATTTTATGAAATTTATACCTTTACTATTTTCAGAGTATAACAGACTAATAATGGTATCAAACGAAAGGGGAAGAATTACATGGGAAATGATGCATTTAATTCGAAAAAGCAATTTGATTTAAATGGTAAAAAGTATAATTATTATCATTTAAAAACGTTAGAAGAAAAAGGCTTAGGAAATGTTGATCGCTTGCCATTCTCTGTTCGCGTACTTTTAGAATCTGTTCTTCGTCAACATGACGGATTTCAAATTCAAAACGAACATGTAGAAGCATTGGCTAACTGGGGAAAAAATAAGGGAGAAGCGGTTGATGTACCTTTTAAACCATCCCGAGTTATTTTACAAGATTTCACTGGAGTGCCAGCAGTAGTAGACTTGGCTTCACTTAGAAAAGCAATGGTAGATATGGGTGGCGAGCCTGATAAGATTAATCCAGAGGTTCCTGTTGATCTAGTTATTGACCACTCTGTACAAGTTGACCAATACGGTACTACAAATGCACTACAAGCAAACATGGAAATCGAATTTGAAAGAAACGCAGAACGTTATGAGTTCCTAAACTGGGCTCAAAAAGCATTTGATAACTACCGCGCAGTTCCTCCTGCAACAGGTATTGTACACCAAGTTAACTTAGAGTACATTGCAAACGTTGTTCACGGATTGGAAACTGAAAATGGGGAGTATGATGCTTTCCCAGATACACTTGTTGGTACAGACTCACATACGACAATGATTAACGGTCTAGGTGTATTAGGTTGGGGTGTTGGAGGAATTGAGGCTGAAGCAGGAATGCTTGGTCAACCATCATATTTCCCTGCTCCTGAAGTAATTGGAGTGAAATTCGTTGGCAGCTATCCTAACGGAATTACTGCAACGGATCTTGCTTTAAAAGTAACACAAGTACTACGTGAAAAGAGTGTTGTTGGTAAATTTGTTGAATACTTCGGTCCTGGACTTAAAGATATGCCACTAGCAGACCGTGCAACAATTTCTAACATGGCTCCTGAGTATGGTGCAACTTGTGGATTCTTCCCAGTAGATGAAGAGACATTGAATTATCTTCACTTAACGGGTCGTAGTAAAGACCAAATCGATTTAGTTGAAAAATACAGTAAATTAAACAACTTCTGGTATGACCCAGAGGATGGAGATCCAGAATATACAGAGGTAGTAGTTATTGATTTATCTGAGCTTGAGCCAAACCTATCTGGTCCTAAGCGTCCACAAGACTTAATCACACTTTCAGATATGCAAAAAGAATTTATCAAAGCGATCACTGCACCTGAAGGAAACCAAGGTTTTGGAAAAGATAAATCTGAATTTGATAAAGAAGTAACTGTAACACATAAAAATGGAAGAGAATCTGTACTAAAAACAGGTTCACTTGCGATTGCAGCGATAACTTCTTGTACGAATACATCTAACCCATATGTTATGTTAGGTGCAGGGCTAGTAGCGAAGAAAGCTGTAGAAAAAGGCTTGAAAGTTCCTGATTATGTGAAGACTTCTTTAGCACCAGGTTCGAAAGTAGTTACTCGCTATTTAGAAGATGCTGGTTTACAGAATTATTTAGATCAATTAGGTTTCAACCTTGTAGGTTACGGATGTACAACATGTATTGGTAACTCAGGTCCACTATTAGAGGAAATTGAGAAGGCAATTGTTGACTCAGATTTAATTGCATCTTCCGTTCTATCAGGGAACCGTAACTTTGAAGGTCGTATTCACCCATTAGTTAAAGCTAACTATCTAGCTTCACCACCACTTGTTGTTGCATATGCTCTTGCAGGAACTGTTGATATTGATCTTTCAAAAGATCCACTAGGTGAAGATAAAGACGGTAATCCAGTATACATGAGTGATATTTGGCCAACAGCACATGAAATTAAGGATGAAGTTGCAAGAGTTGTTACTCCAGAAATCTTCTTGAAAGAATATGAGAACGTATTCGATTCAAACGAGAAATGGAATGCAATTGAAACAACTGACGAGCCATTATTCGAGTGGGATGAAGACTCAACTTACATTCAAAACCCACCATTCTTTGAAGGCTTGTCGAAAGAAAAAGGTATCGTTGAACCGTTAAATAATTTACGCGCAGTAGGTTATTTCGGAGATTCAGTAACAACGGACCATATCTCACCAGCTGGTGCGATTGCTAGAAACATGCCTGCAGGTCAACACTTGCAAGAAAAAGGTGTTTCACCAAGAGACTTTAACTCTTATGGTTCACGTCGTGGAAACCATGAGATTATGATGCGCGGTACTTTTGCAAACATTCGTATCCGTAACAAACTAGCTCCTGAAACAGAAGGCGGATATACAACTTACTGGCCAACAGAAGAAGTTATGCCTATCTATGATGCAGCGATGAAGTATCAAGATGCTGGTACAGGATTAGTAGTAATTGGTGGTAAAGATTACGGAATGGGATCTTCACGTGACTGGGCAGCTAAAGGAACGAAACTGCTTGGAATTAAGACAGTTATCGTTGAAAGTTACGAGCGTATTCACCGTTCAAACCTTGTAATGATGGGTGTTCTTCCTTTACAGTTTGAAAAAGGTGACAGTGCTGCGAAACTTGGATTAACTGGAAGAGAAACTTTCCATGTAGAGATTGATGAATCAGTTGGAGCAAACAGTCCAGTTCAAGTAAAAGCTGTGGATGAAAAAGGAAAAGTAACAGAATTCACTGCAATTGCTAGGTTTGACAGTCCAGTTGAAATTGAATACTACCGTCACGGTGGAATTCTTCAAATGGTATTAAGAGACAAAATGAAAGCATAATTAAATCTATTGCCGCTACTCAACGAAGAGTAGCGGCTTTTTTGTATAGTAAAGTTATTATATTTCCGAGATTTGGATAAAGTTTATGGAAAAGTCACGTCCGGCTCCAGTGCTAAAGCGGCGAGCAAACTTCGCACTCCTTCAATCGATAAAGAAGACTTGCCGATTGCTTTAGCAGAGGCTTAGTCGCACTTATACCCTTGTGGTGAAAGTCAACATCGGCTCGTACCTCACCGTGTTTCCTTTATCTCAAAAGAAAAGGGAAGTTCAACTAAAATCGCGACATCCCGTCGCTACATTGAACCACCTCACGTCCTGTGAGGCGCAGTTTGTTCGTCGTTAAACAGGCACTTCCGCCTTAGTTCTTGTCAACTTTCCAAACATTGGTGCGAATACCTTTACTTCACCTCACATAGTATTTACTATTAAAGTAGACAAGTATTTATTTTTATTTTTTTGATATGTACAATTCAGGAGATGATAGAATGCATAAAACAATACTAGGTGTTTCTCTTCTCATTATTCTAGTTGGGATTATGATAGGATCTTCAATAAATAATGACGAACAAACAGAAACAAATGATTTCCTACCTGATACAGGTGGAATGATTATGCCTAAAGAAGCAGAAGATTTTGTAGGAATCCAACCAGGAGAAACAGCAGTTGACTTTGAATTGGAGACATTAGACGGGGAAATGCTTCGCCTGTCAGACTTACAAGGCGAAAAGGTAATTCTGAATTTCTGGGCTAGCTGGTGTCCACCATGTCGTGAAGAAATGCCAGAAATGCAGGAGTTTTACGAAGAATATAATGAAGATATTAAAATTATAGCCGTAAATTACAATGAAACAGATGAAACGGTTAAGGATTTTATAGAAGAATTTAATTATACATTTACAACGCCTCTTGATCGTAATGGTGCTGTAGGTGATAATTACGGTGTGCTTAGCCTTCCAACAACTTACTTCATTGGTACGGACGGGAAGATTCAAGAACCTCGTCACGTTGGCCCAATGGATTATGAGTTTATGGAAGATATGATGGAAAAACTAAATTAATGAGTCATTCTCAACCAAATTAAAGGAGCAAGTTTTATGGCTTTTGGAATAAAAAGAGATGAACTAAAAAAATGGAAACAACAAGTATTAAATGGAGAGATTGCTTTTCTCACACACTATTGGATCGATGAACGATTTCCTGGTTGTGACACGGTAACAAAGGTAGGATGCTGCGATGTGAGTAAGTTAAAGGCATGGGGAAGAAAATATGGTCTAGAAGATCATTGGATAGATTATAAAGATAAATTTCCGCATTATGATTTATTTGGAAAATATCAATCACACATTCTCAAGAGCGAGAGAATCTGGGATCAAATCGAACGTTTTAAACTATAGGTTATGTTAAAGCTTATTGTTGATATAGTAATCTATAAAAAATCAGAATTATAAATTGAGCTTCGGAAATATACGGAGACTCCGGCGGGAGGAGAGGCTTAGGTGAGATCCCGCAGTACGCAAAGCGTACGAGGAAGCTCACCAGCCGCCCGCGGAAAGCGTAGTATATTTCCGAAGCGGGTTTATCCTCAAAACAACATCAAGCTTTAACAGAGCCAAACTATAAAAAACGAATGAACACAATGGTTCATTCGTTTTTTACTTTTCAGCCTTTTTATCTGGTACTAAGTCAACTCCACCCGGATGAAAGGGATGGCATTTTAAAATTCTAACTACAGTAAGATATAAGCCTTTGAAAGCTCCAAACCGTTGAAATGCTTCCAAGCTATATGCGGAACATGTTGGATAAAAACGACAGGTTGGTGGCTTTAAAGGACTAATAATCTTTTGATATAGTTTAACTATTCCTATAAAAATAAATCTCATATTAACCAAAACTTTCTATTAGTGATTTTCTTATATATAGCATATCATAAATTCTTACATCCACTTAATTTTTGGTTCGGTCCCTTTACGAATACGTTTAATATTTTCCCAATGACGATAAATGACAAATAGGGTGAGAACACCTAGTACAATTGTTAAACCAATATCTTGATAAAATAGAGATACAACAATGGTTACTAGACCTGTAAGCATTGAAGAAAGAGATACATATTTAGATAGATAAAGCGTTGCTAGAAACGTTGTAATCATAATGATAAACAGAATTGGATTAATTCCCAAAATAATACCAGCAGATGTAGCTACAGCTTTTCCACCTTTGAATTTAGCAAAGACAGGGTATGTATGACCTACAACGGCAAATAATCCTATAATTAATAAATAGATATCTACTTGAAATAATAAAGGTAAGATGGTTGCCAAGGTGCCTTTTAAAATATCTGAAACTGTAACGATTATACCAGCTTTTACCCCTAGAACTCTAAAGGCGTTTGTAGCTCCAAGATTTCCACTACCATGTTCTCTTACGTCTATTTTGTAGCCTAATTTTCCAACAATTAAAGCTGAAGGAATTGAACCAAGTAAATATGCAATAATAGCAAAAATAACATATTCCATTTAATAGTCCTACTTTCAAATTTATAATAAGATTTAGAGCCCTGCTTTATTTTAGCATGAATTAGTAATAGATAGAACTTATAATTCTAAAATTAATATAATAACGTTTTACGAGCGGGGGACAAAGTTATATTAGTTGACTGTAAATTAAATAAACTTTAAGATATGGCTAATAATAAATTATCTTGAGAGGATGAGTGTAATGAGTTGGGAAAATCCATCCAAAGCTGAATTAAAAGAGATCTTACAAGAAGCGAAGACAATTGCTGTTGTTGGTTTATCAAATAATGAAGAGAAAACGGCGTATCAAATTTCTAAAATCATGCAAGATGAAGGGTATAGAATTATACCTGTAAACCCATCAGTTGATGAAGTACTTGGAGAAAAAGCATATCCGACACTAAAAGATGTACCTGAAAAAATAGATATTATTAATGTGTTTCGTCGCCCTGAATACTTACCAGGTGTTGCGAAGGATGCTGCCGTAACAGACTGCCGTGTATTCTGGGCACAACAAGGGATCGTAAATCAAGAAGCATATGATTATCTGAAGGAAAGAGATTTTAAAGTTATTATGGACATGTGTATAAAAGTTGTCCATGCAGTTTTAGTAAAATAATCTTTAAACGAGATTGAAAATAAACATTCAACGAATTTATAGTACTTTTAGTTTTTAAGCTCTGGGAATATAGGATAGATTCTGTACACGAAGAGGCCCACACGCCTTCAACAGAATTTAGAATATATTTACCAGAGTGTTTTATTTTATCGAAACTTGAACCAAAAATTTTAAATATAATTATCTTAAAAAACCATCTATAAAATAAAATTTTAATATATTAGTGTATTTATTTCTGAATTTACGATAAGATAGTTTAGAAAAGCTTGAGATTACAATGTTTTCATTTACATTGACAAACATTTGTTCTAGAATTAGATATAGAGAAACTATTTGATATTATTTAATGAGATAGATGTAAGTTTTCACTCGGGTTAGGAAAGGGGAATTTTTACTTTGGTAAATCAGTCAAATGGATACTCAGATGATTCCATCCAAGTATTAGAAGGATTGGACGCTGTCAGAAAAAGACCTGGAATGTATGTAGGTAGTACAGATGAAAGAGGTCTACATCATCTAGTATTTGAAATTGTAGATAATGCCGTGGATGAAGCTCTTGCAGGACACGGAAATGAGATTAAAGTAACGCTACATAAAGATAATAGTATTTCTATTGAAGATAGCGGTCGTGGAATACCAACTGGTATGCACAGCACAGGTATATCGACAATTGAAGTAATCTTTACTGTGCTTCATGCTGGAGGAAAGTTTGGTCAAGGTGGTTATAAAACAAGTGGAGGTCTCCACGGAGTAGGTGCATCCGTTGTAAATGCGTTATCTTCTTGGATGGAAGTTACGATCCACCGTGAAGGTCATACGTATTTTCAGCGTTTTGAAAACGGTGGAAAACCAGTTGGCACATTGAAAAAATTAAAACCTACGAGAAAATCAGGATCAATTATTCACTTTAAACCGGATGAAACGATCTTTTCTTCGCATGTATTTGATTATGAGACGATTTCTGAAAGATTAAGAGAAGCAGCATTTTTACTTAAAAATTTATCAATTGAATTAGAAGATAAGCGTGCAGATACAAAAGAAACTTTCCAATATCCAGATGGACTGAAATCATTTGTCGACTATTTAAACGAAGAAAAAGACACATTACATAATGTTGCATTTTTTGAAGGTGAAAGTGCTAAAATCCAAGTTGAATTTTCCTTTCAGTTTAATGATGGCTATGCAGAAACCATGTTATCGTTTGTAAACCATGTCCGAACAAAAGATGGTGGAACACATGAAGTTGGTGCACGTACAGCAATTACGAGAGCTGTAAATGACTATGCTCGTCGTACTTCTTTACTGAAAGAAAAAGATAAAAACCTCGACGGTGCTGATATTCGTGAAGGTCTCACAGCTATTATTTCCGTAAGAATTCCTGAGGATAAATTACAATTTGAAGGCCAGACAAAAGGAAAACTAGGGTCACCAGAAGCCCGTTCTGCAGTTGACACAGTTATAACGGAACAAATGGCATATTTTCTCGAAGAAAATGCCGAGATTTCGAAGCAATTGGTTAATAAGGCAATTAAGGCAAAAGAAGCCAGGGACGCGGCAAGAAAAGCAAGAGATGATGCACGTTCTGGAAAACAAAGAAAGAGAAGAGATACTTTACTAAGTGGGAAACTCACACCAGCTCAATCGAGAAACCCGAAAAGAAATGAGCTATATTTAGTAGAGGGAGACTCTGCCGGAGGTTCTGCCAAACAGGGGAGAGACCGTAAATTCCAAGCTGTTTTACCCTTAAGAGGTAAAGTAATTAATACAGAAAAAGCAAAACTTGAAGATGTCTTTAAAAATGAAGAGATTTCAACAATCATTCATACAATCGGTGCAGGTGTTGGTGTCGATTTTGATATTGATGACGTGCAGTACGACAAAATTATCATTATGACAGACGCGGATACGGATGGAGCACATATTCAAGTGTTATTGCTTACATTTTTCTATCGTTATATGAGACAACTTATAGAAGCAGGCAAGATATTTATTGCCTTGCCTCCATTATTTAAAGTCTCTAAAGGAAAAGGCAAAAGCGAAAAAGTTCATTATGCTTGGGATGAAGCAGGAATGAAAGAAGCAGTTGCGAAGTTAAAGAGCGGTTATATGATTCAGCGTTACAAAGGTTTGGGTGAGATGAATGCTGATCAACTTTGGGATACAACGATGAATCCAGAGTCCCGAACGCTTATTAGAGTGACGATTGAAGACTTTACCCGTGCGGAAAGAAGAATAACAACACTTATGGGTGACAAAGTAGAACCTCGAAGAAATTGGATCGAAGGAAATGTGAAATTTGGTCTTGATGAGGACACGAATATTATTGAAAACGAAAAGATTCGTACAGAATAATTGTAAAGTAAGAAGTATTTTGTTTTGTGTAAGGTGAAGGAGGAAGACGATTGGCTCAAGAAGAAAAGTTTCTAGATCTTTCATTGGAGGAAGTTATTGGGGACCGCTTTGGAAGATATAGTAAATATATTATTCAAGAGCGTGCATTACCAGATGCGCGTGATGGTTTAAAGCCTGTACAAAGAAGAATTCTATACGCAATGCTTATGGAAAGAAATACCCATGATAAAGGTTTTCGTAAATCTGCAAAGACAGTTGGAACCGTAATTGGGAACTATCACCCACATGGAGATACATCCGTTTATGAAGCAATGGTTAGGTTAAGCCAAGATTGGAAATTGCAACATGATTTAGTTGAAATGCATGGTAATAATGGAAGTATTGATGGAGACCCTCCAGCAGCGATGAGATATACAGAAGCAAGGCTCTCAAAGATAGCTTCTGAGTTACTCAGAGATATTGATAAAGAAACGGTTGATTTTATCGATAACTTTGATGAGACAACTACCGAACCTGTCGTATTACCTGCTAAGTTTCCTAATTTACTAGTGAATGGCTCAACAGGTATTTCTGCAGGTTATGCAACGGATATCCCACCACATAACTTAAAAGAAGTTATAGATGCTGTGATCATGAGAATTGATAAGCCTGAAGCAAGTGTTGACCAGTTAATGACAGTAATCAAAGGACCAGACTTTCCAACAGGCGGTATTATTCAAGGAATAGATGGTATCAAGAAGGCCTATGAAACTGGCAAAGGCCGTATTATTGTAAGAAGTAAAGCAGAAGTCGAGGACCTACGTGGTAATCGCCAACAGATTGTTATTCATGAAATTCCATATGAAGTTAATAAAGCAAATATGGTTAAAAAAATGGATGAATTACGTTTGGATCGCAAAGTGGAAGGGATTGCCGAGGTACGTGATGAATCAGACCGTACTGGACTGAGAGTTGTCATCGATCTTAAAAAAGATGCTGATGCAGAGGGTATTTTAAACTTTTTATATAAAAACACCGAACTTCAGGTTTCCTATCACTTTAATATGGTTGCTATCCAGGACAAAACACCAAAACTAATGTCTCTCCCACAAATTCTTGATGCATTCATTGGCCATCAAAAAGAAGTAGTAACGAGACAAACGAAATATTTATTAAATAAAGCAAAAAGTAGACAACATATTATAGAAGGTTTAATCAAAGCAATTTCTATATTAGATGATGTTATTGCAACAATACGCGCTTCAAAAGACAAAGCAGATGCTAAGAAACAATTAATTAAGGAATATAGCTTTAGTGAAGAACAATCTGAAGCAATTGTTAATTTGCAATTATATCGACTAACAAATACTGACATCACTGAATTAGAAAAAGAAGCAACTGAACTAGAAAAAAATATTAAAACATACGAAAAAATTCTTGATAGTGAAGCAGTTCTGATGAAAACAATTAAAAAAGATTTAAAAGAAATGATTAAAGCTTTTCAAATTGATAGAAAATCCATTATTGAGGACAAAATAGAAGAACTTAAAATTAATATAGAAGTCATGATCGCTAGTGAAGATGTCGTTGTTTCTGTCACAAAAGATGGCTACATTAAACGTACCAGCTTAAGGTCTTATGGGGCTTCTAAACCAGAAGATATCATGATAAAAGATTTGGATTACTTGATAGGACTTTATGAAGTGAATACTACAGATACCCTGCTTCTTTTCACAAATAGGGGTAGATTTATTTCTTACCCTGTCCATGAGTTGCCAGATATCCGCTGGAAAGAGCTAGGTGCACACCTATCCCATTTTGCTAGTCTTGCCGAGGATGAAAAAATCATAAAGGTTTTACCTGTTAGAGAATTTACTGATAAGAAATATCTTATTTTCTTTACGAAAAACGGGATGGTCAAACGAACAGAACTTGATAAATATCAAACGCAAAGACAAGCTAGAGCAATGGTTGCCGTTAATTTGAAAAAAACGGATGAAGTGATAAGTATAAAAGAGTCTGATGGTTTTTCAGATATATTTATTGCGACGAATACAGGATATGGGTTATGGTACCATGAATCAGAAGTGACTCCTACTGGTCAAAGAACAGCCGGAGTAAAGGCAATCACACTGAAAGCTGATGAAGAAGTAGTGAATGCGGAAGTGTTTGATGAATTAGCTGATCCTTCACTTGTAGTGGTAACGCAGCGTGGAGCAGTTAAGCGAATGAATTTAAATGAATTTGAAAAAACAACTAGAGCAAAACGTGGACTTCATATGTTACGTACCGTGAAAAGTAAGCCTCATTTTGTTAAAGGGTTTTATGTTGTTGAAGAAAGTGATAGCATTTGGTTCCAAACATCAAAAGATGAAATGCATCATATTTATCCAATCCAATTATCTTCTAGTGAGCGAACAAGTAATGGTTCATTTGTGATTGATTCGGATCATGATGGAGAAGTAATTGAAGTTTGGAAGCAAGTAAATTATTCAAAACCATTTGAAGTTGATAGCGAATAAAATATAAGTAAATCACCCAAGAAAATTAACGTTTTGTTATTTTTCTTGGGTGTTTATTTAGATAATTCTTTTATTATTTTGTATGATATGTTAGAGTAAAATTATTAATAAGAGTTTGGAGGGATTCAAACGGACCTAAGACAGCGAATTATTGAGGAATCACTTATTTTGTTTGAAAAAGAAGGGTTTCATGGCGTGACAGTAAAAGAAATCGTCGAAGCTGCAGGTATTTCTAAAGGTGGGTTTTATCATCACTTTACCTCTAAAGATGAGCTTTTATTTGTAATTCACGATGTCTTTATTACCTATGTTCTTGACAAGGCAAGATTGGCAAATGAACAACATACTTCGCCGACGGATCGTTTACGTGCAATTATAAAAGACTTTGTAAGCGTTTTCGATATGTATCAAGCACATTTAACTGTATTTTATCAAGAAAGTGTTTATCTACTTCCTGAACATGAGTTAATTGTAAAACAAAAGAGAAATCAATTTAAAGACATGATTAAAGATGCACTGCATGACGGGGTTGTCTCTGGTGAATTTAGGGAAGAACTTTCTGTCGATATTACGACGATGGCGATACTCGGGATGGTGAATTGGACATATAGGTGGTATCAACAGTCCGGTGAGAATAGTATAGAAGAAATAGCAGACTACTATATTGATTTAATCATGCATGCGACATTAAAAAAGCATATGACATCTGAAGGAAAAGGATGATAAGTAATTGTAAACTTCTTAAAACTAAGAAGTAATTTTTTAAAAATCTACCGACCAACCAGTCGGTCACAAACTTATGAACTGAGGTGCATGTAATGAATTTTGAATTAACGAAAGAACAAACGATGATTAAAAAAATGGTTAGAGACTTTGCTGAAGAGGTAATTCGTCCTCGTGCCATCGATATTGATGTGAAGGCGGAGTTTCCAGAAGATATCTTTAAACAAATGGGAGAGCTAGGTTTACTAGGTATTCCATTCCCAGAAGAAGTTGGTGGATCAGGTGGAGATACGCTCTCCTATGCATTGGCTGTAGAAGAAGTCGCGCGTGTTTGTGGAAGCACTGGCTTAAGCTATGCAGCGGCAGTATCACTTGGATCAAGCCCACTATACTATTTTGGAACAGAAGAGCAAAAGGAAGAATTTTTACGCCCGCTTGCAGAAGGTAAAGCTTTAGGGTCATTTGGATTAACTGAACCAAACGCTGGTTCTGATGCTGGTGGTACATTAACAACAGCAGTCGTTGATGGAGATGATTATGTTATCAATGGTGAGAAATGTTTCATTACGAATGCTAGTTTTGCTAAATTCGTGATTGTAACCGCTGTTACTGGAAAAAGTGATAGTGGTAAAAAACTAATTTCATCTATTATTGTTCCTACTGATACAGAGGGTATGACCATCACTAGCAATTACGATAAAATGGGTGTTAGAGGCTCAGACACAGCAGAAATCGTTTTAGATAATGTTCGTGTTCCTAGAAGTAATATACTTGGGGAAGAGCATAAAGGCTTTAACCAATTCTTATCTACATTAGACGGTGGAAGAATCTCTATTGCCGCTTTAGGTGTAGGTATTGCACAGGCGTCTCTTGATAAAGCGCTTGCTTATGCGAAAGAGAGAAAACAATTTAACCAACCAATTTCTAAATTCCAGGCTATCCAATTTAAATTAGCTGATATGGCAATGGAAGTAGAGTTAGCACGTAATATGGTGCATAAAGCAGCTTGGCTTAAAGACCAAGGGAAACCTTTTGGTAAAGAAGCGGCATTTGCAAAACTCTATGCATCTGAAGCAGCTGTACGTGCAGCAGATCAAGCGATTCAAATACATGGTGGTTATGGTTATATGCGCGAATACGAAGTTGAAAGATACCTAAGAGATGCGAAATTATTAGAAATCGGTGAAGGTACTTCTGAAGTTCAACGTTTAGTAATTGCAAGACACCTAGGTTGCTAGTTCAATAGTTTATATAACAATCCTAGATTAGGAGGGTGAAAATGATTCAAAAGATTTTAATTGCAAACAGGGGAGAAATTGCTTCCCGTATTATAAAAACTTGTAAAAAGATTGGACTTAAATCTGTAGCAGTTTATTCTGAGGCAGATGAGTACGCACCATATGTCGGGGAAGCTGATGAGTGCTATCTACTAGGACCTGCACATGTAAACGAAAGTTATATGAATGTAGATAAGCTATTTGAAATAGCCAAAACGGCTGAAGTAGATGCTATTCATCCTGGTTACGGATTTTTAAGTGAAAACCCTGGATTTGCTAGTCGTTGTGAAGAAGAAGGCTATATTTTTATTGGCCCAAGTAGTGAAGTAATAAATAAAATGGGAGATAAAATTGCAGCAAGAAATGCCATGCAAGTAGCGGGAGTTCCTGTTGTTCCTGGAACAAACGAAGCAATTGCAGATGTAGAAGAAGCGGTACAAATTGCTGCTGATATTGGTTATCCCGTGATGTTAAAAGCTTCTGCTGGTGGCGGCGGAATCGGTATGCAAGCTGTAAATAATGAGGAAGAACTTAGAAAGTCATTTAAAAATAATTCTGATCGTGCACTTAGCTTTTTCGGTAACGGTGCAATGTTTATTGAGAAAAAGATTGATGGGTCACATCATATCGAAATTCAAATCCTTGCTGACCAAGAAGGTAATGTTATCCATCTCTTCGATAGAGAATGTTCCATTCAACGTCGTAATCAGAAGGTAATTGAAGAAGCTCCATCTCCATTCATTTCAAATGAAACAAGAGAAAAGATGGGGAAAGCGGCAATCTTAGCTGCATCTTCAATTGGTTATAGTAATGCAGGTACAATAGAATTTCTAGTTGATCAGGACGAAAATTTTTATTTTCTTGAAATGAATACTAGAATTCAGGTAGAGCATCCGATTACGGAAGAAGTAACTGGAATAGACATTGTCGAAATGCAGATTCATATAGCAAACGGTAAAGCTCTTCCGGTAAATCAAGAGGATATCCAAATAAATGGTCATGCAATTGAAGCAAGAATTTATGCAGAGGACCCGATTCGTTTCTTCCCATCTCCAGGAAATATAACGAGCATCAATGTTCCTGAAGGTGAAGGTATTCGTAATGACATTAGTTTTACAAACAATTACAAGGTCACTCCTTTCTATGATCCGATGATTGGTAAACTAATTGTGCATGCATCGTCAAGAGAGGAAGCAATTGTTAAATTCCAAGAAGCACTTTCTGTCTATAAGATTGAAGGTATAAAAACTAATCTACCAATGCTTCAGGCAACTGCTAAAATTGATGCTTTTATTGAAGGAATGACAACAACGGATTTTGTAGAAAAACATTATTTACCATTAGTAACTGAAAAATAGGAGGAATTAAAATGGAAAAAGTAGTAGCAAGTATGGCTGGAAACGTATGGAAGATTGTAAAGAATGTTGGTGACACAGTAACAGAAGGTGAAGATATCGTCATCTTAGAATCTATGAAAATGGAAATCCCAATCGGTGCTGAGGCTGATGGTACGATTAAAGAATTAAAAGTAGCAGAAGGCGACTTTGTAAACGAAGGCGACGAAATTGCTATCATCGAATAGTCTGGAAGTTTTATATCGGATTAGAAAGGAGCATGAGAACAAATCAAATGATTGATATCCAAATAAAAAATCATGTTTGTATTCTAACATTAAATAGACCTGAGGCAGCAAATGCCTTATCTATTCAAATGCTCGATGAGTTAAATAAAGCACTTGAAACAATTGAAAATGATTCTTCGGTCTTTTGTACGATTTTAACAGGTAGTGGCGAGAAAGCATTTTGTGCTGGGGCAGATTTGAAAGAGCGAAAAGGCATGTCAGATGATGAAGTAATTAAAACCGTTCAATACATCGGTCAAACAGTAAACAATGTTGAAAAACTTCGCATGCCTGTAATTGCAGCTTTAAATGGTGTAGCTTTTGGTGGTGGATTAGAATTAGCTTTAGCCTGTGATTTTAGAATAGCAAGTGACAAAGTTAAATTAGGCCTGACAGAAACGTCGCTTGCGATTATCCCAGGAGCAGGTGGAACGCAACGCTTGCCACGCTTAATAGGTCTCGGACAGGCTAAAAAGCTCATCTATACTGCCGAACGTCTAACTGCTAACAAAGCTCTTGACTTAGGTATTGTAGAAGAGGTAGTAGATCAAACGGAAGTTAGCTCTGTGGCATTAAAATATGCCGAACAAATTGCAAGCAATGGTCCGATCGCTGTTCAAGCTGCTAAAGCTTCCATAAATCAAGGAATGGAAACAGATTTAGCAGCAGCTTTAGAAATTGAGCATCAAAATTATAAGAAAACAATCCCTACAAATGATAGAAAAGAAGGATTGTTGGCGTTTCAAGAAAAGCGTAAACCTATTTATAAAGGTGAATAGTTAGGGAGGATAATATGTCTTTTGTGAATGAATTAGAAACAAGAATGAATAAGATTAAACAAGGCGGAAGAGAAAAATATCATGAAGCAAATGCTGAAAAAGGTAAACTATTTGTCCGTGAGCGTCTAGAATTATTACTAGACCATGGAATGGATATTGAGGATGCATTTTTTGCTAATTGCATGGATGATTCACTTCCATCTGATGGTGTTGTTACAGGTATCGGGAAAATTAACGGACAAAACGTTTGTGTTATGGCGAATGACTCCACCGTTAAAGCTGGCTCTTGGGGTAAACGAACAGTAGAAAAGATTATTCGTATTCAGGAAACTGCGCTTAAATTAGAAATCCCAATATTATATCTTGTGGATTCTGCTGGTGCAAGAATTACTGACCAAATTGAAATGTTCCCTGGTAGAAGAGGTGCAGGACGTATTTTCCATAATCAGATTAAACTATCTGGACGCGTCCCTCAGGTATGTCTTTTATTCGGACCGTCTGCTGCAGGTGGAGCGTACATCCCAGCATTTTGTGATGTCGTTGTAATGGTTGATGGGAATGCTTCCATGTATCTAGGTTCTCCACGTATGGCTGAAAAGGTAATTGGTGAAAAAGTCTCCCTGGAAGAAATGGGCGGGGCAAAAATGCATACTTCAGTTTCAGGTGTTGGTGACGTGTTAGTTAAGACAGAAGAAGAGTCTATTGAATATGCAAGAAAATATCTTGGATATTTCCCAAGTAACTTCCGTAGTAAACCAAGCAGTGTTGAAGCAAAAATGATCAAGGCAACTGATAAAAAAATAAGTGAAATTGTACCAGAAAATCAGAACGCTGCTTTTAATATGTTTGATTTAATCGATCATATTATTGATGAAGATAGTTTTTGTGAAATCAAAAAACGTTTTGCTCCTGAATTAATAACTGGTCTAGCTCGCATGGAGGGTAATACAGTAGGAATCATTGCCAACCAACCAAGAGTTAAGGGCGGTGTTCTATTCACTGATTCTGCCGATAAAGCAGCTAAATTTATTCAACTTTGTAATGCTTTTAATATCCCACTCCTATTCTTAACAGATGTACCAGGCTTTATGATCGGTACAAAAGTGGAGCGTGAAGGAATTATTAGACATGGGGCGAAGATGCTTTCAGCAATGAGTGAAGCAACTGTGCCTAAAATATCTGTAATTGTAAGAAAAGCTTATGGAGCAGGTTTATATGCGATGGCTGGCCCGGCATTTGATCCAGATGCTGTAATTGCATTTCCAAACGCACAAATTGCTGTAATGGGACCTGAGGCAGCTGTCAACGCAGTTCATGCAAATAAAATCGCAGAACTCCCTGAAGAGGAGAGAGCAGCATTTATCAAAGAAAAACAGGATGAATACAAAGAGGAAATCGACGTATATCGACTAGCTTCAGAACTAGTAATCGATGAAATCATTAATCCTGATAGACTAAGGGAAGAATTAGTTAAACGATATTCCGTATATGCAGACAAGAACATTAGCTTTACGGAAAGAAAGCATGGCGTTTACCCAGTATAAATAAAAAAGGTTCTCGGCAAAATATGCGGAGAGCCTTTTTTGTTACTCATAATATTATTATGTTAACTGTGTAGGCGATTTTTATGAATATTTTCGCTAACAAGTATATTAGGTAGAAATAGCTGCTCTGATTGCGTATAATTGAATTAAAATTGTTTGTCTAAAGGGGTAGTAGTGTTTCATGATTAAAGAGGGAAGTACATTAAGAACAAACAAGCATCAGCTAGCAGCGCTTTACCAAACAATGCTTGCAAATAACGATGAAGAAAATGCATTGAAAATACTTGATCTACATAATAAGTTAATGAATAAAGAACTAATAGTTAGCTTTTCTGGTCATTTCTCAGCAGGAAAGTCATCAATTATTAACCATCTTTTAGGTGAAAACATTTTGCCAAAGAGCCCGATTCCTACAAGTGCTAACATTGTAAAAATCACTTCAGGTGAAGGATGGGCAAGGGTTTATTTCAATAAGGGAAAAGCAGTAGAATATAAAGAGCCATATGATATTAATATGATTAAAGAATATTCTACAGATAAAGACTCGATTCATAAAATTGAAATCAGTACATCAAAAGCCATCATTCCAGAGGGTTCTGCGGTAATTGATACTCCAGGTATAGATGCTGCAGATGATGCTGACCGTCTGATGACTGAGGGTTCGCTTCATTTAGTTGATGTTCTTTTTTACGTGATGGATTACAACCATGTACAGTCTGAAGTAAATCTATATTTCTTGCAGTCTTTAAAAGAGAATCAAATACCTTTTTATTTGATCATTAATCAGATTGATAAACACAATGATGCTGAACTTAAGTTTGATCAGTTTGTAACAAATATCAAACAAACATTTGATCAATGGCAAATCCATCCATTAGGGATGTACTTTACATCATTACATGATTTCTCAATCGCAAACAATCAATTTTCAGATGTTAAGAGTAGATTATTTTCTATGATGCAAAGTGAAAAAAGTGAGTTCTTTAATATTGATGCATCAGTAAACCAAGTAGTGATGAAACATAAGAAATTTCTTCAAGACCAGTATGGTGAACTTTTATCAGATTTTGAAGATGATGATTCTGCTTCAAAGTTATCGGAAATACAAGACATTGAACAGAAAATAACTGATTTAAAAGAGCAACCACAGAAGCTTGAAAAAGAATTCCAACAAGAATTAAGTAGCACATTAAATAATGCTTACTTGATGCCAAAAGAATTACGAGATAAAGCTGAGAGTTATTTGGCAGCGGAACAAAGTGGATTTAAAGTTGGTTTATTTGGTTCTAAGAAGAAAACAGATGAAGAAAGACAGAGTCGCAGGGATATTTTCCTGAATGGACTAAAAGAGATAATGGAGTCTTCTATCCAGTGGAAGCTTCGAGATAAATTCTTGAATATTTATAGGAATTATAACTTAGAAGATTTAAAGCTTCAGGAAATGATTAATAATATTACGATTAGCTATGAACTTGAGGATTTAGAAGCTTTAATGAAACCTGGTGCGCAAATAAATGGTGATTATGTTTTAAATTACACGAATGATGTCGCAGCAGATGTGAAAAGTAAATTCAAACGTATCGCGTTAAACATTCTTACTCAGCTAAAGCATGCATTAGAAAATAAAAATGCAAAAGTATTACTAGATTACCAAACCAGTTATGATAATTTACAAGATGCTCAACAACTACAAGCAAAATATAAGAAAATAGAAGAAGAATTAAAGATGAAAGAAGATACCGTTGATCAAATGTTCGTTTCTCCAATATTTAATGAAAATAAATGGGAAGATACGTTGAATCAATATAATAAAACGCAGTCAGATTTTGTTATAGAGGATAGTCCTCAAAAAGGGTCTACGAAAAACAAAAAAGATGAAGTTTTAGAAACCCCAGTAATAGAAGAAGAAACTTCAACTAAATATGAAGCTGTGGAGATTATCAATCGAATTGATCAAACACTTTCAACGATAGAAACAATTCCAGGATTCAATGATTTAATGAAAGACTTAGAACTTAAAAAGCATAGACTAGCGAATCGCACATATACGATTGCTCTATTTGGTGCTTTTAGTGCAGGGAAATCATCTTTTTCTAATGCTCTTATAGGTGAGCGAGTGCTTCCTGTATCACCAAATCCAACGACTGCTACTGTAAACCGAATCCATCCAGTTTCGGAGTCGCATCCACATGGAACAGTCGTTGTTACAATGAAAAGGGAAGAGGCTTTAGTTAAAGAACTATATGCCATGACTAATAAGTTTTCACCAAAAGCTGATACATTAGAGGAATTTGTAAAATGGATTAGAAAGAAGAAAATTCAACAACATAAAAATCTTAGCAATATGTATCAAGCATATATTCTAGCGGTAATCACTGGATATGATGAGAATAAAGCGTTGATCGGTAAGGAAACAACGATTTCATTGGAAGAGTTTGCAACGTATGTAACAGACGAAACTATTGCCTGTTATATCGAGACTATCGATTTATATTACGACAGTGCTTTGACAAAACAGGGGATAACTTTAGTAGATACACCTGGAGCAGACTCTGTGAACGCAAGACATACAAATGTAGCCTTTAACTATATAAAACATGCAGATGCCATATTATATGTAACTTATTATAACCATGCATTGTCTCGAGCTGATCGTGATTTCCTGATGCAACTCGGACGTGTAAAGGAAGCATTTGAATTAGATAAAATGTTCTTCATCGTAAACGCTGCAGACTTAGCAGAAAACGAAGAAGAGTTAGCTCTTGTGTTGGATTATGTAGATAATGAGTTAATGAAATTAGGTATTCGTCATGCTAAATTATTCCCAGTATCAAGTAAACAGTCGATTGAAGAGAAACTTGATAATAAAACATTAAACGAACAGATGAAGGCATTCGAAGATAAATTTTATTCTTTCATTCACCATGATTTAACTAGACTTATCATTGATAGTTCGTTATGGGATATAAACCGTGTTGCCCATACACTCAAATCATATATCGAATCTGTTAGCTTAAATGAAGACGACAAAGCGAAAAAGATAGAAAAAACCACTTCAGACGAGCATACGGTAATAGATATTATAGAAACATATGATACAAGTGTATACCAACAACAAATTGAACAAAGAATTGAGAAACAGCTTTACTACGTGATTGAACGGTTGGGAATTCGATTCCATGATATGTTTAAAGAAATGTTCAATCCCACAACAATTACAGAGAATGGTAGAAAAGCGAATGATCAATTAAAGAATGCATTAGATAACCTTATCGAGTATGTACGCTTTGAATTAAATCAAGAATTGCAAGCAGTTTCTTTGAGGGTTGAAGGCTATAAAAAGGAATTAATTGGCGAAGTTTATCAATCATTCCTAACGAAAAGTTCAGAGATAAACGATATTTTTGATTTACCAAAGGAATATACGGTAGAATTCGAAACGCCAACGTTTAAGGAAGAATTTGTCGAATTACCAAGTAAAGAATTTAATACAACACTTAATAAATTTAAAGGAACAAAAGCATTTTTTGTCCAAAATGAGAAAGAGTTAATGAAAGAAGAGTTATATTCAGCACTTCTTCCTTCTGTTGAAACATTTGTGAAAGAAAACAGTGATATAATGCGTACGTCATATCTTAAACAGTGGAGTGAACAAGTAGACGTATTAAAGATTAGCACAGAAGAAAAAATCAAGCAGTATACGCAAAATTACTTTGCAATGCTTGAAGCACCAGCAGATATTGATTCGTTAAAAGAAAACCTTGAATTGATAAATAAACTAGTAAAGTAGAAATAGGAGATTTGTTTAAATGGTTAAAAATCGCGTGTTATTAGTAGATGGAATGGCATTACTTTTTAGAGGTTTTTTTGCTACAGCTTTTAGAGGTAACTTTATGAAGACGAGCTCAGGCATGCCGACGAATGGTATTTACCAATTCTTAAGATATTTCATTGATGCAGAAAAAACGTATCAGCCCACACATATTATTTGTTGCTGGGATATGGGAAGCAAAACTTTCCGTAATGAGGTTTACCCGTTGTATAAAGCGAATAGAGATGCACCTCCAGAGGAATTAATTCCGCAGTTTGATTTAATCAAAGAGGTAGTAGAGTCGTTTAATATACCAAACGTAGGATTAGAAAACTTTGAAGCCGACGATTGTATAGGGACACTTGCTAAAGTGTATAGTGAAACAAATGAAGTAATTATTCTTACTGGTGATCAAGATATGTTGCAACTTGTAACAGATAATATTCATGTATCGATCATGAGAAAAGGTTTAGGTAATTACGAACTATTTACAAAGGATAATTTCTACGAGAAAAAAGGAATTTATCCAAGACAAATTGTTGATGTTAAAGGACTGATGGGGGATAGTGCAGATAACTATCCAGGAGTTAAAGGAATAGGGGAGAAGACTGCTATAAAATTAATGCAGGAATATGATACAATCGACGTGTTATTAGAAAATGTTGATCAATTATCAAAGAGTTTGCGTCAGAAAATCTTAGACAATCTTGATAATTTACATCTTTCAAGAGAGCTAGCGACGATTAAGTGTGATGTGCCTATTCAATGTGAAATAGATACCGCTATCCGTCATTTTGAAGTGGATAAGATCACGGATAAACTAACTACTCTAGAGTTTAAAAACATCGATAAAATGATTTTTCAGTAAGCTAAGAAGATGGGAGGAAAATAATGTATTTTCCATCAATAAGAGACAAGTGGATAACATTTTTAGTATGGGGAGTTAGTATCGCAGGTATTCTTTTACCATTGATAAATGAGCAGCTTACTGCTTTGTTTATTACCGTGACTCTTGCTGCGTTCCTACTCTGGTTTTGGTTCCGTACTGGTTATTTAATAAAAGATAATAAAATTAAAATTTATTATGGTCCAATAAGACAAACAATTGAAATTCCTGAAATTCAACTAATTCTTCTTTCAAAGATGCCGTTATCATCACCAGCACTTTCGTTTAAAAGAATTCAAATATCTTGTGGTAAATATGATATTGTTGCAATATCTCCTAAGAATAGGGAAAAATTTATAAGTATGCTATTAGATATCAACCCTGAGATACCGATAGATGAGAGATTATTACCTGAAGGATATAGGAAGTAAATTTTTCTGTATATAAGAAAAAGCCTTGTACGTTTTGTACAAGGCTTTTTCCATGAACTTTTTACTGTTCGATATAAGTGTCTTTAAGTTTGTAAATACCTTGTGCATCAATCCAGAAGTCTTTAACAGATTCGTTAACTCCTAGTAGATACTCTTGGTGGTTTAAATAAAGCATTGGAGCTAGGTCAACAAGCATTTCTTGTGCTTCAGTATAAAGCGCTTGTCTCGCTGCAGGATCTGTTTCTTTACGTGCTTCATCTAAAACAGCGTCAAGCTCAGGATCCTCTAAGAATGAACGGTTACCTGTAGATCCTACTGCTGAAGAGTGGAATAATGGATACATTCCGTAGTCAGCATCAGATGTTACAACAGACCAACCAAGGATGAACATGTCATGCTCTCCATTAGCTGTTCTATCTAGGTAAGCACCCCACTCAAGCTCTTCGATTTGAACATCGATACCAATTTGTGCTAATTGTGCTTGGATTGTTACAGCAGTATCAACACGTTGCTCGTTATCGTTTGTCCAAATAGTTGTTTCAAAACCATCTGCATATCCAGCTTCTGCAAGTAATTCTTGTGCAGCTTCTAGATCGTACTCAAGTCCACTTACGTTTTCATCATAACCGAATACTGGTGGTGCAAGTGGTCCTACTGCAGGGATACCAATACCATTGTATACCCCTTCAATGATTTGTTCTTTATCAATTGCCATAGAGATTGCTTGACGAACTCTTACATCATCAAATGGCTCTTTTTGTACGTTGAATCCAACATATGCTAAAGATACACTAGGCTCTTCAAGAGCGTTTGCATTATCCATACCATTAACTCTTGATACGTTGTTAGGTCCGATAGCATCTACAATATGAGATACATTCGTTTCTAACTCAGCAATACGTGCACTTTGCTCAGAAACAACTTTGAATGTTACTGAATCAAGCTTCGCAGGCTCACCCCAGTAATCGTCGTTTCTTACTAATACTACGCTTTCACCAGGAGTCCAGTTTTCATATTTGAAAGGACCTGTACCAGCTGGGTTTTGGTTGATGTAAGCATCAACGTCTCCACCGTCAGCAAGTTGAGCATAATCTTCTGCAATTACATCAGGACTCATAATTGCTGCTCCACTGTGTGTTAAGTTTGAAAGTAGTGGTGCGTACGGATACGCTAAGTTGATTCGTAGTGTGTACTCATCAACTACTTCTGTGCTTTCCACTGCTTCAAATAAGAATGCACGTGGAGATGCGATTTCTTCATCTACAATACGGTCGAAGTTAGCTTTAACTGCTTCCGCATTTAATGCTGCTCCATCATGGAAAGTAACTCCTTCTTCAATAAAGAAGTCCCATGTTGTTTCGTCTACTTCTTCCCATGTAGCTAGACCAGGTTGAATCTCTCCGTTCTCATCGAACTTTGTAAGAGTTTCATAGATGTTTTCCCCAACGTTACTTGAAGGAACATCGTTTGATCCGTGTGTTGATAGTGAAACGATGTCTGAACCAATAGCAATAACTAAATCGCCTGTGCCCTCACTTGCAGCATCATCAGTTGAATCATCTTCTGTATCTGTGTTGCCGTCGTCAGTTGTCTCAGGCTCATCATCTGGCTCCCCGTCACCAGCACATGCAGCAAGTACTAGCGCAAGAGCAAGCATGAGTGCTGTAAGCAACCATAATTTTCTTGATTTCAAGATGTAAAACCCCCTTAAATATTTTTTTGTTAAATAGACTATACTTAAAGCATAATCAATTTATAATATAGAATATTTTTAGATAAAAAGCAAGTTTAGAATCCAAGGTTTACTTAAAAAGAAAATTAATTTATACTTTACTTTATGGTGGTAAATTGTGTTCTAAACTAAATTAGGGAAAAGTAAAAGGGAGTGGAATGATTAAAGTTTTCCTATTATATGAAAATTTATTTAGATCAATTTGTAATTATTTGTTTCTATTAAACTTATATTTAATTACTATCTAAATTATTTTTTTAACAAACAGTAGAACTTTAAAAAGTCTCTTTTATGGAAACGCATAACTTTAAGACATAAGTGCCTACTAGTTAAACAATTTTTTAAAATGAAGGGGGTTTACCAATGACAACAAATAAAGAAGTTGATCAAATCGCAAAACCACAAAAAAGAGGGTCAATCTTTTTTAATAACTTAAAAGATTTCTACAAGCGTTTAGCTAGAAACAAAACTGCTTTAATTGGTGGTTATCTTATTATATTCCTCACAATAGTTGCTATTGTAGGTCCTTGGATAACGACAATTGACCCAAACTTACCTAATTATGCGGTAAAGTTAGAAGGTCCATCAGCTGAACACTGGTTTGGAACTGACCACCATGGAAGAGATATCTTTACGAGGGTTATCCACGGGGTAGGGATAACGATGACTATCGGAATCTTATCTACTATTCTAGGTGGATTAGTTGGTGTCATCATCGGAATAATTTCAGGTTACTATGGTGGTAAAATTGATACCATTATTATGCGTCTAATGGATATTCTTTTAGCATTCCCAGGTATTTTACTAGCGCTAGCTCTAGTTAGTATTCTTGGAGCAAGTAGAGAAAACGTTATCTATGCAATTGCAATTTTCGCGATACCTACTTTTGCAAGAATTGTAAGGGGATCAACTCTATCGGTTAAAAACCTTGAGTATATTGATGCAATGAGAGCACTTGGAGCATCTGATTTAAGGATAATAGCTCTACATATTTTCCCTAACATACTATCACCAATTATTGTTCAATCAAGTGTATTTATAGCAAGTGCAGTATTAACTGCGAGTGGATTATCCTTCCTTGGCTTGGGTGAAGCACCACCGTCGCCTGAACTCGGTGCATTACTAAGTGATGGTCGAGACTTTATGTGGGAGGCAGGGCATATCGCATTATTCCCTGGTCTAGTTATTATGATGATCGTATTAGCCTTTAACGTACTAGGTGACGGATTACGTGATGCTTTAGATCCAAAAATGAAGTAAGGGAGGTTTGAGAAGCAGATGGTTCAATTTATTGTACGTCGTTTATTACAACTTATACCGGTTTTACTTGGTGTAACAATTATTGTTTTCTCTTTAATGCACTTAACACCAGGAAACCCAGCACATATTATAGCTGGTGAGAATGCTCCACCAGATACAATTGCACAAATTGAAAAAAGATTAGGTTTAGATCAACCAATTCCTATACAGTTTTATGAATTCGTAAAAGATGCAGTAACATTGGATTTTGGTAATTCTTGGAGAACAAGTTTACCAGTAAGTCATGAGCTTTGGCCCAAATTTTGGGTGACCCTAGAACTCGCCGTTTATAGTATGATATTCAGTATAGTTCTTGGAATGGCAGCTGGAATAGTCTCAGCTGTTAGACAATATTCTGTCATGGATGTTACACTTATGCTTGTGGCGTTATTTGGTTTATCTATGCCAAACTTCTGGCTAGGTTTAATGTTAATGCAATGGTTCTCTATTAACTTAGGCTGGTTCCCGCCAACAGGTTGGGGTTCACCAGAACAAATCCTGCTTCCAGTAATTACCCTTGGAACGTCAGGTGCTGCTGTAATTGCTCGTTTTACTAGATCTAGTATGCTTGATGTTATCTCACAAGATTATATTAGAACGGCTAGAGCAAAAGGTTTGAAAGACAGAGTGGTAATTTATCGACACGCTCTTAAAAACGCACTTATTCCAATTGTAACGATCATAGGTTTACAGTTTGGTGGATTACTAGCAGGTGCTGTTCTTACAGAATCTGTATTCGCTATTAATGGAATGGGTAAGTTAATCGTTGACCGAATTCTTGCAAGAGACTTCCCAGTTGTTCAAGCTGGAGTACTCGTTATTGCTGTAGTGTTTGTATTTGTTAACTTATTAGTAGATATTTCATATAAACTATTAAATAAACGAATTGACATAGATTAATCAATCGTTTGAAGAAAGAGGTGGAATTGATGAAGGATGATATTATATTAGAAGTTAATAATTTAAGAACCTCATTCTTTACTGATGACTTTGAAGTAAAAGCTGTTGATGGCGTATCCTTCGAGCTACCTAAAGGTAAGACCTTAGGAATAGTTGGTGAATCTGGATCAGGTAAAAGTATAACGGCCTTATCGATTCTCCGATTATTAGAAAAGACGGGAAAAATTGTTGACGGTGAAATACTATTTAATGGAAAAGACTTAACTAAATTAAGCGAACGTGAGATTCGAACGATTCGCGGTAATGATATATCAATGATTTTCCAAGAACCAATGACTTCATTAAACCCCGTGTATACAGTTGGTAAACAAATATATGAAGCATTGAAAGTACATCAGGGCTTAGATAAGAAAAAAGGGAATGCTCGTACTATAGAATTATTAGAATTAGTTGGAATTCCATCACCTGCTCAAAGAGTGAAGCAATATCCGCATGAACTCTCTGGTGGTATGCGTCAGCGTGTTATGATAGCAATGGCATTAGCATGTAATCCTAAATTACTTATTGCGGATGAGCCTACAACAGCATTAGATGTTACCATTCAAGCGCAAATTCTAGAACTAATTAATGGTTTACAAGAAGAACTTGGAATGTCAGTAATCATGATTACACATGATCTTGGTGTTGTAGCTGAAACATGTGATTATGTTGCAGTTATGTATGGCGGTCAAGTTGTAGAATATCAGTCTGTTCGTGAGTTATTTAAAAATCCAAAGCATCCTTATACAGTTGGACTCTTAAATTCTATGCCACGTCATGATATAGATGTAGAAGAATTAGAACCAATTCGAGGAAATGTTCCTAGTGTAAGAAACATGCCTAAAGGTTGTCGTTTTGCACCAAGGTGCCCATTCGCAACTGAACTATGTGTGACGGAACTGCCTAAACTTGATAGAAAAGAAGACGGTTCAGAAATTCGTTGCTGGATTTATACTGATGAATGGGACGGAGATCCGGAGGTGAAAGTAAATGACAAAGAAAGAGCTACTTAAAGTTCGTAACTTAAAACAATATTTCCCTGTTAAAGGTGGTTTTCTCGGTAGAACCGTTAACCACGTAAAAGCAGTTGATGATATTTCCTTCGATATATATGAAGGTGAAACATTAAGTGTTGTAGGAGAGTCTGGATGTGGTAAGTCGACAACTGGACGTGCGATTCTTAGATTAGAGGAACCTACAGCTGGAGAAATTGATTTCCAGGGAGAAGATTTGCTTTCACTTAGTAAGAGTCAAATGAGAGAAAAGCGTAAGGATCTACAAGTTATTTTCCAAGATCCATATGCTTCTCTAAACCCTAGACACACAGTCGCAAAAATTCTAACAGAAGCAATGCATATCCAAAAGGTTGCTCCAAGAAATGAATTAAGAAAACGTGCGATTGAACTAATTGAAACTGTTGGATTAAATGCTGATCAAATTGATCGTTACCCACATGAATTCTCAGGTGGTCAGCGTCAACGTATCGGTATTGCTAGAGCATTGTCACTTGATCCGAAGCTAATTATTGCGGATGAGGCAGTTTCTGCTCTTGATGTATCCATTCAAGCACAGGTTTTAAACTTACTTAAAAGTTTACAACGTGAATTTAATTTGACGTACTTATTCATTGCCCATGACTTAGGAGTTGTGCGTCATATTTCTGATAGAATAATAGTTATGTATTTAGGTAAGATTGTTGAGGTTGCTGATAAGAAATCTTTATTTGATAACCCACAACATCCTTATACAAAAGCGCTATTATCTGCAATTCCTATTGCGGATCCTGAAAAGAAAAAAGAACGTATTGTATTAAGAGGAGATGTTCCTTCTCCAATTGATCCACCGCAAGGATGTCGTTTCCATACAAGATGTCCATTTGCAACAGAGATTTGTAAAACGAAAGTTCCAGAACTTCGTAATCTCGATCATATGAAAGAAGGCCATCAAGCAGCATGTCACCATATTGAAAAAATCAAATCAGGTGAAATGTCAATGCACGCTTAAATAATAATAATAATCAGGTACTCAGTTCAGACTGGGTACCTGATTTTTTAAAAGAAAAGGGTGGTAAAATTTGCATGAACTGGAGTTAATTCAAAAAATGTTTAAAGCAGAAGCGAAAGATGAAAATGCTTTTCCTATGGAGAAATATATGCGAAATAAATTTTCTTTTTTAGGAATAAAAACACCGAAGAGAAGAGAGGTAATGCGACGTTTTTATAAGGAAAGTGAAATATTAAAACTTTCTTTTCAACGTGAGTTTGTACTTGGTTTATGGGATTTAAAAGAAAGAGAGTTCCAGTATGCTGCTACTGATTATATTATTTCTTCTTTAAAAAAGCTGGAAAAGGCAGATATTCTTTTAATAGAAAAACTTATTATTACAAAGGCTTGGTGGGATACTGTTGATATGCTAGCGCAAAGGGCAGTTGGTGAAATTGCTAAAAATCATCCTGAAGTAATAACTGAGGTAATTGAAGGATGGATAGTTAGTGATAATATGTGGTTGCAGCGAAGCGCTATCCTTTTTCAGTTGAAATATAAAGAAGATACAGATGCGCCTCTATTATTTCGCTTTATTGAAACGCATGCTTCTAGCAAAGAATTTTTCATTCAAAAAGCGATAGGTTGGGCGCTAAGAGAATACTCGAAAACAAACCCGCAACTTGTAAAGAATTTTATTGAAAATAATGCGTTATCCAAATTAAGTATAAGAGAAGGAAGTAAATATTTATCTATAAAATAAACCTCTATTTCATTGTTTCTAATGAAATGGAGGTTTATTTTTGAGTTTATAATGCATTCACTGCTCCATTGATGTTCTTCGCTTGAGTAATTGCAGATATAAATGATACACCATCTGCTCCTGCTTGAATAACAGAGGCCGCATTTGTTGTATTAATTCCACCGATGCCTACAATCGGAAGATTAGGAAATTGTTTGCGGAGTTCTAAAATCCAATCAAGACCAACTACTTCTTTCGCATCATTTTTTGTCGAGGTCGGAAAAATAGGTCCCGCTCCAATATAATCCACGAGATCTAAAGGGCTTTGTTCAAGTTCTTCTTTTGTTGAAACAGATAAACCAATGATTTTATTCGGAAACATTTTTCTTAACTCTTCAACTGAAGTATCATCTTGGCCGACATGAATTCCATCAGCATCTAAGCTTTTTACAAGTTCTACGTCGTCGTTAACAATAAATGGAATGTTATGCTTCCTGCATACCGCTTGCAATTTCATCCCTAATTCAAATTTGTCGTTACCAGCGAGGGAGGAGGTACCTTTTTCACGAAATTGAAATAGTGTAATGCCAGCCTTAGCTGCAGCATCTAATATTTCCACAGGATCTCCCTGACAATTTTGACTGCCCATAATAAAATATTTGCGCAAAGATTTATTTATCGGCATCATTATAATTCTCCTTTAACTGCTCCTCATTAAAAGACAGTGCATCTAAAAAATGAGGCATGAAAGTTCCTGGACCGTTTACATTCGGATGGTTAGCAGCATACTCAGCAGCTAATCCGTAAAAAGCTAAGGATGTTTTCATTTGTTCATTTAACGAATGATCGGTTGTAAGGCTTGCAGTTATTATGGAACCTAGTAAACAGCCTGCTCCCGTAACTTTTGTCAACAGAGGATGACCAGTATGATTTTCAATACATGTTTCATCTGAATAAATAATATCTGTTTCTCCTGTAACAATCGCAGTAGTTTGATACTTTCTAGAAACGATTGCGGCAACTTCTTCTAAGTTCCCAACCCCGATTGATTCAACACCTTTTGTCTGCCAAGGAATATCAGCGAGGAAAGCCATTTCACCAGCATTTCCTTTAATGATAGTTGGTGTTACTTCATTTAAAATCTTCCGAACAGCTTGTGAACGAAACGATGTTGCAGCAACTCCTACGGGATCTAATACTACTGGAATATTTCTTTCATTCGCTATTTTACCTGCAATGATCATAGCCTGAAGATCAGCCTCTGTTAATGTTCCAATATTAATTAAAACACCATCAGCAATACTTGCCATTTCGGCTGCTTCTTCTCGAGACTTTGCCATTATTGGTGATGCTCCAAAAGCTAATAAGCCATTAGCTGTAAAGTTCATTACGACTTGATTTGTCAGGTGGTATATAAGAGGTTGCTTTTCTCTAACATGTGCAATAATTTCTGAGTTCATATCTCAACACCTTCCAGCCGGATTCCCCAATGATTCGTAGGACCACTGCCAGCTCCTATATCAAAGGAATGTTTGATAGCAGCAGTTACAAATGTTTTCGCATTTTTTACAGCCTCAACTAATGGTTGTCCTTTACTTAAGTTAGCAGTAATTGCTGCTGCATAGGTGCAACCAGTTCCATGTGTATTGTTGGTTGGAATTCGTGGCGAAGAGAAACTATGCATTTTTACTCCGTCATAAAGAAAATCAATTGCATCGCCTTTCAGATGACCACCTTTGATTAAGGCAGCTCCAGCACCATACTTATTTACTAAAAGATGTGCTGCTTCCTGCATTTCAGTCTCTGATTCTATTTTTACTCCAGTAAGAAATTCAGTTTCAGGAATGTTAGGAGTAATTACAGTAGTGAGCGGAATAAGTTTATCACGTAAAAAATCTCTCGCTTGGTTTTCGATTAAAACATCACCACTCGTCGCAACCATCACAGGATCCATGACATATGGCGCATTAATATTTACAATTTTATTATAGATGACTTGCATCATTTCCTGATTAGCGATCATACCTGTCTTAAATGCATGTATTGGCATATCTGAAATGATAGATTCCAATTGTTGTTCAATCATTTCTAGTGAAACATGAGAGATTGCCTGAACACCAGTTGTATTTTGTGCAACAATTGATGTGATAACTGACATTCCGTAACTCCTGAGTTCTTGAAATGTTTTTAAATCCGCATGAATTCCAGCTCCGCCACTTGGATCTGTTCCAGCAATTGTTAGAGCGCACGGCACTTGTTGATTAATATGATTTGTCATAGCTTTTTTAGACACTCCTTAATTGTGAAGCAATTTTCTACTATTAACCTTTGAAACAATAATTAGTCCGATAATTGATCCAGATAAACTACTTACAAGGAATGCAGGAATGAATGCAAAAGCTCCAACAGCAGTACCCATAAAGATAGTTGCAAATGGTACCGCGAACATTGCTCCAATTACACCACTTCCAATTCCTTCTCCAACTGCAGCAAGTGATTTTATTTCAGTCTTTTTATAAAGAATGCCTGCTAAAAATGCACCAACCATCGCTCCAGGAAATGCGAGAAGTGTACCCAGTCCAAGCATATTACGTAATAGACTAATCATGAATGCAATGATTACGGCGGGACCTGGTCCAAGGGTAACAGCTGCCATAACATTTATTGCGTGTTGCACTGGATAAGCTCTTGCTACACCTGCAGGGAACCAGATAAGCTGAGCACTTATCGTTCCAATCGCAATAAAAACAGCCATTAATGTTATTAAACGTGTACGATTCATTATTTACCTCCTCTCATAATAGGGGGGATAAAATCAAAAAAACCAGATCTACGAGAGACCTGGTTTCATCAGTAAAATAGTTATGACACAGATGTGCCTTCCTACTTCCCTCCGCTGGTATTACCCAGATCAGGTTCATTAAGAGTCGGAAAGTATGCTACACTTTCCTCTCAGCCCACGATTGGGCACCCCTAGTAGTGGTAAAACTTATTTGATTCATGAATAATCATATCAGATAAATTACTATCTGTCATACAATCTACTTAAAGAAAGACAAGATTTTGAATTTACTTTTTCTTATAATTGAAAAGAAACTAAAAAACATTTATAATTCAACTAAATGTTCATGGTTAAAAGTCATAGTAGACAAAGTAGGGGGAGTAAGTTAAATGGAGAATTTAAGTTTAAATGAAGTTATGCAAGAAATTGAAAAAAGGTTAAATGAAAATCCTGAACCTATCCATGAAGTTCAGTCATTGTATCAATTTGAGATTAGTGGGGAAGAGGAAGGTGTCTATCAATTAGATATACAAAATGGTACGGCGAAGGTTAGTGAAGGGGTAAAGGCCGATGCAGATTGCACATTAAAAATGTCGCTCAAAAACTTCCATAAATTTCTTGCTGGAAATCTAAATGGAACGGTAGCATTTATGACTGGGAAATTAAAGTTGGATGGAGATATGACCAAGGCTTTAAAACTAGAAAGTCTTTTAAAGAAATATAAACTAAGTGAATAACATTGGAAAAGGACTCTTTGTTAATAAGAGTCCTTTTTCTATTCCATCAACAATTTTTTGGAAATTAACCCAAGTACTAAACCTAAGAATATAGAGGAAAGGGTCCCTAAAAGAAAATATTCCGCCCAGTTACGATCATCAAGTTGTTTAAATCGCGCGATTGATTTTGCAGCAATTATGAAAGCAATAGATTGATAAGAACCAATCATTGTCAATACAATTACTAGTAATCTCTCAATATATCCGATTAGTTTTCCACGAGAACGCAGGGGAGAGGAGTACGAATAGTAATGATATTCCTCTGTAAAACTATTATCGGTATTGGGTACATTTTTTTCACTTTTATTACTTATTTTATTTCTCAAAGTTAATTCACCTTCAAAATTTGTAAATTCTGAGGGCAGGGAGCCAACAACATATTTTACTATGTGGCCACTGACGGTTGTGGCTAGAATAAATAAAATTAGTATAAACAATGTTGTCTGTATAATTCCTTCATGTAAATTCAATAAGCTGTTCCATATTGCTAGGGGTTCTTGTTGAAAGAATAGAAAGCAAGTCGTTACAATGATTGTTACATGTAATACTTGGTCCAGTAAGAAGAAACCAAGCTTTTTCATACTATCTTTTGTTTCTCCAAGTTTTATTTTCAATAAATCAATTAATAGATGTGTCATACAAATAAAAATTAACGGGAGAAAGAGATATTTTAAAATATGTTGAAATTCGTAGATAACTCCCCATATAAATAGAAGTGTAACTCCAGTTGCTAAAAGATGATGAATGAGATGCTTTTTTAGAAATGTTAATTTTTCTCTAACCATTTGATCGGTTTGAAGCCAAAAGTCAGCAATTAAATGCGCTAAGAGTAGCGATAATAATATCATTTTATATTCCTCTCGATTGGCAAGTAATCTTGTAAGCGGTTTGTAATATTTTGTTTAATACTAGCTTGCAATTCTGTTACCTTGTTAGTCGTTGACTCTGTTTCTAGACCATTTAATACCTGCACTATATTTTCAAATGCTTCTATAATAATATCCGTTTTACCATTTTTCATATGCGTTGATATGGTTGATTTGGTTCTGCCTAGATATTTACTAACTTTATTTTGCTGCCCTAAGATAAGGTACAAAGAGAAGACAAGAGATTGCAGCTCTGTTTGTGCATTTGCATGTTCTTGAGTAAGCTTTAGGTTGGTATTTAAAAGTAGCTCTAACGGGTTGCTATCTATTTCATAGCTAGCTTCTTTGTTTACATCTGGTAGCTTGAAATAAAATTGCATTCTTTTTTCTTGGTTCTTCAAATAGTTATTTGCTAGACGAGCTTCTTTCATTAGAGGATTAATCCACGTTTCAATATTTAACGTATTTAGTTCTTCTTCTATGCGCCCAAACGAAAGACCGAAATAGGGTGGGTGTTCTCGAAATTTCCAAATCCGACTCAAATAGAAAGCCAGTGTATACGCTGAAGCAAATCCATTACATACAACAACTAATTCATCACCTGCACGATGGATAACTTTTGTAGTGACAATATTTTGTGACCAATATGCTAGACTAACTTGGAATTGCTGCAGATAATTACTTATTTCATCGCCGATATCTATTTTGGAAGAATTTCTAACATCCATAATAAATACTGAAACTTCATTTCCCATGAAAAACCAGCCCCTTTATTGGTATAAGTTCGACTATATAGTCTAATATAACATAAGTAAGATGAAATTATCAAACTCCTATAAAGTTAGATGATTTGTACGAACTTATGCAAACTTGATGGTTTAATCTGTCGTTAGGAAATATTAAAAACAAATATATTATACATTGTTACAACCATTATTTGGAAGTGATATTCACAATACCTTCACCATTCTTGGTACATACTAAAAATAAGGAGGTGTTAGTGATGAGTAAAGACAACAAAAGTAAAAACAAGAAAAATCAATTCCTTGAAGACGATAAGGGTGTTCAAGCAGTTAAAAACCAACTGAATGAAAGTTATCAAAGTGGAGTTGTTGAGGACCAACTAGATAATAATAAAGGGATCCATCATTATAATAATAAGAGTAGATAAAATCATGTAATCAAGGACAGAAAATTAATATTCAAATCAATCTAACGTGGTTCTGTTCATCATTTTTTGATGAACAGAACCCTGTTGCTTTTGTGATATGTGGGTAGTGAGTAAAGGAAAAGTTAGAAGTCGGTCATTTAGAAGATAGCAAACATTTAAATACGAAAGAAGCCGTAATAAAAATAAAGTTAAACTTCCTAGCGATCTTTGCGGTAGTTCAATCAATTGAGTTTACCTGTACATCAAAAGAAATACAAGAGACAACAGTAAAAAGATGGATTACTAAAGATGAAGTATTTAAGAAAAGCTTTGATCTGCTAACAGAATCGTAAAAAGAGTAGGTTGTAGGAGGTCATGAAAGCAAGTACTTTTCAATCAACAAATACGCATATTAAACAACTCTACGCAAAATAATGTACTCACTTTTAACTCCGTTCTGTTGGAACTGAAAGTGAGTACATTATTAATTTGGAAGATGAAAATTGATCATTCTAGGATAAGAAAAACTGAAATGTTTCTAGTTCTTAATAAAGAGGATTTTTAAAATAATTGTAGAATAACAATATATAGTGTCTTTTTATCCGATGATTTATAGACGTTTAAAAGGAGAGGAAACCTATGTATTCACCTATTCCAATAAAAAGAAGCAGTAAATTTGGGAACAATTACTGGGAAGCATACAGCCCTAAAGTTAAAAGGAACGTCCGGTTATTTAGTGATTTGGAATATGACTTTTGGGTATTAATCGAGACTAATCCACAAGTGCGCGCCTTCTGTGAAAGACCATTAAAAATTGAGCAAATGTATGAGGGTAAGTTAATGAAAGTGATGTTTGATATGTGGGTTGAGTGGGAAAATAAAAACGAACAGTTCGTTGAAATTCGGTACTCAAATAAATCTGATTATTCCGGTCAATCTGCGAGAAGTACGATTGCACAACAATGGTGTGAAATCCATGAAAAAGACTTTGTTATTAAAACTGAAAAAGAAATTCGAGGAAATAAAATTTTACTCTCCAATATGAAAACGCTTTTGCCTTACATTAACAATCGTCCTCAACCTGTCGAAACAGACATGTATAAAATCGAACGCCAACTATCTAAGGTGAAAAGATGTTCAATCGCTTCATTGAGTCAACAATTGAATATTAATCCTGCAAGAATAAGAGAGTCTATTTTTCTCCTAATATATAATGGGAGACTTAAAGCGAATATTGATTCGGAACTAATTGGATCAAGTTTAGAGGTGTGGTTAAATGACGAGAAATAGATTTTTTGAAAAGGATTATATAGATTCTAATTATTTAGACACTTCTTTATGGCCAAGTGTCTTATTGGACCAGATTGATGAGGAATACAGGAATGTGTTCTTAAAAAGAAAACAAGCTGTTGAATTGTATTTTAAAAACGAAAAATCATTACAGGAAATCACAAATATTACCGGTATTCGAAGGGATTATATTTATAAGTTTGCAAAACGGTATCTTGAACCTGACGAGAATGGAGATTTTTGGGGTTTCCGTGCATTAATTCCGTATAAGAGAATTAAGAGCTATAATCGTAAAAGTTTACCTAAAAATAATTCAACTAATTTAGCAGGCGCATTTACATTACTTCTTGATACTTATCCTTCCATTGAAGAGACCCTACATGATTATTATTTAAAAAACTACAGAAAAAATTCCCGCATTAATTTTAAAACGTTCCACAAAATATTTCTCGAAGCTTGTCGAGCAGCAGGTCGTACAATTTCAGAATATCCATTTAACACCGAAACAAAGGGAAGAAAGGCACTACAACGGTATACAATGAAACTTAAAAAATTGCACTATAACAATGATCAATTAAATAATTTGAGTGACAATACCTCAATAATTATTAGACCATACCAACGTGTACAATTTGATGGTCATCGAATCGATACAGCTATTGCAGTGGTCTATAAAACACCTGAAGGGGACGAAGTCGTTGAGGTTATGAATCGAATATGGTTATTAGTTATTATTGATGTCGCTACACGAGCGATTCTTGGTCATCATCTTTGTCTGAATAAAGAATATTCATCCAGTGACGTTCTTCAGTGTATTAGAAATGCAGTGGTTCCATGGAAACCCAAGACACTGTCCATTCCCGGATTAAATTATTCTTCTACTGGTAGTTTCCCGTCTTACTTGATAAAGGAAGCAAAATGGGGATTGTGGGATGAGTTTCTTTATGATAATGCTAAAGCCAATTTATCCAATATTGTGCGTGATCGTTTAACAAATATTGTTGGTTCTTCAGTAAATGCTGGTCCTGTTGGTGTCCCAGAACGAAGAGCCATTATTGAAAGGTTTTTTAGAACGCTAGAAGAAAGTAGTTATCATCAATTACCCAGTACAACAGGTAGTCATCCTAAAGACCCTTTGCGTAAAGACCCCGAAAAACAGGCGGTTAAATATAAAATCCAAGCGTCACACCTAGAAGAAATTACGGATGTACTTATAGCTAATTATAATGGAACTCCTCACGAGGGAATTAATAATTTAACTCCTTTAGAGGCTTTAGAGCAACGAATATTAAGAGGTATGCCCATTCGGGCAATGCCTGAAGAACAAAGAAATGAGGTGGCATTTTTCTCAATGAAAGTAGAAAGAGTCGTGAAAGGAAATAAGCAACAGGGGAAACGTCCTCATATTAACTATGAAGGGGTAACGTACCACAATGAAATATTATCTCGATCCTATGATTTAATTGGAGAAAAGCTAACCTTATTGGTTAATACAGTAGATTTAAGATCCATTCAAGCTTATTTGCAAGATGGAAGTGAATTCGGAACGCTCTCTGCTTCAGGTAAATGGGGGATTTCTCCCCACGATTTAAAAACAAGAAAATTGATTAATAAACTGCGTAATCGAAAAATAATTCATTTTCTAAATGAAGATGACCCAATCGAAATTCTTCAACGGCACTTAGAAGAAGAGTCAAAAAAGAAAAGAGATGCTCGAAACACATTAGCAACATTAAATCGTTATGCTGAAGAGCATTCTTCGGAAAAAACAGAGTTACAACAAAATACTCAAAAGGCAAAAAAAGATGAATTAGGACTTCACAAAAAACAACGGAAACACAAGAAAGATATACCTTCCGAGAGACGTATAACAAAAACAATTACTTTTTAAAGAGAGAGGTGGAAAAGTGTCAGTACCAGAAAGAAATATATCAAGTCCAGAACAAATAGGAAGACCCTATGTCACTGCAGGAAGTCACCCTATTGAGAACGGACGGTACCTTATTGCCACAAGTGAAATAGAACGATTATTTAATGCTATTTGTCAATGGATAGATAATCGTTCTCCTGGTGCAATTGTTTATGGACGACCACGATTAGGTAAAAGTAAAGCTATTGATTACATCATGAAAATCTTACCTGATGAATATAAAAAGAAACTTCCCGTTTATAAAATTATTTGTCGGCATTATAAATATGCAAATGAAGGAGTTTTCTTTGAAGACTTATTGAGAGATGTTGGTCATAATCTTGCTTATAGTGGAAAAGCAAATATTAAACGGGATCGTTTAACTAGATTTTTAATTGAACAGGGAGAAAGATCACAACAACACCGAATCATATTATTTGTAGATGAAGCTCACCGATTACATGAGCTACATTATGGTTGGTTAATGGATGTATACAACGAACTAGACCGGGTTGGTATTCAACTTACTGTCATACTTGTTGGTCAAAATGAATTGCTGTATCAACGATCAGCATTTATACAGGCAAAAAAAGCACAGATTATAGGCAGATTTATGGTACATGAATATGAGTTTACAGGAATTAATTATATTGAAGAGCTAAAATCATGTTTATCAGGATATGACCATGATTCCGAATACCCGATAGGAAGTGGCTGGTCGTATGCTCGATATTTCTTCCCTGAAGCTTTTAATAACGGTTATCGTTTAGAACACTGTACAGATGAGCTAATGGAAACGTTTTATAATTTACGACGGAAAGCCGGTCTTACGAAATCTATGGAAATTCCAATGCAATATTTTACTTTAACAATAGAGTATGCTCTTAAGAAATTTGGAGCAAATGGAGAGAATATTAGCTGGATTACAAAGAATTGCTGGGAAGAAGCCATATTAAAATCTGGTTATGTTGACGCAGAGATTCATCAGGATGTGCTTTAAGGGGGGAGGGTAAGTTGACTATAAGAAGACAATTTCTACTAATAGAAGACGAATCGATAACACCTAACAAAGTAACATGGCTACCAGAATGGATATCACCTTATGAATCACCCTGGAGCATATTTGAAAAATTTAAATATGCAAACCGAGCAACAGTAATCGATTTATTTGAACTATTTGGCACTCGGTATAGTAAGGGTCTAAGAGCTGCAAATCTTAGTCAAAAAGCGTGCAATTTACTAACTTTAGAGGGTATGGATGAATCATCCTTAATAAAGACTTTTGGCTTATCCATTAAAGAAGTAAACCGTCGTAACATTAATATGCTGACTAATATAATGGAGGAAGGTAGCTCAAATCTCTATTTTCACAGTCATCTTAAAATTTGTCCTGAATGCATAAAAATCGGTTATCATAGTATTTTTCATCAATTTAGCCTAGTGCACAGTTGTCCGTTTCATAACATCTCCCTTGTGGAAGGGTGTCCTGAATGCAGTAGAGTAATGTACTATAGGTTATCGGATAAGGATACAAAAGAACCTTTTCGATGTAAATGTGGCCATCTATTATTTTCACTGGAAAAAGGTCAACGTTATCCAAGTGCCTGGAAAAAATTAAATGTTGAAAATCAGTCTACACCTCTAAAATATTGGATTATGTTCAATTTGGAAGGTGTCCATGATAAAATAGCTCTATATTTTCATCAGAATATAGATTTGCAAAAAAATTCTGGATTGATGGAATTCATCTTAGAAGCGATATCTCCATCTTTCAAAACTAGTCAATCTGCACTTCACCGACACGTAAAATCATCACCATATATCCTAAGTCTTCAGAAGTTGACACAAAATAAATCCAATTATATTACAGAAAAACAAGACGAATTCCAATTAAAGAAGGAAATATATCAGTCATCAAAAGCTACGATGAAATCAATCGTATCAAATGTTCGCAAAGTATTTTATAAGCACGCCAGTTGTATTAAGGATTTTCAAAAAAATGTGTATAAAACAAATACAAATTGCCCTTATGCCTACGCTTTCTTATCCTGGAGAAAATTCAATGAGGGAGATAACAGTATTCATGACGTAAAGCGAAGAAAAGAAATTCCTTTTTTCAATTCACTCGAGTACCGTTTTGGTACGGAGCAAGATCATAATTATTTGAACGACTCCCTATTTAAAATGAGGACGCATTACAGCATAAAAAGCCTGGCTGCATTGAAATGGATTCTTAATCGTATTATGGGGCATTTAACCGTTAATCATCTAAAAAATTGGTTAAGAATGGCACCTATACATGCACAAGACAATACGATGTTTTCTGCTGTTCCATTTAAATTAGAATGTTTGCCATTTTACTTAATCATCATACCCAAAAGTAAAAATGAATGTTTAGAATTTCATTGGTGGCATGAAAAAGACACACTTCAATTAAGGGACATAGAAAAACATAATTAAGGAGTCCTCTCAACTAAAACGGTAACACAATTCCATAATTTCAATTCCCTTTAATACTAGAATAATGCTAATTGCGTTAAAGCATTTTTTAGTAAAAGTTTAGTGTGATAGTGTCATAACTTAAGAGTATTGACACTGTTACGCTAGACCAGTAGAATCAAGGTGTAGTCTGGTGTCATATCTTAGTGTCATAAATAAAGGAGTTTTTACATATGAAATATGGATATGCAAGGGTGTCAACATTACATCAAGATTTATCTGGACAATTACAACAATTAGAGCGTGAAGGCTGCGACAAAATATATAAAGATAAATTTACAGGAACAAAAAGAGATAGGCCAAATTTTAATAAATTACTGGAAGTGTTAAAAGAGGGCGATACATTAACCGTTACAAAGCTAGACCGTTTTGCCAGAACAACATCAGATGGAATAAGCGTTATAAAAGAACTATTTGAGAAAGGTGTTAAAGTACACGTATTAAATATGGGGTTAGTTGAAGATACTCCAACAGGACGACTAATATTAAGCGTTATGTTAGCTTTTGCGGAATTTGAAAGAGATATGATCGTGGAACGTACCCAGGAAGGTAAAGCAATAGCGAAACAGAATCCTAATTTTAGAGAAGGTCGACCAAATAAATATGGTAAAGAGCAAGTGGAGCACGCTCTAAAGCTCCTTGAAACCAATTCCTATAAACAAGTAGAAGCATTGACAGGGATATCCAAAAGTACGCTAATTCGAGCAAAAAAGAAACTACAGGCAGTAATAAAATAAAGGTGTTCTGTTGTTTTACCCTTTGGATTTTTTATCTGAAGGGGTGTTTCAGAGGATTGCTTGATTTTATAATTAATTTATATTAGATAGGAATGAATATTCATTCCTATGAGGTGAATCCATTGTACATATTAAGCTAATTATATGCTAGTCGAAGAAGTGGTGGCGCTGAATTGATGACTTTGAAAAAACCGATTCCTATAATCGGAAGTCGATTCTTGCTTAAAGATTTTCCTACTACTACTACTACTACATGCGTTCGTTTTTAACACCCAGCTATTACATAACCTTTCATGTAATGCGTCCCCTTTGCAAAAATTCTTATTTTACTTCTTCACACAATACGAACCCTATAATTGACCCTAACATTTGAAGCAAAAAATAAACCGACTCTCACAAAGGAAAGTCGGTTTTTTCTAAAGCCTAAGTTCTCCCATTCTGAGAAACTCTACTGATTATAAATAAGTGTTAGCAAGGTTCATAGAATATGGGAAGTACCTTATCAGCCTATTTTTGATTACCCCTATTAAGGCTTCGGGAGGTGCTTCTTTTTTCTGGAAAATCAAATCGAAATCTGTTGAGGGATTAGTATTGTATAGAAAACCAAATAGTACATATAATAAATTTAACTACATGGATTTGAGGTGGAAAGTAGTTGAATCCTTCAAATAAAATAAAAAAAATACTTGGTAAGGTTCTCCGCTCTGTAAATAACCAGCAGAAGCCTCAGAAAGAAATAATGAAATTTTCCACAGAACTGACGCAAAATGAACATATTATAAAGGAAAAACTTGGATCTAGTGATGATATTCTGATTACAAAATTTAATATTAAAATGAACGAAGATAAGGAATTAAATGCATTATTAGTAGCCGTAGATGGGATTATAGATGAAGATTTAAAGAGGAATAATATTTTAAAACCTCTGCAGACCATCCCGCTAGATGAAATGCCAAATGATAATCTCGATCAGGTACAGAATCATTTACAAGTGAAAAATATTGAACTGACAAGCGATGTGGATAGTACGCTTGATAAAGTGTTACAAGGAAACATTTTAATTTTAGTTGAAGGTTATAAAGTAGGTCTGTTAATTAAAGCAGATGGATTTGAAGTTCGTGGTATAGAAGAACCAAAAAATGAGAGTACAGTACGAGGAGCAAAAGAAGGATTTATAGAAAGTAATGGAGTGAACATAACGATAATAAGGCGAAGGGTTACCAATCAAAACTTACGATTCGAGAGTTATGAAATTGGTGAATTAACAAAAACGGATGTAAAAATTGGTTATATTAAAGACGTAGCAGATCCAAAAATTGTGCAAAGAGTTAGAGATAGACTAAAGGAAATTAAAATTGATGCTATTAATAACGATGGTGAAATAGAGCAATTAATTGAAGACCATCCTTATTCTATATTCCCTACTATCGGAAACACCCAAAGACCTGATAAAGTAGCTAGCTTGCTGACGGAAGGGAGGATTATTTTATTAACAAACGGAAGTCCTATTGTTCTTTTTGGTCCTAATATCTTCTTAGAAAACTTCATAAATATCGAAGATTACATTTCAAGACCATTTTATAGTTCAATTATAAGGCTCGTTCGATTTTTTGCGTTTATCGTAAGTATTTATGCCCCAGCACTTTATTTAACAGCTTTAAACTTTGAAAAAAACTTAATTCCTTCTGATTTGGTTGTCCCGATTATTCAAGCCCGGGAACTAGTACCATTTCCTTTGATAATGGAAGTGGTAATTGCCGTCGTGTTATATGAAATTGTTCGAGAGGCAGGAATTAGACTCCCCGAACAAGTTGGTGCCGCTTTAAGCATTGTAGGTGCCTTAATTCTTGGTGAAGTAGCTGTTACTGCTGGATTAATAGGTGCACCAACCATAGTAATTATATCTATTTCCTATATTGCGTCTTTCGTTATTACTCCAATTACAGATGTAGTAGCTGTATTAAGGATATATTTGATTATAGCGAGCGCATTATTTGGCTCCTTTGGTATTGTTATAGCTTCCTTAGGTTTATTAATGCACATGGTATCATTAACTTCTTTTGGTGTTCCTTATTTGGCTCCGTTTTCTCCATTTTACTATCATGACTGGAAGGATACCTTTATTCGTTTACCTTTAAGGTTAATGAGACGTCGACCTGAAAGTATTCCGAGTCAAAAACGGATGAAGGTAGAGTCAGTACCAAAAACGGGTGATGAAAATTGAAAATATATAAACGCTTTTTATTAATTTTGATAATACTCATATTAACTGGATGTTGGAACAGTTCTGAAGTGGATGATGAGGCAATTGTTCACGGAGTTGGTTTTGATTTCGACAAGGAGTCTAACATGTTGGAGGTATATGCTGAAGTAGTAAAGCCTACCCCGTCAGAAGATGCTAGCTTTCAATCTGCTGAAAATCTTGTTTTACAATTGGAAGCGGAGAGTCTTTTACATGGGGCTCGAGAATTTATCCGCAATGTAAAAAGACGTTTGCAATTTGGACATACTCGGCTATGGATTGTTGGAGAAGACTTAGCGAAGGAGCCCTTTGTACCAGTTTTCGATGTGATTCGTCGGGATCCCATGAACAGGTTAAATAGTTACATTTTTATTACGAAGGATGAAATAGATGAAATTTTCATGACTACAACTCTTTATGAAAACCTCTCTTCGGATGAAATTGTATCAGGATTGGAGCAGAGTAAATTTACTGCAGAGTTTATTCCTGTCCTCTTATATGAATTTATTGGATTAAATGAAGAAAGACTTCAAACAGCTTACTTGCCGATTATTAATGTAGTCGAAGATGTTTCTGGTACAATCACATCGATTGAAGGTACCGCTGTGATAAAGGAACAAAGAATGGTCGGAGAATTAAACATTGATGAAACGGTTGGATTAGCTGTGCTGACAGACAGGGCTCAGGGTGGAGTCATCACCGTTCCAACAATAGAAGAAGGAGAAATTATTTCGATGGAAGTAAAAGGGTCGAATACGACAGTCAGCCCAAAGCTTCATGGAAAAGAGCTTCATGTCAAAATAGATGTGTCAGTTTATGGGGAATTAGGAGATAACGTAATGGTCAACCCCGAAGAGATTAACGAAAACTTTATTCTAGAAGCTGAAAAATTGATTGAAAAGGACTTAGAAAGTACTTTACGTGCCACATTGGATAAGCTACAAGAACTTAAAGCAGACATAACTGATATCGGAGTAGAGACATATCGGAGCTTTCCTCAGAAATGGAAGAATATTGAATCAATTTACCATGATGAGATCTTTCCGGATGCAACAATTGACATTAATATAAGTGCTGATATATTTCATCAAGGGCTAACAAATCAAAGTGTGAATGAACCTCAGAAGAAGCCATATAATAATCCATTTCCATTTTTTAACTGAAGGAGAGTAAGGATGATTACAAAATGGGAAACGCTATTTTTATTAATATTGACGTTACCAGTCATGGGACATGTTGTCATCCTTCCTTTAATGATAGACGTGGTTGGAAGGGATGCCTGGATTTCTATATTGCTATCCCTTCCTTTTGCCTTTCTTTATGCATTGGCTATTTATTATATAAAAATCAAATATGGAGAAAAAAATATAAGAGAAGTACTTCATGATATTTTAGGGAAAAAGCTATCGGTTGTATTGCATGTCGTATTAATCATATATTTTCTTTTTATTATTATCATTTCCTTTTCAAGTTTTATTGATTTTGTTTATATTTTATTTCTTCCAGAAACTCCTCAAATCGCATTAATTATATGGTTTCTAATTTTTTTTATGTATGGAGCCTCGAAGGGAATTAAGCGAATTGCTTTAACAGCGGGTGCATTGGCATTTATTGCGATGATTACAGGGCATTTAATCACTATTTTGGATACAAGGTTTAAAGATTGGGGACAATTAAAGCCAATTTTAGAATTTGGTTGGAATCCAGTTTTTGCTGGCACATTAATTATTATGAGTATCTGGGTAGAATTAATCTTACTCTTATGTTTACCATTGAAAACCTCGAAGCAAAGGGGAATATTTTTATTATGGACAATAGGGATTCTCTTAAATGGATTGATGATGTTTTCAACTACGACTGGAGTTATTACAATTTTTGGGTTGGGGCAATCGGAAAATATGCTTTATCCAGCACAAGAAATTGTAAGAATTATTAATTTACAATTTCTTGATCGTTTTGATATTTATGGTATGATTTTAAATTCCTTTGGTACATATATTCGCTGTTGCCTTTACTTCCGATTAGCGTATGAACTGAGTACAACCGTCAAATCATCAAAGCTTTATAAGGGGACAGTTTATGTTGTTTTTGCTATTGTAGTGACTGCGTTCACTATATATTTAACTGGAAACCACATGCGAGTGGAACACTCGATTAACTTGTATGTATATATGGTTTTCTTGTATCCACTTCCGTTTATTTTACTATTTATTTCTAAGTTTAAAAAAAGGAGTAATTTGTAAATTAAATCTTCTTAGATCATCTCTTCACATCAAAAACTCCAATCTTGATGTGGATTTGAAATAAAGTTTGATGAAAAAAAATCCTATGCGATAAAACGTTCGTATAGGATTTTTTTCTTTTTCCACACTTCCATCGCCGCCTGATGTCCATTTTTTAGTTCTTCAATAAATTATTCATCAGCACTGGATGCTTTAGAAGATTTACTGAAAGAATATGAAGGTACAATTTTATTTGCTTCACATGAAAGAAGATTTATTTCTACGATTGCCAAAAGATTCTATCGTTTGAGAATCAGCAGCTTAGAATGTTTGAAGGCAATTATGAGGCTTATTTGGAGAAAGAAGAACAACCGGAACGAGATGAATGTGAGGTTCAACTTTTGAAAGTAGAGACAGCTACTGCCCATGTTTTAGGACGGTTAAGTCTTGATCCAAACAATGAGAGTTTGGAGGCGGAATTTCAAGAGTTGGTTAAGAAAAAGAAGGTCTTTGAAGGTCGGCAGAATTACAATAAATTAGAAAATAGTTAAACTTCTTTATAAAAACTTGGTGGCTTGATCATTTTTTCAAAGACAGACTTTAGCTGTGTTGGTGGGTCAGGGTTTATTAGTTCACTTTAATCTTTATTATAAACTAACATTATTGCTGAACAATGAGTAATCTCTTTCTTACTGAAACGAATTAAATAGCTCTATTGATTGAATTTAATAAAAAACCCAGCAATCCTCATGTGAAAGGGGGGAGCTGGGTTTTTAGTAGAATACACAAAAGTGATATTATGTACTCAACTTTATGTCCCTAATGTACTTACTTTCATAACCTCCTACATAGGTAGCTATTATTTATGGCTACTTATATTTTTAATTAGCGGATTGACATAATATCTATTATGGGCAGCTGTATAAATTCAAGAAAATATATCTCAATAACTAAGTATACTCTTGATAGTGAGATGAAACGAAAAAATCAGACGGTAATTTAAGATTACTGTCTGAAGAACTTTTTAATTATTATTATGGATATATACTTGATCATGTACATAGTCTACAAAGCTATCAAATTGATCATCATAAACATATTTAAAAGATCCTTTAAAGATATTCGTTAGCAACTTGTATATCCAGTTAGATGGAATCAAATAAACTTTCACAGTAAATCTTGTTTCGCCATAAATCTCTTCAAGATAATACTCAGTTCTACTAATGCCTTCTTTAGTAACTGTTTCAACGATTGCATGATTTGGCGGATTGTATTTTGAGTATTTAGCGCTAAATTCATATACCTTTTTTTCTAGCTTCTGTTTTGTGATAAATGTCGAACCCTCAGTGAGCTCATCTTCATTACCTTCATAAATATTTTCTATTATTTGTGTATTCCAGTTCAACACATGTTTATCCTTATTTAAACAGTCAAAAACTAAATCAATTTCAGCGTCTAATTCCACTTCATATGTATAGCAAAGAATTTCTTTCATGTTCATACTCCTGACAATAGTGATTGCTATTAATAAACAAAAATTATTACTATAGGAAGTAAAAATCCACTAACCAATTAGCAGCTAGTGGATTCCTCTTATCTACCTTCAAAGAATTTTCTGTTTAATTCGATATACGGATATTCTGATTCTGGAACTTCATCCTCAATAAAAATTGCTTCTACAGGACATACCGCTTCACATGCTCCGCAATCTATACAAATATCAGGGTCTATGAAAAACATGTCTTCCCCTTCTTCTATACAATCAACAGGGCACACTTCAACACATTCCCCAGCTTTTTCTGTCTTACAAGGTGATGTAATTACAAATGCCAAATTGAACGCCTCCCTCTTTTACTCTGAATTATTAACTGAACTATATTATAACTTATATTGGTATAAAGTAAAACTTCAAGCGGAACCTTCCCATTATTTTGTTTTGCTAATGATGGTAATGGGTATCTAGTATTTGTAACAACAAAGTAATATATGGAGGAGTTCATATGCACACAAAAGAACAAACACTACTAACAAAAGAAGACTTTACAGAAAGAACAGATCTACCAAGCTGGCTGTATAAAGAATATGAAACTTTTCATAATACAGTAACAGACAAAACTTTCCCTTGTATCTTTGGTATGAGTGGACAACAAAAAGGTGAACTTCGTTATGCATATATTGAGCAGAATGATTGGAGTAACCTCCCTTCTGCCCTGAAAAGCTTTTTAGAACTATTTCAGACAGAAGATTATAAGCGTCATGGTCTTTTTGTTTTTGTAGAACCTTTTGAAGTTGAAGGTTCAATTGAGGATTACCGAAAACAATTTTGGCAGATCCTTCAATATTTACATGAAGTTGATGAGGTCGAGTGGCCAAGAGATGCACCACGGGATCCAGAACATCATCTATGGGACTTTCATTTCCATAATGAGCCTATTTTTGTATTTGGTAATACACCTGCATACAAGAAAAGAAAGACTAGAGACCTAGGGAATGCTATGGTTTTAGGGTTCCAACCTCGTAAAATCTTTAAGGGATTAGAAGGAACAGAAAAAGGTGGCATTATGTCCCGTGAAAAAGTACGACAACGCGTAGAAGTGTGGGATCAACTACCAAAACATCCCGACATTGGTCATTTTGGAGACCCAACGCATAACGAATGGAAACAATTCTTCATAGGTGATGACATTGAACCTATACAAGGCAAATGCCCTTTCCATCATAAATCTAATAAAGAGTAAAATAAAAAAAGCGTCAGAGCTCATGTTACTAACATAAGCCTGACGCTTTTTATTATACTTTGATTTATCTAACTTCTTTAAAGTATTCTTTTAGAAAACCACCTACACGGTTGCTATTATCGACTATAAAATAAAACTCATCTGTTTCATTAATTACGTCATAAACCTTACCGCTAGTTAGCTTAGTATCAACTTGGAACTTTTTAGCGTTTGTGTGTATACATTCAATTTGTTTTAATGCTTTTTTATTTTCCCAATCTAAGTGAATCATCTTTTACTCCTTTAGTTTACATAATATAGTTATCGCAAACCCTATTCATTGAACAAATACAGATATCTGCCATAGCCTTCTTCTTCCATTTTATCTTTAGGAACAAATCGCATCGCTGCAGAGTTCATACAGTACCTTAGTCCGCCAGCTTCTACTGGACCATCTTCAAATACATGTCCTAAATGAGAGTTTGCTGTTTTACTTCTAATTTCTGTTCGAACCATTCCATGGGTTGTATCCGTTTTTGCGACCATTTCATAACTATCGATGGGTTTTGTAAAACTTGGCCATCCACAGCCAGCATCGTACTGATCAAGTGACGCGAATAGTGCTTTTCCAGAAATGATATCAACATAAATTCCATCATTGAAGTTATTCCAATATTCGTTGTCATATGGTCTTTCTGTACCGTTTTCTTGAGTTACATGAAATTGAATAGGTGTTAATTTTTGTTTTAGTTCATTTTTGTCAATTGGCATTTTCCATGTATCGTTAATGAAGTCTTCACGTCCAGACCCCTTCTTATATAAGCGATAATGGAAGGATTGCTTCTTATAATAGTCCTGATGTGGTTCTTCAGCATTATAAAAGGCTTTTGCTGGACGAATTTCCGTTACAACAGGTTTGTTAAACTTACCACTTTCATCGAGTTGCTTTCTAGATTTTTCTGCAATGTTTTTTTGTTCTTCGTTATGATAAAAGATTGCCGTTTTATATGATTCTCCTCGGTCATTGAATTGCCCACCTGGATCTGTAGGGTCAATTTGCTGCCAAAATGTATTTACTAGTTCCTCATAAGACATTTTGTTCGGATCAAATGTAATTTGCACGGCTTCTAAATGGCCAGTTGTGTTCGTGCTTACTTCTTCATAAGTTGGATTTGGAAGGTCTCCTCCTGTGTAACCAGAAACTACTTTCTCAATTCCTGGGCGAGTATCAAATGGTTCTACCATGCACCAGAAACAGCCACCTGCAAATGTTGCTAATTCAAATTCGTTTGACATGAATACATTCCTCCAGTGCTATCATTGATACTCTCTATTTTTCCGTTTTTTAAGTAAAAAAGCAAGTTTACAGCATTAAAAAGATTAAATATATAATTTAGGAAGTGATATTCCGTCTCTTTTAGGATTACTTAATGATACCGTATCAACTGTTGTTTCACTTTTTACATCTTCAACTTTCTCTACATCGGCTTCTGTTTCATCATTGATTTCCTTGAAAGCTTTAACCATTTTATACATGGCAGGTAAATTTTTAATCATTGGTCCATACTCTTGGATGATAGGAGATGTAGTTTCAACAACTCTAAGAAATTGCTGCGTGTATCCTAGAATATTATTTAATCCATTTATCCCTTTATTAATAGTTCCTTTATTAACCATGCTTAAACCAACAGTTTTAGGAAGCTGTTGTTGTTGCGGATGTATAAAGGGGCTTCGTTGATTAAACATTGGAAATGGTTCTCTTATCGGAGGAGTCGCTTGTCTTCTTCCAAACATTTTACACCCTACTTTCATAATAAATTACTTATGATATGTGTCCTGTATCATTGTACGGAAGTCGAGATGTTTTAGTGTAGGCAATTTCATTATTTCCCGGGCAAGCGCAGGAATCAACAGAATCCCCCTTCCTCATACAATTAGATGTAAATAAATCTATGAATATTGTCGAAATTCCCTCAAAATAATTCAAACAAACGTTTGATTGGATTATTCCGCATAAGAAAAGGACTGGATAAAGCTAGCCAGCCCCCTTACCTACTTACCTTCATAAAGATTCCAAATCTCATCGAAAACGACAAGAGCGTTGGTAAATGGACTATTCCACTCTAAGTAATCGCTTATCTCATTATAATCATTTGTATGCTTCGGGTATTCATGATCATAGAAGGCCCAGTCAGCAAGTTTGGATTTATCATCTGGTATTTTCTTACCTCTAAAGGTCATTAGATGTTGATAAAAAGTTTTCATTGCTACACCCCGAAAAAATGTCTTTTATAAAATTTATTAATCTGAACTACTCTCCATAAATTCTTCATGCTTTTTCAGTTTCTTTTTATATACGACTTTCGATAATTGAATACTAATTTCATAAAGTATTATGAGAGGAACTGCTACAACTAATTGTAATACAAAGTCAGGTGGTGTAATTAAAACACCTACAACAATTAATCCAAAATAAGCATATTTTCTATTTTTAATCATGAAGTCAGGTGTAAGCACTCCTAAGCTCGTCAAGAACATAGCGATAATTGGCAGTTCGAACAAGAGTGCAAACGGTATCGTAACTCTAAATAAGAACTTAAAATAACGATCTACCGTAAACATGATGTTGAACATGTCATCATTCAATGATAATAAAAATGGCATAATCAACTTAACGAATAAAATATAACCAAAAATCAGTCCAAAAATAAATAATATAAAAATAGCTGGGATGTATCCAATCGTTGCTTTTCTTTCATGGGGCATTAAACCTGGTTTAACAAAAGCCCACACTTGATAGGTTAGAACGGGTATTGTACCTACGATAGCAACCAATCCAGCCATTGAAAAGTATATCCAGATAATTTCAGTAGGACTAATAGCAGTTAATACCAAGTCAATATCATTAACAAAAAACCAATAAATATCTTTTATATATACGAATCCTACAATAAAAAATCCTATAAAGATAACTGCTGTGATGATTAACCTATTCCTTAATTCCGTCAGATGATCTCCAAGATTCATATCTTTTTCTTCTATTTGATTACTTTCTGCCATTTAGTGCACCTCTCTAGGTTTCAAATGCAATTGAAATGATAAATTAAAATATAGCGCCATTTATTCCATAGTAATGGGCAGTTAACCCCACTACGGTAAATATTGTTTAGTGGATTTTAACTGCCCGTAAGTTGTTCGTTTCGTTAATTAATAATATTGGTGTACATACTAGACGAAATGGATTACTTTTTCTCTGAGTCATCTTCATTCGATAAATTGCTTGTAGCTTTTTTGAATTCTCTTAAAGAATGCCCAACAGCTTTACCAATTTCAGGTAACTTATTTGGCCCGAAAACAATTAAAGCAACGATCAATATTAAAATTAACCCTGGAATACCAATATTGCTAAACATAATCAATCACTCCGTCTATTTCGTTTCGTCCTTAATAATCGACTTTACTTCGTCTACTTCATCCGTTACACTGCTCGTCAACGATTTTGTAGACTTTTTAAACTCACGAAGAGTGTCTCCTGCAGCTTTTCCAATCTCAGGAAGTTTATTTGGTCCAAAAACAATTAAAGCCACTATTAATATAAGTATTAAGCCTGGAAAACCAATGCTTGCAAGCATGTTAAATCATCTCCAAAGAAAAATTTTAAAACAAATTATACTACACTCTAGTATATAGTATCATGAATAACTCTACAAGTAAGTTAGGCTATCATTTTGCGGTCATAGACAAGATAATAATAATCATAAGGGTTCTCTTCATTTTTCAATCCTTTTGTTTTGGATGTTAATGTCCAATCCTCATCTATGGAAAAGTCAGGAAAATAAACATCTCCTGTAAAGTTAAAGTCAATCCAAGTAATATAGAGACGATCTGCAAAAGTGATTGCTTGATTAAATATGTCTCCCCCACCGATAATAAAATATTCCTTATCTGGATTAGAAGCTTTCCATTCTTGTACTACATTCAAATCCCTGATAACTTCAACTTCTTCAGGAAACTCTTGGTCACTTCTCGTTAAAACGACATGATGTCTTTTAGGTAAAACTCTACCAATAGATTCAAATGTTTTTCTACCCATTATAATAGTATTTCCAATTGTTTTCTCTTTGAAGTATTGTAAGTCCTCAGGTAAATGCCATGGTAAATCATTATTTGAACCAATGACTCGGTTGCGGTCCATTGCTACTAATAAAGAAATCATTTATATACCCTCCTATACAGCGATAGGTGCTTTAATCGCTGGGTGTGGATTATAGTCGACAATTTTGAAATCTGATAGTTCAAAATCAAATATGGATTGTTTCTCCATATTTAATTCTAGTTTTGGTAATTCACGTACATCTCTTTGAAGTTGGGTTTTAATTTGCTCCACATGGTTGGAATAAATATGAGCATCGCCAAAAGTATGAACGAATTCTCCAACCTCCAACCCACATTCATGTGCAATTAGATGTGTTAATAAAGCATAACTAGCTATATTAAATGGTACACCTAGAAATATATCTGCGCTGCGCTGATAAAGCTGACAAGAGAGTTTTCCATCTGCTACATAGAACTGGAAAAGTGTATGACAAGGCGGCAAAGCCATTGATGGAACGTCTTCTGGATTCCACGCTGAAACAATATGTCGACGTGAATCCGGATTATGTTTAATCGAATGAATCACATCTTTTATTTGGTCGATGGTTTCTCCATTTTTTGTTTCCCAATGTCTCCATTGTTTTCCGTAAACAAACCCTAAATCCCCAAATTTCTCTGCAAATTCATTATCCGATAAAATATTCTCTTTAAAAATATTCATTTGTTCTTGATATTCCTTTTTAAAGGATTCATCCTCTAAGCTGCGGATACCAAAGTTTGTCATATCTGGTCCTGTATAACTATCACTCTTAATCCATCGTTCGAAAGCCCATTCATTCCAAATATTATTATTATTTTCAAGAAGATACTTTATATTTGTATCCCCTTTTAAAAACCACAGTAATTCCGATGCAATTAATCGGAAGTTTACTTTTTTGGTAGTTAATAGAGGAAACCCTTCCTTTAAATCAAAACGCATTTGATGACCGAAAATAGAATAAGTCCCCGTCCCTGTTCGATCTCCCTTTTCAAACCCTATATCCAAGATTAGTTGGCATAAATCTAAATATGCTTGTTCATTTTTCGCCATATTATACACCTCATATATCCTTATCTATCTCATGTTACTAATTGTAGCATAAAATTGATTACTAGATTAAGTTCATCTAAAAATAGTTACTTTCTTTCGTCGTTTCAGAGGAAATATATGTATCTCACTTTAAAAATTAAAATTATACCATACTTTAATTAAGAAGTATTCCTAACTTGTTATTTTGTCACATAGTATTCAAATACTTTTCTAACTTAAAGGTTTGTAATGTTGATATACCAACGCTGAAAGCATATATGAACAGATTGTGAAAAATAAATGATTTCACTAATTTCTATTACCATATTGTGTATGATGAAAATATAAGTTTTATTAACTTTCTAGGAGGGATGAACACATGGTTTCCGAGAAGAAAAAAGAAGTACAACCAGATCACGATAACGAACCAAGCTTGAAAGGCACTTTGATTTCTGTCTCAATTTTAGGAGTTATTCTAGTAGTTTCATGGATTGGAGCTTTTATGCTATTCCTCTCTCGATAAAGAAAAATAGGAGTGATAAACGATGCATTTACACAAATATGAAAAGTATTGGCTTGGTGCTGGTATAGTCGGTCTAATCGCCTTCTTGCTAATCCTAGCATTCGGTGCCTTCTATCTTGGCACACACCCACAAAGCCATGGAGAATTAATTGATCCAGAAAACATCGAAGCAAATATGAACTTCCAACCAGAAAATCTTGGGCTTACTGAGGTTAGGGATGGAGAATATGTATTAAATATCGTAGCGTCTGCTTTTAACTACAATATGGGTACGGACGAAGAAGGCGCACCAGTGAAACACATCGAGATTCCAGCAGGATCTAAATTACTCGTTCAATCTACTAGTCCTGATGTGGTACACGGATTAAACTTTGCAGGTACAAATATTAACATGATGGTTGAACCTGGGTACGTTAGTAAAATGGAAGTTGAGTTAAATAATCCTGGCGAATACACGTTAGTATGTAACGAGTACTGTGGCGTCGGGCACCATTTAATGTTCGGAACTTTGGAGGTGGTTGAATAATGGCTACAGCAGCAACGAAATTATCCAAGGTATTTAAAAATACCCCAACAAAAGAACTTGTACTATCGAAGCAAGAACGTCGTCTTTATATGTCTTATATGTATGTTGCATTTATAGCTTTATTTATTGGTGGATTAATGGGATTACTTCAGACACTTGTTCGTTCTGGTGAATTCCAATTACCATGGGGAATTAATTATTATACGATTCTAACTGTACACGGTGTCATATTAGGTCTTGTGCTTACAATCTTCTTTATTATTGGTTTCCAATATGCATTGATGGGTAAAACAGTTGGAATTACGAAGAAACAATTGAAATGGGCTTGGGTAGGATTCTGGGTCATGACGATTGGTATGATTATGGCTAGTATTACTATCCTAGTTGGTAAAGCGAATGTACTATATACTTTCTATGCACCATTACAAGCGCACCCTGCTTTCTATATAGGGATTACACTCGTTGTAGTAGGTACTTGGATAGCAGCAATTGTTAATTTCCGTCAGTTCTATTTATGGAAAAAACAAAATCCAGATGAAAAGTCTCCACTGCTAGCATTTATGGTAATTGTAAATATGCTTATGTGGGTTATTGCTTCACTTGGTGTAGCTGCAGCAATGTTGGTTCAATTTATTCCTTGGTCTTTAGGATTCTCTAATACGATTAACGTTTTATTAAGTCGTACCTTATTCTGGTACTTCGGTCACCCACTTGTTTATTTCTGGTTATTACCGGCATATATGGCTTGGTACGCAATTATTCCAAAAATTATCGGTGGGAAAATCTTTAGTGATTCATTAGCAAGATTTTCATTTATCTTATTCTTATTCTTCTCAATCCCTGTTGGGTTACATCACCAGTTAACTGAACCTGGTCTTGATTCAACTTGGAAGTTTATTCAAGTAGTTTTAACATTCATGGTAGTTATTCCTAGTTTAATGACTGCATTCTCTATGTTTGCTACATTTGAAATTACTGGTCGTAAAAAAGGTTTCGGTGGATTATTTGGTTGGCTGAAGCACTTACCTTGGAAAGATGTTCGTTTCTTAGCACCATTCATAGGAATGCTTGCATTTATTCCAGGTGGAGCAGGTGGACTGATCAACGCTTCTTATCAAATCAACTCAATTGTTCATAATACAATCTGGGTAACAGGTCACTTCCACCTAACTGCTGCAACAACTGTAGTTCTTACGTTCTTTGGTATTGCGTACTGGTTAATTCCGCATTTAACTGGTCGTAAGCTAACAAAATCTATAAACCGTCTAGGTATTATTCAAACAATCACTTGGGCAGTTGGTATGATTATTATGTCTACTTCGATGCATATACAAGGCCTTACTGGTGGTCCAAGACGTTCTGATTACTCGGATTACGGCGGTACACAGCAAGCTGTAGAGTGGGGAGCATATCAAATGGCTCAAGCTGTAGGTGGGACTATCCTATTTATTGCGATTATATTAATGACATATATCTTCATTAAACTTACTTTCTTTGCACCTAAAGGTGAGGAAGAATTCCCTATTGCACAAGAGGAAGTTGATGCAGAACCAACTCCAAAATGGACAGAGAATTGGAAACTATGGATTGCAATTACAATCGTATTAATTTTATTTGCATACACTGTGCCAATCTTCGATGTTATTCAAAATGCACCTCCTGGATCAGCACCATTTAGTTGGCCAATAGGAAATACTTGATAAGAATAAATAAAGTCGGATAGTTAATTAACAATAAGAACGCTCAGAAAATCTGAGCGTTCTTTTCGTCATATCTTCTATCCTAGTTGAACGAAGCGTGTAATTTGAAGATTAGTTTATTAATCCACCATATAGCTTTTTCTACTGAGAACTTGCCTTTTATATCTTGATTAAGTTAATTAAGCTTTAAGGAAATAGAATCTGATTCTTGAGTTACAATAATATCTTGTTGTTCAGAACTTCCATCTGTATATTTTACATTTACTTTAATGGTAATGTCATCACCTATTTCTTCATGGCCATCATGAGGAATTGCAAGAGTATATTTATGTTTTTCCTGTTCATCATATTTAACTGTGTAGGTCTCCCCAATTTCTTTTATGCCTTGATATACATCCGAACCTGGCTCACGAGAAAACATGTAGATTTTTTCAGATAATAACCATTCTCTGTCTTCTTGATCTTTAGTAGTTAATATAACATCCTCTATAAACTTGCCATGGCTCATGGTATAAGTGATTGATTCGATCCCTTCCCCAGTTATATTGAACATAACATTTGTAAATATTAAGTTATATCCACTACCACTTACACCTGTCATAAGACCTATTCTATCTTCAATTGAATATTCAAAAGTAACTTTATCTGAAGAAAGTTTTGTAGTTTGTTGATTACCATCATCACTCGCCGCATAAGCTGTAATTGCAAAGTTTGCAACTTGGGGTTCTCCATTCTTATTCAGATATGGCACACTTATTATAAGAGATAAAAGGATTCCAAATGCACATGCTACCGAAATCCATCTTTTATAATTCCCTTGAACCGACTTTTTCTTTCCTATATTTTCTTTCAATCGATCTTCCATAGTCTTAGACATTTCAATAGAATTAACGGCATCTTTGATTTTCTTAAAGTCCATACTCTCTCTCCTTTCGATATCTTTCTCGAAGAAGCCCTCTTCCCCGTTGTAACCGCTTTTTCACTGCTGAAGTAGTGATGGTAAGAATTTTCGCTATTTCATCGACTTTATAACCCTCCACATAATGAAGTAACAATACAACTTTATATTTAGATGGCAATCTCATTAGATGGTCGAGTAATCCATGGTTTATATCATTTTTAGAATAAAGCTGTAAAGTATTGATATCTATATGTTTTCGAATAATATTGTACCTTCTCAAATTCTTGCAGCGATTCGTGGCAATCGTTATCAACCAAGCTTTCTCATGTTCCGAATCCTTAAAAGTTGGAGATTTTGTTAAATAAGTAATAAAAGTGTCTTGTACGACATCCTCTGCATCTTTCTCATTGCATAAAATAACAAGACAAATTCTAAATAGCATATTGCCATATGTATCAACAATTCGCTCTATGTTTAATTCATCCGACCACACTACTTGGTGCAACATTCCTCAACTCCTTTCACCATTAACACACTTGAGGATTCCAAATGGTGACTTTTTGTTGTAAAAAAATAAAGTAATAATTACTTTGACATAAAGAAATGCTTAGTTCATTAGAAAACTAAGCATTACTTTAATATTTCGGTATTCAAATATTCATTTTATTTTATAAATCTTGAGATAGGCGAATCATATCTCTACACTGGATGCCATTCTCAAAGATCTCCTCTTGGTAGTGCCTAATGAAAAAGTCTGTATCTATACCGGTTATTCTAAAACCACATTTTTGATAAAGTGCAAGCTGTCCTACGCTTGAATTTCCAGTACCGATCTCAATTGTTTTATAGCCTTTTTCTTTAGCTGTTTTAATTGCATCTATTACCAAGAGTTTCCCTATACCTTTACCGTGATGATTTTCTACAACTGCAACATTCACTATTTCTACAGTTTCAGGTCTTGTAGGAAGTAATACATAAACTCCAATCGCCTGATTATCATCTTCGGCGATATAGCAATCTCCTCTATTTAAATATTCTTCAACTATCTTTTGAGATGGATCCGCTAATAGTAACAAATCCATAGGTGGATTTTCATTTTCATTTAATAATCTAATATCCATTATGTTCTCCTCTCTAATTCTTAAAAGAGTTGAATTATTTAAAATACCATTCTAAAGCATTTTTATACAAAATTTTATCTGTAGCTTCTTCATCAAATAATTGCTGAATCAATTCAATATCTGTATATTCAAAAGGTCTTTTTGCTCTTGTAGATGGTAAATCTGTACCAAACATAAGTGCATCAGGATTTGTTTTATATATAGATTTGAGAGCATTTTCAACATTCAATTCCACACGTCCAAAACCTGTAGCTTTTACGTGGATACCTTTATCAACTAATTTCAATAAATGCGGTAATCCTTCTTCTGACAATCCTAAATGGTCAATTGAAACGGCAGGTAACTTTGTTATAATTGAGGTGATTTCAGGTAAATCTTTTGCATCAATATAAAGTTCGCTATGCCATCCTACTAAATCATAAACTCTTCTTGCAAAGTAATCGAGCTTTGATAAATCTTCTGAACCACCTCGTTTTATATTAAAACGTAATGCTTTTACTCCTTTTTCATTTAAGTTTATAATTTCTTCATCAGTCACAGTAAAAGGTAATTGCGTAACACCACAAAATGTAGAATCCATTAGGTTAAGTGCATTTAATAAATATTTTTGGTCAAATCCTTGGAATGAACCAGATACTATTGCCCCACCTAAAACATTTAAATCAGAAGTTTCATTTTTATAATCTTCTACAACATAGTTGGGAGGCAAATAACCATGGTTTTCAATGATTGGATAATTAAAATCAATAATATGAAAGTGTGCATCAAAAATTCTCATTTAGCTTCCCCTCTCTTTTCTTTAATTTATCAAACATAGTTAATAAAGAAAAACACGGTTTCTACACGTTCTGATAATTAAATCTTATAATAATAGCATTTGTTTTAAATCAAGCCTTCTACTCTGTTTAGGTTAAGAACTTTATTTCACATTCTTTGATTTACTTTAACATATAAAACCAGTTGGTCATCTAATTCGCGACCAATCCAGCATTTATCGAATAAAGCTGAAAATTAAAGTGGTGCCTCTAATTCGTATGAAAATTTATGTATTAAATAGTGGAATAAAAAATATAAAAGAAGAACACCATTCGTATGGGAATAGTGTTCCTCAATTAGTCTTTTATTCAGAATTACTCTCCGTCAACCGAACTCACTTAGTAGATATCCGACTTTTTTATTTAATTTTCTTACCAAAGTACTGATAATAATTCGTTTGGATAAAACCATTAAATAATTTACGCTTCTTCGTAGCATTCATACCATATTGTTTTTCGAACGCTTCAAATGCTGTAATAATATACACACTCCAAGAAGGATGTTCCTTCATGATCTTACCTAGGTCACGGTACATTTCTTTAACTTCTTCTAGTTCATTCATACGCTCCCCATATGGAGGGTTACTAATGATATAGCCATTATTATCTTTTAAAGTTAAATCACTCACCTGCATCTGTTTCCAGGTAATTAAATCTCCAAGACCTGCTTCAATCGCATTTTCATTTGCGATTGTTATAAGCTTATGTGAAATATCAGATCCAATAATGTTTAGTTTTTGATCGTAATTTGCAAGGTCTTCGGCTTCTGTGAGAGCTTCATCCCAATGTTTTGTTTTAATTAGCTCCCATTCTTCTGAAGCAAATTCACGATTAAAACCTGGTGCAATATTTTGGCCGATTAAAGCTGCTTCAATTAAAATTGTACCCGACCCACAAAATGGATCGATTAATGTCTCTTCTGGTTTCCAATTAGTAAGTAAAACGAGTGAAGCTGCTAATGTTTCTTTTAACGGTGCATCTCCCTGCCCTACTCGATAGCCGCGCTTATGGAGGCCAACTCCTGAAGTATCTAAAGTTAAAGTAACGATATCTTTAAGAATTGCTACTTCTACTTTGTATAGAGCGCCGGTTTCTGGCATGTTTGTAGCCATTCCATATTTTAATTTTAATCTTTCTGCGATTGATTTTTTTACGATTGCTTGGCAATCAGGTACGCTATATAATTTAGATTTTACCGATTTCCCGCTAACAGGAAATTGTCCTGTTTCAGCAATGTAATCTTCCCAATTTAATGCTTTTGTTCCTTCAAAAAGTTCATCGAAAGATTCAGCTTTAAATTGGCCTACAATTATTTTCACTCGATCTGCCGTCCGTAACCATAAATTACATCGAGGAATAGCTGATAATGGAGCATCGAAAATTACTTTTCCATTTTCGACTTGTGGATCATACCCTAGAGCCCTGACCTCGTTTGCAACAATAGATTCTATTCCCATTGCAGCAGTTGCAACAATTTTTACCTTTTGCATAACAAATAATTCCCTTCTCATCAGAATCAAAATATATCTAATTTTATCATAGCTCAACATAAAGAACAAAAGACTAGAAACTAAATGAAAATCAAGTGAAATATTAATCGTAATAAATTAAAAAACCAATGATTTCTGCTTTCTATGCAGTTTATCATAGGTTTATGTTAATGATCTAAATCAAGTAAGACCGGTTAAATACTCTATAAGCCATGTTCTGTCTTTTCGTACTGCAATCGACTGGTCTTATGTCTCGTACAAAAAGTGTAATCATCTATCTACAGACATACGTCTGTCTCTTTTTCGGTTGAATTCCCTAATCAAGAATGCCCCTACCAATATTTGGGTTGCTCACTCGTGGGGTTTACCTCGTTCCACTTGAAATGTTTCCATTCCAACTTCGTCACTGTGGCACTTTCAAGGAGTTTCTTCCATATTCAAATGAACTTAGGAATTCCTCCTGCCGTTAGCAATTATTGCTACCTTGACTTATGAATTCATCAAGCACGAACACTACAAGCATCTCAGCTTGTGTGAGCATGGACTTTCCTCTACATGAAACATGCAGCGATTACATGAGTATTTAATCATAACTTTACTATTTTAACACTTTTTTACGCTTTTAGCAATAACCCTTATATTTAGTCTTCATCAGCGCTAGCAAGCTTTTTACCAAATACTGCTTTTTCTAGATTTGATAATCTTTTTAATACATCATAGTTAACTTGTGTATTTTGCTGTGGTGCTCTTGAACGTGTAAATTGTTCTGAACTATTTTTTCTGAGTTTATCATTTTCTTGTTGTAATCGAATTATTTCTTGATTAAATGCATCGTAATCTTGAATAATTATGTCTAGAAATTCATCTACTTCTTTAGGATTATAACCACGCATGGTAGATTTAAAATCTTTATCAAAGATATCTTTACTAGTTAATTGAATTCGCTCTAAATTCATATTTTCACCTCATAATATTCAATTTCATCTTCAACTGTATAATCTTCATTCGTTTCATAGGAATCTATTGATTTAATATACATTATACCATAGACGTTTATTAAAGATTAGTATTTAATAGTTGTAAAGTCAAGTTGTATCAGTGTTTACTCGTTTGCTATGTAATAAACGGACTGGATAGTGATTAATGTAATATGAGCTGTTAGAGGGCTTATTATGTTTTTAATGAATGCCTACTGTTTTAAACTATAAAGAAATAATAGGAAAAAAAGCTGTGATTCCAGCTTTCTTTCCTATTACCGTTTTTCATATACAGACTCTTAAACGAGAATGGAACTTCATTTTCTATAGAGCTGCTCTTAACCTCTCACGGTGCCCGTAGCGCGGGTCTCTATCTGTAACAATAGCTCTTCTTACAGTAACGGTTCCCCTTTTATAGCTTTGAAAATAGTAACCTGTTCAGCACAGCAACTAACATCATTTACTATTTCTCTTCTTCTTTTATTAGTATTTGATCGAAAATATATAGTACGGACTGGTATAAATCCATGTATCTTTTTTTGCGAGCATCAAAGAAATAGCTATGCATCAGTAATAACTCCATATTTTCTCGAGTTGATGCTACTTGGTGTGGATGAACCTTAACTTGTTTTAATTTTACTTGTTCCAGTGTTATTTCTTCCCAAGTCTCAAGTAAATTAAAAACTGGAGTAGTTTCGCGTTTTACCAGTTGAAAAAATTCTGGATCCCTGCGATTCTCGGGAGGAGCACTATTTTCAAATCTATGCTTTAAGTCAATTAGATATTTTTTTAGTTGCTCTGTCTGTTTCTCTACATTCATTTGAAGCATCACCTTACATCCAATATAATTCATTTGCTAAAACTTCCTACCTAAATATTATCATCCTTTAGAAGAATTAGCATCTATTTATATTGAATAATAGAAGCGATATGTTTCTCGACATGTTTAATCTTTTCTTCCTCAAGTTGAACAAGTTTCCAGATTTCATTATCGAATCTGTTTTTAAGTGTCTCCTCTACTTGATTTATCTTTTTTGTGAGGCGTTGAAGTGAGACTTGTACATCTTCTCGAGCGATTCCATTGCTTGTGTATTCCTTTTTTAATGCCAAACCCATATGCTCTCCTCCTCCCTCTAACCTAATAGATTTATTATGCTAATTTACATATTCTCTATAGAAAGAAAAGCTCCTTCCCATTCGACAAAACTAGAAGTAATAAGCTAAAATCTTTTTTAATATGAAAATTGTCGAATGGTATTATTAATAAATGAATTATTTGATAATAGACATAAAAAAGTTATTTTTATTTGTATTCAGTTGAAAAATTTTCTATATTAGGCCTAAGTTATACTTTTGTTATATAATAAAGTTTAAGATTTATTTATTTCATGGTCATTTTATGAGAATTCATGGGGATGTTTCTATATTTTACAGGAGGAATTAGTATATGAATTATCCAAATGGACAGAAAAAACGTCCATTAAATAAAAGAAATTTAGAAAACAAGAGTAATATATACAGTAATCGGGGTATGACATTAGAAGAAGATATTAATGTTACCAATGAATTTTATCTTGAAACGAATCGAGCGGTTATCCATAAGAAACCCACGCCTATTCAGGTTGTAAATGTTCATTACCCTAAAAGAACTGCAGCAGTAATTACGGAAGCTTATTACAAGCAGGCCTCTACTACTGATTACAACGGACTCTACCGTGGGAAGTATATTGACTTCGAAGCAAAGGAAACAAAGAATAAAACAAGATTTCCACTTGCTAATATACACGAACATCAAATCATTCATATGGACCGTATCGTAAATCAAGGAGGTATAAGCTTCATGCTTATTCGCTTCTCAGCATTTGATGAAACATTCTTTTTTGAAGCGAAGAAACTTCTTCCATTGTGGCACGACCAATTAAAAGGTGGTAGAAAATCTATTCCATATGAAGAAATTAAAGCTGAAAGTTATTTATTACCAATTAAATATCAAGCAAGAGTAGACTATTTAGAAGTTATTGATAAGTTATATTTCTAATAAATAGTCTTAAATGATGGAGGTAAGTTTTATGGCAGAGAACAAAAAATCTCGTACTGCGAGGCGTAACCAAAAAGAAAAAGGTAAAAAACCAGTATGGAAATTAATATTAATCAGTCTTTTATCAGTAGGATTGTTATTAGGAATTATCGTTGGAGGGGTTGGGATTTACTGGATAGCTACAGCTCCTGATTTAGATCCTGAAAAGCTTTCAATTCCGTTAACCACACAGTTAATTGATAAAAATGGAGAAGTATTTGCTACTCCTGGTGTCGAAAATAGAGAAAAAGTTAATTTTGAGGATTTACCAGATGTGTTAATAGATGCTGTAACCGCAACAGAGGATGCGAGGTTTTTTGAACATCCAGGAATCGATTTAAGAAGGATTGGCGGTGCAGTTATTGCCAATATTACAGATGGATTTGGATCACAAGGAGCTAGTACAATAACTCAGCAAGTAGTAGAGAACTTCTTTCTTACAAATGATAAACATCTTAAATTAAAGGTTCAAGAACAATGGATGGCATTAATGCTTGAACGAGAATATACAAAACAAGAAATTATGGAAATGTACTTAAATAAAATATTCTATGGTAATAATTCTTTCGGTGTTGTTGCTGCAGCAAGAGATTATTTTGGCGTTACAAATCTCGAAGAATTAACATTGCCACAAGCAGCAATTTTAGCTGGTCTACCACAACGACCAACAGCATATAACCCTTTCCAAAATCCAGAGTATACTGCGGAAAGAATGGATACTGTGCTAACGCTTATGGTAAGACATGATAAAATTACGCAAGCACAGGCTGATGAAGCAAGAGAAGTTGACATCCCTTCTCTGTTAGTTGAAACAAAAAGAGATGCAACCCCTTACGAAGCATTTATTGAAAAAGTAAGAGATGAAATAGAAGAAAAATTAGAAGGTGTAGATATAGGTACAGCAGGATTAAAAGTGTACACAACATTGGATCCTGATGTGCAAGAACATGTAGAATTTTTACTAACAGATAGTGAATCAAACCCAATTCCTTATGGAGATGCAAATGTTCAAGGTTCTATCGTAGTTTTAGAAACGGAAACTGGCGCAATTGAAGCAATTGGTGGACGTCGTAACCATAGTGGATCTGGAGATTTCAACTATGCGCTTAGTAGTTCATACCAACCAGGATCAACTATTAAACCGATCTTTGATTACGGTCCAGCGATTGAATACAATCAGATGTCTACTTATCACCAGATAAATGATGATGAACCATATAAAGTACCTGGTGTGGAGAATCCTGTTAGAAACGTTACCCAACGATATAAAGGCTGGGTTACTGCTAGAACAGCATTAGCAGAATCTTTAAACGTTCCAGCTATGAAAGTATTTGAAGAAGTTGGAGCAGCAAATGCTAGAGAATTTGGCACGAAGTTAGGGTTAACTATTCCTGAAAACTTTGGTGGTACAGATGCAATCGGTGGTGCTTCAACGAACACCTCTCCCCTTGAACTTGCTGGTGCATACCGAGCATTTGCAAATGGCGGAAATTATAATGAACCATATGCTGTCATTAGCGTAGAGTTTCAAGATGGTAGTTCAGTTGATCTCCGTCCAGAACCAGAGCCTGTCATGAAAGATTACACGGCATACATGGTAACAGATATGCTTAAATCTGTAATGACTGATCCTAACGGAACTTGGAATATTGAAGGTTTTGGAAATCTTCCCGTTGCTGGTAAAACAGGAACAACAAACTTATCTGATGGAAGTGCAGGAGATCGTTGGTTTGCAGGCTATACAACCAAGCACACCATTACAACCTGGGTTGGAGAACATATGAATGAAGACAGAACACAAAGGCTCGGACTACCTAGTAGCCTGCCACATACTGTTACTCAACATATGTTCCGACAAACATTACTCGAAATTTCAGAAGGACTTGAAGTACCTGACTTTACAAAACCTGATTCTGTAGTTGAAGTAACGGTAGAGCGAGGAACTAACCCTCCTGAACTAGCAAGTGAGTATACACCATCTGAACAACGTGTTACAGAGTTATTCGTTAAAGGAACCGAACCGACTGCTGTTTCCGAAAGTTTTGATGAGTTAGAGTCCGTAACTGGGCTAACGGCTAACTACAATGAAAACTCTCAATCCATTGAAGTAGAATGGGACTATGGAGATCGTGAAGTTAATTTTGAAGTAAGTGCAAGTGTTGATGGTGGTTCGATGCAAGAGCTATCCACAACAGATGAAACATCGATTGAAATCTCAGAAGTTGAAATGGGAGCAGCATACACCATTCAAGTTATTGCTGTTGATGCAACGAATGATTCCTTAAGAAGTGATCCAGTAACTGTTTCAATTACAGTGCAAGAAGAAGAGGAAGAAGAAATAGAGGAAGAAGAAGTTGAAGAAGAAACCGAGGAGGAAATACCTGCAGTAAGTAATTTAACTGCTGAATTCCTTCCAGATGCAAATATTATTGACGTGAATTGGCAGTATGATGGTCCACCAGCAACATATGAAGTTCAAGTTAATAATGAAACCAATACCGTTCAATCTTTAGGCATTGAGATCAGTGGAAACTTTGTAGCTGGTAGAACATATACAATTACGGTTACCCCAATAGGACGTGCAGATGGTACTCGAGGATCAAGTCAGAATGCCACTGTCACCATCCCATTAGAAGAGGAACCTGATCCAGAGGAAGAAATGGATCCAGAAGAAGATGAAGAATAATGACTAAAAAAAGCTATAACAAGACAGAGTAAATTCCCAACGTTTTATAGAAAAAAGCAAAGCCTATCCATTTAGAAGTGGATAGGCTTTGCTTTTTATTCTAAAGTCTATATTAAATTTTCGCGTCTAATTTTTTCATTCTTTTTTTACCTTCGCGACAAAGTTCAAGCAATGGACATTCCGGACAATTTGGATTCCTTGCTTTACAATGATATCGTCCAAAGAATATTAAACGGTGATGTGTAACAGACCATTCATCCCGAGGAATCTTTCTCATTAATGTTTCTTCTACTTGCAAGACAGAATCTTTCCAACGAGAAATACCAAGTCGTTTAGAAACTCGCTCCACATGCGTATCTACTGCTATTGCAGGTTCGTTGAAAGCAATGGAAGCTACTACGTTCGCAGTTTTTCTACCAACACCTGCAAGTTGCATTAGTTCTTCTTTTGAAGATGGTACCTCTCCATTATGCTTTTCAAGTAATACCTCACAAAGCTTTTGAATATTTTTTGCCTTCGTACGATAAAGACCAATCGAGCGAATATCTTGTTGTAATTCCTCTAATGGAACTGCTAGATAATCTTCTGGCGTCTTATATTTCTCAAATAGCCCAGCAGTAACTTTATTGACAAGTTTATCCGTACATTGTGCAGATAAGACCACGGCAATTAAGAGTTCAAATGCATTGGAATGGTTTAACTCCCCTTCTGCATCTGGAAACATTTCTCCTATTACATCTAAACAATATCTAATTTCTTTCAAATTCAACATCTAACTAGTTCTCTCCTTCTAGCCAGTTATAGTAAACGGAAGTATCTCTCTTTTTATTTTCTTGAATAGGTACTGTTTTTTTATACTGGTGGAACTTTTTACTGGCATTTCTTGCTTCGTCCACCGATTTGATACCCTTCTTCTTCCACTCACGTAAAATGCGATCAATGTATTTAAAATTCAATTTACCCATCAATACGGATTCTCTTAGTGCAGCTTTAACTAAAGCAGGCACGAATTCATCCTCATCTAACCATGCATTAACCATTTCGATTTCAAATGGTGAAAGTGGTCGACCAAATTCTTGCTCAAATAAAAGAAACAGTGTCCCTGTATTTTCAGTTTTTTCCGTTTCATTATCTTCTAAGTATAATTTTTCCAATAAAGGATTAAGTGAATACGCTTCATTAATCTGATATAATTCACTTTCTTTTTGTTCAATTTTCAAGAGATCCTTTTGCATTAACTTCATCAGCATATCTGAACACTGCTTTTCGTTAATTGTTAAGTTACTAGCCAATTGTGTAGGCGTTGGGAAAAAGTTCCCTTCTTGAAAATAGCGTATTAGTTGAAGGATTAGAATCACTTCATGTTCATTAAGCCCTATACGTCTATAGTCCATCAATAATTTACCAGGAATTTGCACTTGGTCTTGTAATATCATTTCTACAGAAACTTTTTCAAACATATATATTCCACCTCGATAATAGTATATCATGTAATTTCAAATTCAGAGCATGTTAAAATCCCTTGCTAAAATTGCAAGGGATTTTTAATATTTACTTTAATTTATGGATATAAACGATTTAAAAGTCTTGGGAATGGAATGGTTTCTCTGATGTGTTCAACACCTGTTAACCAAGCGACCGTTCTTTCTAATCCTAAGCCAAACCCTGAATGTGGTACACTTCCATACTTAGATAACTCTAAGTACCATTCATAAGCTTCACCAGTAAGTCCATGCTCTTCGTATCTTTGCTTCATTAGCTCGAGGTCATCAATACGTTGTGAACCACCAATAATTTCACCATATCCTTCAGGTGCGATTAAATCGGCACATAAAACGACATCGTCACGTTCTGGATGAGGTTTCATATAGAATGCTTTAATATCTTTTGGATAATTTGTGATAAACACTGGCTTATCAAATTTTTCCGCGATTGCCGTTTCATGTGGTGCTCCAAAGTCATCTCCCCATTTAATATCATCAAATCCTAGCTCTTCTAACATCTCAATTGCTTCGTCATAACTAATTCTAGGGAAAGGAGCTTTAATATTTTCAAGCTTCGAAACATCTCTCTCTAGTGTGTCTAGTTCTAATTTACAATTCTCTAGGACAGATTGTACAACAAATGCAACGTAATTTTCTTGAACTTCTAAGCTTTCTTCATGTTCAACAAAAGCCATTTCAGGTTCAATCATCCAGAATTCGATTAAATGACGACGTGTTTTAGATTTTTCAGCACGGAAAGTCGGGCCGAATGAGAATACTTTTCCTAATGCCATTGCAGCAGCTTCTAAATATAGCTGTCCACTTTGAGATAAGTAAGCTTCTTCATCAAAATACTGCGTATGGAATAACTCTGTTGTTCCCTCTGCTGAGGATCCAGTAAGGATTGGTGGATCAACTTTTACAAAGCCATTGTCATTAAAGAATTGATATGTTGAACGGATAATTTCATTACGTACTTTCATAATGGCATGTTGTCTACGCGAACGTAACCATAAATGACGATGGTCCATTAAAAACTCTGTACCATGTTCTTTAGGTGTAATTGGGTATCCTTCAGCTACATGAATAATTTCTATTCCGGATACTTGCATTTCATAGCCAAATTTAGAGCGGGTATCTTCCACAATTTTCCCTGTAACATAAAATGACGTTTCCTGTGATAAGTTCTTTGCAGTTGTGAAAATTTCTTCAGATACATCACTTTTCACCACAACACCTTGCATAAAACCTGTACCATCTCTTAGTTGTAAGAAAGCAATTTTCCCGCTTGATCTTTTATTCGCTAACCATACACCAATCTTAACTTCTTGATCTAAATATTTTGCTGCTTCTGTTATTGTAATCTTCAATTTCTGTACCTCCATATAAATCAATAATTAATGAGTTTCAACAAAACGTTTAATTCTTTTAGCTGCTTCTTGTAAATCTTCTGTTGATAATGCATATGACAACCTAACATTATCAGGTTTTCCAAATCCAGAACCCGGTACGAGCGCAACCTTTTCTTCTTCAAGAATTGCAGTTACCCATTCGTCTACTGTTTGGAAACCATTATTTTTAGCTGCCTCTTTTGCATTTACAAATAAGTAAAATGCACCTTGAGGTTTTACACATGTAATACCTGGGATATCACTCATAAGGTTATAAAACATTTCTAATCTTTCAGCGAATATATCCCTCATGTCATCCACTACTTTTTCATCTGCTTGATAAGCTGCTACAGCTGCATATTGGGCAATTGAAGTTGGATTTGATGTGGAATGTGATGCAATATCCGTCATCGCTTTTATAATGTTTTTATCACCAGCAACATAACCAATTCTCCAACCAGTCATCGAATGTGACTTTGAGACACCATTGACTACAAGTGTTTGTTTCTTTAAATCATCACTTAGTTCAGCTATTGATACATGCTTTTCATCCGTATAGTTCAACTTCTCATAAATCTCATCTGAAATAATAAGGATATCATGTTTAAGACAAAACTCTCCTATTGCCTTTAGTTCAGACTTCGAATAGATGACGCCCGTAGGATTGCTAGGTGAATTAATAATAATTGCTTTCGTTTTCGGTGTAATAGCTGCTTCTATATCATCAATCGATAGCTTGAATTCATTTTCTTCCTTCGTATCAATTATTACGGGAACGCCTTCCGCAAGCTTTACTTGCTCTGGATAACTTACCCAATATGGAGCGGGAATAAGCACTTCATCCCCTTTATTGAGAATTACTTGAAAGATTGAATATAATCCGTGTTTAGCACCCATCGTAACGATAATTTCATTTAAATTGTAGCTTAAACCATTATCTTTTAGAAACTTTTCCTGAATGGCTACTTTTAATTCAGTAATCCCACCAGTTGGTGTATATTTTGTTTTTCCTTGTTCCATCGCTTTAATTGCTGCATCTCTAATAAACTTAGGAGTATTAAAATCAGGCTCTCCTGCTCCTAGTCCAATGATATCATGGCCTTGTGCTTTTAATTCATTAGCTTTTGCTGTGATTTCCAAGGTTGGTGAAGCGGTAACGGACTTTACTCTTTCAGCCAAATTCATAAGTTTCTCCTCCTAATTAAACATTCTACGGTAAGAAAATTCTTCATACGTTGATCCATCATACACAGAAATATATTTGAAAACATATCGTTTGTTTTCATTATAATATGTAAGCTCCCATAAGGGTTCTTCATCAATTAAAGCTGGAATCACTCGAATTAAATGACAAGAAGTACATTCCTTTTCCCATGAATTGATAATAGAAGACTTTGGAATGATTTCCTCTGCATCAATGATCGTGAGCGTTTTTTCATTACCTTCGAGAGGATAATAAATTAACTTCTCTTCCCCTTCAGCGTTTTCACCAAAAATCACATGGAAAGATTTTTCGCCGTTAAACTTTTCAATACTTGAAATATCGGTTATAGAAGTTTGATCTAATATTTGTGTTTTCGTTGTGTCAAATCCTGCTGTTCTTTTCTCATTTAAATCCATGTATAAAAAGATAGCATAAATAAGCAGAGAAATAAACAATATACTTAAGATAATCGAACTCCATACGAACCATGTCTTTCTATTTGCTGTCATTTAAATCACACCTTTAAAAGGACCTCAATAAAATACATCTCAATTTTTACTAGCAATAATTTTGGGTTAGTAACAAACAATATAAGCAACAGTAAATGTTAAGAATCCACTTCTCTTAGTATACCAGTGAACGGATAAGATTGGTGTAAATTCTTAATATGCTACTGATTTTTCTTTCCCATACCCTTTTTCCTTGCTACTGTATGTTTTATACAGTAGCCTTTTTAAAACCAATCTTCTGCTTTGTCGATTAGTTGATGTGTCGAATCATAAAGTATTGGCACATCTGGAATTGATTCTGTGAAATACTTCCCATATCTTGCATTAATAATTCGTGCATCACATACGAAGACAATCCCACGATCATTTACCGTCCGGATCAGTCTTCCAAATCCTTGTTTAAATTTTATCACTGCATTAGGAAGAGAAAGCTCCATGAATGGATTTTTTCCTTGTTCTTTCAATTCATTTGATTTTGCTTCAAAAACTGGATGATTTGGCGGTTGAAATGGTAATCGAACAATCATTAAGCAGGACAGATCTTTTCCAGGGATATCTACACCTTCCCAGAAAGAACTTGTTCCTAATAAAATAGAACGCTCGAAACTTTGAAAGTTCTTCTTCAAACGTGATCTACTTCCACTTGTAATTCCTTGCCCAATAAGCATGTATTTATTATCATCCATAATTTCTTTTAATAATTTATATGTTTTGCGAAGCATATCATAGGATGTGAACAGGACAAGCATTCTACCCTCGGTTATTTCGGCAAGTGATAAGATTGCTTCACTTGTGGCATATATAAATTCATCATTATCTTTATGTGTTAGTGCTGGGAAATCATTTGGTACGAGCAATTGCACTTGTTCCTTAAATGAAAATGGGGAAACAATTCGTTCAGCTATTATTTCCTCTTTATCTAAACCAAGTCTCTTTCGAATAAAATCAAACGTGTTTTTCATTGTTAATGTAGCACTTGTTAGAATAACACTATCTTTTTTAGAAAAAAGCTCGTCCATAAGAAGAGTGGAGACATCTGTAGGTTCACTGTAAAGATAGATTGTACTGTTGATTCCTTTTGAATCAATCTCGATCCATTGCACATGATTCACACTTGATTGAACGAGGAAAAGTAATTCTAATCTATCTATAAACAATTGGAGATTTTCAATAATATGTAGAATCTCTTGTTTATCATGTTTATCGTAATCCTTCTTCTCTTCTAATTGGTCATCAATGAGGGCCAATATATGAATTAGATCCCTTAGATATAAGGTAACTCTCGAAACAACTTCTTTTAAGTGTTCCCATGATTCAGCTATTTCTTCTTGTTCATTAAATCGGTATTGAATTCTACCTATATCACTCAAAGCTTTATCATTTTTCCTTCTTTGGAAAACATAATTATAAATAAATTGAAATAAATCATCAATTTCTCTTTTCGCCTGATCGAATATGACATCCCATTTATCTAAAGGGATTTCTTGTAAGGATTCAATATATTTACTAATGATTTGATCAAATGCTTTATTATCTTCTGTACGACCAATCTGATTTAACGTGTAGTGTAAAGTAACATTATCTAGTTTTAAACCATAATGGTGTGCTGCAGTATTCTCAAGATGATGTGCTTCATCAATGATGAGCTTATTGTACGAAGGTAAAAATTGATAATCATTGAACATATCTGTACATAACAACGCATGATTGGTAATAACTATATTGGCTTTTTGAGCTTTTCTCTTTGCCTTTAAATAGTATGAATACCTTACCCACGGTGATTGCCCATCAGTTTTCCCTTCAGCATCTGAAGAAACGCGGTTATAGAAAGAATAGCCACTTGTTGGAAGCTGTATTTCATCAATATCCCCTGTCAGGGTTTCTGTCAGCCAAACCAAAAGAATTGCTTTTGTAAGGGTTATATCATAGTTATCTGAGTCACTATTTGCTAATTCATATGAAAATCTTTCAAGACTTAGGTAATGATTTCTTCCTTTAAGCAAAACAACGTGAAAGTCAAAAGGAACTAGCTGCTGAAGTAAAGGAATTTCTTCTTCTAATAATTGTGATTGAAGCTGGGTAGTATATGTACTAATTACAATCCGACTTTTTGTATGAACTGCTTCATATACCGCTGGAAGTAAATAAGCTAAAGATTTACCAGTACCAGTCTCTGCTTCGATTAATCCATGTTTATTTACTTGAAAAGCATCAAAAATAATCTCAGACATATCTCGTTGTCCAGGGCGCTTTTCATAATTCTTTAAATGTTTGCTAAGACTCCCACCTGCTTCATAGACCTCATCAAGAAAATCACCATACGATAACTTATCCTCGTTATAGATTTCCTCTATATCATCTTCCATTTTGAATGCTAAACCATTGTAAGTAACTAGATTTGGCTCATCAAAGATATCCATCATTGCTTTTTCTTTAAATTCTTCTAATAAAAAGTATAGGTCTGATTTAAGTAACTTCTCAATTTTTGATAAATGATCTAGTGTTTCGAACGGGAGTTTACTCAATTTCTCTTTTAGTTTGAGAAAAAGCTTTGCAGTAACAATTGCATCTGAAAGCGCACGGTGTGGATCGTTATGATTTATATCTAGATATTCTGCAAGTTGTCCTAATTTATATCCAGGTGCTTTAGGAAAAAGTATTCTGGAAAGCTCTACAGTATCGATTACACGATTATTTAATGTCGTTCTCCCACTATTTTTTAATTCGGTATTTAAAAATCCCATATCAAATGGTACATTATGAGCGATTAAGTAACTATCTTTAAAAAGCTCAACAACTGTATCCGCCTTCTCTTCAAATATTGGTGCATCTTCTACATCTTCATTTTTTATATTTGTTAAGTTACTTATAAAAGGAGGAATTGATTTATTGGGATTTAATAAAGTATTTCTTTTCTCAACTATTTTGTCATTCTCTATGATAACGATGCCTATCTCGATAATTTTATCTTTGTTTTCAGGAGAATGGCCAGTTGTTTCTAAATCAACCACTACAAATCTTTCCAAGTATTGCACCCCCATATCTACAGAGATATTATATACCTAAATCAAGCCGAAGTGAAATATATTCTAGTAACGTATGGCATTTTGGGGTTTCTGCTTTTAATAACATTGAGCTTTATTAACACAACCAAAATTTAAAAGAACTCTTATCATTATTCCGATAAGAGTTCTTATTTTAATTACATTATCGTTCTTGCGGGTTCTTCTATCAGAAGCTGTTGAACATCATTGTTCTCATCCATGATTGCAACAATAGGTTTATGTGATGAGATGTCTGATTCTGGTACTAGTGCATACGAAACGATGATTACAATATCATCTGGTTGAACAAGCCTTGCAGCTGCTCCATTTAGACAAATAACTTTCGAGCCTCGTTCTCCAGGAATGACGTAAGTTTCAAATCTTTCACCATTATTATTATTTACAATTTGTACTTTTTCATGAGGTAAAATATTAACTTGTTCGAGTATATCCTCGTCAATTGTAATACTGCCGACGTAATTTAAATTTGCTTCTGTTACTCGAGCCCGATGGATTTTACTCTTCATCATAGTGCGGAACATAATACTTCCTCCTATTTATATTGCTGAACGATACGACCATTAGAATCTATTATTAAATTATCGATTAGTCTTGCATTACTATACTGAACTGCTACTGCAATAATAAATTGCTCATTTATCCGCTCAAAGGCTTTTAAACTTGGAAAGCTTAGTAATTCAACATAGTCGATTCTACCAGTGGTATGTTTCTCAATCGTTGATTTAACTTCTCTTATAATAATAGCAGGATTATCTTCCCCGTCAATAAATAATTGTTGGGCTCTTAATAATGCTTGATATAAGTATTTTGCTTCTTTTCTCTCTATAGCGGTTAGTCGCACATTTCTGCTGCTTTTTGCCAAGCCATCCGTCTCTCTAACAGTTGGTATCCCAATTAATTCTGTTGGGAAATTAAGATTGGTTATCAGTGCATCGACAACAGAAACTTGTTGTGCATCTTTAAGACCGAAATATGTACGATCTGGTTGAATGATATGAAATAATTTAGTTAAAACCGTAATTACTCCATCGAAATGTCCTGGTCTTGAGCTGCCACAGAGAACGTCAACTCTGTCTGTAATATGCATTTTAATTTTATTTTCTTCTGGGTACATCTCTTCTACATCTGGTATGAATAAAAAGTCTACTCCTGCATCCCTTGCGATTGAAATATCGCGCTCTTCATCTCGTGGATATTCAGAAAAATCTTCTGTCGGACCGAACTGTAAGGGGTTAACGAAAATGCTTGAAATTAACACATCATTTTCACGCTTCGCATTCTCCATTAATGTTGTGTGGCCTTCATGAAGAAAACCCATTGTAGCTACAAATCCTATTGTCTTTTTTTCAGTTTTTAGTTTAGTTGTTACTGCCTGCATTTCTTTAATTTTACGGATAACTTTCATGATAAACCTACCTTAGAGTTCTTTTAGAATTGAAGTGTCTTGTAATAAAAATGAATATTCTTCTGTCGGGAAATTACCAGCCTTTACATCTTTTACATATCTTTTGACTGCTTCTCCACCGTCAGTATTATAGTCCCCATATGATTTAACAAACTTAGGGAGACGATCTACCCCATATTTTAATACGTCATGATAAACCAATACTTGACCATCACAATGGATTCCTGCACCAATACCAATTGTCGGAATATCGATTTCTGCAGTAATTAATTCAGCAATTTCCATTGGAACACATTCTAAAACTAATGCAACTGCACCAGCTTCAGCAACTTTTTTTGATTCCTCTATTAATTTACGAGCTGAGGTTTTGTCCTTCCCTTGGACCTTATAGCCGCCAAGTACATTAAAAGTTTGCGGAGTAAGACCAAGGTGTGCGACAACTGGAATACCTGCATCGCTAAGTCGTTCAATAAGTTGTAAATTCTCTTTGGAACCGCCTTCAATTTTTAAAGCTTGAGCATTTGTTTCCTGAAAAAGTTTCCCTGCATTAGCCATCGATAACTCTAAAGATACGTGATAAGACATAAAAGGCATATCAACTACTAGAAAAGTATTTTTTGCCCCACGTCTTGCTGCTTTTCCGTGATGAATCATATCATCCAATGTAACTTGAATAGTTGAATCATAGCCTAAAACTACGTTACCTAGAGAATCACCCACTAGAATCATATCGACGCCAGCTTCTTCAGCTTGTTTGGCGGATGGATAGTCATAGGAAGTAAGCATCGTGATTTTCTCTTTTTCTTGCTTCATGTTTACTAGATCATGTCTTGTTTTCATTTTATTTCCCCCTTATTTGAACCATTCAATTTCTCCAGAGTACACTTTTGAAACTTGGTTCGCATTATCTTTGATAAGCAATGCCCCATCTTCTGCAATTCCGTTAAAAATTGCTTTTCTCTCTTCGTTTTGATTAATTATTTTTATCTCTTCGCCTAGCTTAAATCCATACCCTTCCCATTTCTTCTTTACTTCACTAAATCCATTTTCAATAAATGAATCGTATGCAGTCTCGAATGTTTGAAGAAACGCTTGAACAAATGTTTGAATCGACCACTCTTTGTTAGATTCAACCTTTAATGATGTTGCAAGAGACCTCAAGTCTTCTGGAATATCAGATGCTGTATGATTAATGTTTAAACCAATTCCAATAACGATGTATTGAATTTGATCCTGCTCTGCCTGCATTTCTGTTAAAATACCTGCAGCTTTTTTTGTATGGATTAAAATATCATTTGGCCATTTGATTAAAGGATTAATATTTGTTTCATTTTTAATTACATCAGCGAGCACCGTTGCTGTTAATAAGGTCAATTGAGGTGCTTGCTGAGGTAATATAGCTGGACGCAGCAAAATACTTAACCACATCCCCTTTTGCTTACCAGAGTGCCATTCACGGTTTAACCTGCCACGGCCTTTTGTTTGTTCATCAGCAATAGCTACCGTTCCGTGGGGCGCTCCTTCTTGTGCAGCTTGATGAATTATGAGTTGAGTAGATTGAGTAGTCTCTTTGTGGATAACCGTTTGGCCAAGCCACTTTGTATTTAGCCCCCATTTTATCGTATTGTCACTAACCTTATTTGGATGCTGAATAATTCTGTACCCTTTTCGTGGTACCCCTTCGATTTCAAAACCATCCTTCTCTAGTGCTTTCATATGCTTCCAAACACTATTTCGAGAGATATTTAATGCTTCAGATATTTCTTGTCCAGAGATATATTTCTCTTCATTCTCTGACAATATCGTTAATAGTTTACTTCTGGTTGATTCCATTTCAGCCATTCCTTTATCTCGTGATAATTATTCGTTAATTCCCCAGTAACAACTTTCTTTTCGATGGTTTCTAACAGTGTTTTTATCCACGGTCCTTTATCTATCTCTGGGAATAGTTGAAGGAGATCATTTCCGTTAATCAACAGTTCAGCCCTTGAACGGATGGGAAGTTTCATCTTTGAAGTGACAATATCTTCATGAATTATTTCTTTGTCAAATAACAATTTAACAAGCAAAATAAATGCTTGAATCAATTCATCTCTTAACTGATAGATTAAAAAAGTGTCTAAACTATATTTTTCATAGTATACCAAATTATCAATTAGTTCGAAAGCTTCACGTTTGACTTGGTTTGAGCACTTCCATTCTTTTACCCATTGATGAATCGATATGCTCGGTTCTTTATAATGAAAAAGTGCGAATACCACTGCTATAGACGGGAGCGGTATCATACGTTTGGGGAGCTTCTCTATTAAGTATGGATGCTGCTTTAATATCGGTAACTCTTGATAAATATTCGTTTGTTTTAAGTAATCTATGCCTTTTTCTACGTAACTTCCGGCAAAGAATTTCTCTATTTCATTGGTAATTCTTTCTGTTGATAAATGATTAATATCTTGTTTACAAGCTATCATCGAAGTTAGTGTGTCTTTTTCAATTTCAAATCCTATTTGACTGGAGAAACGTAAAGCACGAATTATTCTTAATGCATCTTCTTTAAAGCGTTTAGTACCATCGCCAACTGTTTGAATAATTTTTTGATTGATGTCTCTTTGACCCTCGAACATGTCAATAATTGCACCACTTTTATCCATTGCTAGTGCATTTATTGTAAAGTCACGACGTTTCAGATCTTCGGCAATATTTCTTATGAAAGATACCTGATCAGGGTGCCTATTATCTGTATACGAGCCATCTTCTCTAAAGGTGGTTACTTCATAACTCTCCCCTTGATGACGGACAATAACCGTCCCGTGTTCAATCCCCACTGGAATAACTTTGGGAAAAATCTCTTGAACTTCATCAGGAGTTGCTGATGTAGTAATATCAATATCTTTAATCGGACGGCCTAATAACAAGTCACGTACACAACCACCAACAAAATAGGCCTCGAAATTATTCTTTTCGAGATTCTCTAATATTGGCAATGCATTTTTAAATATGTCGGTTAACATTTCTACCACCGTTTTCGTTTAAACTAAAATCTGTTTATATAAATCAATATATTCTTGGACAATCTTATCAGAATGAAAGTGGTGCTCTACTCTTTTTAATGCATTATTTGAAAACTGATTTAGTTTTTCTGGATTATTAAAAAGTTCTAGGATGTATGTAGCAGCTTGCTCTGTATCCCCCATATCAACCATATATCCTGTTTCCCCATGGTCGATTACTTCAGGAATCCCACCAATATTGGTAGCTACACTTGGTACACCACAAGCCATACCTTCAAGTAGCACAAGTCCAAAACTTTCTTTTTCTGAAAGCAGTAACATAATATCAGCCATAGAGATAATTTCACTGATATTATTTTGTTTGCCTAAGAATAGTACATCTTTTACAATATCTAATTTTTGTACTAATTTTTTCATTGTTGAGTATTCTGGTCCATCACCAATTAATAAAAGCTTTGAATTCGTTGATTGATTCACTTTTTTAAATGTATGAATGACATCTTGTACTCTTTTTACTTTACGGAAATTAGAAATATGGATGACTACTTTTTCATCGTCTGTAATATTATATTGTTTTCTCAGATTATCATTAGATTTCGGATAATATTCTTTTTCATCAACGAAGTTGTAGATGACAGATATCTCTTTTTCTGTTTGCATCATTTCTTTCGTTTGCATTGCTAAGCTTTGTGAAACACTTGTAACAGCATCTGATTTTTCAATGCCATAATTTATCATTTTTTTAAACGTATCATCGATCCCTAATACAGTAATATCAGTTCCATGTAATGTGGTAACTACCTTTACTTTGTGATCTGCAATATCTCTTGCTAGAATGGCACAGATTGCATGTGGAATAGCATAATGAACATGTAAAATATCTAATTTCTCCTGATCAATAATTTCAGCCATTTTAGACGCTAGGGATAAATCATATGGTGGATACTGAAACACAGGATAATGGTTAACTTCTACTTGATGAAAGAATATTTTTGGGTGAATTTTATCCAATCGAAATGGTAGGCTAGAAGTAATAAAATGGATTTCATGACCACTATCTGCTAACAACTTACCAAGCTCTGTAGCTATTACTCCAGATCCTCCAACTGATGGATAACATGTAATTCCTATCTTCATTCTTCATTCTCTTCTTTTTCTTTAATAAGTTCACGCCAATTGAAATCTCCACGCTCTAGTCCATGCAAGAATATTTCCCCTGCTGCAAGGTTAGTTGCTAGTGGGACATGATAAACATCACAAAGTCGCATTAAAGCTGTGACATCAGGTTCATGTGGTTGAGCTGTTAAAGGGTCGCGGAAGAAAATAACCATATCCATTTTATTATCTGCAATCATAGCACCTATTTGTTGGTCTCCACCTAACGGACCTGATTTAAAACGATGTATATCTAAACCAGTTTGTTTGGTAATAAGTTTACCAGTCGTTCCGGTCGCGTATAAAGTATGCTTACTTAATAAATTTTCATAAGCAATTGAAAAACGTATCATATCTTCTTTCTTTTTATCATGTGCGATCAAAGCTATTTTCATCATGCTCATCCTCCTAAATTATAATATATTCTCTAATCCGTAGACGAGCTTATCCATTTCCATCACTTTATTAACGGACACTTTTATTCCATCCATAAATGAGTCGCGATTTATAGAATCATGTTTTATTGTTAGTAACTGACCCGGTCCACCAAAGATAACTTCTTGATGGGCAACAAATCCAGGAAGACGGACACTATGAATGTGCATGCCATCAAACGTCGCCCCTCTTGCCCCTTCCATTTCACTATGTTCTTCAGGATGTCCTTGTATTTTGGACTCTCTTGATTTTCTAATCATTTCTGCTGTTTTTACGGCTGTTCCTGACGGTGCATCAACTTTTTTATCATGATGCTTCTCGATAATCTCAACGTCTGGGAAATATGTAGCAGCCATTTGGGAAAACTTCATCATAAGTACTGCTCCAATAGCAAAGTTAGGAGCAATGATGCAGCCTAGTTGTTTCGCGTCAGCTATTTCTTTTAATTCATTGACACTTTGCTCTGTAAACCCAGAGGTACCAATGACACAACGAAGGTTATTCTCCAAAGCTAATTTTGTATGTATATAGCCAGTTTTAGGGCTAGTTAGATCAATAAATACATCTGCTTCTACTTCCTGAAAACACATTTCAGGATTTTCAAATACTGGTGTGTTACTAGCCTGAAATGGAACGATATCATTAAGCACTTTACCGTCATTTTTATGATCAATAACTGCAACCAATTGAAAATTAGACATTTTTTCTATCATTTGAATTGCTTCTTGTCCCATTTGACCTCGTGGGCCAGCAAGAATTATTTTTATTGCCATCTTCATTTCACCTCTATATAAATGATTACTTTCTATCTTTTCTAGTCCAACGATCCTTGTCTCTTGTTTCAAATTTCGACATCGATTGTTCGAAGCTATCCGCTAGGTCAATATTAAGCGAATTTGCAAAACTTGCTAGGACAAAAATAATATCTCCTAGTTCCTCTTCAATAGTATTTTCTTTTTCCGTGGGTTTCTTAGGCTTCTCACCGTAATAATGATTAACCTCACGAGCTAGTTCGCCCACTTCCTCTGTTAGTCTTGCTGTCATTGCAAGTGGAGAAAAATAGCCTTCTTCAAATTGGCTAATATAATTATCGACCCTCTGCTGTATTTCTTTTGTCGTATACGCTTTAGACATCTGCTTTACACCTCATCAATAGAAATTCACTTATCCTTCATGTTAGCGAATCAAAGGTAATTTGACAAATTTTATGGAAGCTTGCTTAATTGTTTTTCCAAGTTAATCCATTTAATTTTTCGATTAGATAAATCAATTATAAACTACTCCTATTATATATTAAATTGTTCTTTATGGATAAAATGATTATAATGGGTAATGTCTAATTTAAAGATGCGGAGGTAACGACAGTGATATTTGGATTAAGATATAAAAATATCTTTTTTATTTTATTAGGGGCAGCAATTTATTCATTTGGTATCGTACATTTTAATATGCAAAATAATTTAGGTGAAGGTGGATTCACAGGAATAACACTTCTTTTATATTTTCTATGGGAGTTAGACCCAGCCGTAACTTACATCGTATTAAACATCCCGATTTTCTTTATAGGGTGGAAGTTATTAGGAAGAAATACATTCTTTTATACGATTATTGGAACGACGGCCGTATCTGCGTTTTTGGCAGTCTTCCAAATATATGAATTTAATATTGAACTACAAAATGATATGATGCTTGTCACACTATTTGCAGGAGTGTTTATCGGAGTAGGGCTAGGTATTATCTTCCGATTTGGCGGCACAACTGGTGGTGTAGATATCATTGCTAGACTAGCAAACAAGTACATTGGATGGAGCATGGGAAACACAATGTTTCTTTTTGACTTAATTGTCATTTCCTCTTCTGTTTTCTTGATTCTAGATTTAGCTCAAGGAATGTACACATTAGTTGCAGTTTATGTTGGTGCTCGAGTGCTAGATGTTATCCAAGAAGGTGCATACTTAGCAAAAGGAGCAACAATTATATCCAATCATAGTGAAGCTATTGCAAAGAAAATACTTTCCATGGATCGTGGTGTTACGATTCTAAATGGTCGCGGGAGTTTTTCTGGTGAAACGAGAGATGTTCTGTATTGTGTTGTTGCACGAAATGAGATCGTTCGCCTGAAAAACATTATCCAAGATGTAGATCCTCATGCATTTGTCTCAATAAGTACTGTGCAAGATGTTCAAGGAGAAGGTTTTACTCTTGATGAAAACAAGAAACCTATAGAATAGAAAAAGAATCGCTGAGAACGTAATTGTTCTGGCGATTCTTTTTGTTATAATTAATCTCTATTAGCAAACATCAAGATAAATCTCACTAACTCAAGTAAAGCAACTAGTGCTGCGGCTACGTATGTTAATGCAGCGGCGTTCAAGACTTTCTTCGTATCCCGTTCTTCATCATTTCTGATTATTCCACCGGAAACGAGTTGTGTCATTGCACGGTTAGAAGCATCAAACTCAACTGGTAAAGTTACTAACTGAAACAGTACTGCAGCTGAGAAAAAGATGATTCCTAGAAGAAACAGTTCACTCATATCGAGGAAAATACCACCTAGAATGAAAAAGAAGGCAATATTTGAACCGAAGTTTGCAACAGGTACTAATGCACTTCTAAGTTTTAAAAACGCATATTCTTCCTGATCTTGCATAGCATGTCCAACTTCATGAGCTGCTACAGCTGCCGCTGCCATCGAACGCCCATGATAGTTGTCTTTTGAAAGTCTAACTATTTTGGATCTAGGATCATAATGGTCGGATAACGTACCTTTAGATTGTCCTATATCAACATTATATAAGCCATTATCGTCTAATATTTTTCTCGCAACTTCTGCTCCAGTTAACTGAGAAGAAGTAGGCTTTTTAGAATACTTTGCATAAGCAGATTTTACTTTTGATTGTGCTAAAATCGGTATGATGATTAGTATCGCTAAATAGATAAAATATCCTGGCATTTGTACACCCCCAACATATGTTTATAAGTTAATTTTAGTCAGAAAAGGGATGTCAGTCAATCATTTTGTCCTTCTTCCGGTGATTCTTCTCTTGTTCTGCTCTATATTTTCTCCAACTTACGTAGGTTAATGTAAAAATTATAATCCCACCAACAATTATAATTGCTGGAATTAATGGTAAAATTGTCACATTCGTATAAATCCATTGCTGTAACATTTCAAACCCGTTAAAAGTAAATATATGATGCATGACGGAATAGATGACTGAAGTTAATTGTGTTAATACCATCACTTCACCCCATTTTTTAGGCTACTTTATATATATGATGGGTTGAGAGTGTTTATCACAGAGAGTTTATTTTCTTTCTGCCGATTGTTAAATAATAGGCAAGTATAATAGATGCGATACTTAACCAAAACGTGAAATAACCAATTTCATTCATATAAACGGTTAGCTTCGAATAAATAGGCATCATTCCATATACATAATCAATAATATCGTTATGTAATGTCCATATTCCAGCCACTACTAAATGGCGCAATTTAATTTTGTAAAAAGAAGAGTAAAGAACTCCTTGAATAGCCATACCTGCATGACTTGCCATTAACATATAGCCTGCGGGGTTTAGAGAGCCTTCGACTATCAACGTAAGTAAGTTCATAACGACTGCCCATGTACCGTATTTGACCAACGTCATAAGTGCCAACGCTTCAATATAAGGAGTATTTTTATTGAATAGGAAAAAGAATAAAAAGATAGTAAAGAATAAACTTGCTGTAGGGCTATCTGGTACAAAAATCAGAAAGATATCTGGTGTGATTGCTAGTTGTGGCATATACCAATAATAACCATAGATAGTACCAAACAAGTTAATGAGAAATAAAAGCAATATAAATTTCTTATCAAGTAATATGTATTTTAGCATGGCCAACCCTCTTTACTAAAGAATCTGATACCCATAGTGTAAAAAAAGACACCCTTACCGACAAAGGCAAAGGTGTCTTATATAATATCCCAAAAATTACTAGTTCTCTTCATTAACAGTTAAGATAAAGTCAATTAACTGTTCGCGTTCCTCGTCATTTCCTTGGAATGTACCTGCAGGCATCTCTCCAATACCATTCTGAATGATATCATCAAGTTCTTCAGCAGAATATTCAATTCCTACTAAAGTTGGTCCTGCTGTACCTTCTAATTCAGCTCCATGACACATCATACAGCTAGTTTCATAAGCTGAAAAACCTGCATGTTCTGTATCGATGACAGCTGCTGAATCCTCTGGTAGAACTGGTCTATCAGTTGCTGCACGTTGTTCCCAATCAACTGGTGCTGCAGAAGTGTATGTTAACCAGATAGCAGAAGCTAACCCTAGTAACATCATTCCAACTGCAACTGGTCGCTGACTTGGTCTGCGTCCAGGTCCATTATCTAGGAATGGTGCAAGTAATAATGCTCCAAATGCTAAACCAGGTAGGCCAAGCATTCCGAGAAGAATATATTGGTTACTAGCAAATTCATATTTCAGAAGTTCGTATAAGAACAAGAAGTACCAGTCTGGCAATGGAATAAATGAAGCGTTTGTCGGATCAGCAATTCCGCCTAACGGTGGCGGGTGAGCTATCGTTAACGTAAGAAATCCAACAAGGAAAACCGCTCCAACTAACCACTCTTTTAATAAAAAGTTGGGCCAAAAAGCTTCTGTTCTGCCAGGATACTCTGAATAATCTTTTGGTATACGTGAGACTGTTGGTCCTTGCTTAATCCGAGAGTCACCAACGAATTTCATACCTTTCCCTTTTTGCATTGCGCTTTCCCCTCCTTTTTATAGTGGTCCAGAAATACCTTGTCTTCTAATCAAGATAAAGTGTACTGCTAATAGTGCAAATAACGCAGCTGGTAAGAAGAAAACATGAATCGCAAAGAATCGAGTTAATGTTTGTGCTCCAACAATGGAGGAATCACCAGCAAGTAATACTTTCAAGTATTCACCGATAAACGGAACGGTCTCGGCCATTTCAAGTCCAACTTGTGTTGCGAAATAAGCTTTGTTGTCCCACGGTAGTAAATAACCTGTAAAACCTAATCCAAGCATGATAAAGAAGATTAGAACCCCAACCATCCAGTTGAGTTCACGTGGTTTCTTGTATGCTCCTTGGAAAAATACGCGTAATGTATGTAATAAAAGCATTACGATTACAACACTGGCACCCCAGTGATGCATTCCTCGAACGATTTGTGCATGTGCTACTTCAGATTGTAAGTAATACACTGATCTAAATGCATTTTCGATATCTGGTACATAGTACATTGTTAAGAACATACCAGAAAGAATCTGAATGACTACTACAAAGAACGTTAAGCCACCAAAACAATATACAAAGGCTGAAAATTGATAAGCCGGGTTAACATGCTCTGGTACTTCATGGTCAGCGATATCTCGCCAGATTGGGTGAAGGTCAATTCGCTCATCAATCCAATCGTATAATTTCTGTAGCATCTGTTTTTAACCTCCCCTTATTTAATTACATCTCCTAGGAATAACATTCCATCTTTAATTTCCTGCTCATAACGATTTAACGGAGTTAAAGGTGGTGTACCTGGAACGTTTGTCCCATCTTTAAGGAATCTTCCTCCATGACACGGACAGAAGTATTCGTTTGGATGAGCATCATTACCTTCCCACGAAACAAAACAGCCTAAATGCGTACAAACTGGGGAAAAGGCTACAACTTCATCATTATCATTTTTATAAACCCACGCAGTACGGTTTACCTCAGAATCATACCAGCCATCTATTTGTTCAACATTCCAGTCAACACGTTGTGGATCTGTTGTTATATCATCAACTGAAAGTCCAACGTTTGCTAAATCGCTTGTACCTGCTGATTTTAATACAGGATCAATAGCCATTCTTACTGGAGAAATTAACACACCAGCTGCCATAAATCCACCTACTCCTAAAAGAGTATAGTTTAAAAACTGTCTACGGGATACTTGTTGCTTTTTTTCTTCACTCATGATTTTCCCCCCCTCTTTTACATTAATCACGGGTATTATGAATAAAATAAATAACTAGGACAATACCATGATAGCGTAATCTTGAACATCGGTCAATATAAAACCGAACGTTAAAATAAAATCTTTTTATATTACTACAATATAACTGAATTTTCGATAATTACCTCATCAGTTTATTATATACTGAAACTATTATTCCCTGTTCTTGCGATTTTACACTCACCAAAAAGAACGAATCATGTCAGAAACTTGGCTAATTTGATCTCGAAGCATCGACTGCATTTCTTTCGAGTTTATATCTCCAGATTGTACAGCTGGTAACCATAGTACGGTCCCTTGTAAATCTTTCTCGACTTTTTTCCAATTTGCATCGAAGGTTAGTAAAATGATATGTTCAAAAGGTTGCTTCTGCATATCCTCGATCCAAGCATTGATTCTATCTTTTTCATCCGTAGCATCTTTTAAATAATAATAATTAGGTGCTACCATTATACGGCCGCTTAATTCTCTTTCAATTTCATTTGAGAAAATATTAATAACTTCGTTTTGGAAAGCTGTTTTTGAAGATACCTCATCATCCCCAAACTGAAAAGGAATGAGTGGTAATAGAATGGTATCGACATATTCTTTTGCTTGTACATACTTATCAAGTGCTTCACTATTCCACTTCATTAATAAATAACAACCTTTCTGCTAAAAAATAATAAATAGAAAGCCAACCCTATAAATAGTAACTCATTTAAATGAGAATAATCAACTTTGAAATTAGTGAGTTGGTTGGTTAAGGAGTGTCATTTCTATATCATTTAACTCGTTTGTTAGAGTTAAAAATTGCTCTTTATCTTTACTATCTAGGGCTTGGTCAATTTTTTTCAATAACGCTTCTCTTTTATGCAATTGAAGAGAATAGTTAATAATAGATTTTGTTTGTTTTTTGTCCTCTGAAGTAATATAAAACTTATCTGGTAAAAAAGGGTTTTCTTCAAGGACGAAAGCATACTGTGGTGATTGATTTGACTGATGGAAATGAAGTTCTATATATAATGGTTCAAATGGATTCAATCGAATGTCATGAAACGCTTTTTCAGCATCAGTAGTCATCAATTCCCCTTTATGAAATTGAAAGGCTGGTTTGTCCGAACATTTCGTTGCAATAATAATACTTCGCTCTGTACGATCAGCATCGCGAACGAAATGGACATTCTCTAACGTATGTTTATTATTAGCTATAAAAGTCAAAATCCAGTTTGCTTCTCGCAATTTAATGTCATATTGATTTAAAAACCAAAATATAAACGCCTTTTTTTCGTAAGACTTTATCGAAGTATTCATTATAATTCTCCTTCATTCTCCTCATTGAGTTTTAGTCGGGAGTAAAATTCTTCTATTTCATAGTCCTCTGGTTCATGTTTTAAGTAATTCTCAAAAACGTTGATTGCTTCTTTTATTTGCCCGTCTTCTGTTAGGAAATAACCATATTCTTTTAAGAAATCAGTATCATCATTCAATATTTCATAAGTTTCTCGATATGCTTTCAGTGCCTCATCAAAGTTTTCTTCTTCATTATAAGCTCTTGCTAGCTCCCAGTCGTATAAAGGATCACCTGAACCAATCGATTTAACTTCCGTTATCAGTTCGATAACTTCTTCATATCGATTTGCTTCTTTTAGATGTTCCACTAAAAATAAAATTGCTTCCATATAATCTGGATCTAAAGCAATTGCTTCACGGAGATATTCTTCGCTCTCTTTTAAGGCATTTAATTGATTAGTTACTTTTCCTGCAATGAAATAAAGTTGTTTATTAAACTCATCAACTTGCAAGCCTTTCTTTACAGTTTCATATGCTTCTTCATACATTGCTTCGTCAAGAAGAGCCTCCGCTAGATTGAGGTAAACGGTATGATAATACTCATCTAACTCTAGTACACGTTTCCAAGCATAAATTGCTATATCGTTTCTATCGGCTTGTTTAGCGGTAACACCGTATTTGAAATATTTATCAGGGGTTTCCGTTTCACCTGTTTTAAAGTAGTCGAGTGATTTTTCATATTCACCAATTGCTGCATAAGATTCTGCTAAACGATCATGAACAGAAATATCTGCAATGGTATCTGATTCGTTACTAACCTTTTCATAATAGGTTGTCGCTTTTAAGAATTCACCAATTGAAAAGAAAAGCTCTCCTAACGCGAAGTCAATGATAACTTCATTAGGCATTAAATTCTTAGCCTCCAACAATTTTTGTTCAGCAACTTCAAATAATCCTTGTGATTGATATAAATCAGCTAATTGTAGTAATACTTGAACATATTCTGGTTGGTCTTCACCTATTTCTGCTAGCAATTCCATTGCTTCTTCATCGTTTTCTTGTTCAATATAAATATCTGATAGACTTAATATAAGATCGCTCTCATCGGGATACTTATGGATTAATTCCTTTAGGATTTCTTTTGCTTCGTCTAGAAAGCCCCATTGCAAATATAATTCAGCAATAGTATATTTCTCATCATCGTTTGCTCCATTAGAAAATTCTTGCAGCAAACGAAGTGCTTCATCTATTTGATTGTTTTCTACTAATTGAACAGCTTGTAGTATCGTATCCATACGCCCAACCTTTCTCTTACTTACTCTATATTGTTATCATATCGAAAACAAATCTTTCAATCAATGAATAGAGTTGAGTTACCTATATTTTTTCTAAGCTTTAAGATAATTATAAGTATAACAATAAAAAACAGAGGCTGCTAATCTCCTCTGTTTTTTATTGTGGGTATTTGAGTTTGAAATAGGTATGTGAATAAAATCGTTTCGGAAGTATATTGTTTTAGAAACGGAATGAACTTCTAATTTTTATTATCAACAGTTACCTTTTTTAAATCTGCGAAAAAGTTCGGATAGGAAATGGCTATGGAAGAAATGTCGTCAATAATAATTTCTTCGTCTGTAAAGAATGAAGCAATTGCACCCATCATTGCAATTCGGTGATCATTGTAAGATTTGATTTCCCCACCATCAAGTTGACCTGTTCCTTCAATAATCATTCCGTCGTCTGTAGCTGTGATTTTTGCTCCAAGTGTGGAAAGAACATCTACAACGGCTGCGATTCGATCTGTTTCTTTCACACGTAACTCTTCAGCATCGCGTATAATTGTTTTCCCTTTTGCTTGTGTAGCAATTAAAGCAATGATAGGAATTTCATCAATAAGACGAGGTATGATTTCACCTGAGATTTCAATTCCTTCTAACGCTTTACTGTGAATAACCAAATCACCAAGTAATTCACCAGCTACTTTTTCTTGATTCATTATTTCTATAGATGCTCCCATTTCAAGTAATACGTCTATAATGCCAGTCCTCGTATGGTTTAAGCCAACTTTTTTCAAAATTAACTTACTGCCAGGTTTAGCAGCAGAAGCAGCTAGAAAGAACGCTGCTGATGAAATATCACCAGGAACATGTATATCTGTTGCGGTTAAGGTTTGGTTTCCATGAAGGCGTGTTGTCTTACCATCTGTTTGGATATTAGCACCAAAAGCTTCCATCATCGTTTCTGTATGGTTTCTAGTTTGTGTCATTTCTGTCACTACGGTTTCGCCTTCTGCAAATAAGCCCGCTAATAATACAGCTGACTTTACTTGTGCACTTTTAATAGGTAAGTCGTATGTAATACCGGTTAATTTTTGGCCGTTAATTGCTATTGGAAGAAATTTTGCTGCTTGTCTCCCTGAGAAAACACCGTTCATTTTAGATACAGGGTTTATTACCCGATCCATCGGGCGTTTACTTAATGACTCGTCACCATAAACGGTTGTAAACATTGGTAAACCGGCGAGAAGACCAAGCATTAATCTTGCGGTAGTTCCAGAGTTTCCAAAATAAAGTGGAGCAAGTGGCTCACTAAGGTTTTTAGCACCTTTACTTTCAATGACTAAGGAATCTTGATCTTGGATGATATTAACGCCCATTAAACGGAATGCTTCAACAGTGCGTAAACAATCTTCACCATCTAAAAAATTACTTACTTTTGTAACACCTTCTGCTAAAGAACCAAAAATAACCGCGCGATGTGAAATTGACTTATCTCCTGGAATTTCAATCTCACCGTTTAATCCTTTTTTTATCGGTGATAAACTGTAATTTTTCATGATATTCCGCCCCCTTATTCTTGTATTGTCGTGTCGTAACCACTTTTTTCTAAGTGATTTTTACTGCACTCTTGGTCTTTTCGAGAATTAAAACTTAATCGCAGTGCACCATCAATACCTTCACGTACTTCAAGAATTTGAATATTTTTAATGCTAATATTTATGTCAGCTAGTAATTGCACAACCTTGGCAATTGCTCCCTTTTGATCTCGAATATCAACATATAAATCGTAAAATGCTGGGATAGCACCACGAGTTTTTTCTGGAATACCATCACGGTATAATTTTGCTGCATCAAGGTATTCAACCATTCGATTCTTTTCATTCTTGTCAACTAATTCTTTTAGATACGACATTTCAGTTATCCACTCTTCTAAAAGAACAGATAACTTTCCACTATTATGATAGAAAATATCTTGCCACATCAATGGGTTACTAGATGCAATTCTAGTGATATCACGAAAACCTCCCGCTGCAAGCTTCGGTAAGTATGCATGTGTTTCTTCCCATTTCTTCGCTTGATGCACGAGAGAAGATGCAATGAGATGTGGAAAATGAGAGACTACGCCTGTCATTTCATCATGTTCTTCTGATTTAAGTACAACAAATTTACTTTTTAAAGGTGTTAAAATATTTTTTAATAGATCTACCATTTCTGGTGTGCTTCGAATCGACGGAGATAATATGTATATAGCATTTTCAAATAAATGTACTTTCGCTGCCTCAACACCACGTTTATGTGATCCGGCCATCGGATGTCCACCAATAAATGAAATGCGTTCATTTATTAATTCTTCTGCGGTTTCTATAATTGACCCTTTTACTGAAGCCGTATCAGTAACGATTACTTGATGGTTAAAAGTAATTTCATTTAAAGCTTTCATTAATTTAATTGTTTCTGTTATCGGTGCGGACAAGATAATAATGTCAGCATCTTTTGCCGCTGCGGTGAAGTCGGTATATGCTTTATCTATAATTTCATTCATGACACTAAACTCAAGGCTAGAACCATTTACATCATAGCCAATAATAGTATGTTTTCCTTCTGATTTGATTGCTTTTGCAATAGACCCACCAATTAATCCTAATCCTGCAACTAATATTCTCTTTTTAACCATTATCTCACCTAATCTGTTCTGTAAATTTCTTTAAAACTTGTTGGAGTTCTTTCATATCATCATCATTACCGATTGTAATTCTGATGGTGTTAGGATAACCCAATAACTCACCTGGTCGTACAATAAATCCATATTTTATTAAAAAATCAAAAGCATCTAAACCGCTAACTGAAGTTGAAACTAAAATAAAGTTCCCTTGTGTTGGGTAATAGCTCAATTCAATAGAATCTAAAAAGGTATAGAAATCATTTCTTACCTGGCGATTATTTTCACTTATTTCATTAATGAAATTTTGATCTTTGAGTGCATGAACAGCAGCCATTTGAGCGATTGAAGTCGTGTTAAAAGGTCCTCTAACTACATTTAAATGATGAATTAAGTCAGGATGACCGATTCCATATCCAATTCTCAATCCAGCTAAACCATACGCCTTTGAAAAAGTACGTAAAGAAATTAAGTTTGGATAGTCTTTTAAGTATGCAAATGTATCAAGTTTAACCTCTTCATCAACAAATTCAAGATAAGCTTCATCCAGTACAACTAAAACATCTTTTGGACAATTTTTTAGAAAGTATTCGATTTCCTTTTGAGAAGATAAAGTACCTGTTGGATTATCAGGAGCACAAATCCATACGACAGATGTATTTTCGTCAATTGCTTCAAGCATTTTTTCTAAATCATGTTTACCATTTGGTTTTACAGGAATTTCTTTAGCAATCCCACCTTCAACTAAGGTGTTATGCTTATATTGGGGAAAAGAATTTGCTGCCATTACAGTATTTCTGCCATTAAAGACAAATGCACGGCAAATAATCGTTATGATTTCTTCTGAACCAGCACCAAAAAGCAAGCGATTTTCTTCAAGGTTATAAAACGAAGCTAGTGCTGTTCGAAGTTCACCTGTATGACCATCGGGATAAATATTAAAATCAGGCAAATTCTCTTGTAATACCTTTTTTACTTTCGGAGAATATCCATAGACATTTTCATTTGAGGATAATTTCACAATTTTATCTAATTGTAATTCTTCTTTTATTTCATTCAGTTGCTTTCCTTGTTGGTAAGCATTTAAATGACTTAATATTTCTTTCTGTTTCAATTATTGCTCTCCTCTCTTCTCAACTAAATCTGGTCTCAACTTAATTGCATCATTACGAAAAACATGATGAATCTCTTCTTGGTTTACTGCGGTATTTACAACCATCATAATTCGAATGCATGATTTTAGACTGTTTTCCACATTTATCTCTGCCATACACATGACAGGTACATATGTCCAACCACTAAATTCGCGAAGTGCTTTAGCTGGAAACGTGGCATTTAAATCATCCGTAACAGAAATAAACACATGAGAAACGTCAATTGGTTTTACATTATTTTTCTCAATCATTTCTTCTAAAGTAAGTTTTGTTTGTTGGATCATATCTTCTGCTGTATTCGTGTTAACTGTTGTTGCGCCACGTATTCCTCGTGATATCATTTTAACACCAACCTCTCTTTAAAAATTTCTAGATGATCTATTAGTTCTGCATCCGATAATTCGTAATTTATTAGCTTTTCTGGTGCTTTTAATAATACCATTTTAATTTGCTGATTGATTGTTTTTTTATCAGCTTTCATTTTATTTAGAATTCTTTTGCTATCATAATCAAAAGCATGAATAGGATAGTTATTATTGTTCAGCCAATCCTTAAGATTAACAAATGGTAAATCAACAGAAAACACTGATTCACTTACATGTATCGCGAATAAAAGTCCAATAGCTACAGCTTCACCATGGGTTATTTTCCCGTAGCCGAGTTCAGCTTCTAGTGCATGAGCAAATGTATGTCCTAGATTCAAATAACTGCGGATTCCCTGCTCTTTTTCGTCTGCTTCCACGATATCTGCTTTTACTTTTATTGCTTGTAAAAGATCATTTGCAAGTTCTTCTTGTGTTCGAAAAGATAAATCCTTTTTTAAAATATCTTCAAATAATCGCTCGTTAGCTATCAAGCCTTCTTTAATGATCTCTGCATAACCTGAACGAATTTCAGATATAGGTAGCGTTGTAAGTGTTGCTACATCATAAATGACACTAGCAGGTGGATAAAAAGCACCAATTAAATTCTTTCCGAGTGGATGGTTAATTGCTACCTTTCCACCAACACTACTATCATGGGCTAAAATAGTTGTAGGCATCTGAATATAATCGATCCCACGCATAAAGGTTGCTGCCACCAAACCAGCCAGATCTCCTACTACTCCGCCACCTAGAGCTATTATTAAAGAGTTTCTATCTAAACCATTTTTGATTGCCTCGGTTTGTATCTCTGTATACCATTCTATGCTTTTAGTATTCTCACCTGCTGGCAAGATTTTTTCGTGAAATTGCTTGCCATCTAATGCTGAGCGAATATCGCTTAAATAATGCTCCGCGACATTTTCATCTGTAATTATAAAAATGGAGGAGTAATCTTTAGAGATATACTCCTTCAAATGTTTGCGAACATCTTTACCAATTATAATTGGATATGTATTCGTACTGGTTTTAATGGTTAGCTTCTCCATTAAAACCACCTAATTTCTTCACGGTATTGATCCAGTGCATCCTTTAATTGTGAAAATTGGTCGCTTGTGAATTGTTCAGTAATAGCTTTTGCAATTTCAATAGCTACAACATGTTCCATAACGACTGAAGCTGCAGGTACAGCACAAGGATCAGAGCGCTCCACAGTTGCTTTGATTTGTTCTTTTGTATTAATATCTACACTTTGAAGAGGTTTTTTCATCATTGTAGGAATTGGCTTCATCACACCACGTACAACTATTGGCATCCCTGTAGTCATTCCACCTTCAAATCCACCTAATCGATTAGATGTACGGTAATAACCTTGTTCTTCGTTGTAAGCTATTTCATCATGGTTTTCACTACCGAAGATTTTAGCAGCTTGAAAACCAATTCCGAATTCTACGCCTTTAAAAGCATTTATACTAACAACACTTCCAGCTATTCTTGAATCTAGTTTACGATCAAAATGTACATACGAACCAATACCAGCTGGTACACCTTCAACTCTTACTTCACATACACCGCCAACAGTGTCACCTTCAAGTTTTGCTTGGTCAATTGCTTTCATCATTTCTGCTTCAGCAGACGAATCTAGCACCATTACTGGTGATTTTTGTGAGATTTCTTGTCTTTCTGTCATTGAAAGGCTGTCATTATCTTCAGCTACAATTCCAGCAATCTCCTTCACATATCCAGCAACTTCAATTCCAAGTTCTTTTAATAACTTTTTGGCTACAGCACCTGCAGCAACACGTGCAGCGGTTTCTCTGGCTGAAGATCTTTCTAAAATATTTCGAATATCTCTATGGCCATATTTTATCGCGCCATTTAGATCAGCATGTCCTGGTCTTGGACGAGTAACAACACGACGAATTTTAGTATCTTCAGGAATTGGGTCTTCCCCCATTACATCTGTCCAATGAATGAAGTCATCATTGGTAAGCGTTAATGAAATTGGTGAACCTAGTGTTTTTCCATGTCTGATTCCACCCGTAATTTCAATGAGATCTGTTTCAATTTGCATTCTTTTCCCGCGGCCATATCCTTGTTGTCGACGTAAAAGAGAATGATTAATATCTTCTTTAGTAATTGGCAAATTAGAAGGTATACCTTCTATTATTGTAGTTAATTGTTTCCCATGTGACTCACCTGCAGTTAGATACCTCACTGTCGCATTCTCCTCTATATATTTTTTTATGTACCCAATAAAATAGATTTCTAATTACTATAACATATCTAAACTTTAATTTGGAAAAAACATATTATAAAATAATCTAATTTTTAAAATTAGTTCTTTTGATAGAAAAATGTATCTAATAATTTAAAGTTATATTTATCTGGTGCAAAGATCTGTTCGGTACTTCCAACAAATAATACACCATTGTCTTTTAATGACTTACTAAAGCCACGATAGATTGATTCTTTTGCTTCGTCTGTAAAATAGATGAGTACATTACGACATACAATAAGATCGTGGTTAATTGGATATTTATCAGCTAAAAGATTATGTTTTTTAAATGTGATATTTTTTCGTAAAGAAGCGTCTACTTTAAATACATCATTTTCTTTTGTGAAATATTTTTCTTTTAATCCAGCAGGTAGTTCTTTTAAAGACTGTTCCGCGTATAATCCCTCTTCTGCTTTTTGAAGCGCTCCTTCATCTAAATCGGTTGCTACTATCTCTACGTTAATTTTCGGGAAATACTCTTTAAACATAATCGCGAGGCTGTATGGTTCTTCTCCTGTTGAACAAGCAGCACTCCAAATGGTCAAACGTGAGGTGTTAGCTGTTAGTTTTGGTATTACAAGTGTGCGAAGTACTTCCCAACGTTTTGCATTACGATAGAACTCCGAAACATTGATTGTTAAGCGATCAATGAATTCTTTTAAAAGCTCATCGTCTTTGTGCATCTCGTGAAAATAATCAAGGTAGTTGGAAAAACCGCGTTTGTTTCGAAGGGTAGTGATTCTTCTTTTCATTTGTGTTTCTTTATATAGACTTAAATCTATATCGTGTTTATCGTTTACTTTTTGTATGAATTTCTCGTAATCATCTAACATTATGTTCTCCTGCCTCTAGATATAATTTTTTTTAAAAAACCTCCGTTCGAAAACGGAGGTTTTGGGGTTTAAAATTTTAGTAAATCCAAGAGTTGTCTACTTTGTCGTAGTTTACTAATTCTTTTTCGTCAAAGAATAATGCGATTTCTCTTTCAGCGCTCTCTGGAGAGTCTGAACCATGAATAATGTTTTTGCCAACAGTGATTCCAAAGTCTCCACGGATTGTGCTTGGAGCAGCTTCAGATGGATTCGTTTTGCCCATCATGTTACGTGCTGTAGCAATTACATCTTCACCTTCCCAAACCATTGCAAAAACTGGTCCAGAAGTGATGAAATCTACTAGTTCGCCAAAGAAAGGTCTTTCTTTGTGCTCGCCGTAATGTTGCTCAGCTAATTCATTACTGATTGACATAAGTTTAGCACCAGCTAATTTATAGCCTTTCTTTTCGAAACGTTGTACAATTTCTCCAATTAAATTACGTTGTACTCCGTCAGGTTTTACCATTAAAAATGTTTTTTCCATTATGACACCTCATTTATTTTCTTTTGATGATTTTCTACTAACTTCTAAAATTATACAAAACATTGCTTTAAATAACAAATATTACCCTATAATTTACGTTTTCCTATAAATTTAGCAATCGTTTCAAGCGTTTGTTTGGCTCGACTCTCTGGGAAAATGTTTAATGAATCGATAGCTTTTTTTAGATATAAATCACTTAATTTATAAGATTCTTTAATAGCATCTGTCATTTTTAGAGCTTCGATTACATGATCCATTTCACTTTCAGTTACCGCTTCAGGTTCATGGAAGACTTCCATCAATAACTTATTAAATGTCTCGTTTTTCATACCATATAGCACGGGTAGTGTGATATTCCCTTGTAGCAAATCATTACCCGCAGGCTTTCCTAATTGTCTTGAAGTAGCTGTGAAGTCTAAAATATCATCTATAATTTGATAAGACATCCCGATATAGTAGCCATACTGGTGCATAGCTTTTACCTCTTTATCCGGAAGACCAGATAAAATAGAGCCTAATTGACAACTTGTAGCAATTAATAATGCTGTTTTGCGTTTAATACGTCTGAGGTAATCTCTTAAGTTCTGATCCCAGTTGAATTTATCCTCAATTTGCTCAATTTCTCCAAAGACTACTTCTACTAATGATTTAGAAAGGGCACGATGCACTTTAGGGTTCTCTATAGTAGAAATCTCTTCTAAAGCACGTGCAAGTATATAGTCCCCAGTGTACATTGCAACACGATTCCCATAAGTATGTTTAATTGTGGGTTTACCCCTACGCAGTTCTGCTTCATCAATCACATCATCGTGAACTAATGTAGCCATATGTATTAATTCGAGCGATACGGCAGCCTTACTTATTTGTTCTGCTTGAAAGTCTCCAAGTTGTCCTGCCAACAATACAAAGACTGGGCGAATTCTTTTCCCCCCAGCTTGTAGTAGCTCTGTTGAAGCATTTCGAAGGATAGGATGGTCAGCTTGAATCACTTGATTAAGTGAAGTCTCAATTTTGTCCAAATCCTTTTTTAAATATCCATAAGTTTTAGGTAGTTTCATATATGTCACCTTTATTTGTAAAGTACACGAACTTAAGCTTTATTTAACGAATTTGTTTCGTACCAGCATGCATAGCAGCCACACCAAGTGTATAGCTTTTCACTTCAACAAAAGAAAATCCAGCAGTTTCAAACATATTTTTTAGTTCTGATTTACTTGGAAAGCTTTTCGTTGATTCATTTAACCATGCGTACTCATCATAGCTCTTTGCAAATACCTTTCCGAATAATGGCATAATAAAACGAAAGTAGAAAAAATATCCTTGCTTAAAGCCAATAAGTTCTGGCTGAGAAGTTTCTAAACAAATTACTTTTCCATTTGGTTTTACAACGCGATACATTTCTTTTAATACTGTCATATAGTCTGGTACATTTCGTAACCCAAATCCAATTGTAACATAATCGAATGAATTATCTTCAAAAGGAAGCTCCATTGCATTCCCATGGACCAGTTCTAGCTGTTCGATGCCTAATCTATGTTTCTTCTCTTCAGCAACTGAAAGCATGTTCTTACTAAAGTCGAGACCGATAACTTTTCCGCTCTCACCAACAGCTTCAGCTAAAGCAATCGACCAATCCCCTGTCCCACAGCATACATCTAGTGCAGTAGCTCCTTCTGGAACTTGCATTCTATCCATAACATCTTTTCGCCAAACTTTATGCTGTTGAAAAGAAATAATTGAATTCATTTCATCGTATTCATTATATATTTTTTCAAAAACATGATGTACACGTTTTTCTTTTGATTGGTTTGTCATCGTTTACCCTTCTTCCACTGACGAAGTGATTAAATGATTATATTGCTCTAATTTATTTGTAAAATATAATTTAAGCTCAAGATCTTCTTGAGATACATTTTCTAATCTATTTTCAAATGCTTGTATTTTAGTATTTAGTAACTGATTCGATTTCGCTGTATTAATATCTAACCCTGTTAGGAACGATTGCTCCCTTTGGTCTAAGTCATCTCTTAACTCGAAAAGATATTTAATATATAACCATTCTTTTAAAACTTCTTTAAATTTATTTACCTCTGTACCTTCAGCAGCACTAAAAATAAGGATGGATGCTACATGTACTTTTAAATCGAGGTATTCTTGAATATCTTCATATTCTTGATAATATAATTTCATTTTGTATTCATTAATTTGCTTAATTGCTACCGCTAGTGTGTTAATAAATTTATAGTCGCCTGTCTGGGCAAGTAAATAATAATATAAACCACTATAATAGTCGCCTGCTAAAACATGGAGTTGCTTCTTTAATAAATGATCTCTTGTCTCATCAGGATTGTTCTCGGATGGAACAAGGTCATGCGTATCAAGTGCAACTTGAACAAGCATCGTTGTAATAATATGATTATCACGATCTATTTCAGGTAATGAACCGTGAAGTGGAATTAACTTCGTAAGAATAAATATTTTATCTTCATCTATTACGGGCTTTTGGATATATTTCGATAAAAAAGTATGGTTTATTTTATTTTTTATTTGGTTTTTATAATGTAGTATTTCGCTAGTTGAATTATTCAAAGCAATCACCTAAGCCCTTTCATCTATTAAAGTGCCCTAGTTATTATAGCATATTTAACCCCTGAACTACATGAAAGCTTTCAAATAGAAAATAAAATAAAGCATTATGCTATAAATATATATTATTCGTTCGTCATTTCACCATTTCTAGATTGAATTACTGCTTTTCCTCTAATTTTTACTGCTGATGTATGTTCTGTAAATTGAGCAATCATAATTTCGTTTTTGTCTAACTTTTCAGTGTGGTGGAACTTTGTGTTTGTACCTCTCGTTAACCCAATAACATTCACACCATCTTCTAACGCTTTAATAACTATATAATCTGATTTCATCCCAGCATCGCTCATTTGTAGTATCTCCCTTAAATGAATAGTTAATATAATATTATACGCTATTGTCCCGTTTTACTTCAATTAATACATCAAAAAAAGGGTACGCGTGAACGCACCCTTTATGGCCCTATGTAGCAAATTACTTAACAGCCTCTTTAAGGGCTTTTCCTGGTTTAAACGCAGGAACTTTGCTTGCAGGGATTTCGATTTCTTCTCCAGTTTGTGGGTTACGTCCTTTACGAGCAGCACGATCGCGCACCTCGAAGTTACCGAAACCGATTAACTGTACTTTTTCACCTTTTTTGAGTGAATCCATGACAGCACCAAACACAGCTTCTACTGCTTTCGTTGCGTCCTTCTTAGAAAGTTCACTCGTCTCAGCTACTGCATTGATTAAATCTGTTTTGTTCATGACATTCACCTCCTCCCAAAATGTTAAACTTGAATTTAGAACAAATATCTTCATGATACATTTGTTCACAAGTTTCTCTCTTTTTATACTGCGTTACCTAAATCAATTGGTAACAACGCTAATATTAAACGACTTTCCATTAAAATTCAACAATATATGTTGATTTTCCTATAATTATTTTTAAAAGTAGAGCTTTTTTAATTTAAATTTAAAAATATAGGGCAAATAGTAGGTAAATCAATGAAAAGTCATCACTATATCTATTCGACACGAACTTTCATTTACCTTCCGTCCTTTAGAAAACAATTTTAATTTAATATTCGTTTTTCCTTGAGAGCGTCACTGTACTTTGAGCAAAAAAATAATAGCAGCAATATATGCTGCTATAGAATGATAGCTAATAGTCCTCCTGAACCCTCGTTGATAATTCTCTCCAATGTATCTTTTAGTTTATATCGGGCATTTTCAGGCATTAAGGATATTTTGCCCTGAATTCCTTCGCGAACAATAGAACTTAAGGATCTTCCGAATATGTCTGATTCCCAAATCGATAGTGGGTCATCTTCAAAATCTTGCATAAGATACCTAACAAGTTCCTCACTCTGCTTTTCTGTTCCAATAATCGGTGCGAACTCTGACTCCACTTCAACCTTTATCATATGAATGGATGGTGCTACCGCTTTTAATCTCACACCAAACCTTGTTCCTTGTCTAATGATCTCTGGTTCATCCAGAATCATGTCTTGGACACTAGGGGCTGCTATTCCATACCCAGTTTGCTTTACCATTTGTAGAGCACTCGCGACCTGATCGTATTCACGTTTGGCATGTGTGAAATCTTGCATGAGTTCTAATAGATGGTCTTTTCCTCGAATTTCTTCTCCAACGATTTCTTTTAGTATTTCGTCATAGAGATGTGGTGGTGCGTGAAGATCTATTTCTGCAATCCCTTCGCCCATTTCCATACCAGCCAGGTTTGCTTTTTCAATATAATCAAATTCGGAGAAACTATTTACGATTTCATCGACATCCCGTAGCCTTTTAATGTTTTGTACAGTCGATTGAATGGCATCTTGATAGTTATTTCGTAACCAATGCGATTCATTCAGTACCATGACCCAACTAGGTAGATTCACATTAACTTCTAATACAGGAAACTCAAATAGTGCTTCTCTTAAAACGTTATGAATATCATGTTCAGTCATCGTTTCTACGCTAATTGCTAATACTGGAATGTCGTGTTTTTCCATTAATTCTTGACGTAAAAACTCTGTTTCTTGGCTAGAAGGTTTCACCGAATTTAATATCATTATAAATGGCTTGCCAACCTCTTTTAACTCTTCAACGACTTTGGTCTCAGCATCTTCATAGTTAGAACGTGGAATTTCACCAATTGTTCCATCCGTTGTTACAACAATCCCAATTGTAGAGTGTTCTTGGATTACTTTTCTTGTACCTATTTCAGCTGCATCATTAAAAGGTATTGCTTCCTCATACCAAGGCGTATGAATCATTCGTGGGCCATTTTCATCTTCAAAACCTTTAGCTCCATCTACAGCATAACCGACACAATCAACCAACCGAATGTTTACGTCTAGCCCTTGATCAACATTAACAGTAATTGCTTGATTAGGTACGAACTTTGGCTCTGTTGTCATGATGGTTTTTCCTGCTGCACTTTGGGGGAGTTCATCTAACGCTCGAGATCTTTCGCTTTCATCTTCAATGTTAGGCAACACAACGAGTTCCATAAATCTTTTGATAAATGTAGATTTCCCTGTACGAACTGCACCTACTATTCCAATGTAAATGTCTCCATTGGTCCGTTTAGAAATATCTTTAAAAATATCAATTTTCTCCAATAATATCCCTCCCGATCCTTGAATAATCTAAAATAAAATAGATTATAGTAATTGACATTACAAGTCTATGATGTTGTCCTAATGAAATATGCATAATAATATAGGCAAAGTTTCTCTATAAACGTATATTCTTCGTATCGAAGGAACATGGCTCTATATTAAAGAGAACTAATAAAAAAACACCCTCGCAACAATATATGTCGCAAGGGTGTGGATTTATGCATTATGCCTATTCAACTAAAAATACAGGTTCTCCATCTTTAACTGTGTAAGGTAAAGAGTATGCAGGAGCAAATGGGTAATGATCGGTTAATAGATAACGAATGTCATCACCATCTACATAATCATGGTCAAAAGTATCAAGCGCAAGCTTTAAATCGATTCTGTAATCGATATATAGATTTCCGAAGACATCCATAATAATTGGAAGCTTTTCTTGACTGTAAGGACTTATCACAGTTGGATGTTCATCATAATTCAACCTTTCATAATCAAGCGTGTATAACTCTCCTTCTACCTGATTACCATAAGGTGGATACGTGTTCTGTCTTTTGAATGTGTCCATTCGGATATTAACACTACGTAGAGCTTCTGTAATTCTTAAATCAATAACTTTAACCAGAGGATTGTCTTCTGGAGTAATTAAGATATATTGATAATACCCACCACTTTCAAAGGCATTACCAGGTATTTCATGAATAGCATTTTCGTTTTTTAACATGGAAAAATCAATTAGATATTTCTCGAAGATTGGTGTATCATCTGGCTTTGTTCGTATTGGAACTAAACCACCCGACTCTTCTCGATATTGATCCACAGCAGCTTGTACATTAGCTAACTGTGTGTCATTTGGGACTTGATTCTCTACTCTTTCACTATTTGGATACATACATCCTGTAAGAATTAAAATAGATAGTATCAGAGTAAATACTTTTATGTATGAGACCTTCAAATCTTATCCTCCTCTAAACTCTTGTCGGTCCAGTAAATACGACATATAAAATTATAATTGCTCCTCCAACTAGACATAAGAAGGCAAGTAAAGAAACGAGACCAGCAGCCCATCCAGTTAACTTTCTTCTACTTAACCATCTTAATCCTAAAGCTATGAATAATAAAATCATTCCTACGAATGAAACATACATTTTAAGTATCGAAAGGGACATTGTTTTCACCTCAACTAAGTAGACTAGAATAATCAAGTCATATTATAACATATCTATACCTTTTGACAGTACGATTTTAGCGCAGTTCGTTTCTCAAAAAAGAACCCAAGATGGGAGGGGCTCTCTCCATCTTGGTTGACTAGATAATACCCATGCAGTCTCTATCCATGAATGCTTGTGCGATTTCATTGTATGCTAGCTTACGGGTTTTCGTATACTCATCAGCCTAAACCGGCCTTATTTAAATAAATTATTTATTTGTTTAGAATCCATAGGAAGTTTCTTTTTCACTATAGCCTCTACAATTTTATCTTCTTTTTCTTTAGAAACAGGCTTATTCGCCATCTTACTTAATTGACGTATCAAGTTGCGTACTGTTTTTTCATCAGTAAAATCTGCATGTTTCACAGAATCAGCAACTTGATATATATCGTCTGGGTTTATATTTGCTTTGTCTTGGATCTTGTCAAACATATTCTTTTGAAAGTGATTCATTCAATACCCTCCTTGCAATTTAACTTCTAAGTAGTATATGCAAGTGAATATATTGTGTTTGTATAATTAAGCAACTTTCAAAAGGTTTACGCTTCTATAGATACAAATTAGCGCTGTAATTAATATTGACGTTGTTAACGTTCAATATTTTTATGAGGAAAAACCCGCTTCGGAAATATACTCCGCTTTCCGCGGGCGGCTGGTGAGCCTCCTCAGTCGCAAGCGACTTGCGGGGTCTCACCGTTGCCTTCCATCCCGCTGGAGTCTTCGTATATTTCCGAAGCTCATTTTAGTGTTTTTATTTCTTATTGGATGAAATCAACAATTAGTTTTAACCTAGACTTAATTTTAGGAATAACGATCTGCTAGAAGTTGTTGTAAATCATCCATTTCTTCTCTTTTATCGCGACTCATCAATTGATTTACAACTTCTTTTGGTGACTTGTCTTCAAATATTAGTTGATAAATACCAGTTGTTATTGGCATCTCTACATTTTGTTCCTTAGCAAACTGATAGGCAGCCTTTACGGTACGGACGCCTTCGACAACCATACCCATTTGTTCTAAAACATCATCTAATTCATGGCCTTTTCCTAATAGATTTCCAGCACGCCAATTACGACTATGAACACTTGTACAAGTTACAATTAAGTCACCCACACCTGATAATCCTAAAAAGCTCAATGGATTCGCACCAAGAGAAGCTCCAAGTCTTGCGATTTCGGCTAGACCTCTTGTCATTAAGGCAGCTTTTGCATTATCACCAAAACCAAGGCCATCTGAAATACCAGCACCTAGTGCAATGATGTTTTTCAAAGCTCCACCAAGTTCAATTCCTAGAACGTCATTACTTGTATAAACTCTGAAACAATCACTGTTAAATAGGCTTTGTGCTAATAATGCAGCTTCTTGGTTGTTGGAAGCTACTGTTACAGTAGTTGGATGTCTTAAAGCAACTTCTTCAGCATGACTTGGGCCTGAAAGAACGACGATGTCATCATAGCTATATTTCGGTATTTCCTCTGCAATCATTTCTGATACTCTTTTTAATGTGTTCGGTTCAATACCTTTTGTTGCATGAATAATAGTAGTACCCTCACCAATAATATCTTTTAAGATATTCGTTACTTCGCGAATTGCTTTTGTTGGTACTACAATTACAATAGCTTCAACTTCTTGAATTGCTGCTTTTAAATCAGCATAAGCAACAATTTTTTCTGGTAAGTCAGCTGCTAAATAAGCATCATTTCGATGCGTTTCATTAATTAGGTCTACTTGCTCCTGCTTATGACTCCAAAGGCGTACATCATGGCCATTATCAGCTAAAACGATGCTAAGAGCAGTCCCCCAACTACCAGCACCTAATACTGCAATGCTTTTCAATTTACTAACCTCCATTTACTATTGACGCTTTCTTACAAATATCTTAATTGGTGTTCCAACAAAACCAAAGGCGTCACGAATTTTATTTTCTAAAAATCTTTTATAAGAGAAATGCATTAATTCTGGATCATTAACAAAGACAGCAAACGATGGTGGTTTGACTGATACCTGTGTCGAATATAGAACTTTTAATCGCTGTCCTTTCAGTGTTGGTGTCGGGTTCATTGCGATCGCATCCATAATTACATCATTAAGTACGTTTGTAGGGATTCGTTTCGCATGATTTTCACTAACTACCTTGATGACAGGAATTAATGTATGCAAGCGTTTCTTTGTTTTTGCCGAAAGAAAGACAATTGGTGCATAATCTAGGAATAAGAAATGCGCTCGGATTTTTTCTTCAAATTCCTTCATTGCTTTCTCATTTGATTCAATGGTATCCCATTTATTAACAACAATTACAATTGCTCTTCCAGCCTCGTGTGCATAACCAGCAATTCGTTTATCTTGTTCAATAATTCCCGTTTCTGCATCAATTAATACGAGAACAACATCAGATCTTTCAATTGCTTTAAGCGCACGAAGGACACTATATTTCTCGGTTGTTTCATATACTTTACCTTTTTTACGCATCCCTGCTGTATCGATAATCACAAAGTCTTGATCCTCTTTGTGAAGATGTGTATCTACTGCATCTCTTGTTGTCCCAGCAATATCACTAACGATAACTCGTTCTTCATTAAGTAATGCGTTAACAAGAGATGATTTTCCAACGTTTGGTCTTCCAATCAGACTAAAATAAATGGTTTCATCATCTTCATCTACTTGCTCTTGTTCAGGGAAATGACTAACTACTTCGTCTAATAAATTTCCGATACCTAATCCATGTGAACCAGAGATTGGGTAAGGTTCGCCAAAACCAAGAGAATAATATTCATAAATTGTCTCTTTCATTTCAGGATTATCCATTTTATTTACAGCTAATATGACGGGTTTATTGGATTTAAATAAGAGTTTTCCAACTTCTTCGTCTGCTGAAGTAATGCCTTCTCTTGCATTAACAACAAAGATAATGACATCTGCTTCATCGATTGCGATTTCCGCTTGCTGACGCATTTGCTTTAAAAGTGGTTCATCCCCGATTTCAATACCACCTGTATCGATAAGATTAAACTCTTCGTTCAACCATTTTGCGCTTGAATAGATTCGATCTCTTGTTACTCCAGGTATGTCTTCTACTATTGAAACTCTTTCACCTACTAGGCGATTAAATATTGTTGACTTTCCTACGTTGGGTCTACCAACGATAGCTACTACTGATTTTTTCATTGAAAGGAACTTCCCTTCTTCAAATTTCTAATTCTTACTTCATTCATTCTAGCAAAATCAACAAGCATAAACAATTTTTAAAGGAATTTAATTCTAGCTCTACTACATGGAAAAAGCCTTTCCACTAAAAGGAAAGGCTTAATAGGAAGAAAGCATATTATTTATACTTATCTAATTTATCGCCAATTACGTCACCAAGCTGGAAGCCTGATTGTTCTTCATCTTTCTCGTAGTTCTTCATATCAGCTTGTTCCTGATCTTGTTCAATTTCTTTGATGCTTAATGAAATACGTTCATCATCCTCATTTACATCAAGCACTTTCACGTTAATTTTTTGATTTATTTCTAGTACTTCTTCTGGAGTACCAATATGTCTATTAGCAATTTGTGAAATGTGAACGAGACCTTCGACTCCAGGGAAAAGCTCAATAAACGCACCGAAGTTTACTAATCGCTTAACTGTTCCTTCAACTACATCACCTTGAGAAACTTTCTCATTGATGTTCGCCCATGGCCCAGGTAAAACAGCTTTATGCGAAAGTGAAATTCTTTCGTTATCTAGATCAACTGAAAGTACTTCAACCTCGATTTTATCACCTTCAGAAACGATGTCAGATGCTTTTTCTACATGCTCGTGTGCCAATTGTGATATATGGACAAGTCCATCGACACCACCAATATCAACAAAAGCTCCGAAACTTGTTAATCGTTGAACGGTACCTTCAATTACTTGACCTTCTTTAAGTGAGCTTAACAATTCACTCTTCTGTTTGTTTGCTTCTTTTTCAACTACTGCACGGTGTGAAAGAATTATTCTATTTTGACTACGATCTAATTCTTCAATAACCACTTCTAACGTTTTTCCTTTGTAATCAGAGAAGTCTTCTACAAAGTGTGTCTCGACTAAAGAAGCGGGAATAAACCCACGAATACCTACGTCGACAACAAGACCACCTTTAACTACTTCTTTAACTTCTGTTTCAAAAACTTCTTCATTATTAAATTTCTCTTCTAATTCGTCCCATGCTTGAACTGCATCTACCGCTTTTTTAGAAAGTACAATTTCATCATCGGTAACTTTCTTTACTTGCAGTGTTAATGAATCCCCTTCATTAACAACATCACTAGGGAGTTCTACATGTAAGCTAGAAAGCTCGCTTATCGGTACAATACCTTCCGTTTTATACCCAATATCAACAAGAACTTGTTTGTCTTCCACTTTAACAACAGTTCCTGTTACTGTATCCCCTACGTTCATTTGTGGAAATTCATTCAACTCGTTACTCATATCCTTAGCCTCCTAAATTACAGTACGTATCAATAAATATATCATTCTTTTAATAACTTCTAATAATTACAATTATTTGTCAAGTAAAGTATTCTATTTTTTAGATTTTATTAACTTCTTCTAGAATTCTGTTAACTACTCCATCAATTGATAAGGAAGTTGTATTAATTTCAATCGCATCTTCTGCTTTTACTAGTGGTGCCGTTTTTCGATTTGAGTCTATTTCATCTCTTTGTTGGATCTCTACTTTCAATTCTTCTAAATTTGAATCCATTCCATTAGCTAAATTTTCTTCATGTCTTCTTTTTGCGCGCTCATCTACGGAAGCGACTAAAAAGAATTTGAGTTTTGCATTTGGAAGTACATGTGTGCCAATATCTCGTCCATCCATTACTACTGGTTGATTTTCAGCTAATGCCTGTTGGCGTTTAACCATTTCAAGTCTAATAGATGTTAGCTTTGCTATATGTGACACGTTTCGAGACACATTATGATACCTAATCTCATCTGTCACATCTTGGCCATCAAGGATGACTCGTTGCTTGTCATTTACATTCTCAAGGGTAATAGTGGTGTCTTGTAATAATTCCATAATTGAAGTTTCATCTTTTAAATCTAATGCTTGGTTTAAGGCTTTTAAAGTTAAAGCACGATACATTGCACCTGTATCTATATAAATGAAATTTAACTTTTTAGCCACGATTTTAGCAACTGTACTTTTACCAGCAGCTGCTGGGCCGTCAATTGCGATTGCATTCAGTTCTTGCATATGCGCTTTCTTCTTCCTTTCGAGATGCGAGACACACTCACACAAAACATTTTTTATATTGTCTAACACTCATCATATCATATATATTATTCAAACTTCAATTACTGGAAGGAATACAGTTTAGCTAAGTTCTTTTTTTCTTGATTCGCGTTGCTTTTCAAAACAAAAGCGAATTATTTTTTGCTGCTGATCTGATTTTATGTTTAAAAACTTTACAGCTACTGTATGTATGTTGTCTCTTACTTGAATAAATACTATTTCCGCATCTGAATAAACGTAGTGTATTTCATCTGAGTTCATTTTTAAGACTATCCATACGTCTATTCCTTGTCCTAAACTATATTTTGTTGAATCAGGAACGATTAAAGATATGCCTCCACCACTTACATCAGACGTAATTGTTGTAAAAGGTTCAAAATCAGCATGTTTACTGTGAACTGCTACATCTATAGATGCATCAACACGAACAAATTCTCTGCGCTGAATTCTTTTGATTTTATCTTTTTCTGGGATAGTCAGAGCAAGTGCAGGTATATTTAACTTTACCCTTTTAGCAATACTTGAATTAAATTCATATACGGCATTATCATCTGCTCTATACTCCACTTTATAAGTTGTTCCTATTGGATGGAATGCTTGTTTTAATGTCATTGTATTTACTGGGTAGTCAATAATTATTTCATTTTCTGTTTTATCAATAATTTTACATTTAAATTTTTCTGGTTTTTTCCCTATTTCTTTTAATTCTAATGATAAATTTCTCCCGATCTTCATTTCTTTACTCCCCCATATCTTTTTAGAAGGACACGCTGCAAATTATATATGTATATGTAATTAACTTTTCTTTCATTCTATTCTATTATTACAGATAAAATAAAAAAGGGAAAGGCTTTTTACCTATCCCTCCTGAAATTATTAGGAATATCTCAATTCTTTTCCATCTAGTTTTTCAACTTTCTCTTCATTACCATTCATAGCATTGATATAAATTCGGTACGTATCGTTTCCAAGCGTTCCTAAAAACTCGTAGGTAAATACTTCTTCATTTAAATCATTTTCAATAATCGCCAAACCTTTTTCCTGAATTTCGACGCTAGGATTCACGAAGGATAACGCTTCTTCTTCTGAAATTTCAGGTTCATTTATTTCTCTTTCGTGATGATTGCTATAGTATCTATTGGCTGTAAATCCAATCAAATCTCCATTGTCTAAAGCAATTTTCATTTCCACAGCATCAGAGAATACTCTTATTCCATCTTGATTATATAAAAATGAATATAATCCATTGCTATCATACTCCGTACTTTGGTAAAGCACCATATCTTCAAAACCAAACTTTTTAAGATATTCTTCAGCTCTTTCCGCACCGTCGTGAAGACTCATTTCCTTCGCTTCAATTGGTCGCTCAACTAAAATAGAGAGTGGATGTCCACCTTTTTCGGTTATATCCATATAGCCATATTTTTCATTATTATTGTAGGTTAAACTGTAAACAGGTATTTCTGCCCCATCACTTGAACGGGTAATTGAAATATCTTCTTCATTTTCAATCTCAAATATATCCTTACCAATTTCTATTGCATCTTCTTCAGAAAAACTATCTCCATCTAACTGGTCAAAGTAGTTTGTTTTATTAGCTAATCCGACTAATCCTGATTTACTATTCGTTTCAGAATATCCTTGCGCAGAACTATCAACTGTGCGTAGTCCATCTATTACTGGATTCGCGTCTTCATCATTATTAATAAGCGCTAGTTGTACATCCATCCAACGTATATTATTATCTAACGCCTGATGCTGGATATGTCTTAACTCATCTTTTATCTCGTTAGCCTGTGTATATAATTGTTCTAATACTTTTGTTTCTTCATTTGTCAGTGGTTCATCATCTAAATTTCTTACAGCTGTTCGATAAGTAAACTCACCAATCTCAGACAAAAATGCTTCCGTATTATAAAAAGGTAATAAACCTAATGGTAATTGCGAAACATTTGAATGTGCTTCAGAAGTAACTCTCCAAATATCGACAAATTTCGGTGATAACTTTTGATGGGAGTTCATTGCTAAAACAGTACCGATTTCATCATGTAATAAATCCATGTAATAGGTTAATTCATGGAAAGATCTCTGATAACTATTTTCTGCTTGTATTAATACTTGATTTTTCTCTTGATGTTCTTGATACCCCCAAACACCCGTTCCAATTAAAGCGACAGAAAGAATTCCAATTGTCAGCCAGCGAATCATCTTTATTACCTCCTATTCTAATGACAAAATACGTGTTTTCCAATTCGTTTTATCTGTGGTCTTGTCCAGATCCATGGCGAAGTCGCCGTATCGGGATTAAAATAATACGTAGCATTCATCGATGGATCCCAACCATTAATTGCATCCATTACAGCCTCTCTTGCCTTCTCATTTGGTGTTAGCCAGATTTGCCCATCAGCAACAGCGGTAAAGGCTCTGGGCTCGAAGATGACACCTGAAACTGTGTTCGGAAAGTTTGAATCAGAGACTCTATTAAGAATAACTGCCGCAACTGCTACTTGCCCTTCATATGGCTCTCCCCTTGCTTCTCCGTATACAGCATTAGCCATCAGTTGGATATCATTTTGAGAGAATCCTTGAGGTACATTTACTGCTGTGGTTTCCACAGTTTCTGATTGTTGATTATTTCCACCTGCTTGTTGTTCGTTACTAGTGCCGCCATAATGAGTAAATTTATTACCTTGATTTACTTGTTGTTGGACATAAGCTTTATCATACTCACTTGCTTGAACTAATTTATTCTTCGTTTCTTCCCCTGCTAATCCATCAATCTCCATTCCAAATTCATATTGAAAGTTTCTCAATGCCCAATATGTACCCCAACCGAATACACCGTCAATATTTCCATTATAAAAACCTAGATACTGTAATCTTGCTTGTAATTCGATAACATCTTCGCCAATTGCACCGTGTTGAATCACTTGTGGGCTAAATGCATTTACTGGTTTTTCAATGTTAGTAAACAAGAAGACTGTAGCTATTAAAACCATTGAAAATATTAAATAGAATTTTTTCATCATCTTCTTTTTTCCTCCTCAATTCACATTACTTAATAATAGCTTTTGCTAGAAGGCCATTTTTATTCAAAAAAATAGCATGTACCTCTGAGAAAGGTACATGCATGAAGATTTCAATTAAATGTTTAATTCACGATTGATAGTTGCTTGGTTTGCAATTTTCATTCGATGAAGTCCGAAAATCCATAAAACAATCATAAAGGGAACAAGTACATATAACCAGTTAGATGTTACTGCCTGGATTAGTGTATTATAAATACCATGCAAGACAAATGGTATAAAGAAAGCTATAGCACGGTTAAAATTAGTATGACTTTCACTCAATTTAGCTTTACCAAAATAATAACCCATAATAACTCCAAATAAAGCATGGGAAGATACCGGGAAGATTGCTCTAGCAAATCCGTATTCAATTCCATTTGTTAAGAGGTAGAGTATGTTTTCAACAGAAGCAAAGCCTAAGCTGATTGCAACTGCATAAACAATTCCATCATAATGATCATCAAATTCATCATGATGGTACATCGCAAACATAAAGACAAACCATTTTAGAAATTCTTCTAAAAAAGCCACTTGTACGAAGGATTCTAGAAATAAATTCATAAAGATTCCTTCCTTTTCCATCGCATACTGAATAAACATGATGGGAAATACAAGAAGCGCCCCTAGAATAAAAGAACGAATGATGACAGGTATTGGCTCTTGGTATTGATCTTTTAAATAAAAAAATGACATTAATGCCACTACAGGAGCAATCCCCACAGATATAATTGCTAACATGGTGTCAAACCTCTTTCCAAATACAATAGTTTTATCGTATCATTAACTATGAATATTTAAAATAGGAAAAATATAAAAGCAGGTGCATAGATTGAAGAAGATACTAATCATTCATACTGGCGGAACGATATCAATGTTAGAAAATAAGGAAACAGGTGCTGTACTTAGTAGTACGGATAAACATCCATTAAGTGAACTATCATCCGAATATCAATCGATTGCTAATGTTGATGAAGATGTAATTTTTGATTTACCATCTCCTCATATTACACCAGAGCATATGTTAATATTATCTCAAAAAATAAATGAAGTTCATAAGGACTATGATGGAATTGTAGTTACACATGGCACAGATACTTTAGAAGAAACTGCGTATTTTCTTGATTTAGTATTAAATCTAGAAATTCCCGTCATTATAACTGGAGCAATGCGCTCTAGTAATGAAATCGGGTCAGATGCTCTATACAATTTGATCAGTTCTTTAAGAGTTGCTTCTAGCACCGATGCTAGAGGTAAAGGTGTGCTTGTCGTGATGAACGATGAAATACATACTGCTACAAACGTAACAAAGACTTCGACAAGTAATGTAGCAACTTTTCAAAGTCCGCAATATGGCCCTATTGGAATCATTACAAAAGAAATAATTATCTTCCATCATAAATCATTAATAAGACACCATTATCCAGTCACTAAAATCTCATCAGAAGTATTTTTATTAAAAGCTTTCGCAGGCATGGATGAAAAAATCATTGAAGCAATTATCGCTTCGAACCCGGGTGGATTAGTGATTGAGGCTTTTGGTCAGGGGAATTTACCGGAAAGAGTTGTTAACTCTTTAAATTCACTTATTCAAAAAAACATCCCAGTCGTTTTAGTATCAAGATGCTATCAAGGAATTGTCCAGCCAACTTATGGCTATCAAGGCGGTGGAAGACACCTAAAAGACATCGGCATAATTTTTGCTAACGGCTTAACAGGGCCAAAAGCAAGAATTAAATTACTAATCGCTCTGGAAAAAACAAAAGCCTTAAAAGAAATATCGGATGTTTTTCAGTAAAGTACAGTATATTTCCAAAGCGGATCCATCTCTATACTAAAAATGAAATTTAACCATCAGAAAAAGCTAGAAGTTTACTTCACTTCTAGCTTTTTCTTAATATCTTCAGCAATAATATCTCCATGAAAACGACCATTTTCGATAAAAATCGCATTATTATTATATCCTGCAGTTACAACTCCAGCTAAATAAACACCTGGAACATTTGATTCATATGTAGATTCATTATAAGTCGGAATTCCCGTGTCTTTATTCGTTTCAATACCTATACCATGTAAAAATTGAATATTTGGCTGGTATCCAATCATTGCAAAAACAAAATCATTTTCTATTTCTATTTCTTCCTCAAAAACCTTATAACGTACAGCCTCTTCTGTAATTGATGTCACATTCGCATTAAAGACAACCTGTATATCTTCTTTTTTAGCTAGCGAATCAAAACCAGGTAATATCCATGGTTTAATACTCTTGGAATAATCTGACCCCCGATATAATACGGTGACTTCAGCTCCTGCTTTATGCAGTTCAAGTGCTGCATCAACAGCCGAATTTTTGCCCCCAATAATAACTACTTTCTTATTAAAATATGGATGAGCTTCTTTAAAGTAATGGGATACTTTTGCTAAATGATCCCCTGGAATATTTAATCGATTTGGCTGGTCATAATAACCAGTAGCGACGATAACATTTTTAGCTATGTAAGTCTTTTGATTCATCTGATTATCATTTGTAACTACTTCAAATATTTTTCCGGTTTTCTCGACTTTTTCAACTTTTTCAAACGCATGAATTCTCAATGATTTTCTTTTTGCTACTTCCCTATAATAGGTCAGTGCTTCATTTCTTACTGGTCGCTGTTTCTCTGTAATAAAGGCAACATCTCCAATTTCAAGTTTTTCACTTGAACTAAAGAATGTTTGATGTGTAGGAAAGCGATATAAGGAATTCACAATGTTTTCTTTTTCTATGATTAATGGGTTGATGCCATATTTTTGTAGAGAAATTGCAGCTGCCATTCCACAAGGGCCAGCCCCAATAATAATCACTTCTTCTTGCTTCACAAATTTCACTTCCTTATGACTTATTATCATAAAAAAACTCTTACCTAGTATTGATAAGAGTTTTTTATTTTTAAGTTTTTATGAAACTAAATTGGATAAAAGTAAATTGTTTATACCCATCCTCTGAATCTAGAAGCTTCGGCTGTTTTTCTAACTCCAACCATGTATGCAGCTAAGCGCATATCAATTTTTCTAGTTTCAGCTGTGTTATATATTGTGTTAAATGAGTTAATCATTATTTCATGAAGCTTTTGATCAATTTCTTCCTCTGACCAGTAATAACCTTGGTTATTTTGAACCCACTCAAAGTAAGAAACAGTTACTCCACCTGCAGATGCTAGAACATCAGGAACTAAAAGAATACCACGTTCTGTAAGTATTTTTGTTGCTTCAGCAGTTGTTGGACCATTAGCAGCTTCAACAATAATGCTTGCTTTAATATTTGGAGCATTTTCTCTTGTGATTTGATTTTCAACCGCAGCTGGTACAATAATGTCACAATCTAGTTCAAACAATTCTTTATTCGTAATCGTGTTTTCAAATAGATTTGTAACTGTTCCGAAACTATCTCTGCGATCTAACAGATAATCTATGTCTAAACCGTCCGGATCATGAAGTGCACCGTATGCATCTGAGATACCAACGATTTTTGCACCTTGATCATATAAGAATTTAGATAGATAGCTACCTGCATTCCCGAAACCTTGAATAACTATACGAGCGCCCTTAACATCTAAGCCACGTTTTTTCGCTGCTTCGTTAAGTACAATTGTAACCCCTTTTGCTGTTGCAGAATCTCTACCATGTGAACCACCAAGTACAATAGGTTTACCAGTAATAAAACCAGGACTATTAAATTCATCAATCTTACTATACTCATCCATCATCCAAGCCATAATCTGAGAGTTTGTAAATACATCAGGTGCTGGAATATCTTTTGTCGGACCCACAAATTGACTTACCGCGCGAACATATCCACGGCTAAGCGCTTCTAGTTCACGGAAAGACATCTCACGAGGATCACAAATGATTCCACCCTTTGCTCCACCGTATGGTAAATCAACGATACCAGCTTTAAGCGTCATCCAAATCGCTAAGGCTTTTACTTCTGTTTCAGTTACACTTGGATGGAAACGAATTCCACCTTTTGTTGGCCCAACAGCATCATTATGCTGTGCGCGGTATCCTGTAAATACTTTGACTTGACCATCATCCATTCGCACCGGAATACGAACAGTTAGCATTCTTAATGGATCTTTCATTAACTGATAAACTTCATCAGAATAACCTAGTTTGTCCAATGCTTCTTTTATTACTACCCTTGTAGAACTTAGTACGTCTAAGCTTTCATGATTTTCTGTGGTAGAATTTCCTGCTTTATCGGCTACCATGAACTTACCTCCTAGAATATCTATCAATATAAATATAATAAAAAATAAACCTCTTCAAAAAGTTAGTATACACTTTCATAAGAAATATGCAATAAATATACTACTATCATAGTCATTTTTCATTATTTTTTTCCATTGTTAAATTTAAGAACTGTTCTATCATATCATTATATTCTAAACCTATTGTTTTTGCCGTGTCAGGGAAGAGGCTTGTTGGCGTCATTCCAGGTAATGTGTTCACTTCTAAAATATATGGAATGTTTTTTTCATCCAAAATAAAGTCAACACGAGAATATACATCACAATTCAACGCTTGATGTGCAAGAATCGAATATTCTTTTATCTGTTCTGTCAATTCCTCACTAATTCTAGCTGGAATGATGTGCTCGCTTCCTCCCTCAGCATATTTTGATTCATAATCATAGTATTCATTTTTAGGGACTATTTCAATTATCGGAAGTGCTGACTCTTTTCCTTTTAGACCGAGCACAGCAACTGTTAGTTCTTTTCCTTTAATAAAATCTTCAACTAAAATATGATCATCACTTTCAGCTGCCAGTTTTATAGCCTCTTGCACTTCTGTAGGCTTTGACACTATTGTCAGACCTAGAGTAGAACCTTCGCGATTAGGCTTTATGACAAATGGTGGCTGAAAATTATTATTTATTTTATCCGCAAGCTGCGCTAAGTCTGTTCGCTTATTTACAGCGTATGACTCTCCTTTAGCAACTGGTATTCCGTTCAGAGCAAAGATTTGTTTAGCTTTTGTTTTGTCCATTGCAAGTGAAGATGCAAGTACACCTGAACCTACATAAGGAATCTCAAGCATGTCTAACAATCCTTGAATTCTTCCATCTTCACCGTATTTTCCATGAAGCCCAATGAAAACACAATCGACGTCTAAATTTATAATTTCATCTAAACGTTCAGGATGAAAGTCGATACCAACCACATCGTGTCCTTTTTGTTTTAAAGCTTGAATAATTCCATTTCCAGAAGATAAAGACACATCTCTTTCTTTAGAAATTCCACCGTATAAAACAGCAACTTTCACCTTACAACACTCCTCATAACATTCCGATTAGGGTTATTTCCATTAATAAAAATGCTTTATAATTTGACCGATAGCATTATCTTTGTAAATTACCTTGCCATATTCCTCTAATCGGTGGGAAGTAATAATACTCGAATAAGCGTATTCTGATAATAAAGCAATGATCATTTCTTTTTGCGATTGATCAAATTCAGTTTCTTCTAGTAAGTAGTAATACTGGCCATTGTAAAAATACACGGTTCCTCCAGTAATTCCAAATGGAGCTAAATAAGATGAAACTTGAATAACATCTTCAAAGCTTGCAAATGAAAACATTAGCTCATCACTTTCATCTAATGTTACTTTCATTTCAATATAATCATCATCTTCATTTGTTGTGTCATTTATTTGTGTGACGGTTACATGCATTCCTTGTGCTTGCATTAAATACACTTGGACATGTAAAGAACCATCTAATTCAATCTCAAGCTCATCACTTGCATCATACATAACTTCACTAAATAATTCTTGAACGCTTGAAAAATCATCCCACAAATCATCATTTGTAAATCCGCGTTCAACTAAATCATCGAAGGTTAAGAAAACAGTGAATTGGTCACCAGATAATCTCTCGACTCGCATGTAACATCCCCCCAATAATAGTTGCTTTCATTCTAATTAGATAACGAAGTCATCCATAAAATAATTCTTGATTACAATATATGCTGAGAATATGAAATTAGCTAGTGTGACGAACTATAAATATAAATTATTTTAAAGTTTATTAATTAGATTAGTTATTTCGCCATCAAAGAAATACAGAGCCACAATTATTATTGTTATAACAAGCAAACTAATAAAAATAAATCTCATTAGCGGTTTACTCATTTTCATCTTCATCGGCCCTGAGCTTGTATGAACTTCTTTTCTAGGAGGCAAATTTAAAACATCAATTACCCTATGGTTTACATCAGACACTTCTTCAACTTCTTGAGGAAGTGTTTCCTCACTTGTTACTTCTTTAAAAAGCTCTCTTAATTCATTTGCTTGATCTTTATCAATATCATTTGCTGAATTTGTCAATGTGGTTAGCACCTCACTTTTTAAAGCGAATATATAATCCTAATAAAAAGTCTACAATAAAATGAATGACAATTGTAACGACAAGATTCTCTATCAAGATAAATATATATCCAATAAATAGGCTAATAAAAACAACGGAAAGAAATAATACTATCTTTTTTAAATATCTAAAATGGATAACTGCAAATAAAATACTTGCAAATACATATCCAAAAGTCGTTTGAATCACACCACGAAATAATAATTCCTCTGAAATTGCAACCAAAAGTGCAATTAAGAAGATATTGGCAACCGACTGGTTTCTAAATATCCTTTCGTTTATTCCCCCATCATCGAAAGCAGATGCAGGTAAAATGAACATAAGAATAAAGTCTATAGCTACTATTAATAATCCTGCTAAAATGCCATAATAAAATATTTCACCTAAATCCCAATGGAAATAATTTTTCCAATCAGAAAAGTTATCAAATAAAAATACACTTAGAATAATTGCAATTAATAAAAAAAGTAGCTGCAAAAAAACAGGTTTTTTTGTAGTTCTTCATCAGAAAGCTGATTAATTATCTCGTTCTGTTTCATATCAATCTCCGATTAATAATGTACGAAGTTTCAGTGTCCAATCATTTATCTCTTGGCTTACTAAATCATCATTGTCTATTTCATTTTCCCAATCCGATAGCTCTACACCACAATTCGAACAACATTGAAACACAGCTGGTTTGTAGTTAGCTTGAAAGCTAGCATACAATTTCTTACGTAAACAATCTTCGGTTTCTATCCATTCGATCATACCATTTAGCCCACGTAGTTTATGTAATAAACGAGCATCTATCCACTCTAACAAATAACTATAAAACTGATCCCAGTTGTTTTGATTGTAGATGATTTTCTCATTATTTATCATACCATGTTTTTCAAAGTGAAACCGTAAAAATCGCCATTTTGTTTCACTAATTTGGAAATATTCTATTGCGTCTACATCAGTTTTAGGAATATTTAATTGTTGTACTGACAAGCTTTTCATTTTATATAATACAAATTCTAGTTCCTGTTTGGAAGGTAATTCATTCTCAATCAATCGTTTTGGGATGAATTTGTCGTTAGGCGTATTCAACAAAACACAAAGACTTGGTTGATCATCTCTTCCTGCTCTACCCACCTCTTGGATATAAGCTTCCATTTGTGAAGGCAAGTGATAGTGGATAACCAGACGAATATTTTGTTTATTAATTCCCATTCCAAAGGCACTCGTACAACAAATAACATCAAGCTGGTTATTTAAAAATTGTTGTTGAATCATCACTCTATCTTCCGCGAGCATTCCGCCATGATAGAATGCAATTCTTAAGTGAGGTAATTGTTTAGATAGAATTTGTGATACTTCCTCCGTAAGAATCCGACTCGAAAAATAAATCAATGTTGGCCCAAACCCTTGCTTCAAATAAGAAATCATTGTATCCATCTTTTCTGAATTGGACGCTAATTTATCAACTACAAAAGTAAGATTATCACGGTCCATCGGATACACTCGCTTTTCTACCGATTCTAATTTCAAAGTTTGGATGATATCTGTTTGTACTTTTGGAGTTGCAGTCGCACTTAAGGCAAGAACTCGAGGATGCTGAAGATAACTAATAACAGGAGCAATCTTTAGATAGTCTGGTCTAAACTCATGTCCCCATTGTGAAATACAATGAGCTTCATCGATGACAAACAAACTAACTTTTACTCTTGATAGACGTTCTAATAAATATTCCTGTTGTAAGATTTCTGGAGAAACATACAACAATTTATACTGATCCAAGTTATCAATTATTCTTTGCCTTTCTCTAAAATCGACGAAGCTATTTATGCTTGCTACCTTTTTTAAACCTTTAGCTTTTAATTCTCTCTCCTGATCTAGCATAAGGGAAATGAGTGGTGAAACAACGATAGTTAAACCTTCGAGTAAAAATGCTGGAAGTTGGTAACATATTGACTTCCCAGAACCTGTTGGTAAAACTCCTATCACGTTTTTTCCTTGCATTACATCACTAATTATCTCAGCTTGCCCCGTACGAAAGCTATCATATTGGAAATAACGCTGTAATTCAGCTTCAAGTAATGTTTCTTGCATCTTTTTGCTCCAATCTTTTATGTAAAATTAACATCAATCTTATTTGAAAGTAACTAATTGATGGTTTTACAAGTTCCTTAATATCTTTTAATTTAAAGGAGTTGGTCTTCTCAATCGCCTTTATTATCTCTTCTTGTTCACTTACTGGTACAAATTGGTGAAAGGGAAATTCTATATCCAGCAAAGCAATTTCTGCAAGATGATCATAGATTGTGTTTATCTTTAGCTGACGAATATGAGCAATTTCATCTGGCTGAAAATTCTTTTTATACAAAAAGTAAGTCTTTTTCGTTGACTCAAGTAATTTCAAATCCTCTTGAGTGTCTTGTAATATAAATCGAAACGCAGGAAATGAGTCTTTATTAGCTTCCGTATGCTTAATAATTTCATGGACAATTCCTATAATAATTAACTCAATGTCATATGTTTTTTGATCGTAGTCTTTAGCTAATTGACCGATACTTTTTCCGTAATGTTTATACCCAGTTAAACGATCAAGAAAGATGTGAATATAATCTGTAGGAAATTCATTAAAAATAGTAAGGAATTCTTTATTTAACTCTTTTAAATAATTAAGCTCTGCACCCTTTAACCTTGTAAAAGCCCTCTTCACCCACTGTTCGACATTAATATCAGATATTACAGGAATAAAAGAAAAGTTATTTTCCCTTACATTTGTTAAAGTTTGAATGAGTAATAATAAACGCGCATAAAATAGACTCGCTCTTTTATTAAATCGAATACCATTGAAATAGTGAATTGGAAGATTTCTCTCGTTTTCATCCAACCAACTAGTTGCTAAAGCTGTAGGTTGTAAAAATAGTTGGTTATTTTCATTTCTATTTTCTATAAAAAATTCATTTTGAATAAGTTTAGCTATTATTTCATCAAAGTCAGAACGATTTAAGTCTTTATAAATTCCAAGAAAGTTCTCAATTCCATAGATATTCGCGTCTTGAATGGTCGTTATGGAATGTTTTCCTGTTAACAAATAAAAAATATTTGCTACAGACCTTTCTGCATTTAATTGAATAGCAGACTTTATAATTATTCCTTCTAACAACATGACTCTCACCCCATTTGTTTCGAGACATTGATACTTACTCTGTATAACATCTATACACAACAGTTGATTAGTAGAAAATTGGATTAGCTGCTAGTGGGACTTCTAGACTTTCTTCTAAGTTATAGTCTCCTATAAATGAAAACGGCATATTTTCAAACATCACATGTGTAAAGCCATAGCTCTTCGCTGTTAGTAAGATAGATTCTATCATCGTTACGCTTATATCATTACTAGAAGCGGATGAAGTATTATCTAAAATAACATGGAGCGTATCTTCATTTTCTTTTATGCTGAAATTAATATTTTCAGGAATTGTATGGCTAATATTCATTTCTGGATCTTCGAGCTTCAAGCTATTTATAGCTGTGCTTATCGAGGAGCTTTCCGCTTGAGGGATTGCAATGAAAAAGCGATTATCAAATAACAAGTAGCTTGCTTCTTCGATTGTCGTCTCTTCAAATTCAGTCAAATCCTCTAAATCGCTAGCAATATTATTTGGATAAATAGAAACTTGATCTAGTCCATAATGGCGAAATTCAGTAAGGTATTGTTCGACTGTATCGTAAAAGTATATCATTTCTTCATCATCTGAAACAATTAAAGCTAAAGGTAGAATGTATTCTAACTCCTCATCATAAATAGTTAGATGTAAGATATCTTCATCATCGCTTATATTATTTAAAACAAAGTTTGGTTCAAGAAATAATTCTTCTTCCTCGGAATAATCATAGGATTCATACTGCGAATCTTCATCTGATTCTGAAATAGAAACACTATTTTCCGTAGCCATATCAGAACCTTCATTCATCCCAGTCATACGGTCAGCAAACTGGTTCACGTTATTATTTAATATAATGGGTCCTAGAACAATGAGTATCAGAGCTGAGAGTGCGGCAATAAGCGGGGAAACTCTAAAACGTTTCTGTTTTACTTTTTTATCTACATTCACTTGACTTGAAATATTGTTAAATAATTCATCTTTACTTTTATCATCTTGAATATCTGGCATTTCTTTTAGCATTTTCAAAAGTTCTTTTTCTTTCTCCTCACTCATTCTTCCGCCACTCCTTTCTCTTCTGCATTTTCTTCCATAAGCTGTCGTAATAATTTAATTCCTCGATGTTGTGTTGTTTTTACCTTGCTAACTGTTATATTTAATATTTCAGCAGTTTCGATTAACGAAAAACCTTGAATAAATCGCAAAATAATAACGTTTTTCTGATCAATTGTACATTGATCTAAATACTTAAAAAGAGATTGTATCTGTTCATTTTTTAAAGCGACCTCTTCAGGCATTGTTTCTGTACTTTCTAAGTAATTCGCAGCAATATCCCAATCGAAAGCATCATTTTGGTATTTTCTTTGTCTGTATTGTTTCCGGAAGAAATCATACGTAATATGACGTGCTATAGAAAATAGCCACGTCTTTTCACTACTCTCCCCGCGAAAATTATCATATGATTTGATTACTCGGATGTATATTTCTTGAATTAAGTCTTCTGTTTGAGTTTTATTTTTCACCATATAGTAAACATAATTATATAAATCTTGGTGGTATTTATTATAGAAACTATCAAAAAGAGCTTTCATGTAGTTCCCCCGTTCAATAAATAGTCGATATCCGCAATCGAAATGTTTCATCCAAATCATACTTTATTCACATTCATATAACAATACACTCTAAATTAAATTTCAAGTAAAGCATTTATAATGAGAGTCATTCTGTAAAGTTAGCAAAAAATCGAGAGGAATTTTTCCTGCTCGATTTTTGAGTTAAAATTATTGTAGGTCAAATATTATTCTTTCGCCGCCTGTTAGGCTATAGTCTTTAGCTGGAGTATCAGAAGGTTCGTCATTAACAAATAACACCCATTCGGTATTCGCTTCTTCATCCACTTTCATTCTTTCGATTGATGTAATGACATTTTCTTCGTTCGTTTCAACATAAAAGGTTTCTTCGAGTACTTCTAGAAGATTTGTACTTTCCTCGATTTTAACTTCTTGTTCATTTAAAAACTGTTCACCATCGTTGATAGAAATTGTGATTCTGACCATATCATCCCCAAGGCTCGCGTCAGTTCCTGAATCATTTGTGCTAACTCTTGTATTACTAGGATCTTCGCTGTTACAAGCAGCTAGTAATCCAACTATCATTATCATAAATAGAATTAATAATCTTTTTGTATTCATATGTTTTTTCCTCACTTAAATATAGCTTGTTCTAAATTATATCCTGGTTGTTTTGCGGGATTGTAAAGGTAAATGTTGTTCCTTGATCTAATTTACTTTTCACATAGATTTCCCCTTGATGTGCATCTACAATATTTTTTGCAATTGCTAATCCTAGACCTGTTCCTTTTTTCTCTTTATTTCGCGTTCGGGACTTGTCCGCTTTATAAAATCGTTCAAAAACGAAAGGTAAATCTTCTTCTGGGATACCACTTCCACTATCAGAAATGATTGCAATAAATTCGGATTCGTTGGTTTCTACTGTTACATGGACGAACCCTTCGTTACTAGTATGTCTTATTGCGTTATCAATCAGGTTTGTAAATACCTGCTCTATTCGATCTGCATCAAACACAGTTTCTTGTGTGGTTAGATTAGTTGTTAAGCCCAGTTCAATATCGTTTTCTTCAGCAATTCCATTAAATTTCTTCATGATTCTCTCGATATAATTATCAACCTTAACAGTTGTCTGATTCAATTGGATATGTCCTGCTTCCATACGTGCTAAATCTAATAACTCATTGACTAATCTACTCAACCTCAAGGATTCATCATGAATGATAGCTGCTAACTCATTCTTTTCTTCTTTGGTTTCTGCAATATCATCAACTATCGCTTCACTATATCCTTGTAGCATTGCTATAGGTGTTCTTAATTCATGGGATACATTGGCGATGAAATCTTTACGCATTTTTTCCAATGTACGTTCTTCCGTCATGTCTCTTAAAACAGCGACAGCTCCACGTACATAGGATGTATCATATAAAGGTGTCATTAACATTACATATGATCTGCCTTGCAGATGTAATTCTCTAATGGCTTCTGTTTCGCTTTCAATTACCTCAATGAGAACTTCACTAATTTCATTAGGTAATTTTTGTTTTTTTGCATCTCTATCAATATTATTTTCATAATACCAATTCTCAATATATTTTTCAGCTGGTGGGTTAATTAAGATAATATCTTCATTTCGATTCAAAGTAATCACACCATCAGCCATGGAGGAAACAATACTAGATAATTGTTCCTTCTCTTGTTGTACGGCATTGATATGAAACTTCAGCTGTCTTGCCATCCGGTTAAATTCTCTAGCTAAGTCACCTAGTTCGTCATGTGTCAGCACGGGGACCTTTGTATTAAACTCTCCCCTTGTTAAATCCGCGGCAGCTTCACGCATCTTGATTAATGGTGAAGTAATTCTAGTAGATAGGAACACAGCAAAGAATACGGTTAAAATAACCGCGAATCCTGCAGCAACTAATATTATTCTTCTCGTTTCAACTCTTGTCTGATTAATGGCATCTAAAGATTGGTAAACAAAAACACCACCATCATTATACAAGGGATTTCCTACAAAAATAGCTTCACTAGAACCATCTGGTAAAAGAATTAACTTCTGCGCATTCTCTTGGTGTGATATGACACGCGAAAGTTCTGTTTCTGAAAGTAACCACGACTCAGTAACTTCAGGTAAATCATTATCTGTACTTGTAGATACCCAAAATTCACCGTCAGGGTATAGTATTGCTACTCGACTAGCTGGATCTTTAATTAATTCAGCAGTGTCGTGTGCATAGGACTCGTTACCTTGCTGAGAAACGATACTTGAAACTCGAGAAGCTGTTTGTAGCATATTCTCCTCAACTTCATTTGTATAAAAAGTTTCGAAAAACTGCATTAAAAAGATAGATAAGACAAACAAAACGAATAATACGAGTAAAATAATCGTAAGTGCTAGCTTAACAACTATATTATTTCGCCATACCATTATTGGTAATCCTCAACCTCGAATTTATAACCGACACCCCAAACAGTAACAATCATTTTCGCCGCTGCTTCTGAGACAGAGCTTAATTTTTCTCTAAGACGTTTGACATGTGTATCTACGGTTCTTAAATCGCCAAAGAACTCATATTGCCAAACTTCTTTAAGTAAAACCTCTCTGTTAAAGACCTTGTCAGGTGATTTAGCTAAAAAGCAGAGTAATTCGTACTCTTTAGGAGTCAGACTCACCTCTTGGTTATCAGCAGTCACTCTATGTGCATCATGATCAATTGTTAGGTGAGGGAATACTAAAACATCCCTTGTAGTGCCGTCACTATTTGTAAATGTGGAAGAGCCTACTCTTCTAAGCAATGCTTTTACACGTAAAACAACTTCTCTGGGACTAAATGGTTTTACAATATAATCATCTGCGCCAACTTCAAAACCTTGTACTCGGTTAGATTCTTCGCCTTTAGCTGTCAACATGATGATTGGAGTAGTTTTAACTTTGCGTAGCTCCTCTGTAACTTCTATTCCGTCCATTTCAGGCATCATTAAATCTAAGATAATACAGTTATAATCTTCATTAAGAGCCATTTCTAATGCCTCGGCTCCATTTTCAGCCTCTTCTACTACATAGTCTTCTCTTTCAAGGTACATTTTAACAAGTCTTCGAATACGATCTTCATCATCAACAACTAAGATTTTAATACTAGAATCCATCTATAAACTCCCCCTAAAATCTGTTTGAGTGTTTAACGTTATCTTAATACAAGCTCATATCTGTCATTATAAACGAATAAGCTAAAAAAGTATAAGAAAATAGACAAAGTCTCCATTTGTTAGGAAACTTTGTCTATAAAGAATTGTTATGATTTAAGCATAAGAATGAAGTCCTGCAAGTACTAAGTTAACTACAATTAAGTTGAACATAATAATTGCAAATCCACCTACTGCTAACCAACCTGATTTTTCTCCTTGCCATCCTCGCGATAACCTTAAGTGAAGGAAAGCTGCATAGAAAAGCCATGTAACTAATGCCCATACTTCTTTAGGGTCCCAACCCCAGAATCTTCCCCATGCGATTTGGGCCCAAATCGCTGCGAAAATCAATCCGCCTAAAGTAAATACCGGGAAACCTATTGCTACTGCACGATACATAATTTCATCAAGCAGGTCAGATTTAACTCCTTTAAACAGTGGTTGAATAGCTGCTCCAATTCGTTTTCGAAGCGCTAAGCGTGTGATTCCATATAAAAGGGATCCTACGATTACCGACCAGACAACTGAGTTGAATTTTCTACCAGCATCTGCGCCTTGCATCCAACCTGGAGCTTCAAATACAGGACTCATAACGTCTTCTGTAAGTAAGACACCATTATTTGGACCAGCAATTGCAGGTAGTGTGTAATTTGTTGTCAATACGGTGTTACCATCTTGATACTCAAAAGTTGCATTGTAGTCGGCTAAATTAAATGTAGTAGATGCTACAATGAAACCAAGGAATAGAAATGCCGTGTATAACACAATCTCTAACCAAATATTTCTTTTGTTTCGCTTGGTTTGGTCAATGTTCTTGATAAGATACATCAGACCAGCAGCGAAACTAATAAATAATATCCCTTGTGCAATTGCTACTGTTGTAACATGAATCCATAGCCAGTTACTGTTTAGAGATGGTACAAGCGGTGCTACTTCTGAAGGGAACATACTTGCATATGCAATGATTAGCATTGCGATAGGTAGTGCAAATAGCCCTAAGAAACCTAGTTGATACATGAAATAAATAATAATAAATGCTAAAACCATAGACATTCCAAGGAAAGTAACGAACTCAAACATATTTCCTAAAGGAGCATGTCCACTAGCCATCCATCTTGTAATAAAATACGATAATTGTGCTAAGAAACCAAGTATTGTAATGGTTATTGCAATTTTACCAGCCATTCCTTGTTTCTTAGATTTGTCTCTATCTTTCTTCTCTCTAATTGTCGCACCGAAGAATAAAGTTGCAACTAAATAAAGGATAAAGGCAATAAAAAGCATTGTGCCACTTAAGCTAACTAAATCCATTAAAACACCCTCCTAGAGCATAGCATCTGAGATGAATAGTATAAGCTATTCATCCAGTTCCTGTCGATCTTCAACCATTGTAATGTTTGTATCTTCAATAATTTTTTCTATATCTTTTGATAAACTATACCAATTCTTATTTGTATGTCCAGCTAAGAGAAGGCCGCCTTCTTTCGGGTGAATCCATATTCTTCTATGCTGCCAGTACATGCCTTGAATTACCCCAAACATGAAGATAAATGCACCTAATCCAAAGAAAATTAAAGTGTGGTCTACACGTAAAGTAAGTCCACTCACCATTAAAGTTTCAAAGTCTTGAATAGCTACCTTATAATCATTTTCCCCTGTCGCATCAATATTTCGTCCGATACCTAAGAAGCTCACTTCAGGAGTCTCTTCTTCCGGTGGATAGACTAGCAATACAAATGCTGGATTCCTAGGATAATTTGTTTCTGATGTTGGAATACCATTACTATCTAAATAATAATCCGGGTAGTATTGATCAAGCGTAACTCGAAAGCCGTTATCTAGAATATATTCTGAACTTGGTGAAGTTAAGTCAATAGTAAAGCTTTCTAACGCCTCAGCATCAGGATCATCCGTCTCATGTATTTTAAAAGTCATACTTGAAAATTCGTTTTCTTGATAACCAGATTGATATAATGTGTAGCCATCAAATTTTGCAGGCTTATTCATTTGAATCGAGTCTGTCAAGATTGTTTCTAGCTCAGGCTCTGCACCTGGAACATCAAAGTTAGAGGCTTTATAAATAACTACATCCGTTTGGAAGTTACTCATAACAGAACCTCCCTTGGCAATCGCATCCGCAAAACGTTCATCATTTGGATCATGCTCTTCAGCAAGGAATTTTTTGTTTTCAATATAATATTCACTATCTGTTCCAGGGATAACAATTCTTTCCCCTTCACGTACCCATATATATTCATCTGTGAACATAATAGGTGTCGTTCTAAGTATAGCGGCAAGAAGGATAATGATTAAGCCAATATGGTTTACATATGGACCCCATCTTGAGAATCTTCCTTTTTCAGCCAGAATATGACCATCTTGTTCTGTAATCTTATAGCGCTGTTTTTTTAATTTTGTTTTCACAGCTTCTAATTCAGCTTCTGAAACTGCTTCTGTTTGACTATAAAGTCTTTGTCTATTTAAGAATGTTTCATGTCTTTTTGGTTTTTGAACTTTTAGTGCTTTATATAATGGTACAAATCTATCTAAACTACAAATTACCAATGAAACTCCAATTAAGCCAAGTAATATTAAATACCACCAGGAACTGTACATCTCATGTAATCCCAATTGATAATAAATTTTACCGAATAATCCAAATTGACTCTCATAATAAACTGCTGGATCTCGAGTTAAAGCATTAGCTGGTATAAATTGTCTCTGAGGGAAAATGGTTCCCAACATCGACGCTAAAAGTGCAATAACAATTAGCCAAACTCCAACTTTTACAGAGGAGAAAAATCCCCAAATCTTATCAATAATAGATTTTCTATATGTTAATGAGCGTCGTGCCGATCCTTCATAACGCATGTTTAATAATTTTTTCTTATCGTTTCCATCCAGATGCTGGTTTCCTTCGATTGGCTTACCACAAGCCTCACAAAGAACCGTTCCTTCAGGGTTAATATGGCCGCACTCACATTTAATTTTAGTCATTTAAATCCCTCACAATATTATCAGGTCTACCTAAAGTAAAATGCTTAGTTAGGTGTGATTTGGTTTAAGTAACCTTCTAACGTTTCCAAAGTTAGAGCACCGTGAACCACGTCTTGTATTTCACCCTCAGGTGTAATGAAAAATGTACTTGGTATCGGTCCTACTTTATATAAATCTCTTATCTCACCTTTTTGATCATGTGGTATTGGGAAAGTTAAATCATATTTATCAACAAATTGATCAACAACCAATTCTGTACCATCTAAACTAACTGCAACAATTTCTACACCTTTATCGAAAAATTCAGGGTATAGTTCCTGCATATAAGGCATTTCAGCCTCACAAGGTTTACACCAGGTAGCCCAGAAGTTTAACATAATCCCTTTACCTTTTAACTCGCTCAACCGCACCGTTTCCATCTCATTGTTATCACTAATTTGTTTCAATTGAAAATCTGGAGCTTGATCACCAGCTCGATAAACAGTATTATCACTTTGTAAATTAGAGACAACTGCAAATATTATTGCGCCAACTAACACGGCCAAGATTGCACCACGTAAGATGAGGCGTTTCTGCATTTTTTTCTTTTTTGTTTGTTTTGCTTTTTCAATACTCATATCAATCACTCCCCGTGTATTATAACATCTAATCAATAATGATTGATAGCCTGTACTATGTCAAAAAAAGTACAATTTACTCTGCTAAATTTATCATCTGCTTAACTTCTTTTGGGTTTAATGGTCGAACCTCACCAGGTCTCAGGTTACCCAAAGTTAATAACCCGTATCTTTCTCGCTTTAATTTTTGTACTGGATATCCTAAGTGCTCCATCATTCTTCTAACATGACGATTCTTTCCTTCTATTAGTGTTAATTCTAAAAGCATCGAATCCTTCTTTGGTTCAGTAGATAAAATATTATAACGGACTGCTTTTAATAAATCTTTATCTACCCGCACACCTTTAAGAAGCTGACTTAGTTCTTGCTTTGATGGAATGCCTTCTAGTTTTGCTACATATACCTTTTCGACTTCATATTTAGGGTGCATCAATATGTTTGCAAATTCACCATCGTTTGTTAGCAGGATAAGTCCAGAGCTATTATAATCTAATCGTCCAATCGGGAAGATTCGTTCTCTAACATGTGGGAAGAAGTCTAATACAGTTTTTCTTCCTTTGTCATCATCCACTGTGGAAACAATACCCCTTGGTTTATATAACATATAATAAACTTTCTCTTCTTTTTCCAGCGGAATATTATTCACTTCAATAAGGTCCGTGGAACTGACTTTCGTACCTAAAGTAGTCACTACTTGGTGATTAACTTTAACTTTACCATCTAGTATTAATTGTTCGGCTTTTCTTCTAGAAGTAACACCACTTTGTGCAATAACTTTTTGTAATCGTTCTAACTCATTAGACATATATTCACCATCAATCTCTCAGTTTTTTGTTACACAATAAAAGCGTTTAATGTTTATTAAACGCTAGTAATTTGTTTATCCAAATAAAATTGTAACTACAACAATTGATACTATTATACCAACCAAGTCTGCTAACAGTCCAACCTTAAGTGCGTACCGCATTCGTTTGATTCCAACCGCACCGAAATATATCGTTAAAATATAGAGTGTTGTGTCTGTACTTCCTTGCATTGTCGATGCTAGCCTCCCAATAAAAGAGTCAGGTCCATACGTTTGGATTAACTCTGTAGTCATCCCTAACGCTGCCGTTCCGGATATTGGACGAATAATTGCTAGCGGTAATATCTCAGGTGGTACTCCGAAAAAAGTTAGGATTGGTGTGAAAAGTAATATTAATGCATCTAATGCTCCAGACGCACGAAGTATCGAGATTGCAACAATCATACCAACCAAAAAAGGAAGTAAAGAAAATGCCAATTTGACACCCTCTTTTCCTCCTTCAACAAATAGTTCGTAACTAGGCACTTTCTTCCAGGATGCAATCGTTAAAACTAGTAAAAGGAAGCACGGGATAAACCAAATACTAATTGTAGTCATCCAGGACATATTATTTCCTCCAAGCTTCTTTTTTATAATAAAATCGATCAATTAAAATTGCACTTGTCATTCCAGCAAGAGAAGCAATTAAAGTAGTACTAACAATTTCAGTCGGTGAAACAGAGTTGTATTGCATGCGAATGGCAATTACTGTTGTCGGAACCAATGTTAGACTGGAAGTATTTATTGCTAAAAAAGTTATCATTGATCTTGAAGCTGTGTCGGAATTGCTTAAATTCTTCATCTCTTGCATCGCTTTAATCCCTAAGGGGGTTGCAGCATTTCCTAAGCCAAAAAAGTTAGCAGTTAAATTTGATAAAATATATCCAATTGCTGGATGATCCTTAGGTATTTCGGGAAATAATTTAATAATTATTGGTCGCATTAGTTTTGACATTGCATTTAAAATTCCCGCTTCTTCGGCAATTTTCATAATACCTAACCAAAATACGAGAATACTAATGAGTCCAATTGAAAGTGTTACAGCATCACTCGCACTTTGGATGATTGCCTCGTTTACCTCAGCCATTTTTCCATTTATCATCGCAAAGATAATTCCTACAATCGCCATCATTGCCCAAATTATATTTACCATTGCTGAATACCTGCCATTCTAGATAAAATGTTTAAAAAATATGATTTGGCATTTGGACGAACAGTATTTAAAACATCTTCTTCAAGCTCTCCATGAGGAACTTGTCCACTTTCTTCTAATTGTTGAAAACCCCATTCTAGTAAATTTATATGATCATTCCAATCATCTGGAGCGTTTAATGTAACAGAAACTAAACGATTGCCATTCTTCTCAGCTGTCGTTATTAAGGTACGCCCTGTTCGCTTTGTATAACCAGTTTTACCGCCAGTAGCATATTGATAATAACCAGTGACTAGCTTATGCTTATTTTGCCAACTGTATGTTCTGTTGTTTGATTTATAAATTTTTGTTCTACTAACCTCTTGAAACTCATCGTTTAACATTGCCTCTCTAGTCAAGATTGCCATGTCCATTGCACTAGAGTAATGAGATTCCGCATCTAACCCGTGGGGGTTTTCAAAATAAGTATTATTCATTCCAAGCCAATTCGCTTTTTCATTCATTAAAAATATAAATCCTTCTTCACTACCACCAATATGTTCTGCAATCGCTACTGCAGCATCATTTCCTGAACGTAGCATTGTCCCATATACTAAATCTTTAATTAAGACTTTTTCACCTTGCTCTAAATAAATGGATGACCCTTCTGTATAAATAGCATTTCTAGAGATAGTTGTTTCTTCATCCATTTTTCCAGACTCGATTGCGAGTAGGGCAGTCATGATTTTTGTGATACTAGCAATCATACTTTTTTCATTTGCCGCTTTTTCGAATAAAATTTCACCAGTATCTAAATCCATTAATACGGCATGTTCAGCAGAGACATTCACTTGAGCATGTCCAGTTTTAATAACAAAAAATGATGCAAAAATAACTAGCACAATAGTTAACAAATATTTCATTGCATAGATCCCCCTGAATAATCTTCTCAATAATTCATCATATGCATGATTGAAAACTATATATGTATGTTAAATAAGATTTTTAAATAATATTTTGTTGATTTTAATAAACAGATCATATTAGATCTTATTATTGGGCCAACATCGATTACAAAATTAGGGGAGCATAACGAGCTTCGGAAATATACGAAGACTCCTGCGGGATGGAAGGCAACGGTGAGACCCCGCAAGTCGCTTGCGACTGAGGAGGCTCACCAGCCGCCCGCGGAAAGCGTAGTATATTTCCGAAGCGGGTCTATGCTCACAATAACATTGAATTTTTACCGACAAAAAATAAAAAACCACACAAATGAATGTGTGATTCATTTCTAACTTTTATTTAATTCTTCATTAAATCTCTCGAAAAACAAGTCTACTGTTTGACCAGAGTCATCTTCGTCACTATTTTCCGGTAGAGGAGGTAATTCTTCTAAAGAAGTAAGTCCAAAAAATGTTAGAAAGTCTTTAGATGTACGAAATAAAGTTGGACGGCCAACCGTTTCTTTTCTTCCTGCTTCTTCAATTAGCATTCGATTGATCAACGTTTGAACAGGTCCATCACTTTTCACACCGCGAATATCCTCAATCTCCGTTCTTGTTATTGGTTGTAGGTATGCAATGATAGCAAGAACTTCAAGTGCTGCTTGTGACAACTTTGTTGACTGAGGTGTTTCCAAAAGTTTCTTATAGTACTCACTATGCTCAGGTTTTGTTGTTAAATGAATCACTTCATGTGACTCCATTACCATTAGCCCTCTATCCGTATGTTCGAAGTCATATTTTAACTCATCAATGATATGGCTAGCAGCAGACTCTGTTATATCCAAGATTTTACTTAATTGTTTAACAGTCACTCCTTCATCACCTGAAGCGAAGAGTAGTCCTTCTGTAACTGCTTTTAAATGTCCAATTTCCAAAGTTAATCCTCCATATAATACAGATATAATGTTTCGAAATGATCTTCTTGTTTGCAATACACTTGCTTATCTTTCATCAGCTCTAGTAAAGCCAAAAATGTTACTACAATATGAGAACGCGTTGGTGTCGGAAATAGATTGTCAAAGGCGATTCCTGTTTTTGATTCTCTAACTAATTGTAAAACATCATACATTCTTTCTTCAATTGAAATTTCTGTTCTTTCAATTTTAGTGTCTAATGGCTCTCTCCATTTTTTTCTCTCAAACATTTTACCCAATGCAACAAGCATATCATAAACCGATATATCGCCTTGTACAGTAGGTGCCTTATCAATTATTAGATCTTCAAAAACTACAGGAGGTCTTGTATATGTATGATTTGCTTCCTCTTCTTTTTCTTTAAATTGTACTGCAGCTTCTTTGAATTTACGATATTCAATAAGCCTTTGCATTAATTCTTCTCTGGGATCTTCTTCATATTCACCAGTATCATCTGTTACTTCCGGTTTTGGTAACAACATCTGACTTTTTATAGATACAAGTGTCGCAGCCATTACCAAATATTCACTGGCTATATTCAACTCGATTTCTTTCATATCCTGAATGTAATGCATATACTGTTTGGTGATCTCAGCCATTGGAATATCGTAGACGTCAATCTCAAACTGCTTGATTAAGTGTAATAATAAATCTAATGGACCTTCAAATTGTTCTAGTTTAACTTCGTAACCTTCATTCACCACATTCTTCCTTTCTAGTAGAAAGATAAGGATTTATATTCCATTATAACAAAAAATTCATGCGAAATACGCTTCAGATATTAAATTTCTATTCAAGATGCCCATACATTCTTTAGCAAATAGCCATAAGCTATATCGTGAGTACATGAAATGTTCAATAACCGAACAGAGGGAATCAACTGGCTTGATTTTTACATGTACTACAATCAAAAGGAGGTATATATTATGAGTGGTAGCTACGGTTACGGTGGGGGCTTTGCTCTAATTGTTGTGCTGTTTATTCTTTTAATTATCGTCGGTGCAGCTTGGATGTAAAGCAAAACTAAAATCCGTTTGTTTTAAACAAATGGGTATAAAAGCCAGCCCTAAATAATGGGCTGGCTTTTAATCTTCATCAATTACATCGCATTTATTATAAAACTCACTAATTTCTTCTGTTGCTGAGACCGTATATTTTTTAGAATATAACTGATGAATCTGATTAACCATTTCTTTACCTATACCTAAATTACGGTGGGATGGGTTAACAGATAAATCTTGGATAATGACATTTATATCATTGTCAATTTTAACTCCAATAGCTCCTAAGATATCGTCTTCGTCTTTCCAAAGGTAAAGATGCCAATCAGTATTTGTCTCATACTCTTTAATTTGTTGCAATAGTTTCTTTACATCTTTTTTTTCATCGGGCATAAAAGATAATAATCCCATCGCAATCTTTTCCATATTCTTTTTATAACGAATTAACATAGTAACCCCTCATCAATAAACTAAATTCATTTGTGTTTGGTTTATTTGTACAAATAAATCATTACTTCGAAAAGCATATATATATTTATTGCACTATAAACGGAGTTTGTCAAATAAATATAGAAACGGCGATTAAAGTATGACTAAGAAACAAATGCATAAAAGAATTATTCTGATTGTACCCTTACTTCCTTCATAATATCACCATTCTGCATGTTACGAGCTGTTTCTAACCCAGATGTAATTTTACCAAATACGGTGTGTACACCATTTAGATGTGGCTGAGGTTCATGAACAAGGAAAAACTGACTTGATCCCGTATCTTTTCCTGCGTGAGCCATTGATAATGAACCAGCTTCGTGCGTATGTGGATTACCTTCTGTTTCACACTTAATTGTTTTACCACTTCCACCTGCTCCTGTACCTGTAGGGTCTCCACCCTGACTTACAAACCCAGGGATAACTCGGTGGAACGTAACTCCATCGTAAAATCCTTCATTCGCTAAATCCTCAAAGTTTTTAACTGTATTTGGTGCAGCTTCTGGATAAAATTCGATTTCAATTCTTTCGCCGCTTTCCATTAAAATATAGCCTGTTTTCGCCATAAATCATTCGCTCCTTCAATTTTAAATTTTATATCTCGTACAGTTTACCATTTTCATTCATAGTTTAAAAGAATTGTCGTCTTATTCATAGGATAAGTCATTTTTAATTATATCTTCCATTGTTTCGCGCTTCACAACTAATTTATCGATACCGTTTTCCACAAACACTACTGCAGGCTTCGCTAATCGATTATAGTTACTTGCCATTGAATACCCATACGCTCCAGTAGAAAATACAGCTAAAATGTCATTTGCTTCAATTTTTGGAAGTGGTAAGTCCCAAATTAGCATATCACCTGACTCACAGCACTTTCCAGCGATGGAAACTTCATCTTCAGCTTTTTCGATTGCTTTATTAGCAATAATTGCGTCATACTTTGCCTCGTATAATGCTGGTCGAATATTATCTGCCATCCCACCATCTACAGACGCGTAATTTCTAATACCTTCAATATTTTTTGTTGAACCTAATGTATAAAGTGAAATCCCTGCATCTCCAACAATAGAACGACCAGGTTCGATCCAAATTTCTGGTATTGGAATATTTAAATGCTCACTTTTTTCTTTTACTGCTTCAACAATTTCTTCGATATAAACAGCTTTTTCTAAAGGTTGGTCTTCTTTTGTATATCTAATCCCATACCCGCCGCCTAGATTTAAAACTTTAGGTACGAAATTATAAGTGTCATACCAAGACTCGATTTTATTGAATAATAACTCTACAGCTACTTTGAAGCCTTTTGTTTCAAAAATCTGTGACCCTATATGGCAATGAAGACCTAATAAATTTAACGAATGATGATTATGTAAAAGCTTTAGTGCTTCTTCTGCTTGTCCATTCTCTAAATTGAATCCAAACTTCGAGTCTTCATTTCCAGTCATAATATACTGGTGGGTATTTAATTCAACCCCAGGTGTCACACGTAATAAGATATCTATTTTTTTAGTTTCGTTTTGGAGTAATTCCTCAAGTAACTCTATTTCATAAAAGTTATCAACAACAATACAGCCAATCTCATGTTCTATTGCAAGTTCAAGTTCTTTTTTGCTTTTATTATTTCCATGTAGATGAATTCTATTTGTTGGAAACCCTGCCTGTAAAGCTGTATATAATTCCCCTTCTGATACAACATCTAAATGAAGGTTCTCTTGCTTCGCAACTTGAAGCATCGCTATACTTGAGAATGCTTTACTGGCATAAGCAACTTTATAATTAACATTTAGTTTTTCAAAAGCACGAATAAAATTACGAGTATTTTCTCTTATTAAAGAGACGTCATAGACATATAATGGTGTATCATATTTTTTTGCAAGTTCTATTGTATCTATACCACCAATTTCTAAATGTCCCTTATCGTTAGCATTAAAAGGATGATGATCTATTTTCAAAAAAATCTCCCCCAATTTCAATTAGTAAAATAATATATTACTTTACCATGTTAAAGACCAAAACAAAAGAAATTCATCTTACGTTTTCTTCCTCGGCATACGATACGTATTTTTTGGATGAACAATACTTGGTCTTTTATTAGAAAATGGGACTGGGATTCTAAATACAATATGCATGAACGCATAAGGTTCAAATGGGATAAACGGCCAGAAATATGGCGTTTTCAGTGATTTTAACTGTACTAAATAAAGAAAATGAAGCAAACTTGATACCACAAAGCCCATCACGCCAAAGAGCGCTGTGGATATAACAATGAAATACTTAGCTAATTTATTCGCGGCTCCTAATTCATAGCTAGGAGTAACATAAGATCCAATCGCAGTAACAGCTACATACAAAATAACTTCAGGTGTAAACATCCCTACGTCAATGGCAATTTGACCGATTAAAACGGCGGCAATTAACCCCATTGCTGTCGATAAAGGTGTTGGAGTATGCACTGCAGCCATCCTTAGAAACTCTATCCCTATATCTGCAAGAAGGATTTGAATAACGATGGGAATATTACCTTCTTCATTTGGCCCAATAAATGATAATGCTTTAGGTAATAATTCAGGTTGTAAAACAAAAAGCAACCAAAGAGGTAAAAGGTAAATAGATACTAAAATACCTAAAAACCTTGTCCAACGTACAAATGTCCCAAAAGCTGGTGATTGTCGATACTCTTCGGCATGTTGTAGGTGCTGGAAAAATGTTGTTGGCAAAATGATTACACTTGGAGATGCGTCGACAGTTACCAGTATATGACCTTCTAATAAATGACTGGCTGCAACGTCAGGCCTTTCCGTATAACGAACAAGCGGATACGGATTCCATTTTCTATCAATAATAAATTCTTCCAATGATTTATCGGCCATCACTAAGCCATCAATTTCAACTTCTCTAACTTTTTTTCTAACTAGTTCTACCAATTCATCACTAGCAATATCAGCAATATAACTAATACAAACGTCTGTTTTTGACCTTTCTCCAATTTTCACCATTTCATTTCGGAGTCTTGCATCCCGGATTCTTCTTCTTGTTAAAGCTGTATTCTCAATAATATTTTCCGTGTAACCGTCTCTTGAACCTCGGATTACTTGTTCTGTGTCGGGTTCTTCCGGACTTCTGCCAGGGTAATTACGCATATCGACAGCTATTGCATCTTCAGAGCCATCGATAAATATAACAATTAAGCCTGACAAAACCTGATCAACCACTTCATCAAGCGCGTGTAACTTCTCAACTTGTTGGTGAACCAAACGATTTAAAACAATTTCTTCAACTTTATCACTTTCACTCTCGTGATCATTTATCCCAACAATCTCCCTCATTAACTGTTGAATAATACTTGTGTCACAGAGCCCAGAAACAAAGTAAATTTGTAATTTGGTTTCTAATATGTAAATCTGACGATAATCAACATCATATGAAATATCAATACCAAGCTTATCATTCAAGTAAATGTAATTATCGACAATATTCGCAGATACTTTTGTTTTCGTTTTCATCATTATACGACCTTTATAGTTTTTATTTTGTGGCTATGTTAAAGCTTACTATTGATATTTCAAACAATTTGAAATAGGAAAAAGGTAAATTGAGCTTCGGAAATATACGGAGACTCCTGCGGGATGCAAGGCAACGGTGAGATCCCGCAGTACGCGAAGCGTGCGAGGAAGCTCACCAGCCGCCTAAGGATGCGCGAAGTATATTTCCGAAGCGGGTTTATCCTCTATAAAACATTGAACTTTAACAGCGCTTATTTTGTGATAATGGCACAGTAATATTTACTGATAAATATTAAAAAACTTTCAATGTAATGATTAATAGTTAACAAAGTACAACCATTGAAATAAGGAGCCAAAGATTTTACCAAAGACGATTGCCATTAGTAACCAGAGAATGAAGTGGTCTAATCCTACTCTTTTATACAAAATAGGAAAGACATTTAACACTTCTGTAAGTGCTGCTGCAAGCATGCCGTTAAAAATACCGTGAATTGTTCCCCACAGTAAAAGGACAAAAATACTTTGATTGAATGTAACAGGAAAGAATGAAAGAATTGTCCCGAATAGCAGACCTAATACGATAGAGGCAGAATACAGATTTATTAAATGATACGTTTTTGTTAATTGGGTTAAACGTGGGATAATATTTAATACCGTTATAAAAGCTACAAAACCTCCACCTACAACAATACCGCCACTAAATCCTATAAAGATTTGGAAAAGATTATTTAGTATCATCGGTATCTTCAAGCGTATTTTCTTGTATGATTAAATATTCATCGAGATTTTGCTGGTAATTAAATATTTCAACTTCTAATGGACTTGGTTCTTCATTAAAACGACGCTTAAACCAATGATTAAAGAATAGGATCGTTCCAACTCCAAGCCCCAATGAATATGGCACTTGGATCCATAACGGGTGTTCATTTGTTTCACCTGTTAAAATGACATGTAGCTTCTGTTGAACTTCTTGCATACTGACATCGTAATGGAAGTTCATTATTGTCATCGAAGTTCCGATAAATAGAATCATCCATACGACAAAAGCTAGTGGGATTTTCTTAAAATTTCTATTTGTTTTTACGCGAATAACACTTTGCGCTGGTCCAATCGAGTCAATTTCTAAGCCTGGCAATTCATCTTGTATACTTTTTATTATTAGAAAAACATCGATAATAATGACATTTTGGTCTTTTTTTGTAATTTGGTAGATAACTTTATTCTCAATTACTTTTTTATATTCTTCAGGCGCAATAATATAGGAAATGTCTTTTAATTGGATCTTTTTATATTTATCAAAAGTTACATTTCTTTTTAATCTTAAATAGACTATTTCCTTCATCGTTTTCACCTCGTCTAAATCATTATTTTTAGTATGGCAAAAAAATGTGTCTTTATCCGTAAAAATAAAATTGCTAGGAAAGATATACTTCCCTAGCTCCTCTAGATATAAAATCATACACCAAGAAAAACTTTTATTTCTTGTAAAAGCTTTTTCTCAATTCTTGACACTTGTACTTGAGATATTCCCAATCTATTAGCGACTTCTGTCTGCGTTTGGTCTTTGTAGTAACGCAAATAAATAATAAGCCTTTCCCTTTTATCCAAATGTTGAATCGCTTCCTCTAAGGATAGCTTTTCAAACCACTTTGTATCTTCTAAGGCAATTTGATCAAGTAATGTTATAGGATCCCCATCATTTTCAAAGACTGTTTCATGAATGGAATGCGGTGATTTAGCTGCATCTTCTGCATGTATTACCTCTTCCACAGTCAGCTCTGTTTCTTCTGCAACTTCTTGAATAGTAGGTGAACGTCCAAGATTTTTCGTTAAATGTTCTTTTGCTCTTCGTATTTTATTTCCCGCTTCTTTTAAGGTTCTACTTACCTTTACACTTCCATCATCGCGAAGAAACCTTTGTATTTCACCAATTATCATTGGTACAGCATAGGTAGAAAATCTTACATCATAACTTAGATCAAATTTATCAATTGACTTAATAAGACCTATGCTCCCTATCTGGAATAAATCATCAGGATCATAGCCTCTATTGATAAATCGCTGAACAACGGACCACACAAGTCTCACATTTCTTTCAACTAATAGGTCTCTTGCGGCTTTATCTCCATTCTGACTTTGAAGAATAAGTGCTCTCACTTCTTCGTTTGATAAAGTTTCCTTCCTGCTCCTTGTTTGTTTATTAAGATTCATTTTCATGCACCTTAATTATAAACCGTTTTATTTTTTACAATCTGTTTCGTCATGGCAATACTTGTACCTTGTCCTAAAGATGAATCTATATGGATACTATCCATAAAGTTCTCCATAATTGTAAAGCCCATTCCAGATCTCTCTAAGTCAGGTTTCGATGTATAAAGTGGTTCTCTTGCCGTGAGAATATCATCTATCCCCACCCCATCATCTTCTATTACTATACTGACCTCATTACCATCTATCTCACAAAAAATTTTAACCATACAATCCGGATTATTTTTGTAACCATGAATAATCGCATTTGTTACAGCTTCAGAAACTACTGTTTTAATTTCAGTCAATTCATCCATTGTAGGATCAAGTTGTGAAATAAAAGCAGCAACCGCAACTCTAGCAAATCCTTCATTTTCACTTACACTTGCAAATTCTAATTTCATCGTATTTTTCATGAAGGCACCCCCAAGGCTTCTAAAGCTATAGTCTCATTCTCTTCCAAACGAATGATTTTAAATAACCCAGATATTTCAAACAAACGTTTGATTGAAGGCGCTATAGAACAAACAACTAATTCACCACCAAGTTGCATAATTTCCTTATAGCGGCCTAGAATCACGCCTAGGCCAGAACTATCCATAAAAGTTATATCCTCTAAATTTAGGATGACGTGCTCCACTCCATGTTCATAAATCATTCTTTTCCATTCATTTCGAAGTACCTCTGCTGCATGATGGTCTAACTCGCCAGTTAGCCTGACAATTAGAACATTATCTTTCACAGCAAACATTGATTGTAGCCCCATTGATTCTCCTCCTTCTTTGCTTATATCTCTTACTTCTTTTTTTATCTAGTGAATTCCTGCTACATGACAAAACTAGTGGTTTATCCCCAAAGTTTTTAATTATTATTCAAAAACAGTTACTTTTTGAAGCGAACGTTTTAATAATGTTAAAAATGAAGCATGTTCAATATCTTTTTCTACTGTTAAGTTTGTTTCATGAATGATTTCATCACCATTTTTAATACTTAGACGACCAATCACATCTCCAGTTTTTATAGGTAAAGAGGTCACTTCGAAAATTTCATAATCTGTTGTGAGATTTTCTAGCTCTTCGCCTTTTGCATGAAGTGTACTTACATCTTCTGTAGTAACTATATTTGTTACTTTATTCTTTGCTTTTAAATTATCAATTTCACTGATCTTGTCACCTTTTTTATAAATGCTTTTCGTTTCAAAATGGTTAAAAGCATAATCAATCATAGATGAGACAGCAGCATTTCTTTCCTTTGAGGTATCATAGCCCATAACTACTGCAACAACTCGCATATCATCTTGTTTTGCAGTGGCAGTTAGACAGTATTTTGCTTCTGAGGTATATCCTGTTTTTAACCCATCTACATCTGGATGGAATCGGACCAACTTATTTGTGTTTACGAGCCAAAATTCATTTTCTTCGCCTTTTCTCAGATAGTCTTCATAAATAGAAGTGTAGTTTGTTATTGTATCGTATTTTAGTAACTCTCTTGCCATCACAGCCATGTCATATGCTGTACTATAGTGATCTTTTGCTGGTAACCCCGAAGAGTTTTGAAACTGAGTATTTTCTAGACCTAATGATTTTGCTTTTTCATTCATTGCTTTTACAAATTCTTGTTCGCTTCCAGCAATTCTTTCTGCTAATGCGACACTTGCATCATTTGCAGATGCTATTGCTATACCCTTTATTAGATCTTCCACTAACATTTCTTCGCCGGCTCCCAAGAATATTTGTGTTCCACCCATGGAAGACGCGTTTTCACTAATCCGAATAGCTTCACTCGTAGATAATTTGTCGTTATCAATTGCTTCCATAATCAGTAATAATGTCATGATCTTTGTCATACTTGCTGGTGGGAGTTTTTCATGTGGGTTTTTATTAAATAATATCGTACCTGTATCTTGTTCTATTAATATTGCTGATTTTGATCCTTCAGCTAGATTTACTGATTCCTTAGATTCCGCAGCAGATACATTATGTACTTGTATCGTTACAAGACTACCAATTAAGATTATTACAGCGAAAAATATAGGAAAATAATACTTTCTCATAGAATTACCTCCAATAGTATTCAATATACAGTTAGCATGCCCAATAATTAGTGATTTTATACAGGCAATCGCCAATAATCACCGTATAAAAGACAAAAAAACATACTTAATCAAAATGTATGATTAAGTATGTTTCTATAAAATAAATTATATCTCCACAGTTCCGTAAATTAACTGTGGTTTGTTTGGTTGGTCTTTAGATATTTGAATGTTTTTGTATAGCAGGTTTTTAACTTCACTAACTTCTTCAGAATTGGCATGAATGGTTAAGAGAGACTCTCCCTTATCCACTTTGTCGCCCACTTTCTTATGAAGGACAAGTCCTACTGCTAAATCTATTTCGGAATCTTTTGTCGTTCTGCCTGCACCCAATAGCATAGCTGCTTTACCAACTTCATTTGCAACTATATTGGAAACATACCCATCTGTTTCAGCAGGTAGTTCTATTTTAAACCTTGCTTGGGGTAGTAAGTCCGTATTGCTTACAACACTGCCATCTCCACCTTGAGACTCCAGAAACAGTCTGAACAATTCTAATGCTTCCCCATTATGGAGCTTTTCTTCAAGTTGCTCTCTTGCTTCTTCTAAAGAATTAGCCAATCCACCTACGACAACCATTTGACTTCCGAGTGTCAAACATAATTCAGTTAAGTCAGCTGGGCCATTTCCTTTAAGTGTTTCAATTGCTTCTTTGACTTCTAAAGCATTTCCGATAGCAAAACCTAATGGTTGACTCATATCAGAAATAACGGCCATTGTATTTCTATTTAACTGTTGACCTATACCGACCATCGCATGTGCTAATTCTTTTGCTTGATCAATTTCTTTCATAAAAGCACCAGAACCAGTTTTAACATCTAGAACAATTGCATCTGCTCCAGCTGCAATTTTTTTACTCATGATAGAACTAGCAATTAGCGGAATTGAATTTACAGTTGCTGTCACATCACGTAAGCTATATATTTTCTTGTCTGCTGGTGTAATGTTACCACTTTGCCCAATAACAGCAACTTTATTTTTATTCACTAAGTGAGTAAATTCATCAATAGATAATTCCACATGGAAACCTGGAACACTTTCTAATTTATCAAGCGTACCACCTGTATGTCCAAGACCTCTTCCACTCATTTTTGCGATAGGAACACCAACCGATGCAACCAATGGCGCAAGAATAAGAGTAGTAGTGTCGCCAACTCCTCCAGTAGAATGTTTATCAACTTTAATTCCTTCAATACTGGAAAGGTTTATTGTATCACCTGAGTTTACCATTGCCATTGTTAAATCAGCACGCTCTTCCTCACTCATATCTTGAAAATAAATCGCCATTAATAGCGCACTCATCTGATAATCAGGTATTTGATCTTTTGTGTATCCATCAATTAGAAAATTAATTTCTTCTTTTGATAAATTTTCACCATTTCTTTTTTTCTCAATAAGATAATTCATATTCATCGTAACAACTCATTTCTTATGGCATTATTGATATAATTTCTTTAACTAGGCGTAAGAAGTTTTCTCTTACACTCGTTGTTGTTTCTATTACTTCTTCATGGTTTAATGGTTGATCGAGAATACCAGCAGCCATATTAGAAATACAAGAAATTCCTAATACACGTATCTCTGCATGTCTCGCAACGATAACTTCCGGTACAGTAGACATACCAACAGCATCGCCACCCCAGCTTCTAATCATTTTTACTTCAGCCGGTGTTTCATAAGTTGGTCCACTATTTCCTACATAGACACCTTTTTGGATATTTATATTTAGTTTTTTTGCACTTTCTTCAGCAAGTGCAATATATTCCTTATCGTAACTTTGTGACATATCTGGAAAACGTACACCAAGTGAATCATTATTACTGCCGATAAGTGGATTAGTGCCCGTATTATTAATATGGTCGGTAATTAACATTAAATCACCTGGTTTATAGTTTGTATTCACTCCACCTGCTGCGTTGGTAACAACTATTGATTCAATTCCTAATTCTTTCATAACACGAACTGGGAAGGTAACTTTATCGATGGAATAGCCTTCATAATAATGAAATCTTCCTTGCATCGCAATTACATGCTTGCCTTCTAATTCACCAATAACTAATTTGCCTTCATGGCCTGATACAGTTGATACTGGAAATCCAGGTATTTCTTCGTATGGAATAGCAACTGGATTTTTAATTTCATCAGCTAAAACTCCAAGACCTGATCCCAAGATTAATCCAATAGTTGGTGAATGATTTAGTTTTTCTTTAATAAAACTACTCGCGTTTTTAATCGCATTTAAGTCCATTTATTATCTCTCCTCAATATCCTTTAAAAAACTCGTCCCATGCGTAGGCATTGGAACAGAAAAGTTATCTGCAATTGTTGCCCCAATGTCTGCAAATGTTTGACGTATCGGTAACTCTTTACCTTCTGCAATATTCGAATGATATGCAAGTAATGGAACATATTCTCTTGTATGGTCAGTTCCCGGAAATGTTGGATCGTTTCCGTGATCTGCAGTAATTAGTAATAAATCGTCAGGCTTTAGTTTTGATAGAACTTCTGGAAGTCTTTTATCAAAAGCTTCCAAAGCTTTTCCATAACCTACAGGATCTCTGCGATGGCCATAAACTGCATCAAAGTCAACTAAATTTAAAAAGCTTAAACCAGTAAAGTCTTTGTCCATTGAGTCTACAAGTTTTGTCATCCCGTCTTCATTATCGACTGTTCGAATAGATTCTGTAATCCCTTCTCCATCATAAATGTCTGAGATTTTTCCTAGTGCTATTACATCAAATGCACTATCTTTTAATTCATTCATTACTGTTCTACCAAAGGGCTTCAATGCGTAATCATGACGATTAGCTGTTCTAACAAATTGACCTGGCATACCGATGAATGGTCTGGCAATCACTCTGCCCACCATAAACTCTTCTTTTCGTGTTAACTCTCTTGCAATTTCACAGATCTGGTATAGTTCTTCAATTGGAATAACCTTCTCATGTGCTGCAATTTGTAAAACAGAGTCAGCAGACGTATAAACAATTAAGTCACCACTAGCTAAATGCTCAGGACCTAATTCATTCATTATTTCAGTGCCTGAAGCTGGTTTATTACCTACAACTTTTCTGCCAGTTCTCTTCTCAAGTTCATCTATTAACTCTTTCGGAAATCCATTTGGGAAGGTTTGGAATGGTTGTGAAATATGTAGGCCCATAATTTCCCAATGGCCAGTCATTGTGTCTTTTCCAGTAGAAGCTTCCATCATTTTTGTAAAATGTGCTTTAGGTACTTCTGCCTTCTGAATACCGTTAATCTCTTTTATATTCGATAGACCAAGTTCTCCTATAACTGGCATATTAAGTCCATCTACATGATTTGCAATATTGCCTAGTGTATTCGAGCCAACATCCCCGTATGCTGCCGCATCAGGTGCTTCTCCGATACCTACTGAGTCCATTACAATTAAAAAAACACGCTTAAAAGATCTCATGTTTTTTCCTCCTTTTATAAGGCTTATTAAGCTCTTGGATGATATGTATTATACATATCTTTTAGTCTAGATTTTGTAACATGTGTATAAATCTGTGTCGTCGAGATATCTTCATGTCCGAGCATTTCTTGTACAATTCTTAAGTCTGCACCATTCTCTAATAAATGTGTAGCAAAAGAATGACGTAATGTATGTGGAGTGATGTTCTTAGTTATTCCTGCTTCTAAAGTAGCTTTTTTTAAGATTTTCCAAAAGCCTTGTCTGGTTAAAGTTCTGCCATGTTGATTAACAAAAAGGGTATCTGTTTGTTGTTGCTTAACAAGCTGTGGTCTCCCATAATTCAAATAATCTTCTAAAGCAGTTTTTGCTGTTTCACCTAAAGGTACAATTCTTTCTTTTGAACCTTTACCAAAGCATTGAACAAACCCCATCATTAAATGTAAATCGGCAGTTTTAAGTGTTGTCATTTCTGTGACTCGTAAACCAGTAGCATATAAAAGTTCCAACATCGCTTTTGTACGATAATCTAGCGGTGTAATTGTTTGGATATTCAATAATTTATCGACTTCTTGCATGGAAAGAATATCAGGTAATGTTCTATCCTTTTTTGGTTTTTCAATATGCATACTCGCATCTTGAGTGACAATTTGGTCCCGAATTAAAAATTGATGAAAAGACCGAATGGATGAGATATGTCTAGATATAGTAGCAGTAGATTTCCCATTATCTTTTAAAGTGTACAAGAAGTTTAGAATATCTTGTCTTTTTACTGCATTCCAGTTTGTGATTTGTTTTGTCTTCGCCATATATTCAATATAATGAACTAAATCTCTCTTATAAGACTGAAGTGTGTTCTCTGAAAGTCCTCTTTCAATTTTTAGGAAATGAAGATAATCCTCAAACTCATTTAATAGCATCAATTATCCCCCACAGCATATTTTTGGGTACAGTATTAATGTACCTTCTTTATGTATATTTGTAAATTCTCGAGTCAAAAAAAGAACCTCTTTTCAATTGAAAAAGGTTCTTATGTATTAATTAGCTTTAGCTGGTACCACTTGGCATTGTTTACAAATTCCATGAAAGGTTAACCGGTGATCCTTCACCTGAAAGCCCCAATCTGCTTCTATAATTTTTTCTACATCTTCTAAGAGATCATTTACAACTTCTTCAACAGATCCACATTCTATACAAACGAGATGATGGTGAAAATGCTCAGCACCCTCTTTACGAAGGTCGTAACGCGAAACGCCATCTCCAAAATTAATTTTATCAACAATTTTTAACTCTGATAATAATTCTAGTGTTCGATATACAGTTGCTAACCCGATTTCAGGAGATTTTTCCTTCACCAATAAATAAATATCCTCCGCACTCAAATGGTCTTGCTCTCTTTCTAGTAAGACTCTAACTGTTGCTTCTCTTTGTGGAGTTAACTTATAACTTTGTGCGTGAAGTTGTTTTTTTATTTGTTCAATCCTGTGTTCCATTGGCAATTCGCCTCCCTCATATCCCAACTTAATTATAGGCATCAAACATGCTAGTGTCAAAATTTTATCGTAGACTAACTACCAGTAATACCCACTCACTTCTTGCCTTTAAAAAACTAGAAGTCGGGGATAAAGAAAAACCCTAAAAAACAGAAGTTTAACTTCATAGAACGAACTATATTTATAATCATTATAAAGTAAGGTTAATTATAAGTAAAATGATTTGATTAATATTTCCATGGCTCCCATTGAAACATAGGATTCAATCAAAGCTGCAATGGATGAAACAATAAATAACATTGAGAAAACAATTATATAATTGAAAAAAGGTTTTCTTAAATAGTTTACGCTGCCGTTAGAGAAGATTTTTTTAAATAGAAGCAATGAAAAAATCATTGTCAGTGAACCTGCGATTAGATAAACAGGAACAATGATTAAATTATGAGGAATAATAGATAGCGCGACAAATAAGAATCCCTCTCCACCTAATTGACTTACAATAAAGCCAACGGAAAAGCCAATTACTAGCCCTTTTATAAAAATAAGAATCCAGACAATCGGTAATCCAATAATAGATAAGCCAAGAACTCCCAATATTCCTAGAAATCTAAGATGATAGAAAAAACTTTCTTGCCATAATAACCCTTGGTCTATACCTTGCTCATTTATCGTGAACGTAAAGAAACGCTCTAAGTAAAAAAATAAATCTTGTTTTTGTGTAAAATTCATTCCATTTACGATTACTGATCCAAATATTACTCCAGTAATAAATAAAATGATAATAAATACAAAGATAATAGAATGCTCTCTTATATGTTGTGATAAAAAGTTCCTATAGTTTTGCATTATTTCTCCCCCATTCAAACATCGAATCCTATCTTATGCTATGAGATAGGGGGAATTTATAGAACAAATACTAGACTTAATATTTATTTAAGAGAGCCATATCTGCCTCCACCACCAGGGATAATCTCTAATCTACCTTTTCGATTATCTATGATAGCTTGTGCAAGTTTTTCGGGAATGACCTTTTCTAATTCTGCTTTCTCAATATTGTGGAGTATGTTCATTTCTGTTCCGAAGTTATCAATTAATTTCTCAAAAGTTTTGGGCCCAAGTTTTGGCAAGTATTCTAATGGTACTTGGTGGGTATATGCAGGTCGTATTTGTTCCACATTCGCACTGGAAAGAGCTTCTATTCGCTCCTTCACTCCATTAATTATTTTATTTGACCCACAATTTATACAAATTTGTTTTTCTGGATTAGGAAATAGGCAATTCTTACAAACTGTATGATAATACTTCCCTAACTTTGGATTCATACCGAAGTTATTAACGATTTTACGATTATTTATCCCGTGAAGAGCCCATTCGAACTCTTTAAAAGATGGGCAAGTCATCTGTACTTTTTGATACTCTCTTGCAATTTTTGCTAAAGAATGTGCATCTGAATTTGTCAGATAGGTGTAACGGGATAATTCTTCTATTCCATTTGCCATGGAAGTGTCCGAACTTAACCCTAATTCAACTGCATCTATTAAATCTGCATCAAGTACTTCTGTGAGAGAAGTTACAACTCCCTTACCATATAAACTTTTAAATGGAGTAAAGATATGTGCTGGGATAAACAGGCCAGATAATTCCTTTACTTTATACTGTAAATCTTTAGCTGTACCATAATACCGTTGCGAGCTAAGGTTGATATTTTTCATTCTTCCTTTTAGCCATTCCGTAAATAATTCCATTTTCTCTAAATATGGAAAATAACATAGTACATGAATTGGCCCCTGACAACTTTCTTCATAGACTTCTATTTCTGTACCAAGAATTAAAGTAAGTTTTTCAAATTTAATCCCGCCATCTTCAAGTTCATAACAAATACCTTTTGCAATTAAATCGTTAATCTCTGCTTGAACATTTGGTGCATGGCAATCAATTACTCCAATTAAATCTAACCCTTTATTTCTACTTGCTTCTATTAATATATTTGTAAGGGTAAGCGTTTTGGCCCCAGTAATTTTTACTGGCTTATTTAGATAATCCCTTCCAATATGAATATGCATATCAGCAAAATAGTTATTCAAAAATTAGAATCCTCCTAATGCATGCAAGTAAAGTATCGCATAGTTTGTTTTTGCATCATGAATTTTTTCTTGTTCAACAAGTTCTTTTGCTTCGTCTAATGTTAATTCAAGTATCTCAATAAATTCATCATCATCGCCTGGAATTGGTTCCTCCAGCTTTTCAAGTGTATTTGTAATGTATATATACATTAATTCATTGGCGAATCCCGGTGATGTATAGAATGATGTAACAAAAGAAAGTTCTTTCGTTGTATAACCAGTCTCTTCTTCGAGTTCACGTATAGCCGCTGCCAAAGGTTGTTCATTATTATCTAATTTACCAGCAGGTATTTCTATTAATGTTTTTTCTAATGGTTTACGATATTGTTTCACAAATACTATTTTATTATCCTCTGTAATCGGGATAACTGCTACCGCGCCAGGATGCTTAACAATTTCTCTTTGAGATTTTTCACCGTTAGGCAATTCTACTTCATCCACTTGCAAACTTATAATTTTTCCATCAAATATCTGTTCTGTATGTGTCGTGCGTTCTTCGAAGTTCTTCATAATTATCTCCCTTTAGTGTTTAATGCATCTAGTTTACCATTATTTCATATGCATGAGTACTATCCAAGCTAATTTGCCAAGAGGTTATATATCAATATGAAAATTATTAGAAATTTAGGGTATATACGAATATAGGGCGAAAAATAATCTATTACAACAATACTGTATACCATTAAATACACAGTAAATCTGAAGGTAAGTTATAATAGAGACAAAATATAATGAGGTGTTCATATGGAGAAAAATCAATTAGGATCATCTGATATTTATATAACTGAATTAACTTTAGGCTGTATGTCGTTAGGCAAAGACAAACAGACTGCAAAAGAAATTATTGAAACGGCTTTGGATAAAGGAATAAATCATTTAGATACTGCAGATCTTTATGATTTTGGCCTTAACGAAGAATTAATTGGAGAAATTATTAAAGAATACCGTCAAGATATTATTCTAACAACTAAAGTAGGTAACCACTTTAACAAGCAAGAAGAAAATTGGTTTTGGGATCCATCCAAAAAATATATTGTAAATACAGTTAAGGATAGTCTAAAACGACTAAAAACCGATTATATTGATTTATACATGCTTCACGGAGGTACAATAGAAGATCCAATCGACGAAACAATAGAGGCTTTTGAACAATTGAAAACAGAAGGTCTTATTAGAACCTATGGCATCTCTTCTATCCGTCCAAATGTTATTCGTGAATATGTAGAAAAATCTTCAATTGATGCTGTTATGCTGCAATATAGCTTATTTGACCGTAGACCAGAAGAAGCAGTACTTGATTTATTAAAAGAGAATCAGATAAGTGTACTTGCTCGCGGTCCTTTTGCTAAAGGCATGTTGAGTAATCGAGGAGAAAAACAAATAAATAAAAAAGCTCGTGATGGATACCTTGATTATACCCAAGATGAATTACTGGATAGTTATAATCAAATAACAACAATGGCAGATGATTCATATACTATCAATGAATTGGCCTTAAAGTATGTACTTAATCACCCAGCTGTAACTTCGACTGTATTTGGAGCTAGTTCCGTACAACAAGTAAATGAGAATACGACCATATTCAATCAAAAGAAATTACCTGAAGATCTTTATCATCAGCTGCAGAACATAACAAAGTCGAATAAATATACAGCTCACCGTTAAGCCTTGATACTTGTTGACTTTTTTAAAGTCATCCAACAGAATGTATAGAAAGGAATGGTACATATTAGTAATCTGATTTTCGCTCATCGCGGAGCAAGCAAATATGCACCTGAAAATACGTTTGCCTCTTTTAGTCTTGCAGAAAAAATGCATGCAGACGGAATAGAAACCGATATTCAGCTAACAAAAGATGGCATCCCCATTCTTATTCATGATGAATCTTTAAAACGTACAACAGGAGTCAAAAGTTTAGTAAAGAATTACAAACTAGTTGATATCCAGAAACTAGATGCTGGTAGGTATTTTTCAAATGAATTTTATGGTAGTGAAATTATGACCTTGGATGCGTTTCTAAAGTGGGCGAGTTCGACTAATTTAATTTTAAACTTAGAGCTAAAGAATAACAAAATAGATTATGAAGATATTGAACATAAAACGCTACAACTCGTAGATAAATACAAGTTAAATAAACGTATAATTGTTTCTAGCTTTAATCCTAAAAGTATTGAGCGTGTAAGAGCCTTAGACAAGCATATAGATATTGCTCTTTTAAGGTCAAAAAGAATGAATAACCTTGCACAATATGCGGTAGAAAAAGGAGCTAGCTCCTTACATATAAATTATCGTTTGCTAAATAGACAACTAGTCAAAGATTGTGAGGAATTGAATCTACCTCTAAGGGTATACACAGTAAATAGACGGCGCTCTATCTTAAGATGTCTCCAATATGAGTGTGATAGCATTATAACTGATGTTCCTGATAAAGCAATCATATTTCGAGACACTTACAATGTTTAAACTAGATAATTTTCGGAGGGAAAAAAATGCATTTAACCTTTCTAGGTACGGGTGCTGGTGTTCCATCTAAGGAAAGAAATGTAGCATCATTCGCACTAAGTCTTCTTCAAGAAGAGAATCAAGTATGGTTATTCGATTGTGGAGAAGCAACACAGCATCAAATCTTATATACATCCATTAAACCAAGAAAAATAAATAAGATTTTCATTACCCATCTCCATGGTGATCATATTTACGGGCTTCCAGGTTTCTTAAGTAGTCGGTCTTTCCAAGGTGGCAATGATCTTTTAACTGTTTATGGTCCAAAAGGAATTAAAAAGTTTATTGAAACAACACTTTCTATTAGTAAAACACATTTAAATTATTCGATAGAAATTGTAGAGATTGAAGATGGATTTAAGATTATTGAAGATAACTTTACTATTTATGTTAAGTTATTGGATCACGGTATCCCTAGTTTTGGCTACCGTATTGAAGAGAAAAATACACCAGGTGAGCTTTTAGTTCATAAATTAAAAGCACTCGGAATAGAGCCTGGACCAATTTATGGTCAACTGAAAAATAATGCATTTATAGAAACAGATGAGCATGGCAGGTTATATCGTAAAGACTTTATCGGACCAGATAAAGTCGGAAAGATAATTACCGTTTTTGGGGATACTCGTTATAAAATTGAACATATAGATTTTGCATTAAACGCTGATGTATTAGTACATGAAGCAACATTCAACGCGTCACAAAGTGATCTAGCAAAAAAGTATTATCATAGCACAACAAAAGAAGCGGCATCAATTGCTAGAGACGCTAAAGTAAAACGTTTAGTTATGACTCATATATCTTCTAGATTCCAAAGTGTTGATTCTAAAGCACTCTTAAAAGAAGCGATGGAGATCTTCCCTCATACGAGTCTTGCAAATGATTTTTATACTATTGAAATTTAACATAATAAATAGATAGATATAAAGTAGGTTGAAGGAGAGAAAGCAATGAATAACATACACGAACTAGTAAAGGATCAGCAAACTTTCTTCCTCCATGGGAACACAATGGAGTATGAATACAGGAAAGAAAATTTACAAAAGTTAAAGCAAATGATTAAAGCAAATGAATCAGAGATTTACTATGCATTAAAGCAAGACCTTAATAAATCAAAGCATGAAGCATATGTAACCGAAATTGGTATTTTATATGGAGAAATAGAGTTCGCTTTAAAAAACCTCCGTGCGTGGATGGAACCAGAAAAGGTACCAACTCCCCTGACTCACAAAGGTTCTAAAAGCTACATAATGAAAGAACCATATGGAGTGGCATTAGTAATTTCACCATGGAATTATCCATTGCAATTAGCTCTTGCACCTGCAATTGCTGCTTTAGCTGCGGGGAATTGTGTATTTCTTAAGCCATCAGAACATGCACCTGCAACAGCCCGCTTGCTTACAGATATGATTCAAAGTACTTTTGATAACTCTCTTTTCTATTGTTTAGAAGGAGATTTAGAAATAACACAGCAACTATTAAAAGAAAGATTCGATTATATCTTTTTCACTGGAAGCACAGAAGTTGGTAAAATAATAATGAGAGCTGCAAGTGAACACCTTACTCCTGTTACATTGGAGCTTGGTGGTAAAAGTCCCGCTATTATTGACGAGGATGCCAATCTCAATCTAGCCGCTAAAAGAATTGTTTGGGCTAAGTTTACAAATGCTGGACAAACATGTGTAGCACCCGATTATCTTTATGTCCATGAGAAAGTTAAATTTAAACTTATGAAGAATATGGTTAAGTATATTAAAGAATATTATGGTAAAAATCCTTTATATAATGATGATTACACACGTATTATTTCTAAAAAACATTTTGATAGATTAACTAAGTTTTTAGCTGATGGAAATACAATACACGGTGGAAATTTCGACGAAGAGACGCTTTCCATTGAACCGACGATTATAGATAAAATAACTTGGGAAGACAATGTTATGCAAGAAGAAATATTTGGTCCTATTCTTCCAATTTTGACCTATAAAAATATGGAAGAAGCCTTATATGAAATCAAAACACGTGAAAAACCATTAGCTCTCTACTACTTTGGAGAAAATACGAAGATTCAGCAGCAAGTAATTGAATTCCTTTCTTTTGGAGGAGGAGCAATTAACGATGCAATCTACCATTTAGGTACACCTTATCTTCCCTTTGGTGGAATCGGTAATAGTGGAATGGGTAATTATCATGGAAAATATGGTTTTGATACCTTTTCACATCATAAAAGTATTCTTAAACAAACGACAAAATTCGATCTACCATTTCGCTACCCTGGCGGTAAGTTAAATACTGCAGTGATAAAACGAATAATGAAATAACGATTAAAGTAACTAAATACAAATAAGACCTTCAAACGTTTGGCTACATACTCAAGCGTTTGAAGGTCTTTTTATTAGATTTTACTTTTTATAATCGTCAAGAAAGTCTTTTTGAAAACTTGTTCTTAGTTGATCGTCGCTCTTCTTTTCAATATCTTTTAACTTCATAAAAGGATTTTCTCCTAAGCTTTTCGTTAGCTGGCTAATTGTTTGATTTAAAACTTCTTTCTTGGCAACATCTTCAAAGGTAAATATATTTAACTGCTCACCAATATGCTTCTTGTCTTCAAGATGTTGCACCGTTACTCCTAATAAACGAATTGGTTCGTTGTTCCAATTTTGATCAAATAGGTCAACTGCAATTAAAAACAAATCATCTACACTATCGATATACTTATCAAGCTTTTTACTTCTTGTTATCGTTTTTCTATCGTGGTAACGGATGGTTATTTGTACACTTTGCCCAACAACTTCTTTGCGATGCATTCTCTGAATCACTTTTTCGGATAAACTTTTTATAAAGTGATAAATTTCATTTGTATTTGTCGTATCTTTTCGCAATGTTTGTGAGTTACCAATGCTTTTAAAATCATAAATTGCATCTGGATCTACTTCACGATCGTCAATACCATTAGCTCTATTCTTTAACCGTTCCCCATTAATACCTAGTAGTTGACGGAGCTGATAAACATCAGCACTAGCTAAATCACCAATCGTTTTAATATTTATACTGTCCAGCTTTTCAGCAGTTTTCACACCGACTCCATACATATCACTAACTTCTAGGGGCCACAAAGTTAAATGAAGTTCACGTTTTCTTAATATAGTAATTCCTAATGGTTTTTTCATATCAGAAGCCATTTTTGCAAGGAATTTATTGGGAGCAATACCTATGCTACATGGTAGGTCTAGTTCTTGTAAGATTCGCTTTTGTAAATTCTTTGCAATCTCAATTGGTGTTCCTAAATGTTCTACATCTGTCACGTCAAGATAGCCTTCATCAATAGATACAGGTTGAACGAGTGGTGTTATCTCAGCCATCATTCTAAAAATTTCACTTGAAGCCGCTCTATACCGATCAAAATTGGGTTTTAATAGGATTAATTCAGGACAAAGCTTTTTTGCTTCCCAGACATTCATTGTTGTCCGGACACCTTTTGCACGAGCCTCGTAGCTACTTGTAACAATAATTCCTTTTCGCTCTTCTGGGTTTCCTGCAATTGCGACAGGCTTTCCTTTTAATTTAGGATTAAATGCCATTTCTACAGATGCATAAAAACTATTCATGTCAATATGAAAAATAATTCGACGTTTTATTGGCTTTTTTGTCGTAGTCATCCGATAACACCCTTTGCATTGTTACTATTATTGTATCATAAAGCAACTCTTCAAGCAGTGTAGGTCTTACAGATAATTTACATATGAAAAACCCCTCACATCGCTTTTTATCGCATAATGAGGGGTAATGTTTATTTAGCTGCTTCTTCTACTATTGCGGTAATTAACTCTGTAACTTTTACCAAGTCTTTAACTGCAATTGATTCATTTGTTGTGTGTATCTCTTCATAACCAACAGCAAGATTGACTGTAGGGATTCCAAAACCTGCGATGATATTTGCATCGCTTCCCCCACCACTTTTCAGGAGCTTACTTTCTCTACCAATTGACTTGGCAGCTCTTCTTGCTACTTCAACGACATGGTCTCCAGCCTGTTGTTTAAATCCTGGATACATTAATTTTATTTCCACTTCTGCAGCTCCACCTAAGGATTCCGCAGTAGAAACGAACGCTTCCTTCATCGTCTCCACTTGTTTATCTAATTTATGCTTTACTAACGAGCGAGCCTCAGCAAGAATTTCAACATGGTCTACAACGATATTTGTTTGCTTACCACCTTCGAAACGACCAATATTTGCGGTTGTTTCTTCGTCAATTCGTCCTAATGGCATTTTAGAAATAGCTTTCGCTGCTAATGAAATTGCAGATATGCCTTTTTCAGGTGCTACTCCTGCATGTGCAGTTTTCCCTTTAATCGTCGCAAATAATTTTGCTTGAAAAGGAGCGGCAACAATAATATCTCCAACATCACCATTACTATCTAGTGCATAACCATATTTAGCGTGAATCAACTTGGGATCCAACTCTTTGGCACCGACTAGTCCTGACTCTTCTCCAGCTGTTATAACAAATTGAATATCTCCATGTTCAATATTGTTTTCTTTTAAAAGACGAGCTAGTTCTAGTAATGCTGCGACACCAGCTTTATCATCTGCCCCTAAAATAGTTGTTCCATCAGAGCGAATAATCCCGTCCTCTATTATAGGTTTGATGTTCTTTCCTGGTACCACTGTATCCATATGTACTGTAAAGTAAATAGGATCTACATCCGCTTTCGTTCCTTTGATATTACATATTAAATTCCCTGCTCCGTGTCCTGTAACTTCATGACTATTATCTTCATAAACTTCCACTCCAAGAGCTGTTAATTTATCTGTTAAAACTTTTGCGATTTCTGTTTCAAACTTTGTTTCAGAATCAACTTGAACCAATTCTATAAATTCTTGTACAAGTCTTTCTTCATTAACTTTTACCATATTAGTTGCCTCCAAATTACATCATATGACTTTAAAGCGGGATGTTTCCGTGTTTTTTATGTGGACGTTCTTCTTCTTTATTTCTGAGCATTTCTAGAGATTGAATAAGCTTAATTCTTGTTTCTCTAGGATCAATTACATCGTCGACCATACCTAATCCTGCCGCAACATAAGGATTGGCGAACTTTTCACGGTATGTGTCGATTTTCTCCTGTCTAACTTCTTCGGGATTATCACTTTCAGCAATTTCTTTAGCATATATAATATTGACAGCACCCTCTGGTCCCATAACAGCTATTTCCGCATTTGGCCATGCATATACTAAGTCTGCACCAATAGATTTACTATTTAAGGCCACATATGCGCCACCAAAAGCTTTTCTTGTAATTACTGTAATTTTTGGAACTGTTGCTTCAGAATAAGCATAAAGAATCTTCGCACCATGTCGGATAATACCGCCATGCTCTTGTTTTACTCCTGGGAAGAATCCAGTAACATCTTCGAAAGTAATAATCGGGATATTGAAACTATCACAAAAGCGAATAAATCTCGCAGCTTTGTCACTAGAGTCTATATCTAATCCGCCAGCTAAATGTTTTGGTTGATTACAAACAAGTCCAACAGACTCACCCTTAATTCTGGCAAAACCTACAACAATATTTTTTGCAAAATCTTTTTGTATTTCTAAAAAGCTTTCTTCATCGACGATATTTGCAATTACTTTTTTCACGTCATAAGGTCGAATAGAGTCATATGGAATAACCTCCGTTAAATCAGGACGGAGCTCTTGTTGAATATCTTCCGTTTTATAAGGTGTTATTTTAGCTTTTTCCTTATAGTTTGCAGGTATGTATGAAAGAATGCTTTTTACAAGGTCTAATGCTTCTTCTTCGCTGCTCGATTTAAAGTGCGCATTTCCACTTATGGTGTTATGAACATTTGCCCCACCTAAGTCTTCGGATGAAATATTCTCACCAGTAACAGCTTGGATTACTTTAGGACCTGTAATAAACATTTGTGATGTTTTATCCACCATAATAACAAAGTCGGTAATAGCAGGTGAATAAACAGCTCCTCCAGCACTCGGGCCCATAATTACAGAAATTTGAGGAATAACACCGGAATAAATTGAGTTGCGATAAAATACATGACCATATCCATCTAAAGAGGAAACACCCTCTTGTATTCTAGCTCCACCTGAGTCATTTAATCCAATGAATGGAACTTTGTTTTTGGCAGCGAGGTCCATAACAGCGGCAATTTTTCTACCATGCATTTCCCCCAATGCACCACCAAAAACAGTGAAGTCTTGGGCAAATAAGTAGATAGGCTGATCGTTTATTTTTGCATACCCAGTAACTACTCCTTCACCGTTGTTACCTCCACCATTCATTGTAAAGTCTGTCGTTCTCGTTTGCATGAATGGGTTTAACTCGACAAATGAACCTTTATCAACTAAATAGTCAATGCGTTCTCTCGCGGTCATTTTGCCTTTATCATGTTGTTTAGCTATTCGCTCATCTCCGCCACCAAGCTCTACTTGGCGTCGTTTATCGTATAATTCATTAATTTTATCAAAGATATCCATTAATTTTCCTCTCCTTTAGCAGGCTGACATAATTCAAACAATACGCCGTTAGCTGCCTTAGGATGAATGAAAGCAATTTGACTATCATGTGCCCCAATTTTAGCAGTTTCATTAATTAATTGAATTCCATTACTTTTCATTTGCTCTAAACGATGGCTAATATCATCAACTTCTAAGGCAATATGATGGATACCTTCCCCGCGTTTATCAATAAAAGTTTTTATCGGAGAATTCTCATTTAATGGTTCTAATAATTCAATTCTTGTTTCACCGATTTTTAAAAACGCAATTTTAACCCCTTCAGACTCAACCTCTTCCATACTGTCAACGAAAATCCCTAAGCCTTTCGTATAAAAAGGTAGAGCTTCCTCAATATTATTTACCGCAATTCCAATATGAGCAATTTGCTTCGGTGGTTGCACTGCTTCCTCAGGTCTTAATAATTGTTTGATATAAATTGCCATATCTTCCGTAGAACTACCACTTGTAAAGATCCTCTTCACTCCTTGTTCTAATAAGGAAGGGATATCTTCATTAGGTATAACTCCACCACCTATAACAGGTATGTCACCGGCATTACGGTGCTTAAGTTCCTCAATAACTTTAGGAAACAATGTATTATGAGCTCCAGATAGAGATGATAAACCTATAATATCAACATCTTCTTGAATAGCTGCATTTACTATCTGAAGTGGTGACTGTCTGAGACCGGTGTAAATTACTTCCATTCCATGGTCTCGCATCGCTTGAGCGATTACTAATGCCCCTCGGTCGTGTCCGTCAAGTCCTGGTTTTGCAATTAATACTCGAATTTTCCCCATCGTTTTATCCCCCCTAGAATCCAGAGTACTCTCCAAATTCTTCTCGTAATACGTTACAAATCTCACCAACTGATGCATACGTCTTTACAGCATCTAATATATAAGGAATTAAGTTTTCCTCAGGATTTTTAGCCTTTTCTCTTAAAAGATTTAGCTTTAGATCTACTTCTTCTTGATTGCGATTTTTACGGATGTCTTGCAAACCGTCGATTTGCGCTCTTTCTAAAGCTTCGTCAACTTTTAATAAATCCGGATTAACCTCTTCATCTAATTTGAATTTATTTAAACCAACGATAATTTCTTTATTCTTCTCAATATTCTTCTGGGTTTCGTAGGCATTTTGTTGAATTTCTCTTTGCATAAACCCTTCTTCTATTGCTTGTACTGCCCCACCATATTCTTTTATTCTATCTAAATACTTAAAGATTTCCGTTTCCATTTCATCTGTAAGGGCTTCTACATAATGAGAACCACCTAATGGATCAACTGTGTCAGCCACACCACTTTCATGGGCGATGATCTGTTGTGTTCGTAAGGCAATTCTTGCTGACTCTTCTGTAGGTAGTGACAATGCTTCATCGCGCGAATTCGTGTGCAAACTTTGTGTACCACCCATTACTGCTGCAAGCGCTTGAAGTGTAACACGGACAATGTTATTGTCTGGTTGTTGAGCGGTTAGTGTAGATCCCCCTGTTTGTGTATGGAATCTTAACTTCCAGCTTTTCGGATCTTTTGCTTTGTAATGCTCTTTCATAATTTTCGCCCAAATTCTTCTTGCAGCTCGGAATTTTGCGATTTCTTCAAAGAAATTATTATGTGCGTTAAAGAAAAATGCCAGACGAGGTGCAAAAGAATCTACATCTAAGCCTGATTCAATTGCCGCATCAACATAAGCCATTCCATTTGCAATAGTAAACGCTGCCTCTTGGACTGCATTTGAACCAGCCTCACGGATATGGTAGCCTGAAATACTTATCGTATTAAATTTAGGTATATGTGTTTGACTAAATTCAAATATATTTGTAATTAGTCGCATGGAAGGTTTCGGTGGGAAAATATACGTTCCCCTTGCAATATACTCTTTTAAAATATCATTTTGAATCGTACCAGTTAGTTTGTCTAATGGTACTCCTTGTTTTTCACCAACAGCGATATACATGCATAAAAGAACAGCTGCTGGAGCGTTAATCGTCATGGATGTACTAACTTTATCCAATGGAATTTCATTTAATAAAGTCTCCATGTCATGAAGTGTGTCGATAGCAACACCTACTTTACCAACTTCCCCTTCCGCCATCGCATCATCCGAGTCATAACCTATTTGAGTAGGTAAATCAAACGCTACAGATAAACCTGTCTGCCCTTGGTCAAGTAAGTATCTAAAACGTTTATTCGTTTCAACTGCAGAACCAAACCCTGCATATTGGCGCATCGTCCAAAATCGGCTTCGATACATTGTAGGTTGAATTCCTCTTAAGTATGGATACTGCCCTGGAAAACCGAGTTCATATGTATCATCTTCAAATCCATACAAACGATCAACTGGAATCTTTGATGATGTTTCAAACGTATCAAGTCTCTCCGGAAATCGTTCAACGGTTTGCTCGACTTCTTTTTCCCAATTTTCTCGTTGATTTAATTTATTCTCTTCCATAAAAAATCCCCCATTCGTGTCTGTTTTCAAAGTTATTTTATATATTTATAAATTGCCCCTTGTCCAATAAGTGATTTCACGATAAAATACATACAGTAGTATGTTCGACAAGGAGGTTATATGTATGTCTAAACAAAATTATGTAAAAAAGAAATCTAAAAGAGAACGCAGAACGAGGCTCATGATTTATATTATGATTATTCTAATGGTATTGTCAACGCTAACATATGGACTAGCATTCCTAATCTAATTTTAAATCTATTACTTAATTTAAAGAGACTGACGATTAATGTCAGTCTCTATTAATTTATTTAATTAAACTTCTTCACAGTGTTCGTCGTAAATATTTTGAAGTTTATTTGTTACTTCCATTGCACTATAACCTTCAATATCATGTCTTTCTAGCATTGTTACAATTTTACCGTCCTTGAGTAGGGCAAATGAAGGTGAAGATGGTGGATATCCTTCAAAGTACTCTCTCGCTTTATCTGTTGCTTCACGATCTTGTCCTGCAAAAACTGTTACTAAATGATCTGGACGTTTATCAAAGTGAATGGAAGTTGCTGCAGCTGGACGTGCAATTCCTCCTGCACAACCACAAGTAGAGTTAATCATTACTAGAGTTGTTCCTTCACGTTCAAATGCTTCCTCAACAGCCTCAGGTGTTTGCAGTTCGTTAAAACCTGCTTCAGATATATCTTTTCTCGCAGCATCTACGATATCGTTCATAAATAGGTTGAAATCCATTGGAACCTCTCCTTAAAATTATTTAAAATAACACAAGTATAGCTTATCAAGTATTATTTAATAATTCAATTTAAAAAGCTTAATAAACGACGATATTTAAACAATTATTAATAAACAGGAGTGTTCTCTTCACTTGTATTTTCAAGAATTTCTTTAACTCTTGCAAGGAATTTCCCGCAAATTAGTCCATCAAGCACACGGTGATCAAGTGATAGAGATAGATTAACAATATCTCTAGCTGCAAACATATCATTAATAATAACTGGTCGTTTTACAATTGATTCAACTTGTAAAATTGCTGCTTGAGGATGGTTTATAACACCCATTGAATTAATAGATCCGAATGATCCAGTGTTATTTACTGTAAATGTTCCTCCAGCCATATCGTCTGCACCAAGTTTTCCATTTCGTGCTTTTTGTGCTAAATCAACGATATCTCTCGCAATGCCTTTAATAGACTTTTCATCTGCATGCTTAATTACTGGGACAAATAACTGATCTTCATTTGCAACAGCGATTGAGATATTAATATCTTTTCGCTGAATAATCTTATCTTCTGCCCACGTGCTATTTAATTGTGGATACTCTTTAAGTGCTTGCGCAACAGCTTTTACAAAGAATGCAAAGAATGTAAGGCTGTATCCTTCTTGCTTTTTAAAGTTATCCTTCAATGAATTTCTTAAGTTAACAAGATTTGTAACATCAACTTCAACCGTCATCCATGCATGTGGAATTTCTTGCTTCGAAGTAACCATCTTCTGAGCAATAGCCCTGCGAACGCCAGTAACTGGAATTTCGATATCTCCTACGCGTGTTTCAGCCCTTGGAGCAGAACTTGCAGGTTTCTTAGGAGCATCCTTCTTCGCTGGCTCAGCTTTTGCAGCTGGTGTTGCTGATGGTGCAGAAGTTCCACCAGATGCGATAACTTTTTCAATATCTTTTCTTGTAATTCTTCCACCACGACCACTGCCATTAACTTGCTCAAGATCAATATCGTTCTCTTGAGCCATTCTTAAAACAGCTGGTGAGTAGCGCTTTTTCATCGATTGATCTGAATCTGTTTGCTGTGTATCCTCAGTATCTTCCTGCTTTGTATCGTTTTTAGGAGTTTCAGAAGTTTCAGAAGTTTCACCTGCTGAACTACCTTCTGTTTCTATTTCACAAATTACTTCACCAACTGCAAGTGTATCACCCTCACCTGCAACTAATTCTTTTACAACGCCTGTAAAAGATGAAGGAACTTCTGCATTTACTTTATCTGTCATTACTTCAGCAATAGGATCATACTTATTCACATGATCGCCAACCTCAACGAGCCAAGTAGTGATTGTACCTTCAGTCACACTCTCGCCAAGCTGTGGCATTGTTATTTTTTCTAGAGCCATTTAAATCCTCCTCTACTTAGAATTCAGCTAATTCACGCATCGCTTTTTCAACTTTATCTGGATTAATCATGAAATACTTCTCCATTGTCGGTGCATAAGGCATTGCTGGTACATCTGGTCCAGCTAGTCTTTGGACAGGAGCATCTAAATCAAACAAGCAATTTTCAGCAATAATAGCTGCAACTTCTCCGATAATGCTACCTTCTTTATTATCTTCTGTAACTAATAAAACCTTACCAGTCTTTTTCGCTGCTTCAATAATTGCTTCTTGATCTAATGGATAAACTGTTCTCAAATCTAGAATATGTGCCTCGATACCTTCTTCTTGTAACTTTTCAGCAGCTTGTAATGCAAAGTGTACAGCTAAACCATAAGTAATAACTGTAATGTCGTCACCTTCACGCTTTACATCAGCTTTCCCAATTGGAAGTACATAATCATCATCTGGAACCTCACCTTTAATAAGACGATAAGCACGTTTATGTTCGAAAAATAGAACTGGATCATTATCACGAATTGCTGCTTTCAACAATCCTTTTACATCATAAGGAGTTGAAGGCATGACAATTTTAAGTCCTGGATGACTTGCAAATAGTGCTTCTACTGATTGCGAGTGATACAACGCCCCATGTACGCCACCACCATAAGGAGCTCTTATCGTAATTGGTGCACTCCAATCATTATTTGAACGATAACGAATCTTTGCTGCTTCAGAAATAATTTGGTTAACTGCTGGCATAATAAAATCTGCAAATTGCATTTCTGCAACTGGACGTAAGCCATACATTGCCGCACCAATTCCTACACCAGCGATTGCTGATTCTGCTAACGGTGTATCTAAAACGCGATCTGCGCCAAATTCATCATATAATCCATCTGTTGCACGGAAGACACCGCCTTTTTTACCAACATCTTCCCCTAATATAAATACTTTTTCATCGCGTTGCATTTCTTCACGTAATGCTGTTGTTACAGCTTGTATATAAGACATAATTGCCATTTAACTAGTCCCTCCTATTCCTCGTACACATATCTCAAAGCATCCTCTGGTTCTGCATATGGAGCTTCTTCTGCATATTCAGTCGCTTCGTTTACAATAGCGATTAACTCATCATGTATTGCTTTATCTTTATCTTCATCTAACACGTTTACTTCTTTTAGGTACTTTGCGAAAAGATGTACAGGGTCGTTCTTTTTTATTTCTTCAAGTTCATCTTTTTCACGATACAAGCGATCATCGTCATCACTTGAATGTGCAGTTAAACGAACAGTTATCGCTTCGATAAGAGATGGACCTTCACCCTTAACCGCACGCTCACGAGCTTCTTTTACCGCTTCATAAACTGCGATTGGATCACTACCATCAACTGTAACACCCGGCATTCCATAACTGCTTCCTCGAATAGATACTGTTTCACTAGCAACCTGTCTGTCGTATGGAACAGAGATTGCGTATTTATTATTTTCAACCATTGTAATGACAGGAAGCTTATGTACTCCTGCAAAGTTTAAACCTTCATGGAAGTCTCCTTGGTTACTAGAACCTTCACCTAAGGTAACAAAAGAAACAAAATCTTTCTTTTCCATTTTTGCAGCTAATGCTACACCAACAGCATGAGGTAATTGCGTTGTAACAGGTGATGAACCTGTTAGGATACGGTTCTTACGCTGTCCAAAATGTCCTGGCATTTGTCTTCCACCAGAGTTAGGATCTTCAGCTTTAGCAAAAGCTGAAAGCATTAGATCTTTTGCTGTCATACCAAACCCTAGTACGACACCTAAATCTCGGTAATATGGCGCAGACCAGTCTTCATCTCTATCAAGCGCAAATACTGCACCAACCTGTGCTGCTTCTTGACCTTGACAAGAGATAACGAATGGAATTTTTCCAGAACGGTTCAACAACCACATTCTTTCGTCTATTTTCCTAGCAAGTAACATTGTTCGGTACATATCAATTACTTGCTCATCTGTTAAACCAACTTTTTCATGACGATTTTTTGTCATTCGATTTTCACTCCTTATTCATCTAAAACTTACCCGTGTATTTGTTTACCATCTACAGCTAATGCTGCTTCAGCAATTCCTTCTGATAATGTTGGATGTGGATGGATTGAGGATGCAATTTCCCAAGGAGTTGCATCTAATACTTTTGCAAGTCCAGCTTCAGATATCATATCCGTCACATGTGGACCAATCATATGCACACCTAATAAATCATCCGTATTTTTATCCGCGATTATTTTTACAAATCCATCTGATTCTCCAAATACAAGTGCTTTACCATTTGCTGCAAAAGGAAACTTGCCAACCTTAATCTCATATCCTTGTTCTTTTGCCTGTGCCTCTGTTAAACCAACACTAGCAGCTTCAGGGCCAGAGTAGATACAGCTCGGAACAGAATTATAATCGATTGGAGCAGGCGTTTGATTTGCGATATGTTCAACAGCAATAACACCTTCATGTTCAGCCACATGAGCAAGTTGAAGGCCACCAATTACATCGCCAATGGCGTAGATATGTGACTCTTTCGTCTGGTAAAATCCATTTGTCTTAATTACTCCATTTTCAAGAACAATATCTGTATTTTCTAAACCGATATTCGTAACATTTGCTTCTCTTCCAACAGATACTAAGATTTTATCAGCAGTAAATGTCTGCATCTCACCTTTTACTTCTGCTTGGATTGATACTTGATCGCTTTTCTCAACACTTTCACCATTTACTTTCGCATTCTTAATAAACGTGATGCCTTTTTTCTTTAATAATCTTTCCATTTCTTTTGAAATTGCAACATCTTCAGTAGGTAATATTTGTTTTCCGTATTCTATCACCGTAACTTTTACTCCAAAGTCATTTAAGAGAGATGCCCACTCAATACCAATTACACCACCACCGATAATGACAATTGATTCCGGTAAGCTTTCCATTTCGAGCGCTTCATCAGATGTCATTACAAATTGACCATCAATTTCAAGTCCAGGTAACGTTCTTGGTTTTGATCCTGTTGCAATAATGACGTTTTTTGGTATTAACATTGTATTTTCTTCGCCATTTGCGTACTCTACAGAAATCGTACCTGCTGTAGGTGAGAAAATACTTGGGCCGAGAATTCTACCGTATCCTTCAAAAACATCAATTTTCCCTTTTTTCATCAATCCTTGAACACCTTGATGTAATTTATCTACAATACCAGTTTTTCTTTCATTGACCATAGCAAAGTTCAGCTTCGTGTCGCTTGTTTCAACACCAAAGCTATTTGCCTCTTTTGTTTGACGATATACTTCCGCGCTTCTTAGTAACGCTTTAGTAGGAATACACCCTCTATGAAGACATGTACCTCCGAGCTTTTTACTTTCAACAATTGCAGTTTTTAATCCGAGCTGAGAAGCACGGATAGCTGCGACATAGCCACCCGGTCCTCCACCCAAAACAACTAAATCATAATCATCTGCCATTTTGTCACCCCTGATTTTTTATCTATTTCATACAGTATTTTTATCAATTAAATTATCGATTTAAGATATGTTGGCCATTCGTAAGGAACTGACTACGTGAAAGTCGAGCATTCTTAATTCTTTCTTCAGCCATACGATCTGCAGCAATTGCAGTTGAGATATTATCTCTTCTAGAAATTTCAAACACACGCTCAAGGTTTTGGTAAATAATCCCCACTTTATTTAATGCTCTTTCTTTATTATAACCTGCAAGTTCATCTGCTACGTTAATAACACCACCAGCATTGATTACATAGTCTGGAGCATAAATAATTCCGAGTTCGTGGATAACATCCCCGTGTCTTTCTTCTGCAAGTTGGTTATTCGCAGAACCTGCAATAACTTTTGCTTTAAACTGTGGAATTGTCTGATCATTTATTGTAGCACCTAAAGCACATGGTGAATAAATGTCACATTCAACACCGTATATTTCATCAGGATCTACTGCTTTTGCACCAAAGTTATCCACAGCACGTTGTACAGCTTCTTTGTTTATATCAGTTACAATTAAATTTGCACCTTCTTTATGAAGATACTCACACAGCGCATATGCTACGTTACCTACACCTTGAACAGCAATTGTTTTACCTTCTAAAGAATCACTTCCAAAAGCTTCTTTTGCTGCAGCTTTCATTCCACTATATATACCATAAGCAGTTACTGGTGAAGGATTTCCTGCTGCACCTGGTGTTGTTGGAGATGTTCCTGTAACAAAGCTTGTTTCAAGGTTGATTAAGTCCATATCCTCTGTAGTCGTTCCAACATCTTCTGCAGTAATATATCTACCGTTTAATCCTTGAATATATCTTCCGAATGCACGGAACATTTCAGGGTTTTTATCTTTTCTAGGATCTCCGATAATAACGGTTTTTCCACCACCAAGATCTAGGCCTGCAGCTGCGTTTTTATATGTCATTCCTCGAGCTAGACGAAGTGCATCTTCAATAGCCGCATCTTCTGATTCATATGTCCACATTCTTGTTCCGCCTAAAGCAGGCCCTAAAGTAGTATCATGTATCGCAATAATGGCTTTTAAACCTGAAGCCCTATCTTGGCAAATCACCAATTGTTCATAATCATATTTTTCCATGTAATTAAATATTTGCATTGTAAATCCTCCCTGTTTTTTATTTATATATAAATTTTACTTCTAACTTAGTTTATCACGTTACATTCTAAATGTAAGCGCTTTATTCTTGAATGTCTACTAATCGAGTTGATACTTATCGATTTTATAATATAAATTTCTTAAAGAGATATTTAAAACCTGGGCCGTTTTTGTTTTATTATAATTATTTTTCTTATATACCTCTGCTATATATTCTTTTTCGAATTTGTCTACAGCATCAGTGAGTGGTTCCCAAGTTGCGAAAATAAAATTAGGATCTTTTTCTTGTAATAAAGAATGGTCTAATTTAGGTAGATGTTCTTTAAGTATCGTCTCATCATATACATCCATATTTATCATCGCCCTACCTAGGACGTTTTCTAATTCGCGAACATTTCCTGGCCAGTTGTATTTTTCCAACAGCTTTATAGCTTCAGGATCTACCGAGATGACGTTTCTTCCGTAATCATTATTTAATTTTTGTATTAAGTGATTGACCAGCTCTGGTATATCATGTTTTCTTTCTTTTAGCGATGGAATAAAAATAGGCAATCTATTTAACCGATAATATAAATCTTCACGGAATTTACGATTCATAATTGCTCTTTCAAGATTGATATTCGTCGAGGTGATAATTCTCACATCAACCTGAACCGCTTCTGTCCCTCCAACACGCATAATTTCCTTTTCTTGGATGACGCGTAGGATTTTTAATTGCATGTTTAAGGAAAGTTCACCAATCTCATCTAAAAAGATACTACCATCATTAGCCTTTTCAAAAGCTCCAACCTTCGCAAGTTCTTTAGAAGTAGATGACTTCACTGCTTCTGAGCCAAATAATTCTATTTCTAATAATGGCTCCTCAATTGCTGCACAATTCACTCGAATAAAAGGCTTATGTCTTCTTTCACTTTCATTATGAATGGCATGGGCAAATAACTCTTTCCCTGTACCAGACTCTCCACGTAAAAGAACTAAAGCAGGAGTTTTAGCCCCTACTTTGGCTTGTTCTAGTGCCAAAGTTAATTCTGGAGAAGAACCAATAATATCTTTAAAACTATATTTCGCTTCAAGATTACGGATGATTTGTTGTGCTCGGTTTAACTCATCGGTTAGAGATTGTATTTCAGAGACGTCATGCAGTACCCCGACACTTCCTCTAATTTTATTATTCACAATGATTGGCGCAACATTTACAATTACATCCTTCTTGTTTTGACCTACTTTCATTCTTACACCATTGACTGGCTTTCCCGTTTGCAAAACTTTCATATGCATACTTTCACCTTCGTATATATCAACGGTTGCTGGTTTACCAAGGACGTCTTGCTCAGCTAATCCTGTAATTCTTGTATAAGCAGGATTAATTATTATTCCATTTCCATCCTCATCTACTACACTAATGGCTTCGTAGGATGATTTAATAATTGCTTCTAAAAGATTTTTGATTTCATTAAGATCAGTGTTTTCTTCTGCAAGCTTTACTACCTCAGTAATATCCTTAAAAACGGTAAAAGCCCCAATCAAATTACCTTGCTCACTTATTAATGGAATCCGACTTGAAACAATCCGTCTTCCATTATCGAGTGTGAATTTCTGATTAACTTCTTTTTCCCTTGTTTTTAACACTCTTGGTAATTCTGAATGTGTAATAACTTCGGTAATAGGCTTTCCAATATACTCTTCTTTTTTACGTCCAACAATTTCAATAGCTTTTTCATTAACAAATTGAATCTTCTCTGAATTATCAATAACAATCATACCGTCTCCAATATGGTTAAGGATTAGTTCTTGATTGTCCATTTGCTGCTTTATTTGATCAAGTAGTGATGTTTTCTCATCAACTAATTGAGAAATCACGTAAGCTACAGCTCCAGGAATCACCAATGTGTTTTTGTTTTTACGATTAATAATTTCTTCTAGTATATCTCCATCACCTGTAACTTCCATGATAATGTCAATATCTTTATCAAGCCATTCCACCCAATCTGTACCAGTTGGAATATGTAACTCTTTCGCTAACTTGATTCCGTTAGCGCTTTCATTTCGATCAACAATACTTACGATTTCCATCGTTGATGTCGAGCGAATAATATGAATTAAAGCTGTTCCACCTTTTCCGGCTCCAATAATGAGCACACGCTTCATTCATTCACCACCCTGCATTAATTTGCATATGTTTATGATACTTTAACATGAATAGTTTTGCAAACAATATTTGTATCTTATTTTTTCTTGCAAGTATTTTCATTTTTACGATAAATATCTGATAATTACTTGTTCATTTCGTTTTTTAGTTAAATTTGTTATAATAAAGCTAGATATTAAAGAGTTAAGTAGTTACTTGAGGAGAATTAAAATGGTTAGAAATTTTGCGATACTTGTATTGTTGATTCCAGGAATTATTGCTGCAATCGGAATTAAACTAATGCGCGACACAATGTTTGATACATTTTATGCAATATTTTTCTATTCTTGGATTCAGTTTGTCGTTGGTCTATTATTATTCGTTGGTGGAATAGTATTCCTTGGCGGTTTTATTGTATTCCGTGACAGAAAAAATAAAAGAAAAGAAGGTAAAATTTCATAGGAAATGGAATTTTACCTTCTTTTTTTTCATTAATATTATTTTTAGTTTGAATATGTGGTATTATAGTTAGAAAATTGTCGTGCAAGCGAGCTTGAGGGGGATAATAAATGAAAGTTGCAAAATTTGGCGGAAGTTCGATGGCCAATGCAAATCAAATTAAAAAAGTTGGCGAAATAATAAAGAATGATCCAGATTGTAAATTTATCGTGGTTTCAGCTCCAGGCAAAAGACATGATAAAGACATCAAGATAACTGATTTACTAATTGACCTAGGTACAGCGTACATAAATGAAGAACCATATGAATTACAATTCTCCAATATTATGGATCGTTTTAAAGAAATTATAACAACTTTAAATCTCCCGAATGAATTATTAAACGAATTTAGCGCAGCACTTCATCAAGTTAGACTTATTACAGACTCTGATGAAAGTTTAATGGATGCTGTAAAATCGATTGGGGAAAATAGTTCCGCACGAATTCTTAGTGCCTACCTACAGTCAATTGGAATCGACGCAGCTTATCTAAATCCTAAGCAAGCAGGAATGATTTTAAGTGACGAGCCAGGGAATGCCCAAATCTTGCCACAAAGTTTTGAGAAGATATATAAACTAAGAAACAAAGAAGGTATTTTCGTTATACCTGGGTTCTTTGGCTATACAGATGAAGGTAAACTCGTTACATTTTCACGGGGAGGATCAGATATTACTGGATCCATTATTGCAGCAGGTGTGAAGGCTAGTTTATATGAAAATTATACAGATGTTGATTCTGTCTACTCTGTAAATCCTAATATCGTTAAAAACCCTAAAAAAATAACAAAATTAACATATAAAGAAATGCGTGAACTTTCTTATGCTGGATTTTCTGTCTTTCACGATGAAGCGCTGATTCCAGCAGTAAATGCAAAAATTCCTGTCTGTATTAAAAACACCAACAATCCTAGTGCAGAAGGAACGTTAATAGTTGCTGAGAAAAAGCTAAACGATCGAATAGTAACAGGAATTGCGAGTGATACAGGTTTTTGTAGTTTATATGTCAGTAAGTATCTTTTAAACCGCGAAATTGGATTCGGTCGTAAACTATTAAGTATCTTTGAGGATGAAGGTGTATCATTCGAACATGCTCCTTCAGGGATTGATAATATGTCTGTTGTATTTAGAGAAAGTAATTTCCCGAAAGAAAAAGAAGAACGAATTCTAAAACGAATTAAAGAGGAATTAAACCCAGATACAGTTAGTATATCTAGAGGGATTGCTATTATTATGATTGTTGGAGAAGGTCTAGTTAATTCTGTTGGTGTTGCAAATCGCGCAACAACTGCGTTTGCAAAAGCCAATGTGAATATTGAGATGATTAACCAAGGATCTTCAGAAGTTTCTATGATGTTTGGTATCCAAGCTGATGATATGGAAAAAGCAATACGATCGTTATATCATCATTATTTTATAGAAGAAACCAATCAATCAGAACCTCAAGCATAATATAGATACTCACTGCAGCATTTTTATTGCTACAGTGAGTTTTTTTATAATGGCTTCTTCATTAACTGACTTTATTTTCTAATCGCAGTCTATCTGCTACCATTGCAATGAATTCTGAATTAGTTGGTTTTGCTTTTGAGATATTAATCGTATATCCAAATAAAGCTGAAATCGAATCGATATTCCCTCTGCTCCATGCAACTTCAATAGCGTGTCGGATGGCTCTTTCCACTCTAGATGCAGTTGTATTAAACTTCTTAGCAATTTCAGGATAAAGTATTTTAGTTATCGACCCAAGCAAATCTATATTATTATAGACCATTGTAATCGCTTCTCGTAAATACATATAACCCTTAATATGTGCTGGCACTCCAATTTCATGAATAATATTTGTGATACTTGACTCTAAATCCAATTTCTTTTCAACCTTTTTTGACTTTAATGGCTTGATCATCGATTCTTGATTGCTCATCGTTCGGATTTGATTTGCTAAGTGATCTAAATCAAAAGGTTTTAATATGAAATAAGATGCTCCAAATTCCACCGCTTTTTTCATTACTTCTTCTTGACCAAAAGCAGTTAACATGATTACTTGTGGGCGTTTTACCATGTCCATCTGTCTCATTTCGTTTAAAACAGCGATTCCATCAATATGAGGCATTATAATATCCAAAATTAAGATATCAGGTTCCAGTTCATCCAACATTTCTAAACAATCTCTTCCATTTGATGCAGTCCCTATTACCTCGATATCGCTTTCTTTGCCGAAATATTCCTCCATCATCATAACTAACTCTCTGTTGTCATCCACTAAACATACTGATATTCTATCCACTTTTGTGCCCTCCCCTTATTTACAAGTCCACTTTATATATTCAACAAAAGATTTGATTATCCTGCTAATTTTTATAAATTTGTATATATAATTATTATTCTAAATTATCTACATATGACGACAATATTCGACATAAAGTTGTTATGAGAAAATACCCGCTTCGGAAATATACTACGCTTTCCGCGGGCGGCTGGTGAGCTTCCTCGCGTGCTTTGCACACTGCGGGATCTCACCTTTGCCTTGAACCCCGCAGGAGTCTTCGTATATTTCCGAAGCTAAATTTAATTCTTCTTTTTTCTTAATTGATAAAAAATAAAAAGAAAAAACTTGTAATAGAGTTATCCATTACAAGTTTATTTTTTATTGAGCTATACTCATTGCCTGTTTTAAGTGGATTCCAGCGTCTTGTAGCATCCATTCGATATGAATTCCATAGCCAGAGGTTGGGTCATTTACAAATACGTGAGTGACGGCTCCGACTAATTTACCGTCTTGTATAATTGGGCTACCACTCATTCCTTGTACAATCCCTCCAGTTTCTTCTAATAATTTCTTATCCGTTATTTTTATGATCATCCCTTTTATATCTTGTTTTTTCTGAGGAGTTGAACTGATTATCTCTACGTCAAACTGTTCGACATTTTCTTTGTCGATTACTGTCAAAATTTTGGCAGGTCCTTCTTTAACTTCAGTTGCTCTTGTAATTTCTAATGGTTCTTTGTAAATTTTATTTTCGATTTCTTTATCAAGGACACCAAAAATACCATGAGGTGTATTTTTAATTATCGTCCCAAGCTTATTTCTTTCCATTGAAAAACTCGCTTGCTTTTCTCCTGGAGCACCGTTATTTGCCTTTTCAATTGCAGTAACTGAAGACCTAACAATTTCGCCATTCATCATCTCAATTGGCTTTTTAGTACTTACATCTGAAATAACGTGTCCAAGCGCACCATATCGCTTCGTTAGGGGCTCATAGAACGTCATTGTACCAATTCCAGCTGCTGAGTCTCTAATATATAACCCAATTTTATATTCATTATCCTTTTTATCAAGCGCGGGGTTTAAGGATGTTTCGATTGTTTCATTACCACGCTTTATTTTCATGTTTAACGGGTGCTTCTTCTCACCTGCTTCGTGAACATACGGCTTTATATCATTCATTGTCTTAATTTTGTTTCCGTTAATTTCGATAATGATGTCGCCTACGTTCACTTTTGCCTCTTCCCCAGGAGATAATTTACCATTGTTTGCATCTACTGCATGGTGACCAACGACTAGCACACCTAAAGTCTGCAGTTGCACTCCAATGGACTGTCCTCCAGGTATTAATTTAATACTATCCTTCTCCATTTGAGACAGTTCATTGTTTGTGACTGCCAGGTCTCTTGTTTTTTGAGGCGGATGTTGTAACTGACCATTTGCGGATAATGCGGATGCCTCAATAGACGTGTTCGCATGCTGTGGTTCCGTGTAAAAAAGGAAACTTAACAAGACACTCAAGCAAATAACAAGAAATGAAACAAGTTGTATTTTATTTTTTCTACTTCCCTTCATATAATAAACACTCCTCGTATCTCACCCATACCAAATTTTTATGTACTCTTAATTTGACCGGGGAGCGTTATTTTAAACTGGTGATTCATTAATGTTTTGCTTATGTTTACCTTGCATAAAAATAAGTCGATAGGTAAAAATTAAAAAAGAAGCCAGTTGTATTATTTTCTGACTTCTTCCTAATATTATTCCTTAATCTATATTATTTTTGAACTTAGTTGCTAATTCGAGCATCTGCTTTGCATGCTCTTCAGCTGTTTTCGTTAATTTCGTACCAGTGATCATTCGACTCAATTCTTCCGTCTGCTGTTTAGAAGTAAGTTCAAAAACTTTGGAGTATGTTCGGTTATCTTTTTCGGTTTTTTCGATTAATTTATGAGAATCCGCCATCGCAGCAACCTGTGGTAAGTGCGTAATACACATTACTTGTGAGTCGTTCGAGATTTCATATATTTTTTCGGCAATTGCTTGGGCAACTCTACCACTTACCCCAGTATCTACCTCATCAAATATGACACTTGTTACACCTTGATGTTTCGCAAATATCTTTTTAAGGACGAGCATAATTCTAGATAATTCCCCTCCAGAAGCAACCTTTGTAAGTTCTTTTAATGGTTCCCCTGGGTTTGTAGAAATCATAAAGCGAATGATGTCATAACCATTCTTATGAAGTTTTGGATGCATTGTATCTGCAAATGAAATTGCAAAAGTTGATTTCTCTAAATAAAGACTTTTCAATTCCTCATGAATTTCTTTCGTAAGAGCTTCTGCAGCTTGTTTTCGTAAATCATGTAATTGTTTTGCTTCTAATAGCGCATCTTTTTCTAATTCTTCAATTTCTTCAACGAGAACGGATAAATGAGAATCTTTATTCGTTATTTGTTCTAATTCTTCTTCAATCTTAGCCATATATTCTAACATTTCATTTACTGTTGAACCATATTTCTTTTTCAAGCGATTAATTTCATTAAGTCTTGCTTCAATATCATTTAATCTTCCGGGATTATATTCTAGAGAATCGATATGGTTTCTTAAATCGAAAGCCATAGACTCTAGAGCATAATAGTGATTACCTATTTCTTCGCCTTTTTCTTTAATATATGCATCTACATCCTCATTATTATGTAAGGAAGTCATTGCTTGATTCAGCCAGTCTAAACCTTTTCTTTCCCCATAAAGTGCATTATAGGTATCCTGTAGTGCACTATAGATTTTTTCATAATTCGCTAACTGATCTCTTTCCGTCTCGAGTAAGTCATCTTCACCAATTTCTAGACCAGCTTGTTCCAACTCTTTCAGTTGAAATTCAAGTAAGTCTGCTCGGTGTGCTGTCTCTTGTTCATTTTCATTGAGCTGTTTAAATCGTTTTTTCCGTTGAATTAATTTATCATAAATGGTCGTATATTCTTCTTTTGCTTGCTTTATCTTTTCGTTGTCATACAGATCAAGTAAATTTATATGATTATCTGCATCCATTAGTGACTGTGTTTCATGCTGACTATGTATATCAATTAATGTCTTTCCGAATTCCCTTAAGATGGCTAAGGTAACTAATTTACTGTTTACTCGACAAATACTTTTCCCGCTTCTTGTGATCGTACGTTGCAGAACGACTTGTTCATCTGTAATCTCGATACCAAATTGCTTACCAACTTCATATATTGGATGCTGAGCCGTTTCTATACTAAATAATCCTTCAATCTCAGCCTTGTTCGTATCATGTCTAACAAATTCTACAGAGCCTCTCCCTCCAGCTAATAACTGAATGGCATCAATAATAATTGATTTCCCTGCACCAGTTTCCCCTGATAGCACAGTTAACCCTTCATCAAAAGTAATCGAAATTTGGTCAATGATTGCAAAGTTTTGTATAGATAATTCTGTAAGCATGAGTATTCACCTCTCTAAATTACCTTTAATAATTTTCTAAAGCATGCTGATTAAACGATTCTTCATATCAATCGCGTGAGCTTCTTCTCTGCAAATTAATAAACATGTATCATCCCCGCAAATGGTGCCCATTATTTCTTCCCATTCTAAGTTGTCAATTAAAACCCCTATTGCGTTTGCGTTTCCAGGTAATGTTTTTAATACAATGAAATGGCCGGCATGATCAATGCTTACAAATGCATCCACAATTAAGCGCTTCAATTTTTCATAAGGATTAAATTTTAAATCTGCTGGCAAACTATATTTATATCTTCCTGAGAGTGTTGGAACCTTTACAAGATGTAATTCTTTAATATCTCTAGAGACAGTGGCTTGTGTAACGTTATAACCAAGAGCTTTCAGTTCGTCTACTAGTTCATCTTGTGTCTCAATTTCACTTTCGTTTATTAACTCACGTATTTTAATATGTCGTTGAATTTTGCTCATAACATTTTACCTCCATTTCATTTGGTTGCATGCAATAATTTAAGATGTGCTTCTGCGACAACCTCTTGTAAATAATTAGTATCATGGTTCTGTAGGGTACTTGAGTTATATTTAAAATGAGCTAAAAATTCGATATTTCCATGCCCACCTGTAATTGGTGAAAAAGTGACATTCATTAATTGATAACCTTCGTTTTGTGCAAAAGTGGTAATTTCATTTAACACTTGTAAATGAACTTCTTTATCACGAATAATACCACCATCGCCTACTTGTTCTTTTCTTGCTTCGAATTGTGGCTTAATGAGTGCGACAATATCATTTTCTTTAGCTAACAGCTTCTTTAGGACAGGTAAAATTTTTTTAAGGGATATAAAAGATACATCTATAGTTGCGATGTGAGGCTTTCCCATCTGTAGCATGTCTTCTGTAACATGCCGAAAGTTCGTTCTTTCCATCACAACAACACGACTATCGTTACGTAATTTCCAGTCCAATTGGTTATAACCAACATCAATTGCATAACTTAGCTTTGCACCGTTTTGTAAAGCACAATCGGTAAATCCACCAGTAGAAGAGCCTACGTCAATTAGTATTTTATTTTCCATATTTAATGAAAAGTCTTGGATTGCCTTTTCTAATTTTTGTCCGCCTCGGCTTACATAATTTTTTGTTTTATTTTTAACATAAACAGGCGTCGCCTCGTCTATTTGCATACCAGGCTTATCTAATCTAGTCTGGTCAGTAAAAACAAGTCCTGCCATGATTAATCTTTTTGCTTTTTCTTCGTCTTCAACTAAATTATTTTTAACCAATAGCTCATATAGTTTTATTTTAGCCATTCTTGTAGTCCTTTCAGAGAATACATCGTTTTTATATTATACATCATTTTCCAAAGTTCTTAAAAGGAAGAGATAGTCATGGATCTTTTTTTGAGGGTTTTATAAGGGGTATTCAATGGATGATTGCAAAATCTAACCCATAGAGTATATTGATACAATCTATGGGTTCTTTGTTCATTAATGATCTCTATTACTAACATAATCAAGCAATAATTGAAGGTTAGAATCAGTAGCGTCTGCTTTTTCTAAAGCTTCTTTTGCTTTTAACACATAAACTTCTTTCTTCTCAATAGCTCCTTCGACGCCTAGAAGCTTTGGATAAGTACTTTTTTCTTTGTCTTCATCGCTTCCGATAGGTTTACCCATTTTCTGTTCGGTTCCAGTGACATCAAGAATATCATCTTGGACTTGGAAAATTAATCCTAGGTAGTATGCAAAATTAACAAGTTCATCAATTTTTTCTTTCGATGCACCTGCTAGGAATGCTCCGGCATATACGGCAAATTTTAATAGTTCACCAGTTTTATGATCATGAATAATTTCAAGTTGTTCTAATGGCGCTGCATTCTTTTCTGCTTCAATATCAAGAATTTGTCCACCTACCATCCCTTTAGGACCACTAGCTGAAGCAAGCTTTGATATAATTTGTACTTTTTCTGTCTCTGATAATAACGTTTCATTCGCAATAAGTTCAAAACTATATGTCAATAAAGCATCTCCAGCTAATATTGCAGTAGCCTCATCGAATTGTTTATGATTGGTTAATTTACCTCTTCGGTAATCGTCATTGTCCATTGCAGGTAGGTCGTCATGTATTAATGAATATGTATGAATCATTTCAAGTGCTGCTGCAGTAGATAATGCTTTCGTGTAATCTTTATTATAAATTTCGAAACTCGCAAGCAGTAAAATTGGACGAATACGTTTGCCACCTGCTTGTAGAGAGTAATCCATTGCTGCTTTTAATTGCTTAGGTATTTCTAGCTTTTCTATCTGTTTAGATAATTCATTTTCAATTATTTCTTTATTCGTTTTCAAGTATGTTGCTAGTTGAGCTTGCAAAGTTATTCATCCTCCTCTATTTCAAATGAGACAATCTCTCCCTGTTCATTTAAAATTTTCGTCATTTTCTCTTGTACATTTGTTATTTTATCACTACATATCTTTGATAAAATCATACCTTCTTGATAATAATCTATTGCTTTTTCAAGTGGCACATCACCAGTTTCAAGCTTTTGTACAATTTCTTCAAGCTTTTCCATTGCTGCTTCAAAAGATAATTCTTCTTTTTGTTTAGCCATTTTCATTCTCCTCTACTGTTAATACACGACACTCAACGCTTCCATCGGTTAATTTCAAATGAATCAGATCATCTTCTTTTATAGAGCTTGTTGATTTAATCAATTCTTTATCTTTATTATATGGCAGAGCAAACCCACGCTTTAGGATGTCTAAAGGATTTACCAATGATAATTTATCAACAAGATTACCTAACTTATTTAGCTTATCGTCTGTAATATTGGACATCGCTTGCTCTTGTTTCAAAATAATATCTTTTAGCTTTTCTTCAGCTTGATTCAATTGCGATTCTGGATGTTGTAGTTTCATTCTGTGAAAAGTAGTTTGAAATCTAGATACTTTATCTCGTTTTTGTAACGCCATGTTGCGATTTAGATTCTCAATCTTTAAATCTAGTTCTTGTTCTTTTTGTTTCAAAAGTTCCCCTGGATAACGAAAAGCATAAGAAGCTTTCAAATGATTCAACTGACGCTCTTGCATATCAATTAATCGATTCATCTGTAGTGTAGATCTTTTATTTAATTGAGATAGTTGAGTCTTCAATTCATTTTGCGAAGGCACAGCCATTTCTGCTGCACTTGTCGGAGTCGGAGCTCTTAAATCTGCAACAAAATCGCTAATCGTTGTGTCTGTCTCATGGCCAACAGCTGAAATAATTGGAATTTCAGAGTCATAAATTGCTGTTGCAACAATCTCTTCGTTGAAACTCCATAATTCTTCAATTGAACCACCGCCACGTCCTACAATCAGCACATCAAAGTCACCAATTGCATTTGCTTGTTCAATTGCATTTTTTATAGACAAAGGAGCATTTGGACCTTGTACTAAAACAGGAATGACAACAACCTCAACGATTGGATACCTTCTTTTTATAGTCGTAATCACATCGCGAACAGCCGCGCCAGTTGGTGAAGTAATGACTCCAATCTTTTCCGGAAATTCAGGAATAACCTTCTTATGATCGAGGTCAAAATATCCTTTTTTAGCTAACTTCTCTTTTAGTTGTTCATACGCAAGATATAATGCGCCAATTCCATCAGGCTCCATTTCATTAATATAAAGCTGATATTGACCATTTGCCTCATAAACGCTAATATTTCCTCGGATAAAAACCTTCATCCCATTTTCAGGTAGAAATTTTAAATGACGATTATTACCTGCAAACATAACTGCTTGAATTCTTGATTGTTCATCTTTAATTGTTAAGTACATATGCCCGCGACTATGGTGGTTAAAATTCGATATTTCCCCTTTTAACCAAAGGTCTTGAAGATGGTTGTCCATATCAATTTTTCTTTTTATATATCTTGTTAATGCAGTAACAGTTAGGTATTTATCCTTCAATAGCATTCAGTCCTTTAGCAGCTTTCACAGTGTTTGCAAGCAGCATGGTAATTGTCATTGGCCCAACCCCACCAGGAACGGGTGTAATATAAGATGCTTTGTTTTTAACAGCAGCAAAGTCTACATCACCTGTTAACTTTCCTTCAGCGGTGCGATTAATTCCTACATCAATTACAATTGCGCCTTCTTTAACGTGATCTTTGCTAATAAAGTTTTCTCTACCAATAGCCGCAATAAGAATATCAGCATCTAATGTATATTTCATTAAGTCTTCCGTTTTTGAATGACAATAAGTAACAGTTGCATTTTCATTTAATAATAATTGGCCTACAGGCTTCCCTACGATGTTACTACGTCCAATTACTACGGCATGTTTTCCTTTTATATCAATACCAACAGATTTAATCAACTCGATAATTCCGTATGGTGTGCATGGTAAAAATGTATCTTGACCTGTCATCATTTTTCCAATATTAATTGGATGGAATCCATCGACATCCTTTTGGGAATCAATGGTTTCAATCACTTTTTGCTCATCAATTTGTTTTGGAAGCGGTAGTTGTACAAGTATTCCGTGTACAGTTTCATCATGATTAAGTTCATCTAATAACTGGAGTAAATCTTGCTCTGTGGTATTTTCTGGAAGTCTAATTAGTTTTGAGTCCATCCCTACCTCGGCCGCAGCCTTCTCTTTTCCTTTTACATAGGAAAGCGAAGCGGGGTCGTCTCCAACTAAAATAACTGTGAGATGTGGGTTAATTTCCTTTTGTTTTAATTGCTCTATTTCTTTTTTCAATTCACTTTTAATTTTACTACCTAGATCTTTTCCACTTATAATTTCAGCTACCACACTATTTACCTCCTTCATTAATTAACTTAGAGAGTACTCCATTAATGAATTTTCCTGATTTTTCATCGCCAAAAACATTCCCTAGTTCTACTGCTTCATTAATTGAAACATTGACAGGAATATCATCAAGAAATAAAATTTCAAATGTCGCTATTCTAAGTAATGTGCGTTCAACATTTGGCAGTCGGTTTAGAGACCAATTTTCTAGATACTCGCTTATTTTTGCGTCTAGATCTGTTTGCTTTTCAATAACTCCTTCAATTAGAGTCGTTAGAAATTTATCATTAACTTGTTCATCAAAATACTCATCCTGTGAGTGTTCTAATGTTTCTTCATTGAAATCTATTTGAAAAAGAAATTGAAATGCTTTTTCTCTTGCTTCTCGTCGCTTCATTCTAGATTACTCCTTCTAATCGTTTCTTCACAAATAATAACATGATTTAACCTCATAAAGCTAGGCACATCAAATATTAATAAAAAAATGGCCAAAGAAAAAAACTTTGGCCTAAAATTTAATCTTATGCTTGATTTTGTCCTTCTTTTTCATCCATGTTGATTCCAACGATATGAATATTAATTTCGGAAATCTCAAGCAAAGTCATGTTTTTTAAAGTTTGTCTAATTTTTGTTTGTATCTTCTCTGCAACCTTAGGGATAGAAACACCAAAGTTTAAAATACAATATACATCGATGTCTATACCTTCATCAACTAGTTCTACTTTTACACCTTTATTATGTGTTTGCTTACCTAGACGTTCAGCTACACCAGATGCAAAATTTCCACGCATTGCATAAAGTCCATCAACCTCGGTAGCAGCTAATCCTGCAATAACTTCAATTACTTCGGGAGCAATTTCTACCCTTCCCAGGGAAGTATCTTCACTAACATCTAATAATGGTTGTTCGTTCATAACAATCACACCTTCTATGGGAATTTTTTAGCTTTCTTCCTCTATAATAGGATTATCTTCTAAGAAGTTTGTATTAAAATCACCTTTTATAAAAACTTCATGATTCATAATTTGTTTATGGAAAGGAATCGTTGTATGGATTCCATCAATTACAAATTCATCTAATGCTCTTTCCATTTTCTTAATTGCTTCTTCCCTTGTTGGAGCATATGAAATAAGTTTAGCTATCATTGAATCATAATATGGTGGGATTCTATAACCTGAATATGCAGCTGAATCTACACGTATACCAAATCCACCTGGAGCCAAGTACATGTTTATATCTCCTGCTGATGGCATAAAGTTTTTGTATGGATTTTCCGCATTTATTCTACATTCAATTGCCCAACCGTTGAATTTAACATCTTCTTGTTTCAATTCTAACACTTCATTATTTGCAATTTTAATCTGTGCTTTAATTAGATCTACTCCAGTAACCATTTCTGTTACTGGGTGCTCCACTTGGATTCTAGTGTTCATTTCCATAAAATAAAAGTCTTCTGATGTTCTATCAAAAATAAATTCAATCGTTCCAGCGCCTACATAGTTAACAGCTTTAGCTGCAGCAACTGCTGAATCTCCCATCTTCTCTCTTATCTCAGGCGAGATTGCTGGTGATGGTGTTTCTTCAATTAATTTTTGTAAACGTCTTTGAACCGTACAATCACGCTCACCTAAATGAATCGTATTCCCATGTTTGTCACCAAGTACTTGGATTTCTACATGACGAAAGTCTTCTATGTATTTTTCCAAATAAACGCCTGGATTTCCAAAGGCAGTTTCAGCTTCTTTTTGAGTGATACGAATTCCTTTAATTAACTCTTCTTCGGATCTTGCTACTCGGATCCCTTTACCACCACCGCCAGCTGTGGCTTTGATAATAACTGGATAACCAATTTCCTCAGCAACCGTTCGTGCTTCTTCTTCACTTTCAATGATTCCGTCTGAACCAGGAACAATCGGAACGTTTGCTTTCTTCATTGTTTCTCTTGCAACATCTTTAATACCCATTTGTTGAATCGCTTCTGCTGAAGGCCCAACAAAAGTTATATTACAAGCTTCACACATCTCAGCGAAATCAGCATTTTCAGCTAAAAATCCATAACCTGGATGAATTGCGTCTACATCTGTTAATGTGGCAACACTCAAGATATTAGTGAAGTTAAGATAACTATCTTTACTAGGCGTAGGACCAATACAATAAGCTTCATCTGCTAATTGTACATGTAAAGAATCTCTATCTGCCTCAGAATATACCGCGACTGTTTGTATATCCATTTCATGACATGCACGAATAATTCTTACAGCAATTTCCCCTCTGTTAGCGATTAACAGTTTCTTTATCACTTGTTCCAACCCCTTATTTTTTCTTTACTCTGAATAACACTTGACCGTATTCTACTAATTCTCCATTTGATGCTACAACTTCTACGATTTCACCAGAAGCTTCTGCTTCAATTTCATTAAATAACTTCATTGCTTCTACTATACATACGACAGTGTCAGATTCAACTTTACTACCAACTGCTACGTAGTCTTCATCTTCTGGTGAAGGAGCAGCATAGAATGTTCCAACCATCGGTGAAGTAATTTCATAATCAAAATCAACCGTACCTTGCTCTTCTACAGTTTCATTAGACTTTGTATCATTTTCATTTGTCTCTTCTTGTGATTTTTCTGAAGTAGCTTGAACTTGTTGTGGAGCTGGCTTTGGAACTTCAGCTTGAACTGGGTTTATATTTTGGCCACTAACAACTTCATTGCTCCCTTTCTTCAATGAAATAGTTGTACCGTCAGTTTCATAATTAAATTCTGTAATAGATGAATCATCAATTAATTTAATAATTTCTCGTATTTCCTGCACTTTTAACATCTAATAAGCACCCCTTAATTGTTTGTTTTAAATACTATCATTTACATTGTACTTGTTTATAGCCACCCTAACAACTATATTTATATAACCATATTACACAATTACTACTATTTTAAGCTAAAAAGTCACTTTACTACAAGCAATAATAAAAAACCATTATCTAATCGATAGAAATCGGGAATTAGATAATGGCTTAAATTTTTTATATAAAGCTTAATAATTTACATCAACTGGAATATCTCTATCAAACTCATCTCGAACTAGCTGCATAATTTGTAAGGCCTCTTCTTTGGATAGTTCATCTGTACGGACTTGAACATGTACCTTTTCTCCATTTGAATTACGAACCAAAACATCCTCATAATCTGCTAACGAAAGTATTGTTTGTTCTAGAATACTTTCAGATGTCTCTATTGATTCAATTAAATCAATTCCTTGTAAAGCACTATCCTTTTCTTCAATACTTGCTGTACCTGATGCTACAATCGCTTCCAACCTTGATTTTTCCATACTCCTGTCATCTTGTAACTCTAGACGAATAGTTGTAAACAATTCATCACTTTGGACATTTGCTATATTATCTACTTCAACCTCTGAATTTTCATTTACATCATTAGGTTGATTAGCAGTTTGGCTCTCACTCGTTCTATCTTGATTAATCAATGCTAAATCATTCTCATTATCAGAGGTAATATAAAACACACTTAAAACCACCAATAAGCTCAACATCGTTAATAACCATACAGTTTGTTTTTTTAACATTCAATATCCTCCTTTAATCTTTAGGCATTACTGATATTCTATGAGAAGGTACATCAAGAACACTTGAAATTGCATCAATGATCCAACTTTTAATTGTTACCTGATCTGCACCTTTTGCAACAACAAAAACCCCTCGTACTTCTGGCCGCTTTGTTTGAACAAGTACAGGAGATTCTTTATCACCCTGTCTTACTAGAACTACTTGTGTATCCTCTGTTCTATCTTCCACACGTCTTGTGCCACCACCTTGATCTTCTTCACTTGTTGTTTGGACACCAGAAATTAGATTACGTTCATAAATGTTCACATCCGAGGAGTCCAGATTTACCATCACTTCTGCTTCAGTAACACCCTGCATTTTATTTAACATATTTGCTATGTCCTCTTCGTAAGCTCTAGCTAGTAGATTTATGTCATTGGTGGAAGGCTCAGGAGCGTTCTGAATCTGTTTTACTTGTTCATTTTGCATGTCATCGATTACGATATTTTCGTTGTTATTGCTATTGCTTGAGAAAATATTACTTATTAAAATCATTAATATTCCAGCTAGGCCTAGTACAATAAAATATCTTAGTTTCATTGTTCGCTTTCCTTTGGTATCCTTGTCCACTTTTTCTTCAGAAGTAGTTAATTTGCTTAGCATTCGCCTCAAGATGTTCCTCCTTCCCAATAGACTGAAATCTCTTTCTCTGTTAATTCCCAATTATCTCTTAGTAGCTGAATGATTTCTTCATTATCTTCTTCTTGCAAATCTGTACGTGTATCAATTTTTATTTCATCTACTTTCTGTATTTCACCCTCCTTATTTGTAGCTGCCTGGAGATAGACAATTACTTCTTGCAAACTCTCATATGACATTGTTTCTTCGTCATCAAAGGTGAAGTACAACTCTGAAATTATTGCATCATGTTCCTCCCTTAAATCTTCATTAACTAAAGACTTTAATTGGACAGCCATTTCTTCTAATATATATGCATCATGTAAGCTTTCTATTTCATTTTTTTGAGATTCCATTGAATCTTTTGTGTCATCCATCGCATCGAATTCATTAAAGATTGAATAGTAGCTATCTGCAAGCTGACCTTCCACATCTAATTGAAACAACATAAATATGGGAGTAAGTAAAATGATGATTAATATTAATCCTATAACGAGCTTTATATATTTATGCATGGTGAGCCTTGGTACTAACAGGTCTATCATAGTTGCGAGTAGGATAAAAATTATAATTTGTGTGATCCAGTCTGATATATATTCCATTGCTATCACCTTAATAAAAGAGTTAGATTACTTGCTGCAACGATGAGGACAATTGCCAGTAGAAACATAAAGGATACTGCAAGCAGACATGCAAAAATATATAATATAAATGTACTAATTGTTTGAAGTACACTTATGATTGGCCCATCACCAATCGGTTGTAAAACTGCTGCTGCTAATTTATAAATAAATGCTATAATTAATATTTTGATCGCTGGAAACAAACAAATGAACAATATAATTACCAGGCCAATAATACCGATTGAATTTTTAAGTAATAAGGAAGCACTTATAATCGTATCCACCGCTTCGGTAAAAGTTCTGCCAACTACCGGTATAAAATTCCCAGTAATAAATTTTGCCGTTTTCATCGTAACGCCATCTTGAACAGCACTTGCCGCTCCTTGAACACTCATTACACCAAGAAATACTGTCAACAATACTCCTAGACTACTTAAAGCTACAGTTCGCAAAAGATTTGCTAGGTTTGTTACTTTATAATTTTCAGAAATACTACTTATGATGTTTAACAATACGGCAAATGAGAGTAGCGGCAACACAAATATCGAAACAAATACACCAATAAAATGAATTAAAAATATAATAATCGGGTGAAAAAAAGAAACTGCTAATACATTTCCAAAGGTAGCCATCAAACCAAGAATTAACGGAATGAGGGCAATCATAAATCCACTCATCATATCGATTGCTTCTTTTGCATATGAAATCACGGTATAGAAACTATTCAAAGCTAAAAAAATTAAAACTAAAAATACTACGAAGTATGCTATTTTACTTACAGTTGATTTTTCAAATGCTGCATGCATTGTCTGTAGTAACATGGAGAATATGGTTAATAGTAATAAGCTTCCTAGCAATCTGCCGCTATGAATAATTTCATGGAAAAAATAATTCAAAAATCCTTGGAATATCTTTTGAAACGATAGAGGCTCATCACTTTTAATAACCTCATAAATAGATTTTTTTTCGATCTCGCTTAAATATTCACCATAGTCTCCCTCTAAGTAGTCCCAGTAATATCCTATCTCTTCCAGTGAAATGTCTTGTAGTAGTTCCCCACGTATATCTTGTTCACCTTCCGCTTCTCCTTCAGCATAAACAGGAATAACTTGTCCAACTAAAATCCAGCTAAATAAAAATATGAACATGAATCGTATTTTTCGCTTCATTATTTCTGCTCCTTATACTGTTGGCAGAAAGTTGATAATTGCTTCTATAACCGCAGTAATTATTGGGATTGCGAGTAAAAGGATAAATATCTTACCTGCAAGCTCAATATTTTTTGCAACAGAATGAAGTCCTGCATCTTGTGTCATACTTGCTCCTAATTCGGCGATATAAGCAATGCCAATAATTTTTAAGATTGTTTCTAAATATAAGCCTGGTACATTAGCTTGTTGGCCTAGCGACTGGATCACTTGAAAAATCGTTGAAATTTGTTGGATAATACTACCAAAAATAATTAACCCAACAAATAGTACAATTAAAAAGGCGAATGTAGGATTAATATCCTTTAAAACTATAAAAATGATACTTGCGATAATTGCTATCAGTACTATCTGTAATATATCCATCCTAATTCTCCTAAGGATTTGATACTTTTCATTCCATTCACATGTATGATTTTTCCGGTAGACTATATTAAAGTTTGTCATCAATATTTAATCGATTAAGAGAAAAGCATATTATTTTCGTAGCTGGTTTGTTCCCCTATCACCATGGAACTTTAACATAGCCATTCGCTAGAAGAGAAATACCGATCGCATCTGATTAAACAAATCCGCAAGCCCATTAATGACAATGTATAGTACGATGATAAACCCAATTAAAGTTGCAAATTGAGCTATTTCTTCTTTGCCCATTTGTTTTAATATTGTATGAATCAATGCAACTATAATGCCGATGCCTGCAATTTGGAATAAAACAGATATATCGGTAAACATGCGGACCCTCCTTCTAATTAAATCAATAATAAAACGATAAAAACTCCACTTAACACACCGAGCGTTTTAGATAGCTTGCTGTATTTATGCTGTTCTTCACGCGCTACCTCTAATTCACGGTCAAGGTGAGTAAGTGTGAGTCTAATTTGTTTTTGTTGTTGTGTATAATCATGTTGACCAAGCGAATTTCCAAATTGCTTAATAATTTCAACCTCGTTCTTTTTGTAACTTGCTTGATTTGCTAAGTTTTCAACTGCTCTATCCCACAAAGTAACAAAATCTGTCTTACCTGAAAGCATGTCCTGATGGAGGTGACTAAAAAATTGTTTTAATGGTTCTGGAAGTTGCGTTGCTAATGTATGAAAAGCATCTTGTAGAGAAGCTTGACTGTAAGTTATCTCTGCTTCGAGTATTTGGAGTGCATTCTCAAAATCCCGGATATGCTTTGGACGTTTTTCTAAACGATTGCTTAAATATAAACCTATACATGTCGTAGCGGTTATGAGAATTAGCGCACCAATCCATTTCATATTATCGGTCTCCTAAAGCTATTAATCGTCGCTGGTCACCAGTATAAATTTCATGTTTTCTCATTTGATTCTTTTGATTGCCAAGAACAATAAAGCGATCAAACATACCTAATTCAAATATTGACTGCATCATTGGTCTTTTTCTAATGTCTTCTATTGAATGACCATGTATAGAACAAATGATATTAACGCCAGAATAGATCGCTTCGATTAATGCACTTAAATCTTCACTGCTTCCTATTTCATCAACTACTAATACTTCTGGGGACATCGAACGAATCATCATCATCATGCCTTCTGCTTTTGGACAAGCATCCATTACATCTGTTCTGAGGCCAATATCATGTTGCGGGATACCTTCTTTTGCAGCGGCAATTTCCGAACGCTCATCAATGATCCCTACCTTCCTCGGTCGGTAGCCTTTAAAACCTGTTGCGACTCCCCTTGCCAAATCTCTAATTAAAGTTGTCTTACCTGATTGTGGAGGTCCAATAATCAAGGTATTTAAAAATTGCTTATGATAGAGATGAGGTAATAAGCTTTCAGCAACCCCAATTCTTTCTTTGGCAATACGAATGTTAAAGGAAGCAATATGTTGAATGGCCTTTACGGTTCCTTCTCGTGTGTTCACCCGCCCCGCTATTCCAACGCGATGTCCTCCAGCGATGGTAATATACCCTTCTCTTAGTTCATTTTCCATACGGTACAATGAATATTCACTTAACTGATTTAAAAGATGAGCACCTGTTTGTTTATTGGGTATAATTTCATCTATCCATTCGAATGAGTCTTGAAAGATTAACTCTATCGGTCGGTAAAGTCGATACCTAATTTCTTCAAGTTGAAACCATCTCTTACCTATTATCTTTGCTAGTATTGATTGATGATTCTCTGGGAATAATCGTAAAATCTCTTCCATTTGCCCTCACTCTCTAATCTTTAAAGTTAATAAATATAACCATGGTACTTATAGAAAATGTATGTTACAGAAGTCTAAATATGACTTTTGTGGCTACAAAATCGTGAAATCAAAATGTGTATGTAATGGATCCAAAGCAAAAAAAGACTTCAAACACTTTATCTGTGCTTGAAGTCTTTTTAATACTTATTGTCTAGCAAAAAGAATCTTTATTTAATTCGCTCGAGAAACATACTTGCCTTCGTCTGTACTTATTACTAGAACATCGCCTTTATTTACAAAGAATGGTACTTGAACAGTTATTCCCGTTTCTAATATAGCTGGTTTTGAACCACCACTAGCTGTATCACCTTTTATTCCTGGTTCTGTTTCAACAACTTCTAATTCTACGTTATTCGGTAAATCTACACCTAGAATTTCGCCTTCATACGTTATAATGTAGACTTCCATATTTTCTCTAATAAACTTTAATTCGTATTCTAATTTATTTGCAGGAATCTCAATTTGTTCATAGGAGGTTGTATCCATAAACGCATGAGAGTCACCTGAAGCATACAAATATTGCATTTTATTTGTTTCAATATGTGCTTTCTCTACTTTTTCTCCACCGCGGAAAGTTTTTTCTTGGATATGGCCATTTCGTAAATTACGTAATTTGCTTCGTACAAAAGCAGCGCCTTTTCCTGGTTTAACATGTTGAAAATCAATTACTTGTAAAATATCATTATCCACTTTGATTGTTAATCCTGTTTTAAACTCGTTCACCGAAATCAATATAATTACCTCCTCTTGATAATCTTTCTATAGTTGAATAAACTCTTTTGTAGAGTGTGTTAAACGCTCGTTACCAGACTCAGTAATTACAATATCATCTTCTATTCTACAGCCACCTACACCTGGAACATAAATTCCTGGCTCTACTGTTACAACCATACCTGTCTCAAGTTTTCTTTCAATTTTCGATGATAGGCCTGGTGCTTCATGAACTTCCATTCCTAGCCCGTGACCAGTTGAATGTCCAAAGTTAGATCCATATCCTTTTTCAGTAATATAATCGCGAGTAAGTGCATCTGCTTCTTTCCCAGTCATTCCAGGTTTAATTCCTTTTACTCCGCGCATATTAGCTTCTAAAACAATATCGAAAATATTTCGAAGTTCATCACTGATATCTCCTACAGCTACCGTACGAGTGATATCAGAGCAGTAACCATTATATAAAGCACCGAAATCTAATGTAACAAGTTCACCACTTTCGATTACTTTATCAGAAGCAACACCATGGGGCATTGCAGAACGATAACCAGATGCTACGATTGTATCAAAGCTTGAGGATACCGCACCCTGTTTACGCATAAAGAACTCTAATTCGTTTGAAACGTCGATTTCTTTAACTCCAGGTTTGATATAACCTTGGATATGCATAAATGCATCATCTGCTATTTTAGCAGCTTGCTTCATGATTTCTAATTCTTCGTTGGTTTTAATAATTCTTAGTTCTTCGATTATCCCACTAGTTGCAACTAGTTCTACATCAAAGCCGGTTTTATACTTTTCATACTGTGTATATGTAGTGTAGTCTTTTTCAAAACCTAATCTTTTAACCCCTTGCTCTTTTAAGACAGCATGTATTTCTTCATCAATTGAATTCTTATGCTCGATAATTTTAAATCCTTGTGCTTGTGCCTCGGCTTGTTCTGTGTAACGGAAATCCGTGATAAAAATTGCATCCGCTTCAGTAATGATCACTGCACCCGCGCTCCCAGTAAAACCACTAATATATCTGCGGTTTATTGGACTCGTAATCATTATTGCATCAATATTATTTGTTGAAAATGATTTTCTTAGGTTTTCTAATTTAGCCATTCCCTCATCCCTTTCATTTCTCTATTACATCTGTTAATAGCATTTTTTTTAGTGTATCATAATTGTATAGGAATGGTAACTATTAAACAGCTGACATGTATCACTTATCCCTTGCTTCCCATAATTTTCTCTTGGAAAGATAATAGTCGTAAGATATTGTATAGCCAATGAAAGTTCCATATAAAATAAAAACTGAAATAGTTGTTATTATAGTTTCTATTGGTAAATCATTAATCGAATTACCTATTATCAAATGGTTGATTACGATGAAAAATATTACCCAAAGAAGTGCACCATAAAAAACGCCTGCCCACATCGAATTTATTCTTTTAAACGTAAAATAATAGATGATACTTGGTATGATTGAAATAATCCCAGCTAGTCCAATTGAAAGTAGATGCCCTTGCCACTTATCTGCCCATTCGACTTTCAACCAAGGCTCTAATATATAATTATAAGGTGCCACCTCTGAAAAGCTAAAAAGATACATGAAAACAAAAAATATCGACCAAGTCACACCACCAAAAATCCCAGTAATTATCATCTTTCCAAACAACTTTGAAGGTTGCTCAATTTCCTGCATTTTACTACTCATGTGAATCACCTCAAGATTTATTATGACCAGTTTTCATCTAAACTTTCATCTCATGACTATTTTGTTTCGTAAATCTAGATGTTTCCGTGTTATTTTATTGATATTTAAACTCTTTTGTAGTATTTTCGGGTGATATTTAGTAAGATATATATAGTATAGATTTATTATTCTTTATATTTTACAAATCATAATGTATCTTAAAAGCAAAATGAGGCAATACTATTAATCAAGCAGATTTTTAGCTATTCTTTGTTTGCTTTTTGCTGAATGTGGTATAGATTATTAATGTTTATGATTGAATAAAGGGGGAGTTTGTAATGAAACGTAGTAAAACAGCTATCCTCATTTATATTTTAATTGGCTTTGCTTTTATCGGCCTAATTTCTCAGCTATTTGGCAATACAGTTAACTTTTTAGTAGGTATACTTGTAATGCTATTCTTTGCTGCTTTATTATTCGGATTGCTTTATTTCGTTATGAATAGAAGGAATGGTACAGGTAATTCAGATGAAATGAAGAAATACAAAAAAGCGGTTAAACAATCAAATATGAAATATCAACAGAGTGCCCCAATTAAGAAGACCGTAACTAACCAAAAGAAAAAAACGAAACCTGCATTTCGTAAAGAGCGTAGAAGACCAACGCACTTACGAGTTATTGAAGGAAATAAAGATAAAGCAAAAGACCAAGCCACTAATTAAAGTAGACCTGGTCTTTTTTTATGCGCGGAAAATATTTAATGGGGCCATTTCTTTAAAAACATATTAGCTTGCTGTCTTCCTTCTGATACAAGCTGTTCTTTTTCCGTTTCGGAAATATTGAACTGCATTGCTTTGAGGTCGCCTGTGGGGATAAATATAATATTATTTCTTTCATTTTTAGAAATAAAACGGGTGTCATGCGCTGTTTTCATTGTAAGAAACAATGCTTGGAACATTTGAATCGCATTATTCGTTTTATTTTGATGCTCACTATTGTTCTCAGTAAGTTTTACACCGAGGACAGGACGCACTAAGGTTTCATTCGATGGAAATACCCACAATGGAAAGTTACTTAAAAGCCCTCCATCCACGATTATACTCTGCTTTCCTTGGCTACTCGTTATTCTTTTCGGCATAAAGAAGTATGGAAAACCTGCACTCATTCTTACAGCTGTAGCGATTGAAAATTCCGTTGGATCTATCCCATAAACTCTGTCTAGATCATCTGGAATGACAACTAATTTTCCCAGTGTCAAATCACTTACGATTATTTTTAACTCATCCTGTTTCAAGTCTTTAAATGTATAGATATTTTTCTCACCTAGCTTATTAAACACCCATTCTTCTAATTTATCTCCTTTATATAGACCCATCTGATAATAAAGAAAAAGCCATCTTGTAAAAGGCATATATTTAGTTAGAGCTGGTGGATCCATAAATAATGGTGTATCTAATTCATGCATTAAATCACCGATTTCCCTTGTAGTAAACCCGGCAGCTAGAAATGCTGAAATAATTGCACCGGCAGAAGTACCAGCTACTCTAACAATTTGATAATCATGTTCTGCTAAACTTTCCAATACTCCCAGATACGCATAAGCTTTTACTCCTCCACCAGAAAACACTGCATCGATTCGCATTTCAGCCCCCTATTTTTAGCCTTCAGTCATATATATTAGTTATAGGTTGGCTCTTATGCCATGTGGACAAGATAAAAAAATACAAACCATCATCATGTGGCTTGTATTTTTATTTGCTATTTTGTGCTCGAACCTTTTTTAGATTATCGAGTCGCTGTTTATCTTCTTTAAAATACTTCACAATATCGCCGATTCTATCGATGGAATTCCAGCTTAGATGATGTTCAATTCCTTCAACATCTCCGTAAATATTCTCTTCATCTACACCAATAATTTCTAGAAATTCTTCTAATAAATCATGACGATATAGTAATCGTTTTCCCGTTTCTTCCCCTTTTTCAGTAAGGACAAAGCCACGGTATTTTTCATAGTTAACAAATCTATCTTTATCAAGTTTTTGAATCATTTTTGTTACTGAAGATGGGTGGACTTCTAATTCCTCCGCAAGGTCAGATACACGGGCATACCCTTTTTTCTCAATTAATATATAAATCTGCTCAATATAGTCTTCCATACTCGGTGTTGGCATATGGTCTCCTCATTTCAAAGCATAATTTTTTATATCAGGAAACATTTTTTCCTTACTATGAGAATAACGCACTTTTCCTTGATAAACAAGTAATTACATATAACCAATAAAAAAAGACCTGTTTAACTTGTAGTTGATTCGTTTGTATCTACAAGTTAAACGATGGTCTTCTTTTAGCTTAGCTTAAAGTCCACATTTTAATTGGGCACCACAGCTTGTACATGTATTACATCCACCAATTTCTTCGATACTACCTTTTCGACAAACCGGACATGTATCTCCAATTTCATTTCCAATATTTACATTAGTTGAATCTAGTTCTTGGATTGTCTCCATTAATACAACTTTTCGTTGCTCTTTTTCTTCTTCAAATAACTCTGTTTGTTCTCCAAAGATGTTCTCTTCAGCTTTAAGCGTAAGTACTTGTGAATCACGACTTCCATCCACATAAACAGTACCACCTTTTGCACCACCATTGTATAGACGGCGGTAGACACTTTCTACTTGATCAACAGAGTAACCTTTTGGAGCGTTTACTGTTTTAGAGATTGAACTATCTACCCATCGTTGAATCACACATTGTGTGTCTGCATGTTCTTCTGGTAATAGCTCCATAGACGATACAAACCATTCTGGTAAATTATTTGCATCTGCTTCTGGATTATTATCAAGATATTCTTGTACGATTTCTGCTTTCACTTCGATAAATTTACCTAGACGGCCACTTCTATAATATGAGAATGAGAAGTAAGGTTCTAGACCTGTTGATACTCCAACCATTGTTCCAGTACTTCCAGTTGGTGCAACAGTTAATAGGTGTGAGTTACGAATACCATGCTCTAAGACGCCCTGACGAATGTCTTCTGGCATTTTTTTCATATAACCTGTGTTAATAAATGCTTCACGTAGTGCTAATGTCTCTTCTTCTGTTTCACCAACCAAGAATGGGAAGCTCCCTTTTTCTTTAGCGATTTCAATCGACGTACGGTAAGCAGTTGTTGCGATTGTTTCAAATACTTTATCTACAAGTTGGTTTCCTTCTTCAGAACCGTATCTTGTTTCACAGTAGATTAGTAAATCATGCATTCCCATAACGCCTAAACCTACACGGCGCTCACCAAGTGCTTGTTTTTTATTTTCTTCTAAGAAGTATGGTGTTGCATCAATAACGTTATCTTGCATTCTTACACCTGTTTGAACCGTTTGAATTAACTTTTCATAATCTACTTCTTTTGTTTCTTTATTCGCCATTTCTGCAAGGTTAACTGCAGCTAAGTTACATACACTGTAAGGAGCTAATGGTTGCTCTCCACATGGGTTTGTTGCTACTACTTGCTGTCCATATGCTTTAGCATTCGTTTCATCATTTGCGTTATCAATGAAGAAAATACCTGGTTCAGCAGAGTATGTTGCACAAATGTTGATTAGGTTCCAAAGTTCTTTCGCTTTAATTTCACGGTATACACGAACACCGTAACCCATCTCTTCCCATCTACGTACATCACCTACATCATGCCACTTTTCGTTATAATCTTTCATTTCTTCCGGTGTGTAATTTTCAACATCAGGGAATTTCAATTCATACATATCATCATTTTCAACAGCTTCCATAAAATCTTTTGTGATACATACAGAGATATTCGCCCCTGTTAAAAACTCCGAGTTATGAACAGTATATGTTCCACCTGTAGCAAGTTTCTCTTCTGCTTGTCTCATCGCAGCATCTGTAAAGCCACCTTGCCCAGGAATTCTTTTATAGTTTACGATACTTTGGTACAGATCAAATTCTGTTTCTGTAAGCGGAGTAAAGTTTAACTTCTCTTTTGCTAATCTCTGAATTTGTTCATCTTCTGTGTTTTCGATTAGGTATCTTAGAATTCTAGGATTCTGCATTTTTGAAATAATAAACTCAATAATGTCTGGGTGTGAATCAACTAGCATAATCATTTGTGCTCCGCGACGAGATCCGCCCTGCTCCACAAGATGTGTAAGCTTCGCAATATCATCAAGCCAAGAAACGGAACCAGATGATTTACCGTTAACGCCTCTTGCTAGAGTATTTCTAGGACGTAATGTAGATCCGTTCGTTCCTACACCACCGCCTCGTGACATGATTTCCATCACTTGTTTACGGTGATCAGAAATTCCTTCACGAGAATCCTTTATATAAGGCATTACATAACAGTTGAAATAAGTAACATCTGTATTTGCACCAGCTCCGTAAAGAACTCTTCCAGCTGGAACAAAGTTACGTGCTGCTAATTCCTCTTGAAACGCTTGATTCCAAGTGTCACGTTGCTCTTCTGTTTTTTCCACAGACGATAAACCAGTAGCATTTCTTTTCGCAATTTGTTCGTAATAGATTTCTAGGGGTTTGTCAATAACATCAAGCGAACGAACGATAACACCCGTACTAATTTCTTCTTCATTATCTAATGCTGATAAATAATCTTCATGAACTTTGATTTCAGCCTCATTTGATTTCCAATTGATTTCTTTTACAAATCCTAATCCTCTAGCAGGAAACTTCGGATCAGATTTTACAGTTAGAACAACAAAATCCCCAACTTTTAATGTTTTCTTTTCTGTATCCTTATAAGAATATCTATCTAACATAACAAGTCTTGAAACTCCACCATGTGTTAACTTCATATCCTCCGTAATCGGATGCACAACTTCGAATTGAGCGATATCTTTATTAAGCTCTTCGATATTGATTTCGTTCTTTACTTTTATAATTGTCGACATATTATCTCCCCTATTTCAGTAATTATTATGGTACAATTACATTATCATATACATCTCAATAAAACAACATATAGTACCTTAATTTAAAATATACCCTATATATTGTGATTGAATCCCATAAATAACAAATTGTCAACATTTTTAAATAGAAGATTTCTAAAGAAAATTAAAGAAAAACATACATAACTCGACAATTCCTGCAAAATATGAAGAAATCATTTTCTTCATATTTTTTTGTTTCATTTCTTTGTACTATGCTGTGAATTTACTCCATGAAAAATAAGAAGAATAAAATGAGCTTCGGAAATATAAGAAGACTCCGGGATGGAAGGCTACGGTGAGACCCCGCAAGTCGCTTGGGACTGAGGAGGCTCACCAGCCGCCTATGGATGCGCGAAGTATATTTCCGAAGCGGGTTTTTTCTCTATCTAACATAAAACTTTAACAGATTCTTATACAAAATATATCTTAAATACTTTAAAAACTAGTGAAAGTAATCTATAATAGGAAATGATATTCGTTATAAACGGGGGATAAATGAAATGGCTGTATTAATTATTGTATTTGTTGTACTACTTGCTTTAACGATATTCCGTTACTATAGACAAAAATTGTATTTAAATGTGTTAAATCAAGATCAGTGGATCGAAGGATATCGAAAAGCACAACTAATTGATGTCCGTGAGCCACAAGAATTTGAAAACGGACATATTCTAGGAGCTAGAAATATTCCTGTTACACAATTAAAACAACGTTTAATTGAAGTTCGTAAAGATAAACCAGTTTATTTATATTGTCAGAACAGTAGTCGTTCAGCACGTGCTGCACAAATACTTCATAAAAATGGCAATGAAGAAATCTACCAACTAAAGGGTGGATTTAAAAAGTGGACAGGCAAAGTTAAAAGCAAATAAATCAAAAAAGGTACTAGTCAAATTGACTAGTACCTTTTTTGTATTCTGCAGTAGCTTTTCTAAATCTTTATCTCTATTGAAAACGCTCGAAGGAAATCGACATCGAGATAATTTCTAAATAAAAATATTTACTCTGGATAGTATCTAAGAATAGGCTTACGTGATGCAGTTGCTTCGTCTAAACGACTAACAACAGTATTTTTAGGCGCTTCTAGAACAACTTCTGGATTGTTTTTCGCTTCGTCTGCGATTTGTAACATAACATCAATGAAATGATCCAATGTTTCCTTCGCTTCCGTTTCAGTCGGTTCAATCATCAATGCTTCTTCAACAATTAATGGGAAGTAAACAGTTGGTGGATGAATATCCAAGTCCATTAATCGCTTAGCAATATTTAATGTTCGCACACCAAGTTTCTTCTGTTTATTTCCAGAAAGAACAAATTCATGTTTACAATGTTGTGTGAATGGTAGCTCATACTCTTCTTCTAAACTACGCATGAGGTAATTCGCATTAAGAACAGCATACTCACTAACCTTTTTCAGCCCTTCTGCACCCATTGTACGGATATAAGTATAAGCACGTACGTTGATTCCAAAGTTTCCGTAGTATCCCTTAACCATACCAATAGATTTTGGTAGGTTATAATCAAACTCATACATATCATTATTTTTACGAATTACAGGCTTTGGTAGGTAAGGTGCTAGTTCTTCTGATACACCAATTGGACCAGAACCAGGACCTCCACCACCATGTGGACCAGTAAAAGTTTTATGAAGGTTCAAGTGTACAGCATCAAAGCCCATATCTCCTGGACGGCTATAACCCATGATTGCATTCAAATTAGCTCCGTCATAGAATAACTTACCGCCCACACCGTGAACAATTTCAGCCATTTCTACAATTTCCGTTTCAAATAATCCTAAAGTATTCGGATTTGTTAACATCAATGCTGCTGTATTTTCATTAACCACACGCTTTAAGTCTTCAACATCAACTAAACCTTTTTCGTTTGATTTAACTTCTACTACTTTAAATCCTGCAACAGCTGCTGAGGCTGGATTCGTACCATGTGCTGAGTCAGGTACAATAACTTCTTTTCGGTGGTGATCACCATTTGCTTCATGGAAAGCTTTAATCATCATTAATGCTGTCCATTCCCCTTGTGAACCAGCGGCAGGTTGCAACGTAATTTCGTGCATTCCTGTAATTTCTTGTAGATGCATCTGTAAATCATACATCAGTTCCATTGCACCTTGAACCGTTGTTGGGTCTTGGTATGGGTGAATATGTGAGAATCCTGGAAGTCTAGCAACATCTTCGTTAATTACAGGGTTATATTTCATCGTACATGAGCCAAGTGGATAAAAACCGGAAAGGATTCCAAAATTACGGTTAGATAATCCAGTGTAATGACGCATTAATTCTAATTCACTAACTTCTGGAAGTTCTGCATCCACTTTTCGAATATATGCATCTTCAATTTCCTCTTCTAAATTAACTTCTGGAACATCAAGTGCCGGAAGATTATATGCAGATCTATTCTCTCTACTACGTTCAAAAATTAACGGAAAGTTCTCGTTAGCCATTGATATCCCCCATTTCTTTTACAAAAGCATCAATTTCATCTTTCGAACGAATTTCAGTTGTTGCGATTAACATGTGATTTTCTAATTCTGGATAAACCACACCAAGATTATAACCACCGATAAATCCTTTTTTAAATAACTCTTTATTTACTTCATCAATTGGTTTCTTTAACTGTACAACAATTTCGTTAAAGAAAGTTCCACTAAATACTGTAGAAATATTAGCTTCTGCTAATTTTTGTTTTGTATATCTTGCTTTTTGCATATTTAATTTAGCCATATCTTTTACACCATTTTTTCCAAGTGCACTCATCGCTGCAGCGCTTGCTAAGGCATTTAATGCTTGGTTGGATGTAATATTCGATGTAGCTTTTTCACGTCTAATATGTTGTTCTCTCGTTTGTAATGCTAATACAAATCCACGTTTACCTTGTTCGTCTACCGTTTGACCAACGAAACGACCTGGTACTTTACGCATATACTTCTCTGTCGTAGCAAAATAACCACAATGTGGTCCGCCAAATTGAGCTGGTATACCAAATACCTGTGTATCTCCGACTACTATGTCAGCCCCAAATTCACCTGGTGGTGTAAGATATCCTAAAGAAAGTGGATTACTTGAAACAACAAACATTGTTTTCTTTTGCGTTTTAATTATTTCATTTATTTTATCTAATGGTTCCACTTGTCCAAAAAAGTTTGGATATTGAACAATTACAGCTGCTGTGTCTTCATCTAGTTCTTTTTCAAGCTGCTCTAAGTTCGTTCGGCCATCTTGATAACTAATTTCTACGATATCTAACTTTTGTCCATTCGCAGCAGTTTCAATCAGCTGACGATATTCTGGATGTAATGCAGATGAGACGATAACTTTCTTCCTTTTCGTTTGCGAGACACTAAGATGCATTGCCTCTACAACTGCTGTTCCTCCGTCATATAAAGAAGAGTTCACAATTGGCATTGCTGTAAGTTCAGAAATCATTGTTTGAAACTCAAACATCGCCTGTAACTCACCTTGCGTAATTTCAGGTTGGTATGGTGTATATGCAGTATAAAATTCTTGTCTTGAAATGACATGATCCACAACCGATGGAATGAAATGATCATAAACTCCTGCACCTAAAAACGAACGATATTCTGTTAGATTTGCGTTCTTATTTGCTAGTTCTGTTAATTCTTTTTTAATTTCATACTCACTAGCAGGTTTTTTAAGGTCTAACTCTCTGTCTAATCGAACTGCTTTAGGTATATCTGAAAAAAGCTCTTCAGTAGAATCAACACCTATGGTTTTTAACATTTCTTTTTTATCTTCTTCTGTTAAAGGTAAATAGCGAAAATCCATTTGACTGCCTCCTTAGTTTTCTCGTTTATAAAATGGTGTAGGTACAATTTTAGCTTTTAATTGTTTTTTTCTTACTTGAATGAGTAATTCATTTCCAATTTCTGCATGCTCTGTTTGAATAATTGCACGACCTACATTCTTTTCCAGTGTAGGAGACTGCGTACCTGAAGTAATAGAACCAATAACTTTGTCCTCGTAAATTACATCGTAACCTGTACGTGGGATGCCTTTATCAATCATTTCAATACCGACAATTTTTCTTTCGGGACCGTTATTAATTTGTTCTTCTATAACAGACTTGCCAATAAAGTCAGAATCTTTATCTACTTTAACAGCGAATTTCAATCCTGCTTCAATTGGAGTAATACTTTCTGAAAGCTCTTGTCCGTAAAGTGGTAAGTTAGCCTCAAATCTTAAAGTATCACGTGCTCCCAAACCAGCTGGAACCAAACCTTTGTCTTTCCCTTTTTCTAATAATAAATTCCAAAGCTTTCCAACACTCTTTGGAGAAATATAGATTTCAAATCCGTCTTCTCCTGTATAACCAGAGCGTGAAATTAAAGCTTTATCTTCTATTGAATGGATTGTAATTTCGTCTGCAAATTGAAAGAACTTGATCGAACTTAAATCTGTATCTGTAACTTCTTGTAAAATTGCTTCTGCTAAAGGTCCTTGAATTGCTAAAAGTCCATAATTATCCGACTCATTTACAATCTCGATTTCTTCGTCATTATACGTATTATGCTTCACTAGCCACTCATAATCTTTTTCTGTGTTTGCTGCGTTAACTACTAGTAAATATTCATTATCTCCTAACATATAAACGATTAGATCATCGACAACCCCACCATTTTCATAGCAAAGAAATGTATAATGCGCTTTGTTAGGAACAAGTTTACTAATATCATTTGTCGTCATTTTTTGAAGGAACTCAGCCGCTTTATTTCCTTTGACTAAAATTTCCCCCATGTGAGACACATCAAATAATCCTGCTTTTGTTCTTGTTGCTAGATGTTCTTCCTTAATACTTGAGAACTGTACGGGTAAATCCCAACCTCCAAAATCAATTGTTTTTCCTCCATAAGCTTTATACTCAGGAAAAACGGGTGTTCTTTTTAACTCTGTCAAATTACTCCACTCCCCTCAATGATTGTTAAATCAAAAGACAGAGATTCCTATGAAATAGAAATCTCTGTCCTTGTACCAGAAAGTTGCATGCTCCTAGAGAGCACTTGCTTCTTGGGTGGTTTACAAATTGTAAACTCTCTCCAGAGTTGTGTCAGATATGAGTCTGTTTGCCTGAGAGATTCGTTTCTAACTTGCTCCTTCGGCGTTACAACAAAAACTGTAAACTCTCCCCATACCTTCATCCACAGCATAATTTATGTACTTTTGGTAAAACTAAAAGTAAAGAATCAGAAATTCTCAACCTTTTCTTGAATAATACCATATTTGTTGGGAAAGGTATAGTGAAATCCAAAGTTTATTGGAAGGTAAAGGATGTATCATATGGATTTGATAAGAATACAAAATAATCATACTTTTATAGAAGAACTAGAAAGAAAGCTAAATACAGATAGTACGTACTCAACTTTTGAATTGTTTAAATTAGCATATCAAGCTGAACAAGCAAGAATAACACCATCGTTCTCTGGACTGCGTAGTTTAGATTTTTTACCGCATATGAACTTTCTTCCCCATCAGATTAGCACGGCGAAAATAGCCATCGAAAAAATGAACGGGCGTGCTATTCTAGCTGATGAAGTAGGACTTGGAAAAACAATTGAAGCAGGCCTTATTTTAAAAGAGTATATGTTACGTGGCCTTGTTAAGAACGCTTTAATTTTAGTTCCAGCTTCTTTAGTGAGCCAATGGGTTCAAGAACTAAATACGAAGTTTTATATACCAACTGTTGCGAATAAAAAAAATCATAATTGGAAGCAAGAAGCTATTATTGTTTCCTCATTGGATACAGTAAAGCGTTCCCCGCACCGAGAGGAAATTTTGAAAAATGAATATGATTTCGTACTCATTGACGAAGCACATAAATTAAAAAACCATCAAACGAAAAATTATGAGTTTGTTAGAAATTTAAGTAAAAAGTATTGTCTATTACTTACAGCGACACCAATTCAAAATAATCTTATAGAAATTTTTAACCTAATTAGCATTTTAAAACCTGGATTATTAGGTGATATTAACATGTTTAAAAAGAAATTCGGCAATCAATCAAAACATGTAGAAAACAATAGTTACCTGAAGCAACTCATTGATCACGTGATGATACGAAATATCAGAGAGAATATTGATTTTCATCCTTCCAAAAGAGTAATAGAAACGATTTGGGTGACGTTTTCTGAAAAAGAAGCAGAAGCATATGAAAAAATTCAATCGATTAACGAAGCATCTCATGCTTTTACTAAAGTAATGCTTCTCCGAGAATTATGCTCTTCTCGAGAGGCGTGTTATTTATCTTTAGATAAGATTAGAAAAAGTACAGATAATCAACATATGGCAAATGATATGGATCAAATGATTAAAGACATTCAAGAATTACCCCAACACGCTAAAGCCAAAAGTACTGTCGAATTAATACAATCTCTAGGAGATAAGAAAGTTATTATCTTTACAGAATATCGGGCAACTCAATTATATCTTCAATGGTATTTACAACAAAACGGAATCCAGTCCGTGCCTTTTCGCGGCGGATTTTCAAGAAGTAAAAAAGATTGGATGATTCAATTGTTTAAAGGGCAAGCTCAAGTCTTGATAGCTACAGAGGCTGGAGCGGAAGGAATCAACTTGCAGTTTTGTAACCATCTCATCAACTATGATTTGCCATGGAACCCAATGAAGCTAGAGCAAAGGATTGGGCGGATTCATAGATTTGGCCAACAGCAAGATGTGAATATTTATAACATAGCGGTTAAAAATACAATCGAGGAACATGTGCTCACAACTTTATACGATAAAATTCAGCTATTCGAAAATGTTATAGGAAAACTCGATGCTATTTTATCAACGTTAAATCTAAAAGACATGGAAGAAGAAATACAAACGATATATTCAGAATCAGAAACAGCTGCAGAAGCAAAAATTAAGCTGAATAATTTAGCTAGTATTATTCAACAGGCTGGCGAAATAAATAAGAATGTAGGTGAAACACATGAGCAATATTAATTTAGATTACTTTTTAACAAGTTTTTTTACTGCAAATCAATGTAAAATAGAAAAACCTCAAGAAGGGATGTATTCCATTCAGTTAACGGAGGAAATGGATAAGGCATTAATGAATCGTCCATTTTATTGGCATTATATTAAAAGCATTGGTGAAGAAGGTAATCCGATGATGCTCCATCTAATAACGGACCCAAATATAGATAAATCAAAAGGAGAATGGGTTCACTTTGGTAGTCCAAGACTGCTACAAATTTGGAACCACCTTGTAACTAACGAAAAGTATGTGCACCTCTTTGAAGAAGTTCACACACAAGAAAACACACCTCTATACCCTTGGCTATTATTGAATATCAAAATAAGTTATGAGGCAAACCAAAAGAAAGAAGAATTGATTTCAATAGGGGTCCAACTAATAAACGGCAAAATGATTGTCAATATGATGGATGAATTAGAAAGGAGAAATTTAAAACAAAACATTTCAAATTATTGTTTCACGCTTTCTCCTTTAATCACAGTCAAAAATGGCTATTTAAGAATTGAAAAGGTAATCCTTGATTACATAAAAAATCAAGAAAAGGATTGGGCCCTAAACGCGCAGAAGAAGTTGGAGGAAGAATTAGATATTTTACAACACTTTTATTCAGATAATACTAATCAAAATTTATTTGAAAAAGAAGTAGCTGAGTTACATGAGCGCTATTCACCTGTTATTAATATTGAAGTAGTTAATGGAGGTATCCTTTATTTGCTTGGATCCTTTGCAGAATAGATTATTTTTTAATTAATATACGAAAAGAAAATGGAATAATACCAAACCATGTATTATAAAAGCTTTTTGACTCACTTCCCTTTTCTTTTCTCTTCATTTTCCTCTCTTCTTTAGGCTGATTATAATACTTTGTCAATTCTTCTGTAAGGTATCTTAAGTAATTATTAGTACTCATAATTTCATTGCCTCCTCTATTTTTTTAATATCATTTACCAGATCAAAAATAATATACAATATTTTTAAAAATAAAGAAGGATTTTAGAAATAAATGTCGAATGTATATATTTAAATAAAGGAGGTGTAATCTGAAATTGAACCCCGCTTTACCACTTGTTGATCGATTACTTCAAAAAGCAATTACTAATCACGCAACAGACATCCATTTTTATCCCCTTTCCAAAGAAACAAACATCTACTTTCGAATTCAAGGTGAACGAAAATTCAACCAAACAATTTCCACCCATCACTATGAATTGCTCTTAACTTACTTTAAATTTTCTGCAGGGATGGATATTGGTACATCTCGTAAACCTCAAGACGGTAGCATATCAAAAAAGATTGGAAACCTTGGATATTATTCTTTACGGTTATCTACCCTTCCACTGTCTCATACAGAAAGCTTAGCTATTCGTATCTTACCTCAAGCAAAACATCTTTCGCTGGAAGAGTTATTTCTTTTTCCTAAGCAATTGCAGACAATTAAAAACTGGGCTAAGAACCAATCAGGTCTCATACTGTTCACTGGGCCGACTGGAAGTGGAAAGTCCACAGCAATGTATGCCTTACTCGAAAATATTATCCAAGAAAAATCTTTCCAAACAATAACGCTCGAAGATCCGGTAGAAAGAAATCTAAATAATATTCTACAAGTCCAAATAAATGAAAAAGCTGGTGTCACTTATCAACATGCTTTAAAAGCCGTTTTAAGACATGATCCGGACATGATTATGATTGGAGAGATCCGTGATAAAGATACAGCAGCATTTACATTTGACGCTTCTTTAACAGGACATCTTGTACTAAGTACGTTTCATGCAAAAAATGCGGAAGGAACAATCTACAGACTTCTTGAAATGGGGATAAAAAAACAAGATCTTTTGCAATCGCTTATTGGAGTGGCCTCCATTCAACTGATTCCCATCAAAGGGACAGGAAATAAACAGCGACGAGCTGCAATTTTAGAATTATTAGATGGTGAATTACTAGAAAATGTCATCTTACAACGTCCTAAAATCACCAGTATTCACTATCCATCATTTGAACAATTAAGGAGGAAAGCCTATGCATATGGCTTCTTCAATGAAGCGGCCTTTGATAAAGTATCGCAAAAATCTCTCAGAGCAGATACAACTTCGATTTCTTAAACGTCTCCACCGGCTTATAAATAGTGGTTATCCTTTACTGGAATGCCTAGAAATCATGAAATGGGATAAAGATTTGACTCAGTTAGCGAATCAATTTATCCATGCATTGCGAGATGGAAAACCAATACACATGGTTTTTGAAGAAAATAAATTTCATGAATCTATTTGTACCTTCGTCTATTTTACAAAAGTAAGTTCGAATCTTAACGAAAGTATTCAGAAGTGCATTGAAATGTTTGAACATAAAATGACGAACAATAAAAAATTTAACCAGGCAATAAGATATCCACTAATTTTATTGTTTGTCTTTTCCCTTACCCTATTCTTTATTAATCAACAAGTATTACCATCCTTTCAGACACTTTTACAATCATCACCACAAGCAAAACAAACAATTACGATATTAATATTAATGATGGATCTATTACAATTTACCTTTATCACGTTTGCAATTACTATTGTGGTAGGTGTCATGGTTTGGCGTATCTTTAGAGGAAGAATTCCAATTAATAAACAACTAAAGATACTAAATCGAATACCCATCTATCGTAACTACCTAAGACTACAAACATCCTTTCAATTTGCAACTCATTTCAGTTCGTTATTAAAGGCAGGACTATCCCTGAAGCAAACCCTCAATGAACTCTCAAAACATGAGAAATTACCCATCATTAAATATTACGCTGACTTGATAACACTTGATTTAAATCGAGGGTTTCATTTGAGTATTCTACTTTCTGAACTGCCATTTCTAGAAAAACAACTAGTAGCAATCTTTCAGAAAAATAATGATATCCAATCACTTGAGAATGATTTAAGTATTTATAGTGAGGTGTTGATGGAAGAAATTCACCGAAAAATATTATCAATGATAACACTTATCCAACCAATATTTTATATTATCCTTGCTTGTTTTATTGTATTTATTTATATCAGTCTGCTCTGGCCAATGTTCCAATTAATAAATACTTTTTAAAGGAGAATCATGATGTTAAAAAATGAAAAAGGATTTACTTTAGTAGAAATGCTAGTCGTAATGCTGATTATTACTGTCTTGTTACTAATAATAATTCCTAACATATCCGATCAATCAAAAGCTGTGAATGATAAGGGCTGCAATGCATTAATTGCAATGGTTCAAGCACAAGCAGATGCATTCTATTTTGAAGAAGGAGCTCCACCTACAAGTATTGAGCAGCTTGAAAATAAAGGATTTATAACAAATGAGCAGACAAAATGCAATGACAAAACACAATTAAGTATTAGCAAGGGTATTGTACAAAAAAATGAAAACAACAATTAAACAAAACGGATTTACATTGATAGAAATGATAATGGTCCTAGGGATAATCTCTATGCTCATCCTTCTTGCTGCTCCAATTCAGACTTCTGTATTAAAAACACAAATAGAAAATAAATTCATTGATACATTTAAAGATGATGTACTTTTTATTCAAAATCAAGCAAGTGGGTATGAGCGAGGCACATTGTATATTCATTTTTATTCTGATCACTACATTGTAACTACTGGTGTACGTGATGCTGGTCACTATGCAAAGCGATATTATCCAGAAGGTTGGACGAATATTAACGCTTCTCAAGCGAGAATACAATTTAAAGAGAGTGGAACCATAATACGTCCGCGAACTGTTGTTATGTATTCAGAAAATGAACGAATTCATTTCACATTTCCATTAGGCAAAGGAAGATTCCATGTTGGGAGAGAAAAACGGGTTCACACTAATTGAAGTATTTATTGCTTCTAGTTTATTTTTGAGTACGGTACTAATTTTTATACCAATTATTAATAATATGCAGCATGAAAAGCAAATTCTTCATGATCGCAAAACAATTAGCCTCTATCTTCAAGAGGAATTACAATATTTTATATGGGAATCAGGATACAATTTACCAGAATCAAAAACAGCTTCAATTAATGGTAAATCCGCACAATTTTTATTTATACAGGAAAACGAATTCATTAAAGGATGTGTCAATTGGCAGAATGCAAAACAAAAAGCTGAAGAATTTTGCATCTATGCACTTGCTGTTCAATAAAAATGGTTTTACATTCATAACAACACTGTTTATGATTTCCATTCTTGCACTCACCCTTCCCTTTTTAAGTTATTCTTTACAAGCAGTTGGGAAAAGTTCTAATTATGACGAATTAGCTATTCATGAATTTTACAGGTTCTTACGTAATGAATTGATAGAATCTACATCAATAAATATTGCAGGTAACAATTTATACTTAACCCAAGAACTAGATGATGAAGGTGAAGTGAATGTTGCCGTAATTAGTCAATACGATAGTTTGATTAGAAGACAAGTAAATAATGTCGGTCATGAGGTACTATTATTTGATATTTCAAGCGTTACATTTAATGAGCATCCATATGGTTTAAATATTGTAATTGTGAGTAAGGATGGAAAAGCTTATGAGAAAACTTTTGCTTTCTACAATTAATGAGAAAGGATTTATACTCGTCCATGTATTGTTTGTTGTATCTTTACTCTTTATAATTATTTCGTCTAGCATTTCTGCCTATCGAAATGAAATTTATATAAACAATCGGCAAATCGAGCAAATTAAAGTGGAATCCCTTTTTCAAATTGCTCAAGAAAGCTATAAAAGGGATTTCCTTGTCAACAATGAATTTAAAGAAACCTACTATACATTTCCACAAGGCCGTGTTGAGATTACAATTTTGAATATCGAAACAGAGTATGCCAAATTAGCTTTCGAGATTTGGCTTGATGACAATCCGAGAGATTTTTTTTCATTAAGACATCTTTTCGTTTATAATTAACATATTTTAAGTAAAGTACTTCAAATATTGATAAATGTGTGACGATTAATGAATTCAAATATGAATACTTTTCAACAACGAAAGAATATTAACCTTTAATAATAGAATAACCAATATAATTAAGGTAATAACTATATGAAGGTTAAGGTGATTTAAATGGAGAACACGTTAAAAATTACCAATGTCATGAGTGACCCTACTCGCTTCGATATTTATCAACATTTAATTGAAAAGCGTGAATATGTTAATGTAAATCAAATCGCTAAACTTTTTGATATTCATCCGAACGTTGCTAGACTCCATCTTTCAAAACTTGAAGATATTAAGCTTGTAGCATCTGAATTAGTTAAAACTGGAAAAGGTGGAAGACCAGGAAGACAATATCGATTATCTGATAAAGTAGTTGAATTAAACTTCCCTGCTCGCGATTATAAAATACTTTCTTCCATCGCACTTGAATCTCTGATGGAATTAGGAGAGCCAGGCAAGCAAGCGTTGTACCAAACAGGCAAGAAATATGGTATAGAAGCAATAAATAATTACACCGAGAACCTTACTTCGAACACGCTTATGGAAGATAAAATTATTATGCTTGAAGATGCAGGCCGTATGTTAGGCATGTATCCAACATTCACTTACAATGAGGAAACAAATTCTATTTCCTTTTCTGTAAATAATTGTCCATTTAAAGAAGTTGCACATAAGAATCATGAAATGATATGTGACATGCATCATTCCTTCCTTAAAGGTATGTTTGAAGCTTTATTTACAGATATTGAACTGATAGAACAAAAAAATATGTTTCTTGATGACTGCAGTAATTGTGCTTATATCGCAAAACTTACAAATGTTTAATGTCAATCGTTTACAATAATGGTTTCGTCGTTTATAATAACTATGAAAGGTCAATAGAAGGAGGGGGAAAACATGGATCGCATGTTTCGTGTGCTTGCTTTTTGGACGGGTATTTTTGCAGTTATGTTCTACGTTGGCGATATGATGGTACCTGCAATACTTTCTCTAATCCAAACAGCATTTTTCCTTACACTTAGTTACTTGAGATTGTCTGAACGTATGTATATGTATTTATTCGGAGCCTACTTAGCTGTCTTTATGGTTGGATATACTTGGTATTCTGAATTTATACTTGTACCAGGATTCGGCTAAAACTCACAAAAAGCCATGCATTCAAATGCATGGCTTTTTATTATTCTAAATACGAATAAATGGATTATTAATTTTTTCAAAACCAATTGTTGTCCTTGGACCATGTCCTGGGTAAACGGTATAATCATCGTCGAGTGTATATAGTTTTTCTTTAATAGAATGCTCTAGTATGGAATAATCTCCACCTCGTAGATCTGTTCGGCCAATTCCTTGCCTAAATAGAACATCTCCACCAAAAATTTCCTTCGATTGATGAAAAACAAAACTTACACTTCCTGGAGAGTGTCCAGGTGTATGGATAACATCAAATGTAAAATCCCCTATTGTTAGCTCACCTATCTCAAAAGTCTTCTCTGCTGGATTAGTGACTATTTCGTTTCCAACTAATTTATGAGATCCATTTAAAGATGGGTCACCAAGCCACTCTTGCTCTTGTTCATGAATATAAGTATCTAATTGATATGTTGCTCGTAATGCTTCTAACCCGCCTATATGATCAAAATGCGCATGGGTTAAAAGAATTGCTTGAGGTTTCAAAGCATTATTCTCTAGGTAATTAATGATTTGCTCTGGATCTCCACCAGGATCAAGAACAAGCGTTTGTTCACCAATGGATAATATATAACAATTCGTACCAATAAAGCCAACTGATTTTTGTTCAACCTTCAAACTTTATTCCTCCCTTGTCTTCACTAAATTATTCTTGTTGAAAGTTTATGTTATATCTCGACAAATTCTTGTTTATACTATAAAATAGCTATAGAGTACTTACATAATAATATAAACAATCCTTTAGTTCCAGTTTATCATTCTAAAGGAAGGCTGTCATAAGGAGGGAAATCTTTCATGATGTATCATATTGTACTAGCAGTTCTTTTTCTATTAGTAGCAATCTTAGCTGTTATATCTGTAATTCGTCAGCTTAAATTTAAGAACCTATTCGCACTAGGATTCTCTGCTATCACGGCATTAGCTTTTGGTTTCTTTGCAATCGCAACACTAATTAGTGAACTATCTAGCTTATAATTAAAAAATTTAAAAGAAAAGGCAGTGGGATAATTTATCCTACTGCCTTTTTAAAATGCATTTAATTTTCTTCGTGTTCAAAGTTTATAAATCTAAACAAATCTCCATAGATTAAATCATCTGAGTAATTCAGTTCCATTTCAGCTTTTTCTTGAATTGGATCACAAGGAGAGTGCATCATATTCATACCTTCAGCATCTATCTCAGATGTTTCTTCACTTTCAATAAGTTCTCCAGTTTGAGCATCATAACAAAAGCCTAATGTAGAAATATAGTCGTCACTGACATAATCTCCATTTCTTAGTACGATATAACCTTTTCTTTCTTTTGCGAATACATCGTTACCAAAATAGATATCATTTTCAGCTTCAATACCTAAAAGACTTAGTATCGTTGGTTTCAAATCGATTTGACCCGTAACCATCGATTTGACCTCTCCCTTTCCATGACCTGGAATATGGATAAATAATGGTACCTTTTGCAGCTCAACTTGATCGAAAGGTGTTATTTCTTCTTTATCTAAATACATGCTCATTGCTCGGTTATGGTTAGCACTTATACCAATATGGTCACCCATAATGATAATAATCGAGTCTTCATAGATACCAGATTCTTTCAAGTGGTTAAAGAACTCTTCCATTGCTTCATCTGCATAACGAACAGCTGGGAAATAGTTATTCAATGTGCTTGAATTAGAATTATATGGTTGAATTGACTTATCAGCTTCATCTAATTCAAATGGGAAGTGATTAGTCAGCGTGATAAACTTAGCATAATACGGTGTATCCATTGCTTGTAAATATTTAATAGATTGCTCAAAATATGGTTTATCTTTCAAACCCCAACCAACTGAATTTTCTGGTGTGATTTCATAAGCGTCTTCGCTATAGAAGTGATCAATACCTAAACTATTATACATTCCATCTCTATTCCAGAAACTCTTATTATTTGCATGAAGAACAGAGCTATTATACCCTTCTTCTTTTAATATTTCAGGCAATGCATGGTATTTGTTTCCACCGTGTGTAAAGAATACAGCACCTCGAGATAATGGATATAATGAATTTTCTACAAGAAATTCTGAGTCAGAGGTATTTCCTTGACCCGTTTGCTCATAAAAGTTATCAAAATAATACGTATCTTCATCTTCAACCAACTTATTTAAGAATGGAGTGATCTCTTGTCCGTCTACTTCATTTCCGATTACAAAATCTTGAATGGATTCTGCATTAATAAAAATAACATTCTTACCTTCAGCAACTCCAAATAGATCTGATTTTTCATCTGTTAACTTTACGTTTTCTTCAATATAATCATTGATTTCTGGAATTTCATTACCATCAGCGAAAACCCGCTGTGATTCAGCTTTCGAGTGAACAACTAAATCATAAATATGATAATTAAAAATCCCTATATTCTTCACAAGATATTCTCGGTCGAATGCTCTCGTAAATAACTGTGGTCTCTCCATCTCAGCAAGAAAGAAGTTACCTGCAAGCAGTAATAACGACATTGCAAGTGCAAATACTTTTCCACGTTTTAAATAATTAACAGAAACTGTTTCTGCCTGCTTCTTACTTAAATACCAAATGATAGCAGCATCAACAAATAATAAAATGTCATAAGGTTTAATGAGAGTCAAAATACTAGAACCTAGATCTGCCATATTACTTCCCATAAATAACTGTGGGATTGTAATAAAGTCTGTGAATTGTCGATAAAAAACTAGGTTTGCAAAAATAATTACACTCATAAAGAGAGCGACATACCTAATGTACTTCATTTGTCTGGATTGTTTATTAAACCAAACGGATAGTGCAAATACTAGAAAAACAGATACAAATGGGTTAATAAATAATATTAACTCTTGCATAGTGTTTTCTAATTCAATATTAAACATGAAACGATAAACAATATAAGTTTTGAATCCAAATAATATACTTGCTAAAATATATAAAGGAATTTTCGTTTGTTTGATGTTCATTTTAAATCCTCCTACAACCTAAAAAACTGCTAAAATCTATTTCTAATTTTCCCCTTATTAAAGCATTGTAAACGTAAATTTACATTCTTCTTACACTATAAGACGTATAAGGACGGATAAAAGTTTCATTTCTACAAGAATATAATAGTTTTATAGTAAGTTTATATAGTACTAAATTTCAGATTAAATATCTAGTTTAAATATTTTCCTTTTTCTTCAGCATTCTTTTTTCTTTTGCTAAAATTAGTTTGCCCACCATATATACTTGGTTCGTTATAAATTCCATCCTATATAATTCATCTAATTCACTTTCCATTAAGACTAGATCCCCTATACGATCACCAGAATATATAAAAGTTCCATATCTTTTCAATAGCATGCGAATGTCATATACACTCTTCAATAAAATCACCACTCTTCATTATATCAAATATTGTATGATAAAGATATCTTGAATGGACTTAGATAATGAAAAATGGACACAACTACAATAAGCAATAGTTATGTCCATACCGATCAAGTTATTTAATTTCCTATTAAATCCTCATACAGTTCTTCAAACTTCTTGTCTGAAGTGTTCATTTGATAAGCTTTTGTAATTGCTTCTTTTGCAGAATCTAACTCGCCTTTCGACCGGTATAGCAATGCTAAATTATAATATGCTTCAGGCATTGGTTCTCCTACAGTTACACTTTTTTCTAAATCCGCTATCGCTTTATCTAATTCATTTAATTCTATATACGCATACGAGCGTTGAAATAAAAGGATGCCGTCCTCTTCTCCGTCAAGCGACAGTGCTTCGGTTGCAAGAGGGATTACTTCCAGATAATTTTCTTCTAAAATTAATTCTTGAATCTGTAATAAATAATAAGATTGGTTATTGGAATTTGCATAGACCCCAAAATAAGTAAACCCGATAAATAATACAATTGTTATAACTCCAGCTATAAACTGCTTAGTAATTTGTTTTGTTTTAGGTAAATTTACAATTGCAGAGGCAAAGAAACCAGCAATCAAACCACCTATATGAGCTGCCATATCAATTTCTTCAATCGTAAAACCAATAACTAGATTTATAGCAATGATAAATAAAATACTTGAACCCATCGTTTGTAGAAATAATCGTTTATGAATAATTCCAAAATATAACAGTGCGCCAAATAACCCAAATATCGCTCCAGATGCACCAGCACTAATACTAGTACTAAAAGCAAAGCTTGCTATTGATCCGCCAATGCCTGCAACAAAATAAATAAATAGAAAGCGGCTACTTCCATATATTTTTTCTACAACTATACCTAAATAAAAGATTGCAAGCATGTTCATCATGAGATGTAGAATTCCAATATGCAAAAACATTGAACTAATTAAACGCCACCATTCGCCGTCAGCGATAATTGCAACGTTATATTTGGCACCAAATTGAATTAACGTCTCAATAGAAGTACTTCCACCATTCATTTCCAATAAAAAGAAAATCAATACATTTATTACGATAAATATATAAGAAAATATTGGCTTGCCATAACTAAAAATATCTTTAATTTGTTCATTTTTGCTAGAAAGTTTCGTTTTAAAATCTACTTTCGCTTTATCTACAATGCCTTCCTTATATTCGGTTGACACGTCTAGGTTATAATCTATTGGTGAAGCTAATAAATCATTTTGGAATCGTTCGGTTTCCTCAGGGTAACTATTTTCATCTAAATAGTATACATGCATCATCATCGGATTCTTACCCTGTGACTTAATTGGCTGTTTTAACATTTCCCAAGTGTCTACCGGGGGGTGGCTCGTGAAGTATAGGTTATATACTTCGATTCGCTTACCAAACATTCGTTTAGCATTTAAAACCCTTTGGAATAAAAAAGATATATCTCGTTTTAAATGATTTTTCCAATCAAAACCCTTATGTATTAAACGTACGACTTTCGATGTACGATCCTCATATTTTTCTAACCATATTTCATCTGTTTTTCCATTTGCATAAATTAAATTATAGTGGTGCTTGTTTATTAACTCGTCTGCAAAAGTATATAATAAATATTGTTCATTTATATTCATATATCCACCACCCTCCCTTCTATTATATTAAAAGTTATAGAAAAATCCCATTAATCGAGTTTATAAAGTAAGATAATATAAAACAAAGCTCTTATCCAGAGATAAGAGCTTCATTCATTATTATTTAGTTTCACGGTGTAAAGTGTGTTTTTTAAGACGTGGACTATATTTTTTCATTTCAATACGCTCAGGATTTTCACGTTTATTCTTTGTAGTAATATAGTTACGGTCTCCTGTTTCTGTACAAGCCAATGTAATATTAACGCGCATGGTTTTCCCTCCAAACTATAAAAACTATCTTACAAATTAAATTAACATTTGTTTCTCAGACTTTATTTATAATACCAGAATTTTTAACAACTGGCAACAATACAAAGATAATTTTTAAAAGTTTTCACAAGACAGATTCTATGATATAAATAGAATGATACTTATTAAGGGAGGGAAAGAAATGCTTATTGCAGTAATTGCTATTTTAATAATTGGAATCGTCCTTTTTATTCTTTCTTATTTTATGAATGACAGAATTGAAGATTTGGAAAACCAATTAGAGCAATTCTCTATTACAACAGTGCAGGATACATATCAAATGAAGAAAAAGATTAAGATTCTTGAAGAAGAATTGGTTCCAGAACAAACTTCTCATTCTTCTATTTCAAAATCTATAAATGATTAAAATTCAAATATAATTTAAATAAAGGAGTATTTTATGAAACATTTTGTGCGGTCTTTTGCTGTTGGCTTGATTGCAGCTGGCTTAATCATGCTACTCGTCTTTTATATATTTGAGGATACGAATAGTGATGAATTAGCTTATTCAACAGATGAAATGATCTCTCTTATTGAAGATGAAGGTTTTCGAGTAATAACAGATAAAGAATACATAAGCTATACTGTTACAAGTGCACAACAAAGTAATGGTGAATCAAGCGAACAAGCTGATGAAAATGATTCTGAAGAAGAGAATAGCAATGATTCAAGTGAAGAAGCGGCAGATGAAACAGAAGAAACTGTTGAAGAAGAAGAAACAGAAGTAGAAGTAGAAGAAAACACTTCCTCAGTAGTTATTAACATCCCTTCTGGCATGCCGTCATTAGATATAAGCAGACTTTTAGAAAGTGAAAACTTAATTAGTGACGCAGAAGAATTTAATGATTATCTACAGCAAAATGATTATGCCTTACGTATTCAACTAGGTGAACATGAGCTATCAACGGATATGAGCTTTTATCAGATTGCAGAAGCATTAACAAACTAAAAAATTCCAGCATCCCTTTTAAATAAGGCTGCTGGAATTTTTTATGTTACATATTAGTTCATTTTGTAATTTTTACCTTTTACTAAATATAAAATACTTTCGCCGATATTTGTAATATGGTCTGCAAATCGTTCAATATAACGAGCACAGAAAGCAACCTGCATAATATATTGTATTCTGTCAGGATTGTTTGCAGTTTCACCTAACAACTCACTCACAATTGTTTTATAAAGCTTATCTACTTTGTCATCAGTTGATGCCAAGTTAGCTGCAATTGTGATATCTTGATAGTTAAAAGCTTGCATAGAGGATGACAACATTTCTTGTGTAACTTGGTTCATTTCTTTAAGACCTTCAGGGATAGTAGACATATTATCTCCTAACGAGATAGCAGACTTTGCTATGTTCTTCGCATTATCTCCCATTCTTTCAATGTCAGTAACAATTCTTAAAGTAATAATTACTTGTCTTAAATCTGTAGCTACAGGTTGTTGCTTGGCAATTAATAATACTGTTTTCTCATTTATATCTGCCTCTAATTGGTCAATAGCTTTGTCTTCCTGTAGTACTTCTTCTGCTAATGCAGTATTTTGAGTGAATAATGCCTCAATAGATTTATTTAGTGCCTTACCTGCTAAATTAGCCATTTTGATTGTTAGTTCTTTCAATTCCTCTAACTCAGCTTGGAACTGTTCACGAGTAGTCATTATAAATCTCCTCCATTTAATTAAAAATAAATTACTAGATACTGAATAAAAATACATAGCTAAATCAAGTATACCTTATCAATGTTAAAGCTTTGTAAACACCATGTATCAATAATATAAATTTCATGAAAGAATATTATTAAAAATCAGAGACAGCTTAAAATTATTCAGTTGTCTCTGATTCTTCCTCTTCATTATCATCTTCATTATTCATGTCAAAATACGCATCTAAAATTCTTTCGCTAATTCTGTTGGCCACATTTCCATCCTCTGTAGCATTTTCACCAAGCATAGGTACAACGACTGCAAACGCAACTTCTGGATCATCGAAAGGTGCATAACCAACCATCGAACGATTAATCGTGTTGTGTTTCACACCATCCAAGGAAATAGGGGGGTTCTCCGCTGTACCAGTTTTCCCAGCTGGTTTGTAATCTTTGCTCCCAAAGTAGCTATAGGCAGTACCGCGTTGTACTTGAAACGCCTGTCTGAATCCTTCTTGGACTCGTTCAATATATGAATCGCTCATTTCTATCCGATTTAAATACTCTGTATTTTTACTCTCATAAAGAGGTCCAACTTCAGTCATTGATGCAATCGGATCTCTAATTTCTTTTACTAAGCGAGGTTTTACACGGTATCCATCATTTGCAATTGTTGAAACGTATTGTGCAAGTTGCATTGCTGTATATCTGTCAAACTGTCCAATAGAGTAATGCATAAAGTTACCTGGACTAAATGGCGACGGGCCAATATATCCAACAGATTCAAATGGATAATCAATCCCTGTATTACCACCTAGACCAAATTGTCTAAAATAATTTCTCATTGTCTGCCATGCGTCTGTGCTAAATCTAGCAGCTTCACCATCAGGAAACGGATATTGGGTTTCTCCCCCCATACGTAAGGCAATATAATACATATACACGTTGGAAGATTCTTTTAAAGCTTTTATGTCATTAGCGGAGCCAATCGTTGAAGAAAATGACCGCATCGTTGGCGAACCTTTAATAGTTATTGGACTATCAAAGAATGTTTGACCAGGCGAAATGACCCCTGAATCTAATCCCGCTAAAACAGTTGCTCCTTTTATTACAGATCCTGGAACATGCGTATCTAGCAAAGTCTTTTGCGGATTGTGTGAAAAAGTACGGTCTTCTGAATTATACGTTTGTCCTGAAACAGCAAGAAGTTCCCCTGTTTTTGGGTTCATGACAACTGCCAATGCATCTTTCATTAAAGGATTATTATAGCGATCAATATTTATGGCATGCTCCAATTCTTCTTGAAGGATTTTATCAACTTCTTTTTGGAATTCCATATCAATTGTTAGAATCAGATCTTTACCTTTTTCCCCTTTTACAATAACTTCAGAATCAATCACAGCACCTGATTTTGTTGTAGTATATTCAATCTGTTCTTTTCTACCTCTTAGATACTCTTCATACTGTTTTTCTAAACCACTAATTCCAACACGGTCAGTCCTGCTGTAACCCCTTGTCAAATAGTAATCCAAATCTTCAGCTTGTATCCCTGCAGAATGACTCGTAATGTTACCAAGTAAGGATCTGAATGTTGATCCATAGGTATATTCCCTATCCCAGTCTGTTGTTGCATTTATCCCTTGCAAATCAGCAAGGTTTTCAGATACTAATGCATATTCTTCAGGTGTTACATTTTCATTTTTAACAATTTGGGGAGTTAGCGAATATGCTTTATCTAATTCTTTTTTAATTCGAATAACTTCTAAATCTTGTTTTGTAAAATTACTATCATCTACTTCATCGTCTGTAATTTTATTGAGTACTTCACGATAAATTTGTGCATTTGATAAATCTTTTTTCTCTTCATCTGTTAAGCGATCTGCGAATGTTGGTTCCTTATCTTTTTCTGCAACACCAACGTTTTTTTGAAGGTCCTTTAAGTAAAGATATTCCCTTTTATCAAAGTCAGTAACTTTATCTAATTCTTCTTCACTGTCCATTGCTATGAACTGTGCTAGCTTTTCAGCAACATCTAATCTATCTTGTGCTTGAACACCCTTAGGAGGTGTATAGGTTATTGAATAAAGTGCATTATTATCGACAACTACATTAAGATTTCTATCATATATTTTTCCCCTTGGAACTGGGATCTTTGTTCTATCTTGAACGGTACGATCAATCTCTTCTTGAAATGCTTCACCATTTAATATTTGAACAACACCAAGTTGTAAAATTAGCGTTGAAAAAAGTAAGAATACAACAAAAAATATAATATTTGTTCGAAAGGGTAGCTGCGCATTTTTTTTACTTTTATTTTTCTTTTTATCAACCATCTTAGGCACCCCTGTTTGCTTCATAATATACTTATCTATTTTAGCATATTTCATGTGTATTTGTTTTAAATAATAACAAAAATAAAAATCACGTAGATCATCTACGTGATTTTTATTTTTAAACTATTATTTTGCAGCGTTGTAATTTTTATTAACTTCTTCCCAATCTACAACATCCCAAAATGCTGAGATATAATCAGGACGTTTGTTTTGGAATTTTAAGTAATACGCATGCTCCCATACGTCAAGTCCAACTAGTGGATGCTTACCTTCCATTAGTGGTGAATCTTGGTTCGGAGTACTAGTTACTTCTAGTTCACCGTTATTGCTAACTAGCCATGCCCAACCTGATCCGAAGCGACCAGTAGCTGCTGCTGCAAATTCTTCTTTAAATTTGTCAAATGAACCAAATTTAGCATTGATTTTATCAGCTAACTCTCCTGTAGGCTCTCCTCCACCATTTGGAGATAGAATCTTCCAGAAGAAACTGTGGTTAGCGTGCCCCCCACCATTATTGCGTACTGCAGTACGAATATTTTCAGGAACCGCATCTAAATCACTAATTAAATCTTCAATTGATTTTTCTTGTAGGTCTGCATGCCCTTCAAGTGCTGCATTTAAATTTGTAACATACGTGTTGTGATGTCTCGTATGGTGGATATTCATTGTTTCTTTGTCGAAAGACTTTTCTAATGCATCGTAAGCGTAAGGTAACTCTGGTAATTCAAATTTTGCCATAATTAATCTTCCTCCCATAATCTTTTTTCATTCACTATTAGATTATCAAAGCTTCATGTTCCATGCAAATTTAAAGCTTACAGAATTATTAAGTAAAAAGAATAGCAAAATAAAAAAACAAGTACTAGACTTGTTTTAGAAGTGGCTCGGGACGGAATCGAACCGCCGACACACGGATTTTCAGTCCGTTGCTCTACCGACTGAGCTACCGAGCCGTATGTATTAAAAAAATGGAGGAGGTAGAGGGATTCGAACCCCCGCGCGGTTTGACCCGCCTGTTGGTTTTCAAGACCAATCCCTTCAGCCGGACTTGGGTATACCTCCGTATGAATATATGAAAATGGTGGACCCTGCAGGACTCGAACCTGCGACCGATCGGTTATGAGCCGATAGCTCTAACCAACTGAGCTAAGGGTCCTAAGTATATATGGGGCGACCGGTGGGGATCGAACCCACGTATGCCGGAGCCACAATCCGGTGCGTTAACCGCTTCGCCACGACCGCCATAAAGTATATTATTAGGATTTTATAACTTTGATAAGCATAGATACCAGAAGCTTTTGAAATTACAATAAAATTAATTCTCATCATACAAAAGCTTCTATATCTTATGCATTTCTTAATAGCGGCAGAGGGGATCGAACCCCCGACCTTTCGGGTATGAACCGAACGCTCTCGCCAGCTGAGCTACGCCGCCATGGCTCCACAGGTAGGATTCGAACCTACGACCGATCGGTTAACAGCCGATTGCTCTACCACTGAGCTACTGTGGAATAACACAAAATTTATAACAACAAGATATAATTTACCATGTAGTAACAATTATGTCAACATTATTTTGCAGATTGGCAAAAGTTTTTACCAAACGCAGTTTTTATTACTTTATAAACTATAAAATCAGTTGATGAAAATATATTATACTACATATTTTTGTAAAATGCATATAAAAGAGGAGGACTCCCTCCTCTTCCATACTTTATGATTCAGAAAGTATTTCTTCTGCAATATTTACTGCATGGTCACCAATTCTTTCTAAGTTACTTAATATATCGACAAATACAATACCTGAGGTGGCACTACAAAGACCTTCGTTCACACGTATGATGTGTTTTTTACGGAAGTTTCTTTCCATCTGATCGATTTGTTCTTCTTTTTTAACAACTTCTAATGCGGCCTCTTTATCACGATTTTCAAGAGATTCAATCGATTGCTTCACCGTTAATAATGTGAGATTAAACATATTATTAAGATCTTCCATTGCTTGTTCTGTCAAGTGGACTTTATTCGTAATTCTATATTCAACAAGTTCTAGAATATTTTCGAAATGATCTCCGATTCTTTCAATGTCTCGGACGCTGTCCATCAGGAATGAATGTTTATCTCTCTCTAGTTTCGTCATGGAATCTGCTGATATATCAACAAGATATTCCATTACCTCTCTATCCAAATTGTTAATTGCACCTTCAATTTGACGAGCTATTTCAGCATGTTTTGGATTGGAAGTACTAACAAACTTGAGCGTCTCATCTAATCCTTGGTAAGCAAAACCACCCATATGAACTACTTCTGCCTTCGCTTGTTCTAGAGCAAGTGTCGAAGATTGTCTAATTAAAATTGGATCTAAGTGTTTTGGCTTATATTCAATAACAGTATCTTCTCCAGGGATTAACTTAGTAACTAACCATGCTAATCCTCCGATAATTGGAAACTGAATAATTGTGTTTAACACATTAAATGAACCGTGAGCAAATGCAATAGTCATTTGTTCATTTAGGTTCAATTGAACTTGAAGCCATGTAATATAGGATGTAAATAATCCTAAAAAGAGTAGAAAAATAACTGTACCAACTAGATTGAAAATTACATGTGTCAACGCTGCTCTTTTAGCAGCTATAGATGCTCCTAATGAAGCAAGAATAGTTGTAATAGTTGTACCTATATTATCACCAAACAATACTGGTAATGCAGCTTTGAGTTCTATAGCACCTTCTGCATATAATCCCTGCAAAATACCAATAGTAGCTGTCGAACTTTGGACGATTAACGTAAAGACTGTTCCAATAACTACCCCGAGTATTGGTGTTTCACTCATGTTTACAGTTAATTCATGAAAAGCTTCTAATGACCGTAATGGCTTCATCCCGCTACTCATCAAATCTAATCCAAAAAATAATGCACCAAACCCAAAAAGTGCTTGTCCAATGGCAGTTATCCTTTGATTATTAAAAAAGAAAATCATAAAACTACCAAGAGCTAGGATAGGTAATGCATATTCACCAAGATCAATACCTATAATAAATGCTGTTACTGTAGTTCCAATATTAGCGCCCATTATGACCCCAATAGCCTGTCTCAAAGTCATAAAACCAGCACTCACTAGTCCAACAGTTAATACTGTAGTCCCTGAACTACTCTGAATAAGTATGGTAACAATAATTCCAGTAAGTACTCCTAGAAATGGATTACTTGTATATTTATCTAGAATTTCTCTTAACCTATCCCCAGCGGAACGTTGTAAGCCATCTCCCATAAATTTAATTCCTAATAGAAATATTCCTAATCCACCTAGGAATTCAAATATGAGTGTCTGCAAATCTAAGTCCAATTAGATTCATCCTTTCGATCAAAAAATACATACCCTACCTATTATTAATTTAATATAAAGGTTTTGTAAAGCCTTATATTAGAAATTTACATTAAATTAATATTCCTTTTGTTATTTTGTCGAAATTAGTAGCATTTATGCTAGGTTTTATAAACAGAATAGTTACTTAGGCCTAAATTGAGTGCGTTAAATAATTTTATCCAATTAAAAAAAGCTCGAGGAAATCTTCCTCAAAGCTTTTGTTTATTTTGCCTATCTTATTTCTTCAACGAGTATTTTTGTGCCATCTACTTGAACGACTTTTACTTTTGTATCCTTTGCAATCCATTTACCATCTGAAATTGCACTGTAATCTTTTCCATTAATTCTTACAGTACCAATTGGACGTAAATCATTAAGTGTGAGACCTTCTTGTTCTAGAAGAGCAGTATACCCTGTATTCATAGAATTATAGCCTGCTTCAGAACTCAATTGATACTTGAGAGCAATTTTTGTCCACATATCTCTTCTTTTAAATACCTTCAAGAAGAAGAATGAACAACCAACCCCAAGGATCACACCGACGATTGCAAATAACGCAGCTGATACACTTGGTGCAGCTATCCCCACTGCTGTTAGCATACTCACAAGCCCTATAGTGGCTAAGGTACCATCATTTATAATTTTACCGTCAATAATTATAAGTACTAAACCTACAAAATAAATAATAAGCATAAGTATTACAGAATCCGTTCCAGCATAAGCTCCAAAATAAACGGAGATAAAACCAATACCTAAAATCCCAAAGATTCCACGCATATTTACAAGTACTTCACCAATTAAAAACAGTGTAGCTAAAAAGGTAATAACAAAACCAATCCATTCATAATCAAATATTGCCATCGTAAATCCCCCTCTCCTAGTTTTACTACGAATTAGATAAGCATAATGTTTCAAATAAGGAGACAAAAAGATGTCTACACCAAAAAAAGTTTTCGGTTTTCTATTTATCTTACTGCTAATGCTAAGTATATTACATGATCTCTCAAAAGATACAATACAACCCGCTAAAACTTCTAACAAAATTACAGAAGAAATGAATATTTTAACGATAAAAGTAAAGCCTGGCGATACCGTTCTTTCCATAACGGAGGAAATAAACCATTTTAAAACGTTAGAAATAGTTAAAGTCATTGAAGATTTTAAATACCTAAATCCAGGAATCGATCACCAATTATTAGAACCTAATCAGTCCTATTACTTTCCATTATACATTGACTAGAGTTAAAACAATATAAAAAGGGCTAAAGTAGCCCCTTTTTTAAAATGGTATCATTATTAATCGAAAAATTAACGAAATTACCCCAACAACAATTGCACTATTTCCAAGCATCTGCACCCCTTTATTTCTTGAAACAAACCCGAGTATTATACCAGAAATCCCGAAGATCATTGGCATCATAAAAAATGAAGCAATAGATAACACTAAACCAATCCACCCATATGTGCTAATTACTTCTTTCTGGTTACTAATTTCTCTAGAAGATGTTGGCGTAAATTCCGCTGCATATTCTTCATCTCTACCAGGACGTCGCTGTTTTCGATCATTATCCGATTTTTTTATTTGAAGTTACCTCCTTATGGATATGATGCCTTTATAGTTTGTGGAATGTTTCCTTATATATGATGTTATTTACTGGTATCAATGGGAAACACCCTGCATAAACTAATGTGTCATGTTTTTTAAGGAGGGCAAAGATGTCATTTATATTAAAGGAGATAATTAAAAATAAATTAAGACAGCTTACAGTTGAAGAGCTGTTATCGTATGCACATCAATACAATTTTAGTATTACTGCTGGAGAAGCTAAAACGATATTAACTTATCTTCAAAATCAACAATTAGATGTTTTTTCTAAGCATGATATAGCTATTTTAAAAAATAAATTAGCAGAAGTTACTAATGAAGATACTGCTAACAAAGCAATGCAGCTTTTTAACCAAATCGTTTCATCTTATGGACTAGAATCATTATTTGATTAAAAAAAGCATACAACCATTTACTGCTATGGTTGTATGCTTTATTTTTATTCCATAATTAATTCTTTTAAGTTCGGCTGGAATTCTCCCTTTTTAATCATTTCAATTTCATGCTTATAAGGAGCTTTTTTATTCTTTTTATCTTCTCCAACAAAAGGTGTTTCTAAGATTTTAGGTACTTCTTTGAAAGTTGGATGATGAATAATATAGTTCAGTGAATCAAAGCCAATATGACCGAAACCAATGTTCTCGTGACGGTCTTTATGTGCTCCCATTGGATTTTTACTATCATTAACATGAACAACTTTAATACGGTCAACGCCGATTATTTTATCAAATTCATTTAACACACCATCAAAATCATTGACGATATCATAGCCAGCGTCATGAATATGACAAGTGTCCATACAAACAGATAATTTTTCATTTAATGTTACACCGTCAATAATTCTCGCTATTTCTTCAAAGTTACGACCAATTTCCGTACCTTTACCAGCCATTGTTTCAAGTGCAATTTGGACATCATTATCTTTAGATAGAACTTCATTTAATCCTTCTATAATTCTTTCGATCCCACTGTCTACACCTGATCCCACATGAGCACCTGGATGCAGAACGATTTGTTTCGCCCCAATTGCTCGCGTGCGGTCAATTTCACTCCGCAAGAAACTAACACCTAATTCAAACGTTGCTGGTTTTTGGGTATTACCAATATTAATAATGTATGGTGCATGCACAATAATATTTTCTATCCCATTTTCTTTCATATGCTCAGTTGCTAATTCAATATTCAGCTCTTCAATTGGCTTTCTTCTTGTATTTTGTGGAGCACCAGTGTAAATCATAAATGTATTCGCACCATAATTTACTGCTTCTTCACTAGATCCTAGTAGCATTTTTTTCCCACTCATTGAAACATGTGATCCAATCTTTAACAACGACAACACCTCTTCAATTATCTTCTACGTTTACTTTTATTTTTAAGTGCTAATTTTCTCTTTATGTTTTCTTGTTCTTGTTTCATTTTTTTCTTATAACCAGGTTTTACCTTTTTCACTTTACGAACTTGTTTCCATGCTTCTTTTTCAATGTTTGTAGTATTATCTTTTCTTAATTGTCTTGTATTCCATGCTTTAGATTCAACAAATTCATTATTTTTAATATCTACGTAAGAAATTGTTAGCCCTTTTTGTTCTAGCTTATCAATCAATTTCAAATCCGTCTCTTCGTACAAGCTAATCGCAGTACCTTCTCTACCTGCTCTTGCTGTTCTACCAACACGGTGAATATAGAATTCTTCCTCTTTAGGGAGGCTCGCATTAATTACATGACTTACCCCAGCAATATCAATCCCACGTGATGCTAAGTCAGTTGCAACGACATATTCATATTTTAGGTTTTGAATTTCTTTTAATACACGCTTTCGTTCCCGCGGTGATAAACCACCATGGATAATACCTGCATTAAGGTTAGCCTCTAATAATTCAGCAACCAATGTATCCGCCTCTTCTTTACCGTTTGTAAATATTAAGGCTAAATAGGGTTGGATACTTGTTGAAATTTCTTTAATAACTTCTGATCTTTTTCTGTGTTTTAAAGCAATAAAACGGTGATCCATCTTTTCTGGTGAGAAATGATCGTCTATTTTAATATAAAAAGGATTTTCTAAATATTTTTTAAAGAAATGTTTTAATCTTTCTGGGATAGTTGCTGAAAATACCAATAGTTGGATATCTCTTTTAGAACGGACAAGCAACTGATCGACATCATTAATAAAACCTAGATCCAGCATTAAATCTGCTTCATCAATAACAAATGATTTAGCAGAGTAAATAGATAAGGCTTCGGACTTGACCATATCCAAGATTCTACCTGGAGTACCAACAATAATGTGTGGGGTTGTTTTTAATTTACTCATCATTCGGTTTTTATCTGTTCCGCCAATTAGTAATTTTGAAGTCCATTCATCTTTTTTCCCAGCATACTCAATTATTTTTTTCACTTCATCGTATAATTGTGTTGCTAATTCTCTTGTAGGAGAAGTTATTACAAATTGAACTTCATTTTTTGATGTGTCTAGTTCATGAAATAAAGGCAAAAGAAATGCATGTGTTTTTCCTGAACCTGTTCTTGACTGACCAATGACGCTTTTTCCTTCAAGTACTTTTGGAATTACTTTTTCCTGTATCTCTGTTGGCTGTTTAAATCCCAACTTTTCTGTAACCAACTGAATTGTGGGATCCAATTTTAGTGATTTAAATTTATTATTTGTCATTACAGTACACCTTCTTTTCTACCAGGTTAAATTTATAAATATTGGAAAGGGTCTGTTACTTCGTCAGATATAATGATTTCAGCATCAAAACTTGCCAACTCTTCTTTTAAGATTCTTTGTAAAGATTCTTTCATAATTTCTTCTATATAGTGACCCGCGTCAATTACTGCTAGTCCTGATGCCTTAGCATTTTGTGCTGGGTGGAAACTTACATCACCAGTTATATACAAATCTGCACCACTATTCAATGCATCTTGAAAGTACTTCTCGCCGCTACCTCCTATGATAGCTATTTTTTTAACTTCTCGGGTTAAATCCCCGATAACTCGAACATTATCGATATTTAATCTCTGCTTTAATTGAGGAATATAGTCCTTTAAAGTTGTGGATGTTGAAATTTCTCCGATTCTACCTAGTCCCCACGACTTTCCGGAATTGGAGAGTTCAATTATATCATAAGCTGGCTCTTCGTATGGATGTGCTTCAATGGCAGCATTAACAACCTGTTGCAATTTTTGTTCTGTGACAATTACTTCAATTTTAACTTCCTTAACCCTTGTTGCTTGACCAACGTCTCCAATGAAAGGGTCAGCGTCGGCTTGTGGTGTAAAAGATGCTTCACCATCAACTGTAAAGGAGCAATGCGTGTAATCCCCTAGATTACCTGCACCAGCCAAACCTAGAACGTCTTTAATCTTCTCTTCATGATCTTCAGGTACAAAAACTGCATATTTATATAATTTTTCTTCTCCGAGTTTTACTAAAGGTTTGGTTTGTTTTAATTCAAGCTTATCTGCAAGCATATCATTTACTCCAGAAGAAACTACATCTAGATTTGTATGTGCAGCGTATACGGTGATATCATGTTGAATTAATTTTTTCAGAATTCTACCTTCAGGTGTATCGGTGTTAATTTGTTTTATAGGTTGGAATAATAATGGATGGTGAGCAATTATTAAGTTAACTTTTTTATCGATTGCTTCATCTACTACTGATTCTAATACATCGAGTGTTATCATTATTTTGTTTGCTTTCTGGTGCTTACTGCCAACTTGCAAACCAACATTGTCCCAACTATAAGCTTTAGACTTAGGCGCTAAGTTTTCAATTGCTTTAAAAACTACTGAATTAGTAGGAATATTATTCATTAGACAATTCCTCCTCGATCCACTTTAGTTCTCTGTTAAATTGTGAAATTTTCTCTAGATTTGGTTCATCCGCTTGCTTCATTTGTTCAATGATTTCAAGCAATTTCACTCTTTCTTGAGACCACTTTTCTTTAAATACTTTTGATTTATTCTTTAGTAAATAGGGTCCTAAGAAAAGTTGTTTCTCCTTATAATCTTTGTCATAAGGTGACTCGTCGTTACGATTAGCTACTAATATTTCATAAATATGCCCTTTTTCTTCAAGAATAAACTCATCTGTAAGTTGAAAGCCATTCGAGTCAAACCACTTTCTAACTCTTCTTGCATCAATATTGGGCTGGGCAATGATTTTATTTATATTTGTTAATTTTTCCTTACCTGTTTCTAATATTGTCGAAATCAGTGCTCCACCCATTCCAGCGATGACGAGTTCTTCTACCTCGTTGTTTTCTCTAATAGCTTCTAGTCCGTTCGCTAGTCTGACATCAATTCTCTTTTCAAGTCCATGTTTTTTAACTGTTTTCTTCGCGCTTTCATATGGACCAACATTCACTTCTCCAGCTATCCCATACGCAGCTTGATCTCTTAAACAAACATAGCATGGAAGATACGCATGATCCGAACCGATATCAATAAATTTCGCTCCAGGAGATAGTTGACTAGCAACGTGAATAAGACGTTCTGAAATCTTTAAACCATCTGCGTTCATTCTAAAAATACTCCTATCTAATAGGCTATCTTAAAGCTAAATGTTAATAATTTTACTCACTTAGAGTTAGGGAAAGTAAATTGAGCTTCGGAAATATACGAAGACTCCTGCGGGATAGAAGGCAACGGTGAGACCCCACAGCGCGCAAGGCGTGCGAGGAGGCTCACCAGCCGCCCGCGAAAAGAGCGTAGTATATTTCCGAAGCGGGTTTAACCTCTTAATAACATTTGGCTTTAACATAGCCATCTAATAAGAAAAGCTTTCTGAAAATGCCAGAAAGCTTTTATATTTCTTTATAGATTTTATTGTTGTTCACTTAACCAGCTAGAAAGGGCTTCTAATTCTTCACCTGCTACTGCTGGAATTGCTGGCATTCCACCATCAGTACCATTTTGGATAATTTCTTTAATTTCGTCTTGAGAAAGTGATGCTCCAACTGTAGATAAGTCTGGCGCACTTCCATTAGAAAGTTCAGAACCATGACACATTGCACAGTTAGTTTGGTAAACAGAATCAACATCTACCTCAGCAGTTGCTCCTTCTTCTCCACCATTTTCTGTTTGCTCCGTATCAGTATTATCACCTTCTGCAATATCTGCACGGTTATTTAATCCTACTACTGAAATAATAATTACGGCTACAATCGCAAGAATAGCAATTATAGCATATGGCATTGCTGCGTTTTTCATTTCATATCCTCCTTATGTAATCCCCTTAATGCTATCTATAAAGACTATATATAGTTTACTCTAAAATCTAAGACTTTAAAAGGGAAAAGTAATTAATCTATATAAATAAATATAAACCCGTAAAAATTATACCCAATATACTAGTAATTAATAAGTATACCAGTTTAAATCTACGCCCAATAATATACCAGACAATAAAATTTAAGACAATAATAATACTTATAATAAATGGGTTCTCAAAAAATAATGTTGTAACTAGTAAACAAATAAGTAAAATTAAAAGCAAACTTATCATCAAACTTAAATGAAAAGATAAAGTTTTATGTTTTTTGTTAGTAATAAACATCCAAATAGAGTAACTTAAAAATAGCGATAAAGCAATGATTTTATAGTACAAATTAAATTCTGTGAAATATAGAATTAGAAACGCCATAGGTACTAATAGCACTAACAATACTAATTGAGTTAATCTACTTAGTTGCAAATTTGAATGCTTTCTTGATATTAATTTCTCTTTAGGTAACTCTTCACCTTGAGTATACAGTGCAAGTAAAAAATCACATTGTTGCTCAGGTAATATCTTATGCTCTCTCCAGTATTCTATCTCATTTACAATAACCGTTATTCGGTTATCATCCATGCCCCCACCCCATTATCTAATGATTTCATGGAGCTATAAAATAGTTATTGCTTGGAATTTGCAAGCAATAACTATATTTATCAATCTAGAAAATCTTTAAGGCGTTTACTCCTGCTAGGATGGCGAAGCTTTCTTAATGCTTTTGCTTCAATCTGACGAATTCTTTCTCTAGTTACACCAAATACCTTACCTACTTCTTCTAAAGTTCTAGTGCGGCCATCATCTAAGCCAAATCGAAGACGAAGGACGTTCTCTTCTCTATCTGTTAATGTATCTAATACATCTTCTAATTGCTCTTTCAGAAGCTCATATGCCGCATGATCGGAAGGCGATACAGCCTCCTGGTCTTCAATAAAGTCACCTAAATGTGAATCATCTTCTTCTCCAATAGGAGTTTCAAGTGATACAGGTTCTTGAGCAATCTTCAAAATATCCCTTACTTTTTCAGGTGTAAGCTCCATCTCTTCACCAATTTCTTCTGGTGTAGGTTCTCTACCTAAATCCTGAAGTAGCGAGCGTTGGACACGGATTAACTTGTTTATCGTTTCAACCATATGCACAGGAATTCGGATTGTTCTTGCTTGGTCAGCGATTGCACGAGTGATTGCTTGTCTAATCCACCAAGTTGCATACGTACTAAATTTAAATCCTTTTCGGTAGTCGAATTTCTCTACCGCTTTAATAAGACCCATATTCCCTTCTTGAATTAAATCCAGGAATAGCATCCCTCTACCTACATAGCGCTTCGCAATACTAACTACAAGTCGAAGGTTCGCTTCTGTTAATCTGCGTTTTGCTTCCTCGTCGCCCTCTTCAATTCTAGACGCAAGTTCAATTTCTTCAGCTGCAGATAAAAGATTTACTCGACCAATCTCTTTTAGATACATTCGTACAGGGTCATTGATTTTAATTCCTAAAGGAACACTTAAATCTTTTGTATCTACTTCTTCTTCCTTGGTGATTTGTTGCATAGTGGGATCATCTTCTGTCTCACCAATTACTTCTACTCCTTGTTCACCCAGGTACTCATAAAACTCATCCATTTCATCCGATTCAATTTCAAAATTAGAGAGTCGGTCAGCCACCTCTTCATAGGCTAATGCACCACGCTTTTTACCAATCTCTACTAACTTTTCTTTCACCATTTCTAAGGTCATTTCACTTTCCTTAGTTTGTGTAGGTTTTTTATCGGTCATGAGTCCCCCTCCTTCCAACAATGTATACTTAAATTTGCTTCTTCAACTTCCTTTGAATCTCTAAAATCTGTTGAGCAATCTGCGCTGCTTTTATTGGATCACTTTGCTGTTCAGCAATTTTTAATTGATCTTTTAGCAACTTAATCTCATCTTTATCACTCGACTGCTCTTTAATTATTCGAATATAATCTCGTAAAGCCTCATCATTAGGTTCGTCCATCTCAGAATGAATCGTTAGCTCTGTTATTAATTGCTTCAGTTTTTCATCCTCAAGTGCTTCGATAAACTTACTAACATCAGGTGAATGACCTGCTTCATAGAAAGCATATAAATGGGTCACTATTACTTTATGGTCATCAAGTTTGAAATTCATACCTAATTCTTCTTGAACCTTACTAGCAACACTCTCATTTTGCAGCATATAATAAATTATTTTTCTTTCTGCGTTATGAAAAGCGGGCAACAGATTATTTCTTTGGTACTTAAAATTATTCTTAGTATATCTGTTCTCTTTACTCTTATCCTGAATATTTCCTGATTTAGCTTGAATTCCTTCAAGTTCTTCTTTTAACGTTTCTATCGGAACCTCAAATTCCTTCGTAAGCTCTTGTAAGTAATATTCCCTTTCTAGAGAACTTTCAACCATTGATAATTCATTTAATACTTGTTGGATATAGTTTAAACGCTCAGCTTCTATACTTAAATTATAATTCTTTCTAATAAAACGCATATAAAATGTAATATAAGTATCACTAGCGCGAATAACTTGATTAATAAATGCTTCTCCACCATGCTCCATAATAAAGCTATCGGGGTCTGTTCCTTCATTTAAATAGGCTATTTTAACATTACAACCAACTTTTCTAAGCAAGTTGGCAGCCTTGTAGCTTGCCTCTTGCCCAGCTGAATCACCATCATAACAAAGGACTACTTGATTCACATACCTTTTAATTATCTTTGCTTGTGTCTCGGTAAGTGCAGTACCCATTGTCGCAACAACGTTTTTAACATCAGCTTGATTAGCGGCAATTACATCCATATAGCCTTCAAATAATATTGCTTCATTTTCTTTTCGAATATGCCTTTTTGCGAGGTCAAAGTTATATAGTAATTTACTTTTTTGAAATAAGTCACTTTCTGAGCTATTTAAATATTTAGGTCCTTGTTCATGAAGTGACCTAGCTCCAAAGGCAACTGTCTTACCTAAGTGATTGCGAATTGGAAAGATAACTCTTCCGCGAAAGCGATCAGAGGCTGTCCCATCTTCATGAATGGTGACTAATCCAGCTTTAACTAATAGCTGTCTGTTAAACCCCTTTTTTTCTAAGAATTCCAGCACGAAGTTTTTAACATTTGGTGCGAATCCTAGTTGAAAGGTTTCAATTGAAGACTCATTAATTTTTCTTTGAGTAAAATAATTATAGCCTTCCTTTCCATCTTTAGTGAATTTAAGCAGATGGTGGTATAGCTTAGTCAACCACTCATATGCCTCTAGAATACTTTGGTTCTCATCTGAATGTGTGAACTTTTTGGATGATCCAGTTTCCGGCAAAGAAATATCCACACGTTTTGCTAGAAATTCTAAAGACTCATAAAAAGAAAAGCTTTCCATTTCCATCATGAAAGTCACTACATTTCCACCTTTTCCACAACCGAAGCAGTGAAAGATTTGTTTCTCTTGTGTGACTGAGAAGGAAGGTGACTTTTCACCGTGAAATGGACATAGACCAAAATAATTTCTTCCTTGTTTTTTTAATTGAACATACTCTCCAACTATATCAACAATATCGTTGGCTTTTCTAATATCCTCAATTACTTCTTCTGGTATTTGATTACTCAAGTTTACCACCATATTCTAATTATTCGAGATGAAATTACAAATCCCTTCATTTTCCGACAAAATTCTTGGAAAATACGAAAAAAACATTTGAACCTTCCATTTATCAATAAAATGACAATGAGAAATTTAATTTTGAATCAAATGAAATAAATGTGATGAATTTTAACTAAACTCATTAGTATATAATTCTATAAAAGCAACAGACTTTCCTGCTTTTCTTGAGGGTAAATCTTTTTAGTAATCTTTTATAAATTCATTGCATATTAATATGTTTACACAAAAAATAATTATAATACACTTTCTTGTTTAATTCTATCTTTTTGCCTTACTATTTTCCTAAAATAAGAAAACATTCTACATTTCACTAGTAGAATGTTCTCTTTTAATCATTTTAGAGATTCGATTTGACATATTTTTTATTTGTTTTTTAACATTTGTAAGATAATATTGGCTGTTTCTTCAACTGCTTTATTTGAGACATCAATAACTTCACAACCGATTCTATCGACTACTTTATTAAAATATTCTAGTTCTTCATTGATCCGATTAAATGTAGCATAAGTTGCTTGGTTACCTAGCCCGAGTGCTTTCAATCTCTCTTTACGAATTTCGTTTAGTTTTTCGGCACTAATTCGCAATCCGATACACTTCTTCGGGTCAACCATGAATAACTCTTCAGGCGGATCAAGTTCTGGTACGATTGGTACGTTAGCCACTTTAATCCGTTTATTAGCAAGGTATTGTGATAAAGGAGTTTTAGACGTTCTTGAAACCCCTACTAAAATAATGTCTGCCCGAGCAATCCCTCTTGGATCGCGTCCATCATCGTATTTAACAGCGAATTCTATTGCTTCCACCCGTTTAAAATAATCTTCATCAAGTTTATGAACTAGTCCTGGTTCTAAGCGAGGTTCTTTTTCAAAAAACTCTTCCATAGCTGTAATAGTAGGACCCATAATATCAATTGCAATGATATTAGCATTTTTAGCTTGTTGATTTAAGTAACTACGTAAGCCAGGGTCTACTAATGTAAACCCAATCATTGCACCGTATTCTTGTGCAATTTGTAAGTATTCATCAATTGTTTCTTTATCTTCTACATATGGAACTCGGTTAATTTTATAGTTACCATTATTAAACTGACTCAAACCAGCTTTCATTACAAGTTCTGCTGTTTCCCCTACAGAATCAGATAAAATATATACTGTTGGCGTACTCATACTATTCCTCCTCGTAACTTTTAGAACCGTTTCTCTTCTATTAATTCAACAAGAGCTTTAGTCATAGTAGTCTTTGTAATTCTCCCAATCACTTCCATACCGTTTTCAGTATCTTTTACTACCGGTATCCCATCAATTTGTTTATTAATTAAATTTTGAGCAACTTCTACAAGTAAATCTTCTTTTCTGCATACAGTTATATTTGGCATCCTCGTCATAATGATATGAACTGGGACATTTGTTAAATCTTGTTGGCCGATACTTGCTCGCAATAAATCCTTTCTAGATAAAACTCCTGTTAGACATGATTTATCATCTACAACAAATAAGGTTCCAACATCCTCTAGAAAAATAGTTGTAATTGCGTCATAAACAGAAGCATCTTCTCTAACTGCAACTGGTACTTGTTGATAATCACGGACTTTCATTTTCTTAATATTATCTGTGAGTAACTCCGAACCAGTCTTGCCTGTATAGAAATAACCCACTCTTGGCCTAGCATCAAGGAAGCCAGCCATTGTTAGTATTGCCAAATCAGGACGTAAGGTTGCTCTAGTCAAACCCAATTGTTCTGCAATCTTTTCTCCAGTAATTGGTCCGTTTGGCTTCACTATTTCTATGATTTGTTCTTGACGATCCGACAATTCCACACCATTCACCACCTAATTAAAGTGACATACTAATTTTTATATATTATACACTATATAGTGGTAAATAGTAATTAGGATATACTATTTAATTAAAACTTTGTTTCCATTCAATCAGAGATAAATCAGCAAATGCTTTAATTAGTTTTGATATCTCAAATATTAGAGCCAATCGATTGTTCTTAATTGCTTCGTTGTCTGCCATCACCATATTGTTCTCAAAGAAAGCATGGATTGGAACTGCTAAATTTTCCAATTGATTAAATGCAGGTTCCGCTTGTAAATTGTTATCATAATTCACAAATGCTGTTTTTGAACCAAGCAATTGTTCATATAATGCTTTTTCTGAATCTGTTTCAAACAAATCTTCTTGAATAGTAGATTCTTCAGCTTTACTTGACAGATTTAACACTCTGACCAAAGCTTCTTCTTTTTCTTTAAAATCACTATCTTTTCTTTTTGCTGATAACAGTTTTGCTTTTTCAATTAAATAACGTACGTTTCCTATTTCGTTTACTGTAACTGCTTTAAATATATCGTTTTCTACATCTTGCTCTTTTAGAATATATGCGACACGCTGTTTAAAGAAGTCATGAATTTTATCCATTGTATCAGAATTCAGGTCGATATTTTTCTCGGAATATACTTCAGTGGCAATTTGTAAAATATCCTCTAAAGAAATATCCCATTCTTTATTTTGCAACATACGGATCACTCCTGTTGCTTGTCTTCTCAGTGCATATGGATCTTGAGACCCACTAGGAATTAGTCCAACTGATAGGATTCCAACAATTGTATCTACCTTATCTGCGATACTTAAAACTGTCCCCGTAACAGTTTGTGGTAATTCACTATTTGCTTGCTTCGGTAAGTATTGCTCTCTAATGGCAGTAGAAACCTCATCGTTCTCTTCATAATTCTTGGCATAAATTTCACCAATTACACCTTGTAATTCAGGAAACTCATCAACCATGTTTGTCATTAAATCAAATTTACTAATGACAGCAGCTCTACTAATTAGTTGGCCTGTTTCATCACCTAATGTAAGTTTTTCTGATATTTGGCCTCCAATTAATCGTACTCTTTCCACTTTTTCAGCTAATGTTCCTAATTTTTCTTGGAATACCACCCGATTAAGTTTTGCTAAGTGATTCTCTAGAGGTTGTTTTTGATCTTCTTCAAAGAAAAATTCTGCATCCGCAAGACGTGCTCTTAAAACTTTTTCATTACCCCTTACAACATTATCAAGTGCGTGTGAATCTCCATTACGTACGCCGATGAAGTGTGGAAGTAATTTATTGTCTTTAGATCTTACAGGGAAATATCGTTGATGTTCCTTCATAGAAATAATTAAGACTTCAGATGGTAATTGTAAGAAATGGTCTTCAAAAGATCCCATGAAAACAGTTGGGTATTCCACAAGATTTCTTACTTCGTCTAATAGATCTTGTTCAACGATAATTTGTAAATCATGTTCTTCTTCTAAGTTTCGAATTCCACTTAGGATTAAAGCTTCACGTTCTTTCGCATTAGCGATTACAAAATTATCTTTTAATAGAGTTTCGTACTCTGTTGCTTTATTAATCTTCATTTCACTTCCAAGATAACGGTGTCCATAAGATATATTGCTTGTTTTCACATTAGCTATTTCAAATGGGATTATTTCTTCTCCATAAATTGCAGTTAACCATCTAATCGGCCTAGCATAACGAAATGCTTCTTCGCCCCAACGCATGCTGCTGGCAAAAGGAATCGACTCAATAATGTCTTTGAAATGTGGTAGCAATTCTTTTGTTGCTTGGCCTTCAATCGTTTTATTGACAAATACATATGTTTTTCCATTTACTTCTTTTTCCAGTAAATCTTCGACTGTTTTCCCTTGTCCCTTAGCAAAGCCAATCGCTGCTTTTGACCAGTTTCCATTTTCATCTTTAGCAATTGAAAGTGCAGGCCCTCTTACTTCCTCTTCAAGTGTTGCTTGCATCTCCGCAAGGTCGGAAATAACAATTGCTAATCGTCGCGGTGTCGAGAACGACTCAATACTTTCAAAAGTTATTCGCGATTCATTCAGCCAATCCATTGTTTTCTCTTTTAAGCTTTGTTCTGCTTGGTCGATAAATCGTGCTGGTAATTCTTCAAGACCAACTTCGATTAAAACATTCTTAGCCATTGTTAGCCTCCTTCTTTAACATCGGAAAGCCTAAACGTTCTCTTTCTTCGATGTATGCCTTTGCAATATTTCTAGCTAAATTTCTCACTCTTGTAATATAGCCTGTCCGTTCCGTAACTGAGATTACTCCTCTTGCATCAAGAAGGTTAAATGTATGTGAACATTTCAATACATAATCATAGGACGGAAAAATTAGTTTAGCTTCCATTGCTCGCTTTGCTTCGTTTTCATACATTGAAAATAACTGGAATAGCATATCTGTATCAGACTTTTCGAAAGTGTATTTCGAGTGTTCATATTCCGGCTGGAAGAAGATATCACCTACAGTAACTCCATTTGTCCATTCAAGATCAAATACATTTTCTTTATCTTGAATATACGAGGCCAATCTCTCTACTCCATAAGTTAACTCAACAGAAACAGGGTTTGCTTCCAAACCACCAATCTGCTGAAAATATGTAAATTGGGTTACTTCCATTCCGTCTAGCCAAACTTCCCAACCTAATCCGGCTGCACCAAGTGTTGGGTTTTCCCAATTATCTTCGACAAAACGTATATCATGTTCTAATGGATTAATTCCTATTTTCTCTAAAGACTGCAAATAAAGTTCCTGAATGTTATCAGGACTAGGCTTCATCACTACTTGGAATTGATGGTGCTGATACAATCGATTTGGGTTATTACCATATCTACCATCAGCTGGTCTTCTAGAAGGCTCTACATACGCCACATTCCACGGCTCTGGACCAAGACTACGTAAGAGAGTCATCGGTGACATTGTCCCTGCACCCTTTTCAGTGTCATAAGCTTGAACTAAGATACAATTCTGCTCTGACCAATGCTTTTGCAAGGTTAAAATCATTTCTTGGATATTCATTATTTTACCTCCACTTTATATTTACATAGAAACAAAAAAACCATCTCTATGCTTGAGATTACCCAAACATAGGGACGGTTAATAATCCGCGGTTCCACCCTACTTACTCTTATATAAGAGTCACTTTAGTGAAAATTGCTCCAGAATGCCTTTCCTTATTTAATCGTTATTCAGCTCCCACCATACTGAATTCTCTTTAAACGAAATTTAAATAAGTACTCTTTTCCTTCTACGCAACTATATATTCATCTTTAAAAATCATACTTCAGAACTTTTATTATGTCAAATAAAAGCCTAATCACCAGTAAGCTTATCAAGTTGTTTGAGAAATCTACGGGATTTTAAATAAAAACCGCCAAAACGCTCATAATAAGCATCAATTAATGTTCGTAGGAATTGTTTATTTTCTTCCTTCACAGATATGTTTCCAACTTGATCAAGACCAACGTTTTGAAACATTTGTAATAACCTCACTTGAGTAGCCGTTAAGAGAATTGCATCAGGATCAATATGTTTACACCTTGAGCAAAGCATACCACCTTCACCAAATGAAAAGTTAAGCAGTTCTGTATGATCTCCACAATTTGAACACTGATGAAGAATCGGAGCAAACCCGCCCTTTGTAAATAACTTCAGCTCGTACATCATTATTGGTATTTCGCTTTCTGTATTTTCATCGATCCATTTTAATGTTAAGTAATATTGTTCATATAACTCTAAATCTGGTGTCTTTTCTTCAATCAATTTTTCTGTAAGCTCTGTTATATAAGCAGTGTATGCTGTTTTTACAATATCTTCTCGAATATTACGAAAAGAATCAATGATCTCACCTTGTTGTAAAGTACCCATGCCTCTATTCATATAGACAAAAAACTCACCTAATATAAATGGTTGAGCAACAGATGCCATTCTGCTTCGAGGTTTTTTTGCCCCTCTAGCCATCGCTGTGAATTTACCAAAACGCTTACTAAAAATAGTAACAATCTTGTTTGTTTCCCCATAGTCAATTGTTTTAATGATGATACCTTCTACTTTCTCCAGCAATTGCTTCAGCCCTTTTTCACTTTTGAAAAACTTCTTCTATATTGTAATGTATATTTGATTCTGTTTTTGAAGTATCTAAATCTGAAGTCTGCCTTACATTTTCCATTTCCTTTAGCAATAAATAGGTTTCAATGTTTCCTGTTTGAGTAAACACTTTCCAAGTAGTATCTAACACAAGAAACCCCGCCTTTCTATTTTTTATTTGAAAATGTAACTATTACTTAGCGTGACCAAAAATAGAATGATTAATAAGTATTAAAATTTACCAGAGTTAATATTCATCTTTTCTAAATCCTAATTCATATAACTGATTTTGTTTGTTTCTCCAATCCTTTTTTACCTTAACCCATAGCTCCAGATACACTTTTGAACCTAATAATGTTTCAATATCTTTCCTAGCTTCTACTCCAATGTTTTTCAACATTTTACCTTGCTTTCCAATAACAATTCCTTTTTGCGAGTCTCTTTCCGTAATAATTGTTGCTTGAATAAGTATCGTTCCATCTTTTCTCTTTTCCATATTTTCCATCATTACGGCAATAGAGTGTGGTACTTCTTCTCTTGTCATATGCAATGCTTTTTCTCGAATGAGCTCTGTAATAATAAATCTTTCCGGATGATCTGTCACTTGGTCAGCAGGATAATATTGAGGACCTATAGGTAAATGACTTTCTAATACCTCAAGTAAATGATTTACATTATTCCCTCCTAGAGCTGAAATGGGAACAATTTCTTCAAACTCACCTTTGTCTTTGTATTCTGCAATCGTTTCTAATAGCTTTTCTGGACTGATAAGGTCTATTTTATTAATAATTAGAAATACAGGACTCTTCACTTTCTTTAATCGTTCAATGATATACTCATCGCCTCGACCAAAACCTTCATCGGCATTTATCATAAATAACACAACATCTACTTCATTCAATGTGTTTTCTGCTACATTCATCATAAAGTCACCAAGTTTGTGCTTTGGCTTATGAATACCAGGAGTGTCAATGAAGACCATTTGATAATTATCCTTCGTAAGAACTCCCTGTATTTTATTTCTTGTCGTTTGAGCTTTATCACTCATAATTGATATTTTTTGACCGATAACATGGTTTAAAAATGTTGATTTCCCTACGTTAGGTCTTCCAATAATTGAAATAAATCCTGACTTAAACTCTGCTTCCATAATTCATCCTCCAAGATGTGTTTCTTAAATCATATCATACTACAAACTTTAGACAGATTCATACATTCGACAAAAGTTATAATAACCTTATATTAATTTACATATTTCCTCATAGGATGCGAAAATAAACATTTTTTGTATTTCAGTTGATTTTGAAAAAAATTAACCTGTTCTATTTCAATATAAAAGGCCTTGTTAAAGCTTATTTTTGATTCTTAATCGATTAAGAAATAGAATTACTATATGAGCTTCGGAAATATACGGAGACTCCTGCGGGAAAAAAGGCATAGGTGAGATCCCGCAGTACGCGAAGCGTGCGAGGAAGCTCACCAGCCGCCCGCGGAAAGCGGAGTATATTTCCGAAGCGGGTTTATTCTCCTAACAATTGGGAAGTTTAACAAAGCAATTAAAAAAGACAGCAACAAAAGTTTAAATAGTAATTTAAATACGAACAATCCCGGACATGAAAGTTCCGATTAATATACATTGTTCAACATTTAGCCTACTAAAAGATCTTTTGTTTCTGTCTCTTAATTATTCTAGAAATTAGCTTTTAAAATATTTTCGGTAAAAAAATGAGCATACCGACAATAACAGATACAATCGCACTGATAAGTACCGCTCCTGCTGCTGCATCTTTAATAAATCCAGCGATTGGATGAAATTCTGGTTTCACATAATCAATAATTTTCTCTATTGCTGTATTAATTATTTCGGTAATGAGTACCAAACCTATCACAATGATGATAGCCACCCACTCAAACGGGGATAATCGGAAAAGAAATCCAAAAACGATTACAGTTAGCATGGCAATTAAATGAAAACGAAAATTCCATTCCGATTTAGCTACAGCTATGATTCCTCTGCTTGCATTTGGCAAACCAATCCATTTCTTCTTATCTTTCAATGCCAAACTCATTTAATATTTCATTTTGTTTAGAAAACATCTCTTTTTCTTCTTCTTCATTCAAATGATTGTAACCAAGCAAATGGAGGAATCCATGAATAGCTAAAAACGCAAACTCTCTCTCAATAGAGTGCCCATATTCTTCTGCCTGCTCTTTTGTTTTATCTACTGAAATAACGATATCTCCTAGCAGAATTGGCATGTCTGGCTCATCAAAATTCACTTCGCCATCCATCGACTCTTGCATTGCAAATGATATGACATCAGTAGGTTCGTTTTTTTGGCGATAATTACGATTTAGTTCTTGAATTTCACGATTATTAACAAAGTTAACAGACATTTCAGCTTCATCTGAAACGCCTTCTTTCTTTCCTGCAAAAACCAATAATCGTTGTAATACATCAATAAAATCTGTAGGGACTGAGTTTGTTTTATCATGAAAATCGATATGCATTTAATTTTCCTCCTTTAGCGGATATTGAATTCTTGAATGAAAAATACCTTTTAGTGTTTCACAGATTGTTCGTTGGATAACCTTTAATTCGATTAAGGTAAGAGGACTTTCATCCAATTGACCATCTGCTACACGATCATTCATAATAGATGCAACTATTTCTTCAATCTTTTCTTCTGTAGGCTCATTCATAGAGCGTACCGCAGCCTCAACTGAATCACAAATACTTATTACAGCTGCTTCTTTCGTTTGTGGTTTAGGACCTGGATAACGGAATTCACTTTCCTTAACCTCAGGATCAACCTTCTTCTCTTTAAAATAGAAAAACTTTAGTAAGGATGTTCCGTGATGAGTTTTGGCAATATCTATAATTTCCTCAGGTAAATTAGATTTCTTAAGCATTTCTACTCCATCATATGGATGGCTAATAATTATTTTAGCACTCTCTTTTGGATCTATATAATCGTGGGGGTTCTTGCTTCCCATTTGATTTTCAATAAAGAAATGTGGTCGCACTGTTTTTCCTATGTCATGATAGTATGCACCCACTCTAGCTAGGAGTCCATTTGCACCAATCGCTTCACATGCCGTCTCACTAATATTAGCAACCATAACAGAATGGTGGTAGGTGCCTGGAGCTTCCACAAGTAACTTTTTCAATAATGGATGATTAGGACTGGAAAGTTGTAATAATTTTATGTCGGAAAGAATTCCTAACCCTGTCTCAAAAAATGGCAACAAACCAATTGTTAAGACAACTGCTATGAAAGCTGATGCAAAAGCAAAAACAGATTGGGTTAACATATCTGTAAAGGTATATTTTTCAAAAGACAAGAATAAAAATAATAATACAACACAAATGTTTACTACCGTTATTCCCATTCCTGCTCTTAATATTCCTAGACGATCCTTCACATGCACCAAGAAAATAATCGCTGCATATTGCGACAGGAAGAAATAGATAGCTGCTTCGATATTTAGAGCTCCTGGAATCAATCCATTAAAGATAACACTACCTAATATGGCATAAATAACCGCCATTACAATGGCAATCCGTTCATTTATTAAGATTTTTAATAGAAGTGATGCCATTGCTATAGGCATGATAATAAACAGTTGATTACTATCTGTTGTATATAAACTAACTACTTTCATTAATCCACCTGCAATTAAACTAATGAGCAAAATAGCTAGTAAAATACGTTTATTTAATTTATGCTTCCTACTATAGTTTTTTATTTCATAAGCAATCATCCCGCTTAATAAAAGTACCATTATAATTAATCCGAAAAGAGGAAACACATTTCTTTGTCCATCGAGTAAACCAACAAGATTCAATTGTTCATAGATTTCGTTTGTGATAATTTGTCCTTCACTAACAATGATTTCTCCTGCTTTAATCATTTCAGGATCTACATTACTCGATGCTTGTTTTCTAGCTTCATTCGTCGCATCAAGATCAAAAAATGAATTCTCAGTTACTATGAAATCTGTAAAATTAGAAAGAACATCTTTAATTTCAGAATTGATGGAAGCATACCTAATCTCTTCTAATACTAATGATCTTGCTGTCTGGACATTTTCAGTGCGAACTCCAGCTTCCATTACTTCCTGTACCGCATTCATAAAAAGGCGCTTTGCTCTTTCTATTTCATCTTTTGACGCATTTAGAAGTACAGCGACATCTTCCACATTCGCCTCTTGAACAATTTCTTCAGAGAGAATCTGCCTTAATCTATCAATTTTTTCTTCATTAGTTAGGATTGGAACTTCCTCGGCATCTTCAGACTCTTCTTCCTCATCCGTCTGCTCCGTATTTACTTCTTCATTTAGTATTAAAATAGCATCAAAAATTTCTTCTGCCTGGCTCAAACTCTCATTATTAACTTGCTCTGAAATTAAATAACGATCTTCAACTTGTTGAACTGCTTCTCTAATTTTCCGTTCTGTCTCTACTTCATTTTCAATTGTGATGGGAGACCTAATCGTTGTGTTCGCATTTGTGAATCTTTCTAAATCATAGGTTTCCGTATAAACGTTGTTCACTGTGATGAAAAAGAAGAAAATAGCTTGTATTAAAATAGTTAATATAATTAAAAATCTAGTCGCTCGACTTTTTATAAAAGATTCTATATTGAAGCTAAATCTCTTTTTCACTTAGAACTTCCCCCTTTTTCGAATATAACAACGAATAAGACCTAATTCTAGGCCTTATTCTGAAGTGTTTTCATTATCATAAGCTTGAATAATACGTTGTACCAGTGGGTGACGAACGACATCCGAACCTTCTAAATATGTAAATGAAAGACCTTCGACATTACGTAAGAGTTGTTCAACGATTCTTAAGCCAGATTTGACGCCTTTTGGTAAATCAATTTGCGTAATATCCCCTGTAATTACCATCTTGCTTCCAAACCCTAATCTTGTTAAGAACATTTTCATCTGCGCTGGTGTTGTGTTTTGGGCTTCATCAAGAATTACAAATGCATTATCTAGTGTTCTCCCTCGCATATATGCTAATGGCGCTATTTCGATTGTTTCTCGCTCAATTAAGCGTGCTGTATGTTCTACACCTAATACATCATGAAGTGCATCATAAAGTGGTCTTAAATATGGATCAACTTTTTCTTTTAGGTCTCCAGGTAAAAATCCAAGACTTTCTCCAGCTTCAACAGCAGGACGAGTTAGTATAATTTTTTTAATATGCCCTTTTTTTAATGCATCAACAGCCATAACTACAGCTAGATATGTTTTACCAGTACCAGCTGGCCCGATACCAAAGACCAAATCTTTTGCCCGAATGCTAGCTACATACTTTTTCTGGCCTAGCGTTTTAACTCGGATTGATTTCCCTTTGGCATTTTTCGTAATCTCATCTTCAAATAAAGCTTCAAATTGATTGATATTGCCACGTTTTGCAAGTTCTATAGCATATACGAAATCCCGTTCAGATAGAGAGATTCCTCTACGAATTAAAGAAAGCGCTGTAAAAAGAATCTCCTCTACATGCTGGATGGATTCAACTGGACCAGAGACCCGAATCTTTTCCCCGCGTGAGACAATATTTATATTTAATTGTGTCTCAAGTTGCTTGATATTCTTATCATTATTACCAAATAAGGATAATGCTTCTGTAGGACTTGCTAATTGTAAATCAATTTCTTTGAGGTTTTCAGTCATACTCAATCTCCTTGCATGATTAATTGTTCCTGTGCAATATTTTCTAATACTGTAATATATAAACTTAGTTTAACTTTACCATGGTCGCTAGTTTCATGCAAAATTTTTTCTGACTGAATTTTTGCACCTTTATCAAGCCCTCTTAATAAATTTTGTTTTGCTTGTTCAATACCAACTTTAATCGCTTCTTCTTTTGATCTTTCAAATTTCTTTATTTGAACTTCTTCAATACTCTCAGAAATAATTGATATCGGGAATTGATATTTAAGGATTTTTAATTCATTCTCTTCTGAATTAATAATCTGTTCTGTGTACCCTTGTTTCTTCCAAGGCCAGATTTTGAATTGCTTATTACCTACTTTTAATTGCAGGCGTTCCGTATAATTCCCAGTAATTTCTTTATGTTCAATTTCAAGTGGTACGACAACATCTGCAGTATACCATGTCGTTGCCCATATCTCCCCTTTTGCAGCAACATTTTCGACGGTGTCTTCATCTTCTGCACTTTGCGGAGTTCTTTCTATACTACCTGATACGAGTAAATCTCCTTTTTCAACAAAATCACTAATCTCTGCTACAGGTTGTCCTCTTTCAACGTAAGTATATTGAATAACACCACTTTTATTGGCAACTAGATGCCGAGGACTTAGTGAAACCTCATCTTCAACAACTACTTTTTCGACTCCCTCTAAATGATAGGTTGTCCCTTTTTGATCTACACCAACCCAAAGAAGCTCTGGAATCTCGTTTAGTAAATCTTGTTGTATTTGATTAGGTGAGGCTAGCGTAATTTTTAGTGCGCCAGGATGAACACCATTCTGTTGAAGACTTTCAATTATTTTTGTCTCTAGCTCTTTTGGAACACCAACAACATTTATTTTCCATATTGTATTTGAGAGTAGAAGGAGGACAAATAGACTGATTATTAGGCCAGAAAATAATGGTTTATTGCGGAATATACGGTTTCTCAAAAATGGGAAGCCGCTCTTATGTTTAAATTTTATTTTCATACTACTTTTCTTTCTTATTTGACGTACAGTACGAAGATCTTTTAAATATATTTTTACTTCAATGCTATTTTTGCCAACCCTTTTGATATCCCAAACGGAGATACCATGATTGACACATTGATTTAAAAATTGTTCAGCATTATCTCCGGTTAGTTGAATCGTCAAGTTTCCTAATATAAATGAACCTTGTTTCTCCTTCATTTTATCCTCCTCAAACTCCATTAATCCTTTATATATTTTATTTCTTCGACTTTACCTTCTAATAAAATTTCTTCAGATACCATTAGTTTTAATACAAAGGAATGACCAGTTATTTGTATAAAGCCTTGAGAGGTTTTTAATTTTAATTCCGTTTCCGAATACACTTCTAAACCTTTATGGTTTTCAATATATAAGTGGACATTTCCAATCATTGTGATACGAGGTAGTTCGAGTAAAATATCTGAAGGTAGTGCTAATGACTGCACAATCATATTTCTTAAATGTAGATGCCATTTTTTCACATGCTGTTCCCCCTCATTATATTGTTATGAGAGGGACAATACTTTAAGACCTTACCAATAAAAAAACCGTCTATATTCTTCACTCTTATGAGTAAAAAATACAGACGGTAAGTTATTGTTTTTTATATCTATCTAATGTTGGACTTCGGTAACCATTTAAAGATCTTGGCTTCCCAAGTACTTCTGCCATAATGATACCGTTAATAAGTCCCTTACTTTGTAAATTACTTCTTAAATTTCTTTTAAGTTTTTCTTGTTCTTCTGATAAAACATCAAGTGGTTGTAGTGTCTCACCTAAATCTAAATTATTTAGTGATAGGTCCTCCGCACTAATATTACTTGAAGCTATCCCGTACTTTCTCTCAAGACTCTCCATTTGAGCTTGTTGTTCTGCAGCAATAGATGCAGAAGTTCCTCTATCAAGTTCCTCTTTCGAAGAAGACCCACGAACCGTTTGACGTCTGACAGGTTTTCTACTTCGATCTGCTGAACTAGATTGCGTTCTTGTTCGCGATCGTTGCTCTGTTGTTGATGGAGTTGGTCTTTTTTGATTTTGTTGCGGTTTCTTCTGTTCTTGTTGCTTTTGTTCTTCATTATTTTTAGATAAAACACCAATTAGCCCAGATACGATTAAAACGACTAAAAATATATTATCTAAAATTAGATCAATTAAACCACCCATTACTTCCCTCCTTTACAGGAATCAAAGAAGTTATTATTAATTGTTGTCATCACTTTCTTCTGTTAATTTACCTATTGTGTCACGCATTTCAGTATCTGCACCAATGTTTTTATAGTTCATATAATCCATAACACCCATATGTCCTGAACGTAATGCTTCTGCTAAAGCAAGTGGTACATCTGCTTCCGCTTCAACAACCTTCGCTCTCATTTCTTGCGTACGAGCAACCATCTCTTGTTCAAGTGCCACAGCCATTGCACGACGTTCTTCAGCTTTAGCTTGTGCAATATTTTTATCTGCTTCTGCTTGGTCAGTTTGTAAAATGGCTCCAATATTTTTACCTATATCAACGTCTGCAATATCTATCGAGAGAATTTCAAAAGCTGTTCCTGCATCTAGACCTTTAGCAAGTACAGTATGAGAGATTGAATCTGGATTCTCTAGTACCTGAGCATGTGTAGTAGCGCTACCAATCGTACTTACTACACCCTCACCAACACGGGCAATGATTGTTTCTTCACCAGCACCCCCGACCAAACGGTCAATGTTGGCACGTACTGTAATTCTAGCTTTTGCTTTCACTTCAATACCATCCATCGCAATACCAGAGATAAATGGCGTTTCAATTACTTCTGGATTAACACTCATTTGAACAGCTTCAAGTACGTCACGACCAGCAAGGTCAATTGCTGCTCCTCTTTCAAACGGTAAATCAATGTTTGCACGGTGTGCTGCGATTAACGCATTCACAACCCTGTCGACATTACCACCAGCTAAATAGTGACTCTCTAGTTGGTTATTTCCTACATTAATACCTGCTTTATGTGCTTTAATCAAAGGATTAATTACACGGCTAGGAATAACTCGACGTAGTCTCATCCCAATTAGCGTAAAGATACTAACTTTAACACCCGCTGCAATTGCACTAATCCACAGTGCTACTGGTACAAAAGTAAATAGTACTGCTAATGCAATCAAAATGACCCCAATTATTATAATCGGTAAAATGTTTAATTCCATCATAAAAAAATTCCTCCTCTTTCTTTATATCTATTATTGTATCTCTCTTACAACCACTCGTACACCCTCAACTTTGACAACTTTAATTTTACTACCTTTACTAATATAACTACCATCAGTAACAATATCTATCTGCTCATCATTAAACATACCTACACCTGCTGGTCTCAATGTAGTGAGTGCTTCACCCTCAAGTCCTATTAACTCTAGGCGGTTTACAGAAGATACATAGCCAAGTTCTGTTGTCGTTTGGTCCTTTAATATAATATGCCTAAACATTCCTTTATCTAAACCTACTCGTTTGTATAAAATTACCGCTAAAACTACGGCAACAATAAATGCTAGAGAAATACTAAATGCCATATGTCCAATATCATAACCTGACATGAATAAGGAGCCTATGATTGCTCCAATTCCAATAAATCCAAGAATCCCACCTGGAACAAAGAACTCTGCAACAATAAGGACAATCCCTACGATTAATAATAATATCGCTTCCATTCCTGCAAGTCCTGCCACAATATGTCCATAGAAGAAAAGTAATAAAGAGATAATCCCCATCGCTCCTGGAACACCAAATCCTGGAGAATACAATTCAACAATTAAACCGATACTCGCAATCGATAATAGAATAGGAATGACAGTTGGACTAGTAATAAACCTTGCTACTTCTTCTGCAAAAGTAGGTTCTGTATCAACTATGGTTGCATTTGCTAGCCCTAGTTCTGCAAGGAGTTCTGTTCGATGATTAACTATTCCTTCTGCATATCCTATTTCTAAGGCTTCATTTGGTCCCAATGTTAAGAACTCACCTTTTGGGGCGCCATACTCTGGAAGATCAATTGTTTCATCAGCCATTGCAGCTGCATATAGAGGATCTCTATCTTGTGACTCTGCAGCACTACGCATTGCTGCTAACCAAGCGGAGCGTGCTTTTCCATCTGCAGCATTTCCATCACCAGTAATGACACCACTTGCTCCCATTGTAGCTAAAGGCTTAAAGTAGATATTATCTGTATTTAAAGCAATATACGAACCGGCAGATAATGCTCGATTCACAATGAATGAAGTAGTAGGAGTTTCAATACTTTGTAGTAGTTCAGCAATGTCACCGGCTGAATCAACCCTACCTCCAGGTGTATCTATTTCAAAGATAATATGATCAGCACTTGCTTCCACTGCTTCCTCAGTTGTACGTCTTAGAAAAGCTTCTAATCCGCGTTCAACTTCTTTCTCTATTGGTATGACATAAACTAATTTACCTGTACCTTCCGCATGTGTAGTCGGATTAAAAAAACTAGGAAAAATCATAATGATAAGTGTGATTGAGAACAATATGTATTGAAAAGTTTTTTTCATAGACAAATATAGTCACCCCCCTTTTTCATTCTCTATATATACGTGAGTGCATAAGAAAAAGTTTCATTTAGTTTTAAAATATTACTGAAATATAACATACTTTTACAATTATGATACTACCATACTAATGATTTCTATGGAAATACAAAGTATAAAAAAATCTCCTTATTTAATATAAGGAGATTTTCTCTCGTAAAGAACATAAACTTTACTAAAATTAATTTAATTTATTTTCTACAACTTCTCTAATTTTTGAGCCATCTGCTTTTCCTTTTGTTAAAGGAACAACCTTGCCCATAACTTTGCCCATATCTTTTAGAGATTTGGCATTTACTTCTTGAATCACTTGCTCCACAATTTCTTCTAATTCTTCATTAGAAAGTTGCTTAGGCATATATTCTTGTAAGATATCAATTTCAGATTGAACTTTCTCAACAAGATCTTCACGGCCAGCTGCATCAAATTCTTGGAGGGACTCTTTTCTTTGTTTTAATTCTCTTGATAGAATGGTTAGTTCTTCATCTTCAGAAAGAGGATCTTTCTTAAGCTTAATCGATTCATTTTGTATCGAAGCTTTAACCATACGAATAACGCCAAGGGTTTCTTTATCTTTATTCTTCATTGCTTGAACCATGTTTTTATTCAACTGTTCAAGTAAAGTCATAAAACTGCACCCTCTTTTAGAATTTACGTTTTCTAGCTGCTTCAGACTTCTTCTTACGTCTTACGCTAGGTTTTTCATAATGTTCACGCTTGCGATATTCTTGAAGTGTACCACTTTTTGATACACTACGCTTGAAGCGACGAAGAGCATCCTCAAGAGACTCGTTTTTACGTACGCGAGTTGTATTTGACATGCTTTTTTCCCTCCCTCCAAAGCACAAAACAAAATTAGAAACATATGAAAATGTTCATATGTATACTAAATTATAATATAAGCTATTCTTTTGGTCAACTTAAAATTTCATTATATTTATAGAAATTAATAAGATTCGTTTCCTTCTACACCTTGAACAATGGAAACACCAGCACTTGCACCAATTCGGTTTGCCCCAGCTTCTAGCATTGCTTCCATTGTTTCTTTATCACGAATGCCTCCTGAAGCTTTAACACCAAGCTCTTCTCCGACTGTTTCACGCATTAATTTCACATCTTCAACTGTTGCTCCACCTGTTGAGAATCCAGTAGATGTTTTAACAAAATCCGCTCCTGCTGCTTTTGCAAGTTTACATGCTCTAACTTTTTCATCATCAGTTAGTAGCGCAGTTTCAATAATAACCTTCGTAATTGCTTTCCCACGTGCAGCATCAACTACAGCTTTAATATCTTCTTGAACAAGCTTATCATTTCCTGCTTTAAGTGCACCTATATTAATTACCATATCAACTTCTGTAGCACCGTCTTCAATTGCTTGCTTTGCTTCAAAAGCTTTTACAGCTGATGAATTAGCTCCAAGTGGGAACCCAATTACAGTACATACTTTTACTGGGGTATCTTTTAAAGCTTCATAAGATTTGGAAACCCAAGTTGGATTTACACATACCGAAGCAAACTCATATTCTTTCGCTTCAGCAAGTAACTTCTCTATAACATCTTCTGTTGTGTCTGCTTTTAATTGCGTATGATCAATGTATTTAGCTAAATCTTGCGACATATTAAATCCCTCACTTAAGATTATTTTACAAGTGCATGTGTAGCATCATCCATTACGCGAACAAATTGCCCTTCGTTATATGGATAACCTGATTTCGTTATTTTTACTCGAATAATTTTTCCAATCATATCTGGTGTTCCTTGAAACTGTACTTTCATATAATTATCCGTATATCCTACTAATAATTCTGGTTGGTCCGCGTTAACGATCGTTTCCTCAGGGATAACTTCTAGAACATCATTTTCATATTGAGAAGCATATTTTTTTGCTAGTTGGTCTGATAAAGAAATAAGTCGATGTACTCTTTCCTCTTTTATTTCATCTTCTACTTGGTTATCCATTCTTGCTGCTGGAGTCCCTGTTCGGCGTGAGAATGGGAAGACATGTAACTCAGCATAGCCGATATCTCTAATAAAATCGTATGTCTCTTGAAACTCTGCTTCTGTTTCTCCTGGAAAACCAACAATCACATCGGAAGTAATCGCTAGGTTAGGTAGAGCTTGTCTAATTCTCTCTACTTTTTCCTTGTAAAAAGCTGTAGAATACTTTCTTCGCATGCGTCCCAATACTGTATCTGACCCTGATTGCAATGGGATGTGGAGGTGACGCACAATCTTCTCAGAATTATCTAATACCTCTATTACTTCATCAGTAATTTGACTAGCTTCAATTGAAGAAATGCGAATTCTCTTTAAGCCATCTACTTTCGTTTCTAAGTCCTGCAGTAACATAGCAAAATTATAATCCTTTAAGTCTTCACCATAACCTGCTGTATGAATTCCCGTTAATACAATTTCCTTATAACCTGCTTCTACTAGCTTTTGTGCTTGGTCAATTACATTTTCTGGGTCACGAGATCGAAGTAACCCTCTTGACCATGGAATAATACAAAAAGTACAGAAATTATTACAACCTTCTTGTATTTTTAAAGATGCTCTTGTTCGATCAGTGAAGACAGGAACATCCATCTCTTCAAATACGCGGTTTTTCATAATGTTACTTACACCGTTTACAGGTAATCTCGTTTCTTCGTGTTCCTCAATATATTTAAAAATATTCTTTCTATCTTGTGTACCAACAACGACGTCTACACCTGGGATTTCCAGTATTTCACCTGGAGACGTTTGCGCATAGCATCCTGTAACACAGACAATGGCATCAGGATTATTACGTACAGCACGACGGATGACCTGTCTACTTTTCTTATCACCTGAGTTTGTTACTGTACAGGTGTTAATCACATAAACATCAGAATTACGATCGAAATCTACCCGTTCGTAACCCTTTTCCATAAACATCCGCCAGATTCCTTCCGTTTCATAATGGTTCACTTTACAACCTAGTGTATGGAATGCAACTGTTGTCATTCTACCCACTCCAATTCTTCAAAATGATAGGAAATACTTGCTAAAGCGTATAATGCTGCGGTTTCAGTTCTTAGTATTCTCGGTCCAAATCTTACAGCTTGGAATTGATTTTCTTTTAGAAGGTTTACTTCATCTTTAGAAAATCCACCTTCTGGACCAATACATATTAATAGCCTTTGCCCTTTTTTCATTTGTTTTAAAACAGTTGCAAATGAATGGTGTTCCTTCGTTCTTGCCTCGTCTTCAAATGCAAATAATTTATAATCAAAGTCACTACTCATATTGATTAAACTTTGCAATGTCATTGGTTCTTGAATGCTAGGTATACTATTTCTGTGACTTTGTTCACTTGCTTCTTTGATGATTTTTTCAAAACGTTGCATTTTTTTTGCGATTTTCTTATTATCCCACTGGACGATTGAGCGTTCTAGTTGTGTTGGTATAAATTCTGTTGCCCCAAGTTCCGTGCCCTTTTGTAGGATTAAATCAAACTTATCACCTTTAGGTAAGCCTTGTGCAATAGTGACATCTATTGGGAGCTCTGCATCATTTTCTAACCACTCTTTAATGTTTACTACCACTTGTTGTGTATCGATTTCAATAATTTCACATCGTGCTGCTTTACCCTCTGAATCATTACAAATAATATGATCTCCTGGTTTAAAGCGCATCACTCGATTCATATGATGAACATCATCACCTGTGATAATCACTTGATTATCATTCCAGCTCTTTTCATCAAGAATAAAATACCTTTGCATGGTTTTCACCTACTTGTCCAAAGTAATCCTTAAGGCTTCCTCGCAATAATTGAAACCCAATCTTCTAATTCTTTGATTTCAATCACTTCAAATCCTTGTTTTACTAATTCATCAAGTACCAATTGTTTTTTGTCCTGAATAATTCCTGATGTTATAAAGATACCATTATTTTTCAAATTTTCCCATGCATCATCAACAAATTTTACAATAATTTCCGCTAAGATATTTGCAACGATTAAATCTGCTTGCTTGTGGATATCGTTTAACAGATTATTTTGTTGAACAATGATTTTATTCGATAGATCATTTTCTGCTATATTCGCTTTACTGCTTTTAACCGCAATTTCATCTAAGTCATATGCGTAGACCGTATCTGCTCCTAATTTGGCAGCTGCAATACTTAAAATTCCAGAACCACAACCTACATCGAGAATTAACTCGTTTCCACTCATATACTTTTCTAAAGCCTGTATACTAAGCATTGTTGTTGGATGTGTTCCTGTTCCAAAAGCCATTCCTGGATCTAGTTCAATTATAATTTCATCTGGAGATGTTGGTTCGTATGTTTCCCAGATTGGTTTAATTGTTACATTTTCTGATACCTTAACTGGTTTATAATATTTCTTCCAAGCTGTAGACCAGTCTTCTTCGTCAACTTCATTTTGTGTAATTTGGTTCTGACCTATATCAATACCAAATGATTTTAATTCGTTAATTTCTGCTTGAATTTTTTCTAATATCTCACTTAAATTTCGAGTGTCTTGGATATAAGATTTCACTCGCACCCCTTCTTCGGGATAATAGTCTGGATTCAACTCATAGATTTCACCAAAAGTTGAGCGATGAGATTTTATTAAATCTGCAGAGTCCTCGGTAACTAAACCACTAAAACCATGCTTATCTAAAATATAAGTGATTGACTCAATCGCTTCATTTGTCGTTTGAATGCTGATTTCTATCCATTTCATTACCATCGACTCATTTCTTTGGGAATTATATTTATGTATAAGAAAGCTGCACATCGGCAGCTTTCAATTGTTTCTAAACGGGTGCTTGCGCCTTTGAATGTTTCGTCTGGCTCCAGCACCCAGCAACTATCAAACTTCACACTTCTCCATTGCGATAAGTCAACATCGATTCACTTCGTTCATCGTGTTTCCTTTATCTCATTGCGAAGCGCTCCAGTTTGTACGTTGCTAAACGGGTGCTTGCACCTTTGGAGGTTACTCACCTTTAAAGGCTTTTTTAAAGCGTTGGAAGATATTTGTGTCTTGTTCTTCCGTTGTTTCATTTCCACCGATTTCATTAAATTCTCGTAGTAAATCTTTTTGTTTTTCATTTAAATTAGTTGGTGTCATAATTCTAACTTTAATATGTTGGTCACCTTGCCCTCTGCCTCTTACGTTAGTAACACCTTTACCACGAAGTCTGAATGTCTTTCCAGTCTGTGTCCCAGCAGGAATTTTTAATTTAACTTTTCCGTGGACAGTTGGTACTTCTACTTCATCACCTAGAGCAGCTTGTGTAAACGTTAATGGTAATTCACAGAATATGTGATCACCTTCACGCTCAAAGTAATCATGCGAACGAATTTCAACGACTACATAAAGATCTCCTGCAGGTCCACCATTAATTCCGTCTTCACCTCTACCAGCAACTCGGATTTGTTGGCCTTCATCAATTCCGGCTGGGATTGTGATACTAATTTTATTATTCTTTTTCACGCGACCATCACCGCGACATGTCGAACATTTTTCTTTAACGGTTTGGCCTTTCCCTCCACAATATGGACATACTCTTCTATTAACCACACGACCGAATGGTGTGTTTTGTTCTTGATTAAGCTGTCCTGCTCCGTGACAATGTGAACAAGTTTCTGGTTTTGTACCAGGCTTTGCCCCTGAACCATGACATGTATCACATTCTTCTTCACGTGGAATATTTACTTCTAGTTCTTTACCAAAAATCGCTTCTTCAAAGTCTAATGTCACTCTATATTGTAAATCCGCACCTTGTCTTGGGGCATTCGGATCTTGACTTCTGCCTCCACCAAAGAACATATCAAAGATGTCGCCAAATCCACCAAAGTCTTGGGCGCCACCACCGAAGCCACCAAACCCCTGACCACTAGCTCCTGCATGACCAAATTGATCATATTGCGCTCGCTTTTGTTCATCACTAAGAACTTCATATGCTTCTTTTGCTTCGATAAATTTATCTTCTGCACCTGGCTCTTTATTAACATCAGGATGATAGGTTCTTGCTAATTTACGATATGCTTTTCTAATTTCATCTTTTGAAGCGCTTTTTTCAACACCGAGCACTTCATAATAATCTCTTTTACTCAAAACTTCATCACTCTCCTGCCGAACTTTTGCATAGGTTTTATCATATCATTACTAACAAACATCTGGCAAATGAACCTATGGAAATCAAGATTGCCCGAAAAAAGTCAAAGCCAAGAGAATCCTGACTTTGACTTTTAATTGTTTATTATTAAACTTTAATCTCTTTATATGTTAATCATTAGCTAGATAAAGATTAGTGGATTACTTCTTGTCTTCTTTATCTTCTTCGTCTTCTACTTCTGAATAATCTGCATCAACTACATCATCTGCTTGGTTAGCATCTGCACCAGCTTCAGCTCCACCTTGTGCTTGCTGTTCTTGTTGCATTTGCTCATATAGCTTAACAGATAATTGTTGTACATGTTCTTCTAAAGCATTTTTCTTAGTAGTAATTTCTTCGATATCTGTACCTTCTAAAGCTTTTTTCAGCTCTTCTTTAGCTGTTTCTGCTTTTCCTTTATCTTCTTCAGAAACTTTATCGCCAAGATCTTTGATCGTTTTATCCGTTGTGAAGATTAATTGATCTGCTTCATTACGTAAATCAACTTCTTCTCTACGCTTCTTATCTGCTTCAGCATTTTCTTCAGCTTCTCTTACCATCTTGTCAACTTCTTCATCCGATAACCCTGAAGATGATTGGATTGTAATTGATTGTTCTTTATTTGTTCCTTTATCTTTCGCACGAACATTCACGATTCCGTTTGCATCAATATCGAAAGTAACTTCGATTTGTGGAATACCACGTGGTGCAGGTGGAATATCCGTTAATTGGAAACGTCCAAGTGTTTTGTTATCAGACGCCATTTCACGTTCACCTTGTAAAACATGGATGTCAACAGCTGTTTGATTATCAGCAGCAGTTGAGAATACTTGTGAATGACTTGTAGGAATAGTTGTATTTCTTTCAATTAATTTCGTAAACACGCTACCCATTGTTTCAATACCAAGAGATAGTGGTGTTACATCAAGTAAAAGAACATCTTTAACGTCCCCTGCAAGAACTCCACCTTGGATTGCTGCTCCTAGAGCAACTACTTCATCCGGGTTAACTCCTTTTGAAGGTTCTTGTCCAAGTTCTCTTTTGATTGCTTCTTGTACAGCTGGAATACGAGTTGATCCACCCACTAGAAGTACTTTATCAATATCACTTGAAGTATATCCTGCGTCAGATAAAGCTTTACGTGTTGGAATCATAGAACGTTCTACTAATTCTGATGTTAACTCTTCAAATTTAGCACGAGTTAATGTCATTTCTAAATGTAGAGGTCCTGCTTCTCCTGCAGTAATAAATGGTAATGAAATTTGCGTTTGAGAAACACCTGATAAATCTTTTTTCGCTTTTTCAGCTGCATCTTTTAGACGCTGTGTGGCCATTTTATCTTGTGATAAATCAATACCATTTTCTTTTCTAAATTCTTGTACCATATAATCAATCACTAATTGGTCAAAATCATCTCCACCAAGTTTGTTATCACCTGCAGTAGAAACAACTTCAAATGTACCATCACCAATATCTAAGATAGATACATCAAATGTTCCTCCACCAAGGTCAAACACAAGAATCGTTTGATCTTCTTTATCTTGGTCGATACCGTATGCTAAAGCTGCAGCAGTCGGTTCGTTAATGATACGTTCTACTTCTAAGCCTGCAATCGTTCCAGCATCTTTAGTTGCTTGACGTTCTGAGTCGTTGAAGTAAGCTGGTACTGTAATAACAGCTTTATTAATTTTCTCTCCTATATAGTCTTCTGCATAAGCTTTAAGGTGTTGTAGGATAATTGCAGAAACTTCTTGAGGTGTGTAATCTTTGCCATCAATTGTTTCTTTGTAATCAGTACCCATATGACGTTTTATAGATTGGATCGTATCTGGGTTAGTAATTGCTTGACGCTTTGCAACTTCCCCTACTTGTCTTTCACCATTTTTAAATGATACGACTGATGGTGTTGTTCTATTTCCTTCTGGGTTAGGGATAACAACTGCTTCCCCACCTTCCATTACAGATACAACCGAATTTGTTGTTCCTAAATCAATACCAATAATTTTACTCATAACTCTAATTTCCTCCTTGACTACTTTCCATTATTTATTAACTTTAACCATAGATGGTCGAATAACTCTATCTTTAAGTAAATAACCTTTTTGTAGTTCTTCTACAATTTGGTTCGATTCAAATGCTTCATCTTCTACTTGCATTACTGCGTGGTGTAAGTTTGGGTCGAATTCTTGACCTTCTGTCTCAATTACTTCTACACCATTATTAGTGACTGCCTCTTGAAGTTGGCGATAAACCATTGATATACCATCAATAAGCCCCGCTGTTTCTTCTGTCTTTTCAACTTGTAATGCTCTTTCAAAGTTATCTAGAACGGGAAGTAGATCATTAACAATATCTTGTGATTTGTATTTACGTTCTGCTTCCTTTTCTTTTTGCGACCGTCTTTTAAAATTATCAAATTCAGCTTGTAATCTTAATAGACGATTATAGATTTCATCTTTCTCTTTAAGAACTGCATCTAGTTCACTATTTTCTGCAGTCTCTTGTTCTGCTTCTGTTTCTTCTACTTTATCGATTATTTCTACTGTTTCTTCTTGGTTCTCAACTTCTTCTTGCTTTTGTTTCTGATCTTTTGTTTCCATTACACGAGACACCTCCAAATATTAACCATGACCATTCTACATTTTTATACTTAAAATAACCATTAAAAACTGTGGTAGGAAGTTCGAGAGCTAATCTTTTCTCCCTACCACTCAATGCCAAATTCATCTTAAAATTTATTCATTATTCTTGTACCACATGTAGAATGTGTTATTCATTTCATTTGATAATCCTTTTAAAAGGGATATTACTTTTTTATATTCCATGCGAGTTGGGCCTAGTAATGCTATTGTTCCCATATATTTATCACCATTATGAACACTCGAAGTAATTAAGCTGAAATCTTTAATAGCTTCGTTTTCATTTTCATTACCAATTGTAACTTCTATACCTTTGGTTGTATTCTTTAATAAATTTGCTAAAGTTTCTTCGTGGTCCATTAAATGAAAGAAGGAACGAACTTTATCAATATCATTAAATTCAGGTTGCATTAAGATGTTTGATTTCCCACTCACATAAAGCTTTACTGGAGAATCCACTGCAAATATATCTTTCATATAATGAATAATATGATTATCCTCAAGATAACGCTGGGTCATCTTTGCAATTTCATTATAGAAAACTCCTTGCAATTTCACGATAGGAATTCCTTGAAGCTTCTCATTCATCATATTTACTAGTTTTTCAAGTTCAGAAGGATTAATACCTTCTGGGATAGTAAATGAACGATGCTCCACGTGACCAGTGTTTGTAACCAATATCGCAACAGCCATCTGTGGTGATATGGTGACAATTTGAATTTGCTTCAGCTTGGTTTCAAACAATTCTGGGCCTAATATTATTGAAGTATAACTAGTTAAATTAGATAATACCTCAGCTGACATCTGCACAATTTGTTCAAACTCATAAAAACCTTTTTCCAGTAAATTACTTACAATCCCTTGATATCTTTGGCTAGTATGCGGCTTAATTAAATGATCAACATAGTACCTATACCCTTTTTCCGAAGGGACACGTCCTGATGAAGAGTGCATTTTTTCTAAAAAGCCTAATTCTTCAAGATCAGCCATATCGTTTCGAATCGTTGCTGCGCTAAAAGGAATAGTCCCTTTTTTTGCAAGCATTCGAGAACCTACTGGATGGGCTGTTTCAATAAAATCATCAATAATCACCTGTAGTAATAATAGTTGCCTTTCAGTTAGCATGATGATCACCTCTGTTAGCACTCATTGCCTCCGAGTGCTAATTCTATATATAAATTATCAAATTCAATAATCTTTGTCAACGAACTACTACTATTTTATCAATAATCATATTCTCTATAAATGTAAAACTTTTTCTTCATCTAGAATAAATTCCTCGAAAACAATATTTCCTAGCAACATTCCCTGTTTTGTTAACTTGATTTTATTATCTTCTCTTATAATCAAATCATTCTTTTCAAGTTTCCTTATTTCTTCTCCATACACTTTATCAATTGTATGGCCGAACTTTTTTTCAAAATAATCAATAGGATATCCTTTAACTTTCCTTAGTCCTAAAATTAATTCTTCTTCCATTTGTTCTTGTAATGAAATGTTGTCTACTTGAAGGATTGGTTTCTCTTTTGCTTCTAACTTTTTTAGATATGTCGGTACAGTTTTAACATTCATGAAGCGCTCACCTGGTAAATAACCTGAAGCACCTGCTCCAAATCCATAAAAATAATTATTATCCCAATATGCAAGGTTATGTTTACTTTCATGATTAGGTTTAGCAAAATTACTTATCTCATATTGCTCTAAACCATATTTTTTCATTCGATCTAAAAGAATATGATACATCTCCACTTCATCTTCTTCTCTTGGGCGATGCAGTTTCCCCTTTCGATATTTGTTATGGAAGACTGTCTGGGGTTCTATCTGCAAGGAGTAAGTAGAATAATGAGGGAGATTAAATGCCAAAACTTCTTCTAAAGATTTGGTGAATTGCTCGATTGTTTGATGTGGTAATGAATAGATAAGATCTAGGCTAATATTACGAAAATCATTTTTCGTTAATAGGTTCACTGTATCGTAAACATCCTTCACACGATGAGCTCTTCCTAATTGTTCAAGCATCTGATCATCCATAACTTGAACACCGAAAGAAATCCGATTTACACCATAATCTTTTAATAGCTTCGCCTTTTCTTCATCAATATCCCCTGGATTTATTTCAATTGTAAACTCTTCTAATTTTGTCATATCAAACTTTCTATGAATATTCTCCATTAGAATGGTTAATTGATCGATATTTAATGCAGTAGGGGTACCACCACCGACGTACAATGTTGACAGTACATTATGGTTATTTGGCAGATAATTATCCATTTCTTTCCCTAGTCCAATAACAAAGTCAGTTGCTCTTGCCTCGTTATAGAAGTACTTTACAAAATTACAATAATGGCACATTTGTTGGCAAAACGGGATATGAATATATGCAGATTGTATATTAGGCATTTCTTCAGCTTCTTTCATCTTCTAAATTTTAGTATAAGATAAAAAGGAAAAGCCTGAGAGCAGCAAATGCTTTCAAGCTTCCAAAAATAATCTTTTAATTATCATCCATCTTCAGTACTGCCATGAATGCCTCTTGAGGAACCTCTACTGAACCGACCATTTTCATACGTTTTTTACCTTCTTTTTGTTTTTCAAGAAGTTTACGCTTACGGCTAATGTCCCCTCCATAAAGCTTCGCAGTTACGTCTTTTCTAACTGCTTTAATTGTCGATCTCGAAACAATCTTATTTCCAATCGCAGCTTGAATAGGAACTTCAAATTGTTGACGTGGAATAAGTTTTTTAAGCTTTTCAACAATTTGTCTACCACGTTCATAAGAGAAATCACGATGGACAATAAATGATAAAGCATCAATTGTTTCACTATTTAAGAGAATATCCATCTTCACTAATTTAGATTCTCTATAACCGATTAACTCATAATCAAAAGATGCATACCCTTTCGTATGTGATTTTAATTGATCAAAGAAGTCATAAACAATTTCAGATAATGGAATTTGATAAATAACGTTCACACGAATATCGTCCAGATATTGCATATTTACAAACTGGCCACGTTTTCTCTGAGCAATTTCCATTACGGGGCCAACATAATCATTTGGTACCATGATAGTCGCTTCTACATATGGCTCGCTAATTGATTCAATCACTTGTGGATCTGGCATATCTGCAGGGTTATCTACGATTATTTTATCACCGTTTGTTTTTTCTACTTCGAAGATAACACTTGCTGCAGTTGTGATTAAGTCAATTCCAAACTCTCTTTCAATACGCTCTTGGATGATTTCCATATGAAGTAATCCTAAAAATCCACAACGGAAACCAAATCCTAGAGCTTGTGAAGTCTCTGCTTCATATTGCAAGGATGAGTCATTTAATTCTAAGCGCTCCAAAGCTTCACGAAGATCATTGTAGTCATTAGAATCGATTGGATATAGTCCACAGAATACCATTGGGTTTAATTTTCGATAACCTGGCAGTGCTTCAGTAGCAGGACGAGCAGAATTTGTTACAGTATCCCCTACTTGTGTATCCCCGACATCTTTCATTGATGCTGTGAAATACCCAACATCTCCCACTGTAAGTCCATCCGTTTCAGTGATTTTCGGTTTAAATACACCTACTTCATTCACTTCAAACTCTTTGCCGTTTGACATCATCTTGATTTTGTCTCCGACGTTCATCGAGCCTTCTTTGATACAAACGTACGCTATTACACCTCGATAAGAATCATATAATGAATCAAAGATTAAAGCTTTTAATGGTTCATCAACCTTACCAGGTGGTGGAGGTATTACCTCTGTAATTCTTTCTAGGATTTCGTCTATCCCTATATTTGATTTTGCCGAAGCAAGGATAACATCGTCACCATCGATACCAAGGACATCCTCTAATTCTTTCTTAACACGTTCCGGATCAGCACTTGGCAAATCAATTTTATTGATAACTGGTATGATTTCTAAATCGTTTTCCATAGCTAAATAAACGTTTGCTAGTGTTTGTGCCTCAATTCCTTGGGCAGCATCGACTACTAGAATTGCCCCTTCACATGCAGCTAAGCTTCTTGAAACTTCATAAGTAAAGTCTACGTGACCAGGAGTATCAATTAAATGAAAAGTATAATCTTCTCCACTTTTACTTTTATATTCAAGTTGTACAGCATTCAGTTTAATTGTGATTCCGCGCTCTCGCTCTAAATCCATACCATCAAGCAATTGTTCTTTCATTTCACGCTTAGAAACTGTTTGTGTATTTTCTAAAATTCGGTCAGCTAACGTCGATTTCCCATGATCGATATGTGCGATGATCGAAAAGTTTCGTACATTTCTATTTTTATTCACCATTCCTGTTGTTCACTCCTACAACTCTATTATCATAATAGAGCAATTAAATTCGGTGATAATTACTAGCATTGATTATAGCAATAGAGCTAGATTTATTCAATAACTATACCATTTTAACACTTATAAATACACTATCTCAACTTTCTAACCGACGCTTGGAGGTTAATTATAACAGGAAATTCAATCAGGGTTAATCGCTTAATAAAATAATTTCGAAACTTGATAAAGGAAGTGCACAATAATTTCATAAATAAAATCCACAACAGATTCAAGTGCGATCGCAGCTTTATAAGCTGTAGTATTTTGAGTAGATGCCATATTCATTTGACTTGCTTGAGGGAGTTCACTTTCTACAGACTCGCTAAAATCAGCTTCCACAGCTACTTCTACGTCTTCTACTGGAGCAACATGCCTCACTTGTTTTTCCATCCCATGCTGCACACCCATAAAGAAACAAAGTGCAAGTGCAAATATCAAAAGAATAATACGCATATTTACCCCCCGCTTCCTTGAACTGCTTCTGCGTCCCAATAATACTCGCTAAATACTTCTGCAATTACATCAATCGTCCGGTACGTTTCTTCCAAAGTATTTCCAACCCCACCAATTTCAAGTAATAAAGCATTTTCCGTTAAGTCTTGATTGTAAATTCCATTGTTACCTGAGCCACCTTGTTGAACGGCGCCCCTGCTAAGACCTGGGTATTTTTCTTTCAGCCGATTATGAAGATTATTAGCTAATTGATAATTTTTCTTAAATGCTGGATTATCCTTACCAATAACAAACATCACTTTCGCATAGTTTTCTCCATTGATATTTTTTGTTGTTAGATCTCTTGAAATACCATCTCTATGGATATCAATCGCGTATTGTAAATCTTTATGTTGAGCAAATGCCTCACTGACTACTTCTCGGGATGCTTCGTATGACTGCCAATACTCCCAATTATTTTGAACGAGAACTTCTCCTATAATATCTGTTTCATCTACAATCGCACCAATTCCCTTCTCTTGAAGAGATTGCTTTAACCTTTCACTAACTAGCGTAATATTTACTTCACTATGATGCGCCAAATCTGGATTTGTTATATCTGGTAGATGTGGTAAAAATGACTCTCTATTATGTGTGTTATAAATAAAAACAACATTTCTCTGCTCATCTACTGAAGGTATTTCTTTTTGTTCATCTTCTCCAGTGTCATTCTCGTACTCTGCTTCTCTTTCCTCTAATACATCCTCAAGAGGAAAAGAAGATTCGACTGGTAAATTCGTAAAGTCTGTGCCCTCACCTGCAATTAATATCTCTGTATCATAAATTGAAAAACCAGGAAGTTCATTGCCAAGTAAACTTCTAAAATCATTTGGTTTCACACTCGTCATTAAGTGAAAAACTCTACTTGGTAAAGAATCAAATGGACTCTCGTCATCAGCAACTGCAGCAAACGCTCTATTTTCCATCGTTAATAAGTGAAAAAATATTGAAGGATGTACGTCACTCGTCCATGAGCTAATAAGATTAGAAGAGAATCGATACTTTGTTTGGTTCATCGCCATAACCGACAAAAGCAGTGTCAAAATGGTGACTATGACTACGACAAAGATTCTTTTTTGGCTTTGTTTATTTTTATTAGATAAAAACATATTTCCATCACTCACTTTCTCTTAATATAATCTATGATAGAGACTGAATGATAGAACTTATATTTTATATAAATCTAGTCACTAGTGTTGCATTAATATAGTTTGAATTTTCAGTTACTAACTTTTTTCTAAAAGAGCCAAAAAACTAAATACCCTATTAAAGGTGGCTCCATCCATTTGGGATTTATTTACAGTTAGACGAGAGTGACAGCGACGTTTTGGTAGTTAAGAAGCACCTTTTCCCTCAATTTTCAGGAGCCAGATATAAGCTGGCCTCCACAACGAGGCTCTTAAAAAACGACTGATCTGTAGGATTGTTCTTTTACTT